>NZ_CP063189.1:0-745955 GCF_028609805.1 Corynebacterium massiliense DSM 45435
ATGTCTGAATTCCAGTCAGCGGTGCATGCCAATTGGCGTGCCGTCGTCGATGATCTTCTCGCGCGCTCGGAGCGCGCCGACTCCGACGTACCTGCCTTCACCCATGCGCAGCGGCTCTACCTGCAGCTTGCGCGGCCCATCATGATGATGGACGGCTACGCGCTCATCGCCGCGCCCGACATGAAGTCGAAGACCATCTTGGAAGACGAGCTGGGCACCCACATCGCTCAGGCACTCACGCGCACCCTCGGCCGGCCGTTTTCCCTCGCCGTCACCGTCGCGCCGCCCGAGCAGGAAGTAGGAGGGGAGCAGGCGGCGAGCCCGCAGGCATCGGCAAGCGCGGCGTCGCCGAACCCGGCTCCGCCCAGCCCGGCACCGAACCCCGCGCCGGAGCAAACCCCGTCCAGTGGCGGCTACGGGGCTGGACCTGCGTATTCCTACAGCACCCCGGCACAACCGCAGGCCGGATGGCAGCCCACCCAAGCGCAGGCGCCGGCGAGCCTCGACGAGTTGGCGGACCAGTTCAACCAGCAGCAAGCCGAGCGGGCAAGCGAATCCCAGGGCTACGGCTCCAGCGCCGGCGCGGGGCCTGCCGATGGCGGCGCGGCCAACCGCATGAACCAGCAGCGCGCGGCGGAGGACCCGCAGCGCAACCAATCGTTGAACCCGAATCACACGTTCGACAGCTTCGTCATCGGCTCGTCGAACCGTTTTGCCAACGGCGCGGCGGTGGCCGTGGCGGAAAATCCCGCGCGCGCCTACAACCCGCTATTCATCTGGGGCGGCTCCGGTCTGGGCAAGACCCACCTTCTGCACGCGGCGGGCAACTACGCGCAGTACCTGCACAAAGGCCTGCGGGTGAAGTACGTGTCGTCGGAGGAATTCACCAACGACTACATCAACTCGCTGCGCGATGACCGCCAGGAATCGTTCAAGCGGCGCTACCGCAACCTGGACATCCTCATGGTCGACGACATCCAGTTCCTGGAGGGCAAGGAGTCGACGCAGGAGGAGTTCTTCCACACCTTCAACGCGTTGCACCAGGCGAACAAGCAGATCATCTTGTCCTCCGACCGGCCGCCGAAGCAGCTGACCACACTGGAGGATCGCCTGCGCACCCGCTTCGAGGGCGGACTTATCACCGACATCCAGCCGCCGGACCTAGAAACGCGCATCGCCATCTTGATGAAGAAGGCGGAGTCCGACGGGACCACGATTGACCGCTCCGTGCTAGAGCTCATCGCCTCGCGCTTTGATTCGTCGATCCGTGAGCTCGAGGGCGCGCTCATCCGCGTGTCCGCCTACTCCTCGCTGGTCAATGAGCCGATCAACATGGAGATGGCCGAGATCGCGCTGCGGGACCTGGCACCAGATTCGTCCAATGTCATCATCACACCGACCACGATCATGGAGGTCACCGCCGATTACTTCGACATCGACGTGGCCACGCTGACCGGCGCCGGGAAGAAGCGCGCGGTGGCGCACGCCCGGCAGTTGGCGATGTATCTGTGCCGCGAGCTCACCGAGCTGTCCCTGCCGAAGATCGGCGATGAGTTCGGCGGAAAAGATCACACGACGGTCATCTACGCGGATCGCAAGATCCGCAAAGAGATGACAGAAAACCGCAACACCTATGACGAGATCCAGACGCTGACACAGCGCATCAAGGCAAGCGGCCGGGCCTAGTCCTCGCCGCCGGGTCTGACGCTCTCCGCCCGCACTCATCCACTGGGTGTGGGCGGTGTCGTCGTTTTCGGGCGCCGCGCACAGTAAAACCGGCAGGTGGCAGGCAGGGAAGGGTTGTCCACAGAAATTTTCACACCTGTGTAATTACACCGTTGTGTTTTCGTCTGATCGATCACAATCTGGGTTTTCACACCCAGTCGCCGCTGGTCAGAGATCTGTGATCACAGATGTGTCATTCCGGTTATCAAACGGGGCTGGCTGTGATCAAATTGGAATTACAAGAATTTATCCACAGACGCGGCGAGTTGATCACAGGCTGATCACACGGATCCGCACAGCCGAGTTTTGTCATTTACCTCGCGGTTTCGCCGCCATCCACAGGATCCACAGCTCCTATTACTACTGCTATCTCTTTAAATCCCGATCTCTAGGAGAAATGGGGATGTGTGTAATTCGTGCGGCCCGGGCGGCGAGTGACAAGACTCCGCGCCCTACCGCTGGCGGCGTGACGGTAGGAGGCATGCGGTAAGTTGGTAGCTGCTTTTGATTTGGAAACCCCGACCCGAGGAGCGGATCTCGCTATGGCCACTGAAGATGTGTCATTCCGCGTCGCGAAGGACGACTTCGAAGGCGCCGTCAGCTGGGTGGCCCGCAGTCTGCCGTCCAAGGTGACGCAGCCGATCCTGCGCGCCATGCTCATCAAGGTCGACGAGGACGGCTTGGAACTCGCCGGCTTCGACTACGAGGTCTCCACGCGCGTGCGGATCCCGGCCGAGATCGAAAACCCGGGCACCATCGCCGTGGCCGGCAAGCTCATCGCGGGCATCGTTGCGGTGCTGCCCAACAAGGACGTCGATGTCCGCGTGGTCGACGGCAGCAAGGTGCTCGTGGTCTGCGGCGCGTCCCGCTTCGAGCTGCCGCTCATCCCGCTCGACGATTACCCGCAGCTGCCCACCCTGCCGGAGCTGACCGGCACCATTGATCCGCAGCTGTTCGTCGAGGCCATCACCCAGGTCGTGGCCGCCGCTGGCAAGGACGACACTTTGCCGATGCTCACCGGCGTGCACATGGAAATCGATGGCTCCGAAATCCAGCTCGCCGCCACCGACCGTTTCCGTCTGGCTATGCGCACAGTTGAGTGGGACCCGGTCGCCGAAGACGTCTCGGCGAAGCTGCTCGTCCCGGCGAAGACGCTGCAGGAAAACGCCCGCACGCTGGACAGCAACCTGAACAACCCGATCGAGATCGCGGTGGGCGCTGGCGACAACATCGGTGCCGACGGCCTCTTCGGCCTCCACGCCGAAAGCCGCGAGACCACCACCCGCATGCTGGACGCTGACTTCCCCAACGTGCACCCGCTTCTGCCGAAGTCGCACACCGCCATCGCCACTGTCGAGATCGCGCCGCTGCAGGAAGCGATCCGCCGCGTCGCGCTGGTCACCGACCGCAACGCGCAGATCCGCATGCAGTTCTCCGAGGGCGAGGTCATCCTGTCTGCCGGCGGATCCGATTCCGGCACCGCCGAAGAGACCCTGCCGTGCGCCTTTACCGGCCGCGACGAGCTGATCATCGCTTTCAACCCGATGTACCTCAAGGACGGGCTGAACGTCGTCCACACCGATCGCGTCATGTTCGGCTTCACCGAGCCGTCGCGTCCGGCCATCATGGTGCCGGAGCCGGACGAGATCCCGGAGGCCGACGAGGACGGCAACTACCCGACGCCGGAGACGGACTTCACCTACCTGCTCATGCCGGTCCGCCTGCCGGGCTAGGCCGGCGCCTTCATTCATGTACCTCAGCGCTGTCGATATCCGTGACTTCCGGTCGTGGCAGACCCTGCGCTTGGAGCTTGAACCGGGGATCACCCTCTTCGTGGGCCGCAACGGCTTTGGCAAGACCAACATCGTCGAGGCCGTCGGCTACACCGCGCACCTGTCGTCGCACCGCGTGTCTAGCGATGCCCCGCTGGTGCGCGCCGGCGCCGCCAACGCCCGGGTCAGCTGCACCGCGGTCAACCAGGGCCGGGAGCTGACCACGCACCTGCTCATCAAGCCGCACGGCGGCAACCAGGCGCAGATCAACCGCACGAAGTTGGCCTCCCCGCGCGAGATCCTCGGCGTGGTCAAAACCGTGCTCTTTTCCCCCGAGGACATTGCGCTCATCCGCGGCGAGCCGGCCGAGCGGCGCCGCTATCTCGACGACATCATCGCCTCGCGCACCCCGCGCCTGGCCGGCGTGAAGGCGGACTACGACAAGGTCCTGCGCCAGCGCAACGCCCTGCTTAAGTCCGCCAACGCGTCCCTGCGCCGCGGCTACGACGACGCCGACGGTGCGGCGGCGCTCAACACCTTGGACGTGTGGGACGGCCAGCTGGCCCAGCTCGGCGCCCAGGTCATCCACGCCCGGCTGGCGCTTGTCGATGCCCTGCGGGAACACATCCCCGCCGCCTACCACGGGCTGGCGCCGGAATCCCGCGAGGCGAGCGTCGAGTACGTCTCCACCGTGGACACCTCAGACCGCGGGGTCTTGGAGGCGGTGATGCTCACTGAATTAGCCAACCAGCGCAGCCGCGAGATCGACCGCGGCATCACCCTGGTCGGCCCGCACCGCGATGATCTGCGGCTCAACCTGGGAGACCAGCCCGCCAAGGGGTTCGCCTCCCACGGCGAGACGTGGTCGTACGCGATCGCGCTGCGACTAGCGGAGTTCCAGCTCCTGCGCGACGAGTCCTCGGATCCCATCCTCATCCTCGACGACGTTTTCGCCGAACTCGACCGCAAGCGCCGCGAGAAGATGGTGCATCTGGCCGCCGACGCGGAACAGGTACTTATCACCGCCGCGGTGGACGAGGACTTGCCCGACAACCTGGTGCCCACGGTGCGCTACAACGTGTCCGTTGCCGAATCCGAGGACGGACACGGGAGGGTATCGGAGATTGAGAAAGTCGGGGCCTGAGTATGTCTGGAGACGGTGAGCACGAGGACATCGTCAAGAACGCGTTCGATACGGCCCGGGCGCTGTCGCACAACCCGCCGAAGCTGCCCCGGAAACGGCGCCGGCGCAAAGGTCTGCGGCAGGCGGTGGAAGACAGCACGCCGCAGAAGGAGCCACAGTCGCGGCGCCAGGCGGCGAAGGACGCGCAGATGCTGCGCCTGCGCGCGGCCGGCGGAAAGTCGCGGACCGCGAAACCCTCGGGCCCAGACGGGCGGGCGGTGCGGCGTAGCTATGAGATCCCCAGCATCGGCCAGGCGTTGGGGCGCGCGGTCCGCGAGCGCGGCTGGCAGGAAGACCTGGCGCACGGCTGGATCATGGGGCACTGGGACATGCTTATCGGCGAGCTCAACGCGCAGCACTGCCAGCCGGTGAAGATCGACGACCAGATAGTCTATGTGGCCTGCGATAACTCCAACTGGGCCACGCAGTTGCGGCTAATGCAGCGCCAGATTCTCCAGCGCATCGCCGACCGCGTCGGCCCGGACGTGGTGGTGGAGTTGCGCATCCAGGGGCCGAAGCAGCGGCGGAACTTCGAGGGCAAGCAGTTCATCAAGCCACGCGGCTCGCAGGACACCTATGGCTAGCGCTAGGTGGAGGGGGTCACGGTGTAAGGTTATGTAGGTCTATAAAGCACGCACCGTTTTTAAATTGCCAAAGGAGTGCATGATTCCGTGGCTACCCAACCGGATTATGATGCAGGGTCAATCACGATCCTCGAGGGCCTGGAGGCGGTTCGTAAGCGCCCCGGTATGTACATCGGCTCGACGGGACCGAGGGGCCTGCACCACCTGATCTGGGAGGTCGTGGACAACTCCGTCGACGAGGCCATGGCGGGGTACGCCGACAAGGTCAGCGTGCGGCTGCTCAAAGACGGCGGCGTCGAGGTCGTGGACAACGGCCGCGGCATTCCGGTATCCATGCACGCCACGGGCGCGCCGACCGTCCAGGTGGTTATGACCCAGCTGCACGCCGGCGGCAAGTTCGACTCCGACTCGTATGCCGTCTCCGGCGGTCTGCACGGCGTGGGCATTTCCGTGGTCAACGCGCTGTCCACCCGCGTGGAAGCCGAGATCAAGCGCGACGGCAAGAAGTGGTACCAGAACTTCGACCACGCCATCCCGGACGACCTAGTCGAGGGCGGCAACACCCGCGGCACCGGCACCACCATCCGTTTTTGGCCGGACGCGGAGATCTTCGAGACGGTCGAGTTCGACTTCGACACCATCTCGCGCCGCCTGCAGGAGATGGCCTTCCTGAACAAGGGTCTGACCATCGAGCTTGTCGATGAACGCGTCACCGTCGAGGAAGCCCGCCTCGAGGCGATTGCGGAATCCGGGGACAAGGCCGACTCCTTCGACGACGATGCCGAAGACATCGACGAAAAGGACCTCAAGCGCGAGGTCAGCTTCCACTACCCGGAAGGCCTGGTCGACTACGTCAAGTACCTGAACCGCTCCAAGTCGGCCATCCACCCGACCATCGTGTCCTTCGACGCCAAGGGCGACGAGCACGAGGTCGAGGTTGCCCTGCAGTGGAACCAGGACTACAAGCAGTCGGTCCATACCTTCGTCAACACGATCAACACGCACGAGGGCGGCACCCACGAGGAAGGTTTCCGTTCCGCGCTGACCAGCTTGATGAACCGCTACGCCAAGGAACACAAGCTGGTCAAGGAGAAGGACGGCAACCTGACTGGCGATGACTGCCGCGAAGGCCTCGCCGCCGTCATTTCCGTCAAGGTCGCTGACCCGCAGTTCGAGGGCCAGACCAAGACGAAGCTGGGCAACTCCGAGATCAAGGGTTTTGTCCAGCGTGCGGTCAACGAGCACATCTCCGACTGGTTCGACGCCAACCCGGCGGAGGCCAAGGCGATTGTGAACAAGGCCGTTGCCTCCTCCCAGGCCCGCGTGGCTGCGCGCCGCGCCCGCGACATGGTGCGCCGCAAGTCCGCGACCGATTTGGGCGGCCTGCCCGGCAAGCTCGCCGATTGCCGCTCCAAGGACCCGGCCAAGTCCGAGCTCTACATCGTGGAGGGTGACTCCGCGGGCGGTTCCGCCAAGGGCGGCCGCGAGTCCATGTACCAGGCCATCCTGCCGTTGCGCGGCAAGATCCTGAACGTGGAGAAGGCCCGCATGGACAAGGTGTTGAAGAACAACGAGGTCCAGGCGATCATCACCGCGCTGGGCACGGGCATCCACGACGAGTTCGACATCTCCAAGCTGCGCTACCACAAGATCGTGCTTATGGCCGATGCCGACGTGGATGGCCAGCACATCGCCACGCTGCTGTTGACCCTCCTGTTCCGCTTCATGCCGCAGCTGGTGGAGGAAGGCCACGTCTACCTGGCCAACCCGCCGCTGTACAAGCTGAAGTGGAAGAAGGGCGAGCCCGGCTACGCCTTCTCCGACGCGGACCGTGACAAGCAGCTGGAGGAAGGCCTCAACGAGGGCCGCAAGATCAACACCGACGACGGTATCCAGCGCTACAAGGGTCTGGGCGAGATGAACGCCACCGAGCTGTGGGAGACCACCCTCGACCCGGAGACCCGCATTCTGCGCCGCGTCGACTTAGAGGACGCCCAGCGTGCCGATGAGCTGTTTTCCATCCTCATGGGCGACGACGTCACCGCTCGCCGGTCGTTTATCACCCGCCGCGCGAAGGATGTGCGCTTCCTCGACGTGTAAGAGAAGCCACAGCTTCCGCTACAACCGGGAAAAGATCACTGCCGATCTTCTCCCGGTTTTTCTTAACCTTTCCTTTCGATTCAAGTTCTGTTCATCCGGAACTCTTACGTTTCTTCTGTGACAGAACAACAATTTGACGCCGTGAAGATTGGGTCGTCCGTCGACTTGGAGGGCATCGCCCGCGAATTCGACGACGGCACCGGCCTGCACGAGACCACCGCGCACATCCGCCCCGGTGAGTTCGTCGCGGTGCTCGGCCCCTCTGGCTGCGGCAAGTCCACCTTGCTGCGCTGCATCGCCGGCCTAGAAACCCCCGACCGCGGACGCATTCTTTTCGATGACGAGCCCGTCTTCGACCGCGCCGCCCGCGTGAACCTCTCGCCGAACAAGCGTGGCTTGTCGATGGTCTTCCAAGACCTCGCCCTCTGGCCGCACATGACGGTCGAGCAGAACATCGCGTTCCCCCTGACTACGGGTGCGCAGAAGATCCCGTCTGGTGAACGTGCCGAGCTGGTGGAGTCGGCGATGGAGAAGGTCGGCATCGCCAGTAAAGCGAAGCGCCGCCCAGCGGAATTGTCCGGCGGCCAGCAGCAGCGCGTGGCCATCGCCCGCGCCATCGTCTCCCGCCCGCGCGTGGTGCTCATGGACGAGCCGCTGTCGGCTCTCGATGCGGCGCTGCGCATCCAGGTCCGCGACGAGATTTCCGCGCTGGTTCGGGACATCGGCGTCACCGCTATCTATGTCACCCATGACCAGTCGGAGGCGCTCGCCATGGCCGACCGCGTCATGGTCTTAAACGCCGGGGAAATCCGCCAGTTCGACTCGCCAGTGGAGACCTACCTGCACCCGGCCGACGAGTTCGTGGCGGGGTTTGTCGGGCACATGAACCTCGACGGTCGCGGCGGTGCGTGGCGGCCGGAGGAGGTCACGGTCGCTAGTGGCGATGGTGACCTCGGCTATCTCGGCCGGGTCGCTACCAGCAGCTACGTCGGCGGCCACTACGAAATCCGCGCCGATCTCGTCGACGCCCCAGACGGCGCGAACCAGTGGCTGGTTCATAGCCCGCGCCCGCTAGAAGTAGGCGAGACCATCCGCCTCCAAGTAACCAGAAAGGGACAACAATGACCGTATCCGTTAAGAAACTCACCGCCCTGGCGTGCTCCGGCATGCTGCTTACCGCGTGTGGCTCCGTCGACGACGCGGAGACCGGCGCCTCAGACCAGAAGGTCGAGGAGTGGCAGGCGCCCGAAGGCCTGACCGGCGAGATCTCGTACTACTCCGCCAACCCGCAGGGGCTGACCGATGAGCTGGTCGAGGCCTTCGAGGACAAGACCGACGTCACCGTGAACACCTACGCTGACACCACCGGCAAGATCACCGCCCGCATCAAGGCCGAGGAGGCCAACCCGCAGGCGGACCTGGTGTACCTGGCATCGTGGAGCGCTGCGTCCAAGCAGGCCGAGTCTGGGGCGCTGGAGGAGTACACGCCCGAAGGCGCCGACAAGGTCCACGAGGGCTGGGTCTCTGACAAGGGGGATTTCACCGGCCGCGACGGCTCCGCCCTGGCGTTGGTGACCAACACGGACAAGATCGACAAGGCGCCGAAGGACTGGGAGGACCTCACCTCCGAGGAGTACAAGGACCAGATCATCATGCCGGACCCGCGCGAGTCTGGGACCGCAGCGGACCTCATCACGGCGATGGTCTCCAAGTTCGGCGAGGACAAGACCTGGGAGCTGTTCGACAAGCTCTTTGACAACGGCATGACCGTCCAGGGCGCCAACGGCCCGGCGCTCGATGCCGTGACCTCCGGCTCCAAGGGCATCGTCTTCGGCGGCGTGGACTACTCCGCCTACTCCGCGAAGGAGAAGGGGGAGCCCATCGACGTCATCATCCCATCGTCAGGCACCACCGTCACCCCGCGCCCGCTGATGATCATGAAGTCCTCCGACAACAAAGAGGCCGCCGAGGCGTTCGCGGACTTCATGTTCTCCCCGGAAGGCCAGCAGATTTCGGCCAAGAACAAGATGATTCCGGGCCGCGAGGATACCAAGCCGCAGAACGGCCCGGCCTACGACGAGATCAAGCAGCTCGAGGATGACTGGGACTCCATCGACGACAAGTCCAAGGACATCCGCGACAAGTTCGTTGACCGCTACCTGAAGTAAGTCCCGCATGGCACGCACCGCACTGAAACCGCGGCCGATCTCGTATCCGCTGCTTATCCTGCTCCTTATCCTCGTCGCCGCGCCGCTGCTTATCGTCTTGGTCACCGCGGTGACCGGCTACCGCGAGGAACCGTCGGCCTTAGGGAGCCTCGCCGACCCGGAGATGCTCACCGTCTTGGGCAACACGATTGTCCTGTCGGCGCTAGTGGTCCTATTTGCCACGCTCATGGCCGCACCCTTGGCTGTGCTTATGAGCTGGACCCGCATGGGTCGGCACACGTGGGTGGACGTCGTGGTCATGATCCCGTTTATGACCCCGCCGTTTGCCGCATCGATGGCGTGGATGGACTTCACCCGGGGTGGCGGTGTGGCAGAGCAGATTTTGGGACAAGCCGCGGGCGGCGGTGCCCACGCGTTTATCTACTCGGTGTTCGGCATGGCCTTCATCATGGCCTGCGAACTCTTCCCGTTCCTCTACCTCATCCTGCGCAATGCCTTCGACGGGGTCTCGGCGTCGCTTATTGAGTCCGCGCGGGTCATGGGTGCTTCCTGGGGTGCTATCGCTGGGCGCATCATCGCCCCGGTCGTGGCGGGGCCATACTCGTTGGGCGCGCTCATCGTCTTCATCAAGGCGGCTGGGGAGTTTGGAACGCCAGTGACCTTGGGTAACGCCATCGGCTTCCCAGTCTTGGTCTCTGCCATCCACCAGAACGTCACAGTGGACCCGGTGAGCTTTTCGCAGGCGGCGGCATCGTCAAGCGTGCTCTTCGGGCTAGGCGTCACCGTCTGGGCGGTGCAGCAGTGGGCCGCGCGTAACGATGTCACCTCCGGTGGCCGCGCCACCCGCCGCGTGCGCCTCGCCCTGACCTCTGTCTGGGCGGGCGTCGCGTGGGTCTATGCGGCGGTGGTTTTCGCCGCCTCGGTGGTCATCCCGTACATCTCCATCATCCTGGGCGCGATGACCATCCTGCGCTCCAAGCTGCCGACACCGAACAACCTCACGTTCGACTACTTCGGCATCGTGCTGGCCAAACGCAGCGCCCGGGAGGCCCTGCTGAACTCGGCGATGCTGGGCTTTATTGGCGCGACGCTGGCCGTCATCGTCGCGGTGGCGGTGGCACTCGCCGCGTACCGGCGGCGGGACCCAGTGAGCAAGACCAACGACTTCCTGGCCGTTGGTCCGGACACGGTGCCCGGCATCGTCATGGCGGTCGGGCTCATCCTGTTGTGGAACGCGCCGTGGCTTCCGGTGACCCCGTACGGGTCGCGGTGGATCCTCGTTGTCGGTTACGCCGCGATTTTCCTGCCGATGGCCGTGCAAAACGTCAAGACATCCCTCGCGTCGTTGTCCCCGACCTACATCGAGGCGGCCCGGGTCGCGGGAGCATCCAGTCTTGCCACCTTCGCACGGGTTATCCTCCCGCAGCTTTTGCCGGGCATCGCCGCAGGCTGGTTGCTCGCATTCTTGGTGGGCATCCGCGAGCTAGTTCTCGTCTCGCTCATCCGTCCGCCGAAGCTACAGCTGCTGTCGCCCTGGATCATGAACCAGTTCGAGCAGGGCCACCGCGCCGAGGCCATGGCCATGACGCTTATCGGCGTGGTCAGTTCGACGGTCATCCTGACTGTGGTCACGGTGCTCCAGCGTCGTCGCGACCACGGCCGGGGCCGGACAGATCGAGGTGTCAGAGGTGCCGAAGAAACTGCCCCTGACGCCGCGTCCACCGCAACTGCGGCTTAAGGAGCCAACGCAATGACAGAACTGGCTATCTTCGGGGACTTCCATTTAGGCGCGGACTTTTGTCCGGGGGCTGACTGGTTGCTCGGTGAATTGCAGGACGCGTGCCCGGATGTCGTGGTTTTCACCGGCGATTTGGTGGACATGCATGCGGGCACGCCGGAGGACATCGGTACTGGTGCTGCCCTCTGTCGCGCTATCACCCGAGACCTAGGTCTGCCTTTGGTGATGGTCTGGGGAAACCATGATGCGGCGTTGGGGTTGCATTCGAGGTTTCCGCAGATCCCGGGGGTGTATCGGCCTGGATCGTTGGATCGTGTGGAGACTCTTCGTGTGCCTGGGATCCCTGTCGCGTTTCATGCCATCAACACGGCCGCTCGTCTAGACGAGAGATCTGTTATCGAAATGTTTCCGCATCCGGATCGGGATGCGGATATTGTCAACGTCGGTGTTGTGCACACGAGTCTTTCTGGCCAGTGGTCGCGGAAGCCGTGTTTGCCGGTCTCTCTTGGTGAGTTGGTGGCTGTCGGTTATGACGCGTGGGCTTTGGGTCATGTGCATGCCCCGCCAGCGGAGCTTGGTGGTTCCGCGTCGCAGTTGATCGCTTGGCCCGGTGTCGGCGAGCTTGTGCGCTGGCGTTTGTAATTCGACCTTTGGGAGGCACATATGCCCGACCTCGCCCCACCCCGCGCCGACCTCTTCGACAGCTGGCACGCAGCCTGGGCTGAAGACGATTACTTCGGCCACGGCATGAGTTTGCACCTCGCTGAAGACCTGGACCTGACTGACCGCACTGACTTCGCCACGTGGGTCGACCGCCTCAACGCGGAGGAACACACGCCGAAGCCTGGGTTTGTCACCGCGACCAATCGTTGGGCCGTGCTTGACGATGCCTATCTAGGCGCCATCCAACTCCGGCATTCCCTAGGTACCGAATTTCTTCGGACTAGGGGTGGGAACGTGGGTTATACGGTCCGGGCATCAGAGCGCGGTAAGGGACTGGCGTCGTGGATGTTGCGCTCAGTGCTTCCGCTGGCCGCGGATCGAGGCATGGACCAACTCCTCCTGACCGTCCGTCGGTGGAACGAGGGATCGGCACGGGTCATCGCCAAATGCGGTGGGGTGGAAGAACCCACGGATCAGGGATTAACTCTTGGCCCAGTGTCTGCCTGATTGTTGAGTGTGTATCCCGTCGTTGTACTGCGGTGGTCCGCCGTCAGGTGGGTACCAGCATGGGTGGCCGTCGGGGTCTTTTCCTATCCGCCCGTTTCTAGGCGGGTTGTTCGGGTCGTCATCGTTCCTGGCGTTATGCGGCCCGCACAGTGCCACCAAGTTGTTGAGGTTGGTGGCACCGCCGTGTTGCCAGGCGTTGATGTGGTGGGCTTTGGCGTAGATGGCTTTCCGCCTACACCCCGGCCAGGCGCATTCGCCTTGGTCGATGGCCAACATCGTTCGTTGCTTGTCGTTGGCGAAGCGTTTCAGCCGGTGCAGGTTGACCGGCTGGGCGTTCTTGTCGTAGATCATCGCCCACCCGAACCGGCCGAGCTGGCTATTCAGGTAGGACTGGGCGTCGATGATCGTGCCATCCGTGGCCACTAATTCCCCGTTGCCGTTGCCGACGAGGTCTTCGGCTTTGATCAGAAACGTCGGCTCGGGTGTCTTCTCTTGGTCGGTCTTCGGGGAGGCTTTTCCTTGCAGCAGTGCCCACATGGCGTTGCCCATGGCGATGTCTTCGGCAACGGTGCCGCGCTTGGCGGTCATGCGCCGGATCTTCTTTTCCAGCTTGGCCATCTCGACTGCCGGCAGTTTAAACACGGCCGTGCGTCTGCCGGTGGCGTCGATGTCGCGGCCGATAACCAGGCTGCGTACGGGCTTTGTTCCGGTCTTCTGGTTGAGTTCGCGCACACGGTTGCGGGCGTATTCGCGCAGCTGGTCGATGGTCAGCTCGTGGCGTTCGGCGAGTTCGAGGCGTAGTTGCCAGCGGGTGATGTCTGCGTCGCGGTGAAGTTGGCGGGCGGCTTTGTGGATGACCTGCAGGCGGGTGATGGGGAACTCGGCGGCGTGCTCCAACACCTCTGCCCGCACCTTTGGCTCCGAACAGGGCCCGAACAGGCTTTGGCCGATCGCGGTATAGGACCGGACGGTGGCAGCATCAAGGCCCGCGGCGGCGTCAAGGCCGTGTCGGTAGGCCAGCTCGGCTATGGCGAAGCCGCACGTGGCTAGGCGGGCGAGTAAGTCTGCTGCTTTGTTCACGCCCTTGAGCTAAAACCACCGCGCAACCTGGCGCAAGAACTCAAACACTCGGCCTGTGGATAACCCCGCCGCGAAAGGAGAATTCCACAGAAATCAACCTTTAACCGCGCCACAGCGCCCCACAAGTGGCGCCAGACCACAAAGTACGGTAGTGCGCCCGCTATCCCTCCACCAGACTGCGATAGATTTCCGCGCAGACATCGGCGAACTCGTCATTCCGCGCACTCAACGGCTTCACCGCCCGTATCACCTGACTAAGCGCCTCCGTCGCCGCGCCGGACGAGCCATGGACCGCAATCCCGTCTATCCGCGCACCACAGGCCGCCGCAGCAGCATTCAACGCCCAGTATCGCGTCACCCGAACGCCGGGAAAGTAACGGCAAAACGTCCGCGCGACGTCCAGAAGCTGTTCCGCAGTCATGGCCGCGCCCGCCGGATATCGGCCTCCAGACGGGCGCGTTCCGGAATGATGTCACGGGCGAGTTCTTGGACGCGGGCATCGGCAAGCGTGCGCGCGGCGGCAGACGTTATGGAACGCACAACGGCTTCGTGCTTGGAAGTGCCCCAGGCCGAGGCCAACACAGTCAGCGCGTGGTCTTGCTCAGGGGTCAGTCGCAGGGTCATGGCCATGGACAAGACCCTACTCGGTATTACGGTGATACCAATTTACGCCCACACACCGCCCAGACGGCCCGTGAGCGCCGCGTAGGCGGTAAAATCCGACGCTATGAGCGAAAACGATAACGGTAACGGCGATCTGTTCGATCGCATTCTCCCGATCGACATCAACGAGGAGATGGAGTCGAGCTACATCGACTACGCGATGTCGGTCATCGTGGGGCGTGCGCTGCCGGACGTGCGCGACGGTCTGAAGCCGGTGCACCGCCGCATTCTGTACGCAATGTTCGACAACGGCTACCGGCCGGAGCGTTCGTACGTGAAGTCGGCCAAGCCGGTGGCGGACACCATGGGCCACTACCACCCGCACGGTGACTTGGCCATCTACGACACCTTGGTGCGCATGGCCCAGTCTTGGTCGATGCGCTACCCGCTTGTCGATGGCCAGGGTAACTTCGGCTCACCCGGCAACGACGGCCCGGCCGCCATGCGTTACACGGAGTCGAAGATGACCCCGCTGGCCATGGAGATGGTCCGCGACATCCGCGAGGACACCGTGGACTTCGTGCCCAACTACGACGGCAAGACCACCGAGCCGTCCGTGCTGCCCTCGCGCGTGCCGAACCTGCTGATGAACGGCTCCGGCGGCATCGCGGTGGGCATGGCTACCAACATCCCGCCGCACAACCTGGGTGAGCTCGCCGAGGCCATCTACTGGCTTTTGGACAACCCGGACGCGGGCGAGGAAGACGCGCTCAAGGCCGTTATGGAGCGGGTGAAGGGCCCCGATTTCCCGACGGCCGGGCAGATCGTCGGCGACAAGGGCATTCACGATGCCTACACCACCGGCCGCGGCTCCATTCGCATGCGCGGCGTGACCTCCATCGAAGAGTCCGGCTCCCGCCAGACCATCGTCATCACCGAGCTGCCGTACCAGGTCAACCCGGATAACCTCATCACCTCGATTGCGGAGCAGGTTGCCAGCGGCAAGATTCCGGGCATCTCCAAGATCGAGGACGAGACCTCCAACCGCATCGGCATGCGCATCGTCGTCACCCTGAAGCGCGACGCCGTCGGCCGCGTGGTGCTCAATAACCTGTTCAAGCACTCGCAGCTGGAGACCTCGTTCGGTGCGAACATGCTCTCCATCGTCGACGGGGTGCCGCGCACGCTGCGCCTCGACCAGATGCTGCGCCTGTACGTCGATCACCAGATCGAGGTCATCGTTCGGCGCACCCAGTACCGCCTCAACGAGGCGGAAAAGCGCGCCCACATCCTGCGCGGCTTGGTCAAGGCGCTGGACATGCTCGACGAGGTCATCGCGCTCATCCGCCGCAGCCCGACCGTGGAGGACGCCCGCGAGGGACTCATCGAGCTGCTCGACATCGACCAAGAGCAGGCCGACGCCATCCTGGCCATGCAGCTGCGCCGCCTCGCCGCCCTGGAGCGCCAGAAGATCGTCGACGAGCTGGCCGAAATCGAACGCGAAATCGCCGACTTGAAGGACATCCTGGACCGCGAGGAGCGCCAGCGCCAGATCGTCCACGACGAGCTCAAGGAGATCGTGGACAAACACGGCGACGAGCGCCGCACCGAGATCGTCCCGGCCACCGGCGATGTGACGGACGAAGACCTCATCGCACGCGAAAACGTCGTGGTCACCATCACCTCCACCGGCTACGCCAAGCGCACCAAGGTCGACTCCTATAAGGCGCAAAAGCGCGGCGGCAAGGGCGTGCGCGGCGCGGAGCTCAAGCAGGACGACGTGGTCAAGAACTTCTTCATCTGCTCGACGCACGACTGGATTTTGTTCTTCACCAACTTCGGCCGCGTCTACCGCCTCAAGGCCTACGAGCTGCCGGAGGCGGGCCGCGCCGCCCGTGGCCAGCACGTGGCCAACCTCCTGGAGTTCCAGCCGGAGGAGAAGATCGCCCAGATCATCCAGATCCAGACCTACGAAGACGCGCCGTACCTGGTGCTGGCCACCAAGAACGGCCGCGTGAAGAAGTCGCGCCTGACCGACTACGAGTCGGCCCGGTCCGCCGGTCTTATCGCCATCAACCTCAACGAGGGCGACGCGCTCATCGGCGCCAGCCTGGTCGGGGAGGGCGACGACATCCTGCTCACCTCCGAGCAGGGCCAGGCCATCCGCTTTACTGCCGATGACGAGCAGCTGCGCCCGATGGGCCGCGCCACCGCCGGTGTGAAGGGCATGCGCTTCCGCGGCGACGATCAGCTGTTGTCCATGGACGTGGTCCGCGACGGCCAGTTCCTGCTGGTGGCCACCTCTGGCGGCTACGGCAAGCGCACCGCCATCGAGGAGTACTCGCCGCAGGGCCGCGGCGGTCTGGGTGTGATGACGTTCAAGTACACCCCGAAGCGCGGCAAGCTCATCGGCGCCATCGCCGTGGACGAGGACGACGAGATCTTCGCCATCACGTCTGCCGGCGGCGTTATTCGCACCGAGGTCAACCAGATTCGGCCATCGTCACGCGCCACGATGGGCGTGCGCCTGGTCAACCTTGCGGACAACGTGGAACTGCTCGCCATCGACCGCAACGTGGAAAACGACGGTGAGGAAGAGGCCCAGGCGGTGGCCAAGGGCGAAAAGACCGTGGAAGATGTGCAGCAGGAGCAGCTCGAGGACAAGGAGTAGCGCATGGCACGACGCGAAGTGGAAATCAAACATATCCGGCCCACCTCGGCCTTCCGCATGGGCTTGGCGATGTCCGTCGTCGGCCTCGTCGCCTGGCTCCTCGCCGTCACCCTGCTGTACCTCGGCATGCAGGTCGCCGGCGTATGGGAGTCGCTCAACAACCTCATCGGTGACGTGGGCGGCACCCAGCTGGTCAGCTACGGCGTGGTCATCTCCATCGCGGCCCTCTTGGGCGCCGTGACGGCGATCCTGTGCACCATCCTCGCGCCGCTCATTGCGGTGGTGTACAACGCGTGCGTGAACCTCTTTGGCGGCCTTTCCGTCCAGATGGAAGACGCGTGAAAACACACCGTGCGCTGCTGATTTGGTAGATGCGGCGCACGGTATGTAAAGTTCATATTCGTTCCGCACACGGGCCTATAGCTCAGTCGGTTAGAGCGCATCGCTGATAACGATGAGGTCGCTGGTTCGATTCCAGCTAGGCCCACCACGGAACGAAAATGGGGCATTAGCTCAATTGGTAGAGCATCTGCTTTGCAAGCAGAAGGTCAGGAGTTCGATTCTCCTATGCTCCACAGTCAGGGACCGTCCCGCCACTCACAGGCGGGGCGGTTCTTTTTCGTGTGTCACCAAGGTCCTCGTCGCCACCGGCGCGGGTTAAGGGTCAAAATGTGTGTCTGGCTCGGCGTGTCGCGGGGGTTAGATTTGGCCTTTTTGAATGCCGATTGAGTGGGTGTAGTCGGTGTCGATAGCGTTGTCGTAGAGGGCTGGGCGTCCTGTTTCGTGGTCGGCTTGGTTCTCGGTTTGGGTCAGGGTGGATACTTTGGCGAGTTGGCCCTGGCCCCAGTCGGACTGCCTGGCGATTCGTACTGGATCGTCAGGCAGTTCCGTTTTTAAGTAGAGCCACCAATCCAGCATGCGGCGTTGTCGTTCGCCTGATCTGCCGCGGTGGGTTCTGGCGAGCAGTTTGAGCTGGGCGTTGATGCCGCCTTCTAAGCTGTTGGTGGTGGATTTGATCCGCTCGGGCGCAAGGACTCCTGCTGGCGGGTTGAGGTAGACAAACAGCATCTCGGACCGCCAAAGATGGTTGAGGCTGTTGTAGGCCTTGCGCACGTTGTGAAGTGTCCCAGGTTTTGTTCCGTTTAAGTAGATGGGAAAATCTGGAATATGCCAAGAAAATTTGACCAGGATGCAAAGGACCGTGTGGTCCGTCTCGTGGAAGATCGCATCTTGGCAGAAAATATGTCGATGCAAGCCGCGTGCCAGGCAGTAGCTCCAAAGCTGGGGGTTTCATGGCATACGGCCCGTCAATGGACTCAACAGGCCCGTCGTGCGGGAAACATCCCAGAACCTGTGCCTGAAGATTTGGCCGCGGAAAACGCGAGGCTGCGTCGTGAAAATCAAGAGCTACGCGACACTAATGAGCTGCTGAAGGCCGCTTCAGCTTTTTTCGCGTCGGAACTCGACCCAAAACGTCGGAAATGATCCGGTTCATCGATGAATTCCGGGGTCGTTTCTCTGTCGAGTTCATCTGTAAGACGTTGAAGAATAACCGGGCTGGTGGGTTTATCACCTCGCGTGGCTATCGCCAGTCCAAGGCCCGTGGGTTAAGTGCTCGTCGCCTTCGTGATGCTGTGCTGGTCGAACGCATTAGAACTGTTCATCGGGATAATTACGGTGTCTACGGTGTACGGAAAATGTGGCATGCTCTCCGCCGTGACGGAATTGATATCGGTCGTGAACAAACTGCCCGTTTAATGCGCTTGGCCGGTGTTTCTGGCAAAGGCAAAGGCAGATCACCTCTCACAACCCGTAAGCCTAACGTGCCTGATCTGCGCCCAGACTTGGTCGAGCGTGAGTTCAAAGCCCCCGGCCCGAACAAACTGTGGGTGGCTGACATTACGTATGTGCGCACGAAGAAAGGCTTTGTGTATGCCGCGTTTGTCACCGACGTTTACTCCCGACGGATCGTTGGGTGGGCGTTATCAGACTCCATGCGCACCGAAGCGTTGCCGCTGCAAGCTCTTAATCAGGCGATCGTGTGTGCTGAGGAAACAACAGGTCTCATTCACCATTCGGATCACGGCTCGCAGTACGTCAGCGTGGTCTACAACGAGCGCCTTGCCCAGCACGGGATTGCCGCTTCCACCGGAACTGTCGGGGATTCTTATGACAATGCTCTGGCTGAAAACGTTAACGGCTCCTACAAGAACGAGCTGATCCATACTCGCAGGTGGGATGATGTTGTCGAGGTAGAAATCGCGACGTTCGAGTGGGTGTCATGGTGGAACGAGATGAGGCTTCACCAAAGCTTGGGATACCGAACCCCAGTCGAAGTGGAAACCGATTTTTGGAAGCAGAACCCGCCGCAAGAAATAATAGAAATCAAGGCAAATGCCTAGGAACAAAACTCGGGGCACTTCATTGTGGTGGGTCCACACGCGGGTCCATGCACCTGTTTTGGGGTCTTTGATCATGGTTTTCTCGTTCATCCATTCCCGGTAGATCGTTGAAAACTCGTGCAGTTGCACACCCCACGCGGCGGCTTCATCCAGTGTGGTGATCCGGGTCAGTTTCAGCGCAAGTCGGTAGATGGTGCGCCCGGCATCGGTGCGTGGGTTGGTGGTGGTGTAGCGGCGGACCACGCGTTGGGCGTGGACGAGGCAGCGTTGAATTTTCGTAGTCGGCCAGCACTTTTTGATTGCGCTGTATGCGCCTTGGCCGCCGTCGATGACGGCGATGAGTGGGGCTTCGATGCGTTCAAGCAGCAGTTGGTAGTCGCGGGTGGTTTCGTGTTTGCACCAGTGCCAGGCGATCACGTGGTCGATGGTCGCCGCGACGATCAGGCAGCCACCGGCGGTGTAGGTGCCATCGAGAAATACCTGGTCGTAGATCCGCTTGTGGTGGCCGGCGGTGGGGTCAGGCACATCAACGAGCCAGCACCACTTGAAGCGCCGCTTCATGGTGGCGCGGCTAACACCGTTTCGTTTGGCTAGGTCGTCGAGTGATATTGCGGTGGTGCAATGCTCGATGAACTGGGTGAACACTGCCGCGTTGGTGATGTCGTTTCGACGTTTGACGCTGGAGGCGCCGCATTGTTTGCAGCGCCATCTGGTGGTGCCTTTGCTGGTGGTGCCGTTGCGTTTCATTTCACCGCCGCAGTGGCAGCGTGGTTGGTTCTTCGACATTGCGACACCACACCACGCCGCGCATAGCACATCACGGCTGCCACACCGAGGATTTCCCGTCGGGGGCTAGATATATGCTTCCGGAGCATATACTTTCCGGAAACCTACAGGTCAATCCGTGAAAATCCGCGATTCCGGACACACTTTTTGACCCTTAACCCAGATTGCACGCGTGGGGATTGAGGGTGTGAATCCCACTGTCGTGGGTTTGATGAGGTAGTCGATGTTGCGGAAGCTTTGGCATCGGCGTGCGTTGTGCTCCGTACGTTGTTTCAAAAACGGGTTTCATCAAACGGAACAAAACCTGGGACACTTCATATCCCACCCCAGGCCTAATGACTTGGGTGCAGCGGCAACGCTCATCCGATTTAGGCAGAGTCGTTGCAGGATCCAGTGGGTCACCTGGTCCGTGGTCTTTGAATTGTCGGGCGCGCAGGCAAGGCCAGCACGGAAGATCTTCTGCAAGCAACGCTTGTTGGTGCACCGGTAGCGTGGAAGGCGCACATGAAGTTGTTGGGTGGCCGACGATGGGCAGATCGACCAGGCTGCGGATGACGTGGTCGCGGAATACTCCAGGCTGCCCGCAGGTAGGGCATTCATTGATCGGCTCGACGGGTTCGGCTTCAATAACAGTGACGTCACCGTTTTCTGTGGCACCGGTGATAGTAGTTCCTAGTTTTGCGGTGCGGCAGATGGTATCGACGATGACATTTCCGTTAGGCTGCACAGTAGGTCCTTAGTTTTGTACGGATGGATTAGATACCTTTTTCCTACAAAGCCAAGGACCCCAATATCTTGTGCCACGCCCGAACCCCCGGCGAACTAATCAATGCACTCTAAAACCGGAAGAGCCCTTTTAGTACTACTGGTGGATTTCGGTTTTGGTGGGGATTAACGCCGCCGGCTTCGGTTTTTCCGTTGAGGAGGTCGTTGACTACTTCCCGATGGTGAAATGGGTCGATGGTGAGGTAGAGAGGAACCAGTCACCTGGAAGAGATCGATCCAGTCGTTGGTGTGCAATCTGGGAGGTAGGGTCGCGGGGTCGATTCCTCGCGAGCGCAACCATGATTGTGTTTCTGAACGTGATGAAAACAACCCTGCCCTTCGGAGAATTTCCCCTATCCCGCGTCCCCGGGCAGTGAAAACGGTGTGCACCATCGCCTGAAAGGCTTTGCGCTGCTCTATCGGAATCTTCGGGTCACCCACCCGGCGGATCACTAAGATCCCCCCGTCAACGTTTGGCTGTGGCCGGAAAGCAGACCTTGGTACCCGAGAACCCAGGTGAAATGTGAACCATGGGGACCACTGAGCCGTCATCATCGTGCTTGCGCCTACCCCGGCCCGGCGGCGAGCGACTTCCCACTGCATGAGGAGTACAGCGTCAGTCCATGCTGGCGCATGCAGCAACTTTCGAAGAATGGCAGTGGTGAGGTGAAAGGGAATGTTTCCCACAATGACGCAGGGAGTGGCGGGTAACCGGAAGTTAAGGAAATCATCATGGACCACTTCGACCGCCGCCGAGGAGGTTTCTTGTGTGATTTTGGCAGCTAGTTTTGCGTCCACTTCAACTGCCGTTATCGCCCTCCCCAAGTGGGCCATCGGGTGAGTGAGGGCACCGCTTCCTGGTCCGATCTCAATGATGGGGCCGGAGGTTTGTTTCACAAGGTCGATGATGGAGTTGATGATCTTGTGGTTGGTGAGAAAATTTTGGCCATGCTCGTGACGGCCGTGTCCGTATGCAGACATCAGGTGTGCTCCTTGGATTTGAAAGGGAGCCGGGCATGACAAATAGCCGCCCGGCTAAAGGACCGGAGCGGTTTTTAACCTACGGGGTAGGAAACCGCCTTAGCGGTTGGTGCGCAACCGCAAGAAAGCGGTACCTGAAATCAACATGGGTCTAATTATATCCATTTAAAGGGTTAAGGGTCAAAATGTGTGTCTGGCTCGGCGTGTCGCGGGGGTTAGATTTGGCCTTTTTGAATGCCGATTGAGTGGGTGTAGTCGGTGTCGATAGCGTTGTCGTAGAGGGCTGGGCGTCCTGTTTCGTGGTCGGCTTGGTTCTCGGTTTGGGTCAGGGTGGATACTTTGGCGAGTTGGCCCTGGCCCCAGTCGGACTGCCTGGCGATTCGTACTGGATCGTCAGGCAGTTCCGTTTTTAAGTAGAGCCACCAATCCAGCATGCGGCGTTGTCGTTCGCCTGATCTGCCGCGGTGGGTTCTGGCGAGCAGTTTGAGCTGGGCGTTGATGCCGCCTTCTAAGCTGTTGGTGGTGGATTTGATCCGCTCGGGCGCAAGGACTCCTGCTGGCGGGTTGAGGTAGACAAACAGCATCTCGGACCGCCAAAGATGGTTGAGGCTGTTGTAGGCCTTGCGCACGTTGTGGTGGGTCCACACGCGGGTCCATGCACCTGTTTTGGGGTCTTTGATCATGGTTTTCTCGTTCATCCATTCCCGGTAGATCGTTGAAAACTCGTGCAGTTGCACACCCCACGCGGCGGCTTCATCCAGTGTGGTGATCCGGGTCAGTTTCAGCGCAAGTCGGTAGATGGTGCGCCCGGCATCGGTGCGTGGGTTGGTGGTGGTGTAGCGGCGGACCACGCGTTGGGCGTGGACGAGGCAGCGTTGAATTTTCGTAGTCGGCCAGCACTTTTTGATTGCGCTGTATGCGCCTTGGCCGCCGTCGATGACGGCGATGAGTGGGGCTTCGATGCGTTCAAGCAGCAGTTGGTAGTCGCGGGTGGTTTCGTGTTTGCACCAGTGCCAGGCGATCACGTGGTCGATGGTCGCCGCGACGATCAGGCAGCCACCGGCGGTGTAGGTGCCATCGAGAAATACCTGGTCGTAGATCCGCTTGTGGTGGCCGGCGGTGGGGTCAGGCACATCAACGAGCCAGCACCACTTGAAGCGCCGCTTCATGGTGGCGCGGCTAACACCGTTTCGTTTGGCTAGGTCGTCGAGTGATATTGCGGTGGTGCAATGCTCGATGAACTGGGTGAACACTGCCGCGTTGGTGATGTCGTTTCGACGTTTGACGCTGGAGGCGCCGCATTGTTTGCAGCGCCATCTGGTGGTGCCTTTGCTGGTGGTGCCGTTGCGTTTCATTTCACCGCCGCAGTGGCAGCGTGGTTGGTTCTTCGACATTGCGACACCACACCACGCCGCGCATAGCACATCACGGCTGCCACACCGAGGATTTCCCGTCGGGGGCTAGATATATGCTTCCGGAGCATATACTTTCCGGAAACCTACAGGTCAATCCGTGAAAATCCGCGATTCCGGACACACTTTTTGACCCTTAACCCCGGAGCGGCGCGTCGGTGGTCATCGGCGATGTGGCGGAGCAGGCCGAAAAAGTGGTCGAGGAGATTACCGCGGCCGGCGGCAAGGCCATCTTCGTCAAGACCGACGTGTCCAACCCGGACGACGCGCAGGCGCTGGTTCAGGCGGCCATCGATAAGTTCGGCGGCCTCGACATCGCGTTCAACAACGCCGGCGTTCTCCCGCCGACTGCACCGCTTCTGGAGCAGACACGGGAGACCTGGAACAAGGTCATGGCCGTCGATGTCACCGGCCTCATCTCGGACCCGGACATGAGCTCGTACGTCACGGCGAAGCACGCGGTCATCGGCCTGACTAGGGCCGCCGCTTTCGACTACGCCAAGTCTGGGGTGCGCGTCAACGTCGTCGACGGCTCACTAGGCGCCGATGGCATCGCTAAGCCACTGCTCCGCGTAGTCGTAGCCCCGCTGGCCGTTGATCTGGAACTGCCCAGTGTACGGCCAGTCCCAATACGAGCGGTGTTTTACGTCGAAGGTGGCCACCATGCGGGCGGTCCACGCAGCTTCCTGCATGGCTGCGGAAGCAGAGTCCCCGGCGAAATGGCCCTGGATCGCGTCGACGGCCCCAGTTATCTCGGGCCCCACGGCTGCGAGAGCGTCAGCGTCAGTTGCGGAGAAGGAAACCGGCAGGTCGCCGTTTCGCAACTGCCTTACTTTGAGGCCAGTCCCCGCGTTGGGGACATCCTTTTCAATCCGTGCGGCGTAGTCCGCGACGGAGTGAGCCACGGAATGTATCGGCGCCGAACACGCTAGGTCGTCGGCATGGCACAGGGACAGCACTTTCCCTTCGAGCCCCGTGAAAGGGCGTTCGCGCTGCCCGGTCAAGCCGACTCGGCCGGGAAGGACGGGAGTGCCCCCGCCGTTGACGATTTCACCGTTGGCGGCGGTGACCTCCGGGGCGTTCGACTCCGGCGTTAGCGAGCGTCCCGGGTCGGCGAACAGGACGACCCCTACGACGTCGCTGGCACTTACCCCGGCGAGATCGCCTGCCGCAATGTCAGCTGCGACATCGCCCATGATGTGCGCGCCCTGGGAGTAGCCGATGAGGGCAAATCGGGTGCCCGGACAGTGCGCAGCGGTGGTTTCGATGTCGCGGAGCGCGTCGCGCATGCCCGCAGCGTGGGACTCACCGTACGTGGCGTCTTCGGAACCGCTGATGGTCTTGGCGGTGAAGGGGTTAAACCGGCCGAGGGTGGACGGGTAGCGCACGTTATAGACGGAGACCGTCTCCGAGCCGTATTCGTTTTGTAGATCCAGCGCAATGGAAGAACCGTCATGGAACAGCTTGGGCTGCGCGCTGGGGTGCCACGAGTGGGACTCGTCGGTGCCCGCCGCCTCAACCACGTGAATGGGCGTGCATTCAAGGGGTGTGCCGTGGGCACTCGCAGGGACGAGGCACGTCATCGCTATTACAGCGCCGACCAGGGAAGTTAGGATGCGGCCAGCCGGCACACAGGTTTTGTTCACAACGAGTATTGTGACCCGTCCCCCTTCCCACGGCAAGCTGGAGGACATGTCAATTATCGCAGACACAATTCGAGACCTGCTGTCCCAGCGCGACCCAGACAAGACCATCTGCCCCTCCGAAGTTGCGCGGGCCCTGCGTGACGATGACTGGCGCGACCTCATGGACCCCGTCCGCGCCGAAGCCGCCGCGCTTGCCGATGTCGGCGTCATCGACATCACCCAAAAAGGCGAGGCCGTGGACCCGCATAACTACGCTGGGCCGATTCGTCTGCGCCGCGGGCCGAAGTGGGATGGGTGACTCGTTTGTCACCAGCGTTGGAAGTACCAATTTCAGTACAGTGAGTGGGGACACTTTATAAACGCAATCGATGACAGTCACGGAAGGATAGCCCGGGATGAGCGTTTCTCGCGTTTACATGGATCCCTTTACCGGTAACGAGTACGAGGTAGACGTGCCGGAGACGGCGAACTACATCGTGGTGAAAAAGCGCGGCAAGGAGAAGGTCGACGGCGAGCTCGTTGGCTACTACGACACGCATGAGGAAGCCCGTGAGACCGTTTACCGCACCATGACGGAAGAGTTCCGCACCGCCGTGGATTACGAGCCCATCTTTGTCACCCACGCCAACCTGCGCGTGAAGCTTCCGAAGCGCCGCTAAGCTATCGCGTTTTGGGTATTCCGGACTGGAGGCGTAAGGTTTTACTCGCCTTCAGGGGGCATTAGCTCAGTTGGTAGAGCGTCGCGTTCGCAATGCGAAGGTCAGGGGTTCGATTCCCCTATGCTCCACAATTGTCCTGTGTCGCGTCATAGTTGACAAAACTGTCGCGACATCGTTGACAGATGGGCGTCCGCCGAGTTTTTGTTCTCGGTGGGCGCCTTTTGTTTTCTGGGGGTTAGTTGAGTGGGGGTTCGCCGTGTTTCCAGATTGGGGCTTGGTAGTTGCGGCTGGTGTCGATGTAGTGCTCGGTGATGATGGCGCCGGTGTCTTTGAGTGATGTGGTGATGTGGCGGTCTTTGATGATCATCAGGACGTGGTGGCCGGTGTATTTTCGGCCCATTCCTAGGTGGTAAAGCCTGCCTGCGTAGCGGATGGTGCAGCGGCCGGCTTTGTCGACTTTGTCGTTGCGTGTACGCCATTCGTCGGTGGGGTTGTCGTCGGGGCTGGCTTTCGTGGATGCGTTGTAGACCTCGTATGGGGTGCGTCTGCCGAGGGCTCGGTGTGGGCGGTTGGTGTTGTAGTAGGCGGCGAATCGGTCGAGTTGTTGTTGTAGTTCGTCGATGGTGTTGACGGTGGGTTGGCGCGATAGCCACCGTTTGAGTGTTTGGTGGAATCGTTCGATTTTTCCTTGGGTTTGTGGGTGTCCTGGCCTGCCGTTTTTCTGTTGGATCCGGTGGTTGCGGATGAGTTTTTCGAAGGCGTTACGGCCGCCTTTTGCCCCGGCGTTGCGGGCGGTAAACACCAGCCCGTTGTCGGTGAGGGTGGATTGTGGTGGGCCGAAGTCGCTGATGAGGTGTGATAGTTCGTCGGCGACGGCAGGCCCAGAAAAGGACCGGCTGGCTGTAATGGACAGCAGCAGTCGGGAGTGGTCGTCGATGAAGTCGAGGATTTCGACGCGTCTTCCGCCGGTGAGATATGCGTGTGTGATGTCTGCTTGCCAGCATTCATTGGGGCGGGATGCTTCGAAGCGGATAAATGAGGTTCTCGGCCGCTTTTTTGGTTCTGGCTGCACGAGGCCGTGGTCGCGGAGGATGCGCACGATCGTCGAGGTAGATGGGGCATACATACCTTGTTGTTCCAGGTGGAACTGGATGGTTTCTGCCCCGGAATCCAGCCCGGAGTGGTCGAGTTGTTTGCGCATGTTGATGATGGTTTTCTTGAGCTTTTTGGATACTGCGCGTGGGTTGGAGTGCGGTGCTTTCGACTTCGGCTTTACCGCTTGTGGGCCGCCAGTGTCGTAGCGGCGGAGTAAGGCGTAGACCCACTGGCGGGACACGTTGAAACGCGTAGCGACTCGGGCGACTGGTTGGTGTTGCTCGCGGACAGCTTTGATGGAGGGTGTCAGGAAGTTTGTGTGTGAGGCTCTGATCTAGAAGGAGTTTCACCGATAATGACTACGGTGTCACCGAAGAAAAACCATGACCCGGCAAAGGTCAATGAGATCAGCGAGAAGCTGATGGAAAATCCTGAGCTCGCCAGCTTGATCAGCGAGCTGTCGGCTTCCGCTGATGATGCAAGCGAGCTGGTCAAAGGCCTGCTACAGGCATCAATCAACGCTGGTCTGCAGGCGGAGATGGATGCGCATTTGGGCTATAGCCATTCTGACCGCAAGACCAAAGCCCAAGTCGAATCCGCACAGGGCAACAATCACCGCAATGGGTCGTACACCAAGACCGTCAATTCTGGCTACGGCGCGGTGGAAGTGACCGTGCCCAGGGACCGTGCCGGCACCTTTACTCCCCGGATGGTGCCCAAGGGCGCACGCCGACTCACAGAACTCGACGACATGATCGTCTCGCTATACGCCGGCGGGATGACAGTGCGCGATATCCAGCATCACCTCGCGACCACGCTCGGGGTGGATATGAGCCCGGATACGATCAGCACCATTACCGATGCGGTGTTAGACGAGGTCATGATCTGGCAAAACCGCCAGCTCGACGAGTTCTACCCGGTGATCTTCCTCGACGCGCTACGCGTGAAAATCCGTGACGGCCACCGCGTGGTCAACAAGTCCTGCTATATGGCGGTTGGCGTCGACATGGACGGCATCAAGCACATCCTGGGATTGTGGATCGCTGAAAATGAAGGTGCCGCATTCTGGGCATCGGTCTGCGCGGATCTGGCCAACCGCGGTGTCCAGGACGTGTTCATTGTCTGCTGCGACGGGCTCAAAGGCCTGCCGGAAGCCGTGGAAGCCACCTGGCCGAATTCCATGGTGCAGACCTGTATCGTGCACCTGATTCGGGCTGCGAACCGGTGGGTGTCCTACCAAGACCGCAAAGGGGTCTCCCGGGCGCTGCGTGAGGTCTACACGGCCGCAAACGAGGACACCGCCCGTGCCGCCTTGGATGCGTTCGAAGCCAGTGAACTGGGCCGGAAATACCCGCAATCGGTCAAAGTCTGGCGCGACGCTTGGGAGCGGTTCGTGCCGTTTCTACAGTTCCCGCCGGCGGCACGCCGGGTGCTCTACACCACCAATTCGATCGAGTCGCTGAATGCTGAACTGCGTAAAGCTACCCGTAACCGCGGCCAGTTCCCGAACGATACCGCGGCGTTGAAAACGCTGTGGCTGATGATCTGCAACATCGAAGACAAGCGCGCCGCCCAGCGAGCCAAGAAAGCGAAGCGCGATATCGAATGCAACGGCTATATTGAAGGAGCGAAAGCCACCGGGTGGAAACAAGCCATCAACCAACTAGCCGTGGCTTACCCCGACCGATTCGCGGACTACTTGTAAACCAAACCCCCGCACACAAAGAATCGGACACTCTCCTTTGATGATCGCGAGATTGCGGTTCGGACTATTCATGCTGTCAACGATGACGCGACACACCTGTCAACTGTCATCGTGTCTTCGCCCCGGCTGGGGATGTAAAGGATGTCCCGACACACCTGTCAACTGTCAGTGACGTTTCCCCAGAACAGATTTGTAAACTATGTCATGACTTCAGACACCCTATGCTCCACAAAATTCCTTATAAGCCCCGAAACCCCAGCGTTCCGGGGCTTTTCGTCTACCCGATCTGCGCTTTCGTGCTGCAGTCGATTTTCGCGTACGGGCGGCCTTGTTGTCGATGTTGGTGAGTGCGTCACACACATAGCCGGCGACAACAGCGCGTTTACGGACCCGTAACCCGGGGTTTAGGTGAGGCGTCTACAGTCAACCGCCGCACGTCAAGCCTAAAAGGAGCTCGTTTTCGCCATGTCTGTCTTCTCCCGCCGCGCTGCCGTCGCCGCGCCGCTCGCCCTCGTCACCTCCGCCATGTGGGTCCCGCTCGCCGGGGCCGCGGATGCCTTCGACCCGAACACCACTGCCCAGGCTGACTCCCCGGTGGTGATCAACGAGGTGGAGTCCAACGGCGATCCGGTAGAGGACTGGGTCGAGCTGGCCAACACCGATGAAAACAACGCGGTGGATATCTCCGGCTGGCGCATCTTGGACGCTGATGACGACCACGATCCCATCGTCATCCCGGACGGCACCGAGATTGAATCGGGCGGCTACGCGGCCTTCTACACCACGGGAAAGCAGCGCCCGAAGGGCCCGTCTAAGGGCTTTGGTCTGGGCGGCAACGACTCGGTGCGGGTCTACGACAAGGACGGCGCGCGCGTGGACGAGACCACCTGGGAAGGCCACGCGGAGACCACCTGGGGCCGCGTGCCGGATATGACCGGGGACTTCGCCGTTACCGGTGAGCCGACCCGTGGCGCGCGCAACGTGGAAGCGGGGGAGAAGGAACCCGTGGCCGACGAGGCGTGGCCCTTCGACCCGCAAGACATCCACGACATCACGGTGGGCAACGATGCGGCGGGCGCTTTCCAAGGCGAGGACATGTCGGGCGTGGATTTCGACGCCCACGGCACCGCCTGGGTGGTCAACAACGACCGCGGCCAGCTGTACGCACTGACCCGCGACGGCGCGGACTGGTCTATCGCGGGCGCCTGGCAGCTGCGCTACGCGGACGGGACCGGCCAGCCCGACGCAGAGGGCGTGACCGTCGGCCCGGACGGTGACATCTACGTGGCCACCGAGCGCAACAACGAGGACAAAAACACCTCGCACCCGGCGGTGCTGCGCTTTGCCGCCCCGGAGCTTAGCGATAAGGGCGAGGACCTGGCCGCCGACGGTGAGTGGAACTTCGGCGACGTCGTGGGCGATATCGGGGCGAACGCCGGGTTGGAGGCGATCTCCTACGTGGGCGACGGCACCTTCGCGGTCGGCGTGGAGGCGAGCGGGGAGGTCATCATCGCCAAGCTTGGCGATGCCGGGAACATCGACGTCCGCCAGCGCTACGACTCCCCGTTCGACGGCGTGATGGCGCTGGACTACCGCGCCGAAGACGGCCAGCTACGCGTTCTGTGCGATGAGGCGTGCGAGGGTGCGTCCATCGTGCTGGCGGAAAAGGGCGGTCAGTTTGAGCCGGTCAGCGACGTGCAGGCGCGCCCGCAGAACATGGGTAACTTTGCCAACGAGGGCTACGCCAGCTTCACCGAGGCGGGCGGGACCACCTACTTCCTCTGGGCCGACGACGGCGTGAGCGACGGGGTGTCCCTGCGCGGGGCTACCTCAGAAAAGGGCTCGGATTCCGCCGCGGGTGCGGGCGGACCGGCAAGCTCCCACCTCTCGTCGAATCTGAGCTCCGCTTTGTTCTAACGCTGGTCGGTGACCCCGAACCAGTGGTAGGCCTTCTTCCGGTTTTCTTCCGTCAGCTTGGAGTAGGGGACCGGCTCGCGGCCGTTGTTGCGCACGGCCGTCTCCAGCTTGTCGCGCAGAAGCCACACCGTGACTGGGTCGGTGCCCGGCTCGATAGATAGGGCCGCGCGGGTGTCTGATTCGGTGAGGCCGGCGGCATCGGCAAGCGCGGCGACGCTTAAGCCCGACAGCCGGAAGTTTTCCTGCAGCTCGTTGATGGTGTCGTTATGTTCGCGGTCGTTAAGGGACATTAGTTTTCCTTCCTTGGGGGCCGGCCGCGGCGGGCGGAGACGGTCTTGTCGCCCGGGATCCAGAAACGCAGCTCGGCCGCGGTGTTTTTGGAAATACCCACGCGGGGTCCGCGGACCCATTCCGGCTCTGTCTCGCGCGGGGTGAGGGCGACCGGGGTGTGGTTGTCCTCCAGCTCGAAGCCCATGGCCTTGCCAAAGTTGCCGGGCCCGCGGGCGAGGTTGTGGAAGTCCTGGGTGCCGCGGCGTTGGAAGGCCGTGTCGACGCCGTCGACGACCTCCCCGCCGCGTAAGAGGCAGCCCTGGCCGGTGCCTTCGGGGGCGCAGACGATGTTGCCGTTGTGGTGGATGCCGTAGGACAGGTACACGTACAGGCGCCCCGGCGGGCCGAACATCGTGGCGTTGCGCGCGGTCTTGCCGCGGTAGGTGTGGGCGGCGGGATCCTCCTCGCCCAGGTAGGCCTCGACTTCGGTGATGCGGATGGAGACACCGCGGTGGGTGAGCACGCAGCCGAGTAGCTGCGGGGCGACGATGTCGGCGGGGGCGGAAAAGTCGATCACGGCGCGCACTACTTCTGGGTGTAGGTGACCCCCGGCTGCGGGTTGGGGATCATCTCGTCCAGGCTGGCCGCCCGCAGGCCCTTGTCCGCGAGGCCGTCCAAGATGCAGTTGGCGGCGTCCACGGAGGAGGCGTGGATGTCATGCATGAGCACGATGGAGCCTGCCTGCGCTTCATCCACGGCGGTCCGGCAGGTCGCCTGCGTGTCGCGCGTGGCCCAGTCGCGGGTATCCACGTCCCACAGGGCGACGGCCATGCCGCGGTCGCCGGCGGCGCGGTTGACGGCATCGTTAGTCGCGCCGTACGGCGGGCGGAGCCACTTCGGGCGTTGGCCCGTGGCGTGTTCCACCGTGCTGCTGGTTTGATCCAGCTCGCGGCCGAGCGCGGCGCCGTCGAGGTTCGGCAGCTGTGGGTGCGTGGTGGTGTGGTTGCCCACCGTGTGGCCCTCGGCGCGCATCCGCTTGAGGGTGCCCTCGTCCTTGCCGGCGTTGCCGCCGACCACCATGAAGCTGGCGTGGGCGTGGCGCGCGCGGAGCGTGTCCAGGAGGCGGTTGGTGTCCGCGCCGGGGCCGTCATCGTAAGTCAGCGCGACGCAGTTAGAGCAGTCCGCGGGGGCGGGGGTGGCCTGCTTCTTGTCCGGCTGCGTACCGCGGGGCGCGGGGATAGATCCCTTGACCTCCGGGGGCAGCTGGTCATAGGCGTGGGCGACGGAATCGTCGATCTGGCCGCGCACGTCACTGGCGATGTCCGCGCTGGTGTCGGCCGCCGCATTCAGCGGGGCGGGGAGGGGCGGGGTCTTTCCAGCGAACGCGTTGGGCGTAGCTGAGGCGTTGGGGGCGGTGACGGCCACCCCGACGACGGCCGCGGCCGCCGCGAAAACCGTGGTGAGCTTGCGGGCCATGAAACTTCCTCTAAGCCAGTTCAGACGTCAGTGCGTAGCTGAGTATGGCTCACAAAGCGCGCGAAACGGCCCGCGACACGTGAAAGTTGTTAACTAATGTGACTAGTGGGACTTATGCCAGGTGGTAGTTGGCGATGTCGTAGCCGTGGAATTCGCGCTCGACGCCGGACTGATCGACGGAGCGGAAGTCCGTGCCGTTTTCAATGGCGTAGCGGAGCATGTCGATGCGGTTGAGGGGTTCACCTACCACTGAGCCAGCGTCGAAGTAGTAGGTCTGACCGTCCTTGAGCTTGACGGTGAGCTTTCCTGATCCCATCGTGCGCATCTCCTTTTCGCCCGCTGTGAGTAAGGGCAGTCACGGTTAGGTAACAGGTACTAATAACAACCGAGTGCTCACAGGAGATGCAAAAAAATGAGATCTAGACAACGAAGCGGCCACCCCCAAATGTGAGTAACAGGGAGGTGGCCGCTGGTAAGCGCGAGGCTAGGCGCGCTTAGCGCTCGACGTCGCCGTCGGTCTCGTCGGTGTTGAGGCGGTGCTTCGCCTCGCTGTCTTCCTCGATGAGGCGGTGCTTGGCCTCATCGTTGTTGGTCTCGGTCACGCGCGGCTTCTCGTTGCGCAGGCGGGCCAGCTGCTCGTCGATGGAGCTGAGCAGTTCCTCGTCGCGCTCGGTGGCGCCGGCGCCGTCCTCCGCGAGCTCGCCGGCCGGGCGGGAGACCTTGGACGCGTTGCCGGACTCGGACTTCTTGGACTCCGGGCGGGAGACCTTGGAGGCGTTCACGGACGCCTTCTCCGGCTCGCGCTCCGGCTGCGGCTCGGTGTCCTTCTTCTCCTCGGCTGCGTCGTTGTCCTCGTCGTCCTTGCCCAGCTCCGGGTCGCGGGTGGTCTCGTCCTCGGAGGAGGAGGTGTAGACGAGGGTGGAGCCCTGGGTCTTGTCGTTGCCGGACTCTTCCTCCACGCGCGGCGGCTTCTCGGACGGGGTGTCCTTCTGGGAGCGGAAGAAGTAGTAGACGGCGCCCGCAGCGGCAGCCAGCAGAGCGATGATGGAGGCGGTGGTCCAGAAGCCGCGGCCGGACTTGTTGCGCTTGAGCTTCTTGTTGGCCTTCTTCCGGGCCTTCTTGCGCGCTTCCTGTGCCTTCTTCTCGGCCTTCTTGCTCAGGCCCTTGGCCTTCTTCTTCGCCTTCTTGCCCTTCTTGGACGCCTTGTTCTTGGCGTCATCGGCGGCGTCCTCGGCGTCGCCGAAGAAGCTGCTCAGCTTGCTGGAGGCCTTATCGGTGGCGTCCGCGGCGTCGTCCTGGAGATCCTTGCGGCGGTCGTCCAGCTCGGAGAGGGCCTTTTCCAGGCGGGAGTGCGCGGCGCGGGTGACGGCGCCGGCCTTCTTGCGGGCCTCCGGGAACTGGTCTGCGGCACTGTCGTCGACCTTGTTAACGGCGTTTTCGAGGGTGTCGTAGGCCTTGCGTGCCTGTTCGTCGCGGTAGTCGCTGAACTTGGACCACGCGGTGTTGGCCGCCTTGAGGGCGGGAGCCAGTGCCGAGGGGTTCATCGTTAAATCTCCTTTTGTTCCAGACGTCTGAATAACTGCGGGCAGCTGTCTGGTGACCACAGTAGTGACGCATGCGGGGCGCGACAATGAATTTTCCCGATTCACCAGCCGGAGCAAACTAGACAGCTTGGTACGCATCGACGGGTTATTTATTCACCGTGAAAACGGCAAACGCGGCTGGCCACGACTTTTTAAAGGTATGACCATTGCGCGGGACGTGGTGCAAAGTGAACAGCTTGGTACGTTTTTCCTCAACGAAATGATTCCTACCAGCAACAACCCGCAAGGAGGCCGCCAAGATGGCACCGCGCATGTCCGCATCGGCGCCGCTCGATGAGCTGGAACGCCCCCGCGCCGCTGGGGCCGCCCGCCCCGGGAGCGATCGCGAGAACCGGGAGACTGCCGGCACCCGCACCGCGCTGTCCTTCGAGGTCATCCCGCCGCGCCACGGCCACGACAAGGACGCGGCGAAGATCGCGAACCTCCTGTCCACTCTGGAGGAGTACAACCCCGACTACATCGCCGTGACCAGCTCGCGGCGCTCCGGGTGGCTGCAGGGCACCGCGGACTTCATCGCCCGCATCGACCGCGAAACGCGCATGCGCCCGCTCGCGCACCTGGCGTGCACGGCCGGCACCCGCGCTGAACTCAGCGAGTGGATCAACACGCTGGTGGACGCCGGCGTGCGCGGCCTGCTTGCTCTGCGCGGCGATCTCGACCCCGGCACCACGCGCCTGCCCGAGGGCTACCTCCAGCACGCCGACGACTTGGTCCAGCTCGTCCGCGAGCTGGAGGCCGAGCAGGCGCCGCGGTTCGCCGCGGGCAACCTGGCGGTGGGCGTGGCCTGCTATCCCACGGGGCATGCGGAATCGGCCAACTTCGACGAGGACATCGACGTGCTGCTGGCCAAGCAGCGAGCGGGCGCGAACTTTGCCATCACCCAGCTTTTCTTCGACCCAGCCGATTACGTCAGCTTCATCGACCACGCCCGCCTCGCCGGGGTGAAGATCCCGCTCATCCCCGGGATCATGCCCATGACCAGCGTCCGCCGCGTTGAGCGCATGGCCCAGTTGTCGGGGACGGAGGCGCCGGCGGATGTCATCGCCACGCTCCAGCAGGCTGCCGAGATTTCCCCCGAGCGCGAGCACGAGGTGGGCATGCAGCTGACCGCGGAGCTCGCGCGGGTGGTGCTCGCCGCCGGCGCCGGGTGCTTGCACATCTACACCCACAACAACGCGGCGGTCACCCGGGATCTGCTCGCGCGCATCGGCATCCGGCCACGCGCCAGCGCCGCCTGAGGCGGCCGACCCAACCCACACACATCAACAAAGAACTACAGGAGACATCCACAGATGACCGAACACACCACCTTCCCCCAGGCGACCATCGAGGGCTACCCGCGCGTGGGCCCGCAGCGTGAGCTGAAGAAGGCGCTGGAATCCTACTGGGCCGGGCGCATCGACGCGCAGACCTTCGAGTCCGCGGCACACTCGCTGCGCGTGGACACCTACGCGCGCCTAAAAGAGCTCGGCCTGGGCGCGGACTACGCCATCCCGGCGGACGTGGCCTACTACGACCAGGTGCTGGAAACGGCGCTGACCGTCGGTGCGCTGGGCGGTGACGCCGCGGAGGTCTCCCTCGACGAGGAGTTCGCGCTCGCCCGCGGCAACGCCGACCGCGCCCCGCTGGAGATGACCAAGTGGTTCGACACGAACTACCACTACATCGTCCCGGAGATCGCCGATGGGCAGTCGTTTACGGCGCGGCCGGGGCGCATCGTCAAGCTGGTGGAGGAAGCCCAGGAAGCCGGCCACACGGTGCGGCCGTACCTGGTGGGGCCGGTGACGCTGCTGGCGCTGTCCAAGCCGGCGGAGGGGGCGAACCGCCAGCCGCTGGAGCGCCTCCCCGAGGTCACCGCCGCCTACGTCGAGGTCCTTGCCGCGCTTGCCGATGCCGGAGTGGACTGGATCCAGCTCGCCGAACCGGCCCTCGTCGCGGACCTTACGGTGGCAAGCGACGCCGAACTGGCCGAGCACGCGCAGCGCGCCTACTCGGAGATTCTCGGCGCGGAGAACCGCCCGCAGGTCTACCTCACCACCCCGTACGGCTCCCTGCAGAAGGGGCTAGACACCCTGGCTGATCTCGCGCCGGAGGCCCTCCAGGTGGACCTTTCCACCCGCACCCAGAAGCACGATGCGGGTTACGTCGACCGCGTCGCCGCGGCGGTGGGGGAGAAGACGCAGCTGGTGGCCGGCCTTATCGATGGCCGCAACGTCTGGGCCGCCGACCTGCGTCGCCTGGCCGAGACGCTGGAGAAGCTGCCGGCCGGCACCGCGGTGTCCACGTCGGTGTCTTTGCAGCACGTGCCGCACACCGTCGAGGCGGAGAGCAAGCTACCGCACGACGTGGCCAACTGGTTCTCGTTCGCGGACGAGAAGATCCGCGAGGTCGTCGCCCTGACCGTGGGGCCGGACAAGGCGGAGGACGTCTTCGGCCGCGCTGACCGCGCGGTGCGCACCCGCGGCGCCTCCGAGCGCACCCATAACCAGCAGGTGCAGGACCGCGTCGCCGCACTGCCGGATGGCCAGGTCAAGCGTGAGCCGGCCTTCGCCGAGCGCCACCGCGCGCAGGAGGCGCTGGGGCTGCCGCAGCTGCCCACCACGACCATCGGTTCCTTCCCGCAGACCACGGAGATCCGCACCGCCCGCGCGAAGCATCGCAAGGGCCAGCTTGACGATGCCGCCTACACCGACGCGCTGAAGAAGGAGATCGCGGACGTCATCGGGCTGCAGGAGCGGTTGGGCCTGGATGTTTTGGTCCACGGTGAGGCGGAGCGCAACGACATGGTGCAGTACTTCGCGGAGCTCCTCGAGGGCTTTGTCACCACCGAAAACGGCTGGGTTCAGTCCTACGGTTCGCGCTGCACCCGCCCGCCGATCGTGGTCGGTGACGTCTCCCGCCCGGCGGCGATGACCACCGAGTGGTCGACGTATGCGCAGTCGCTGTCGGACAAGTACGTCAAGGGCATGCTCACCGGCCCGGTGACCATCCTGGCGTGGTCCTTCCCGCGTGACGATGTCTCCCGGTCCGTTTCTGCCGATCAGATCGCGCTGGCGCTTGCCGATGAAGTCCGCGACCTCGAAGAGGCCGGCATCAAGATCATCCAGATCGACGAGCCGGCCCTGCGCGAGTTGCTCCCGCTGCGCGAGGCCGAGCGCGCGTCCTACCTCGACTGGGCGATCCGCGCCTTCCGCCTCGTCGCGCTGAAGGCCCAGCCGGAGACGCAGATCCACACGCACCTGTGCTACTCCGAGTTCGGCCAGGTCATCGATGCCGTTGCCGCGCTGGATGCGGACGTTACCTCGATTGAGGCCGCCCGCTCCCGCATGGAGCTGCTCGTCGACTTGGACGACTCGTTCACCTCGGACATCGGCCCGGGCGTGTACGACATCCACTCGCCGCGCGTGCCGGGCGTCGAGGAGGTCGCCGACCTCATCCGCGCCGCGCTCCAGCACGTGCCCGCCGAGCGCCTGTGGGTCAACCCCGACTGCGGTCTCAAGACCCGCGGTTACAAGGAGGTCGAGCCCGCCCTGCGCAACCTCGTCCAGGCCCGCGACGAAGTGGTGGGGGAGTTGTAACGACAGTTAACAGCGGCCATCACAGGCGGGTAGGGCTGCGCGGATAGCTGCGCACGCCCCCGGGGCAAGCACCACGACGCGGTGCTTGCCCTCTTTTTCGCGGATGACCAAGCCGGATTCCTCCAAGATCCGCATGTGACGCGACAAGACGGATGGGGAGACCGCGAACCGGGAAATAATCTCTCTATAGGACGTGCGGCCGGGTTGATTGTGCAGTAAGACGAGGATGTTCCACCGCACCGGATCTGCTACCGTGGCCAGAATCCGAAATTGCCGTGGCGGCACGAAATAGCAGTCCATGGGTGTGTTCGAGGTTTCAGGGTTGTCCTGGTGTGAGCGGTGAAATATTGGGTGGTTCCCACCACCCTAAAACACAGGATCCGGGAGGCGGCCTCAATTAAAGACATCTCTAACTGAGACGTCGGCCATAACCGCGGGCAAAGTTCCACTTCTACATTTTCGATTGACCGAAAATCTTGGTCACTTCTGACCCTTAGGAGTGGAGATGATACTTCGAAGAAAGACGGTGAACCTGGTATTGGCCGTCCTAATGATTCTTATGGTGGCGCCAGTACACCAGACGGCGTACGCGGAGGAGACCCCTCAATGTCCCGCGTGGAAGACGCAGTACGAGCAGCTTATTGATGCAGGAAATAGCGACAAGGTGCTCACCGCTCGGCATCGCGGGTACTTCGACGAGCTACTGCCCGAAAACAGTCTAGGCGCGTTCGCTAAGGCCTTTTCCTCCTGCATGCATGCGGTAGAAACCGACGTGCGTATGACCAGTGATGGTCAGCTTGTGCTCTTCCACGACACCAGTACAGGCAAGATGTTGGAACCTGACTACGACCCAGAGACCAATACCGGTCCAAACCCTAAGCTCAACACGCTGTCTTTTGCGCAGCTGCGAAAGAAGTACCTGTTGCGCCCGGATCGCACGACTACCCATTACACGGTGCCAACTGTGAGTGAGTTGCTTGATTTGGTGGTCGAGCAGAACGCAGGATCGCTTGTCCACTTGGAGATCAAAGAACCCGCTGCAATTGTCCCGACCGCTCGGTTGCTGCACGACTTCAACGAGGATAACCCGTCGGCTCACATATTTAACCGAGTCGTATTGAAGTTCGGCATGAACGATTACCCTACGCCCCAGGCGTGGCAGGAAATGCTCACGCGAGAGGGGATTGAGGGGCGTTATCTGGTGATGCCGAAGATTAACTCCGGCATAGCCAAAGCGATCGATGCAGGACCGGCGATTCCCGATGTTGAAGAGCTAAGCCTCCCTGCAAATTCGTCGCGGGCTGTCGCTCACTGGGCTCAGGCCCCGGATACGCTTGCGCCCATTGTCGAGGTCAATCTCAAGGACTCTTCGGAGTTCAAAGGCATTGTAGAGCAGACAGGCAGCCCGTTCGGGAATTTTGTGAAACCGACCTCACTTGCGTTGGACAATGCCCAGCCGACAACGATGGCGCAGTTCAGTGCGATCGTTACACACTTTCACAAGAAGCTAGGCGCTTTCGTTCCTGTACCTGACTACATCCTCTTCAGCAAGGGGCCGCGGGCTGGATATACGGTTCCGAACACGTGGAAGGACAAGGTGCCGATCGCAGTCACGGACGCGTTCTTTAACAACAACTCGACGTGCTGCTATCAGCTATCCGATCGCCTCACCGCCACTTCTTACGCTGCCGAGCAGCACGATTGGCGTGACAATCTAGATTGGCTTCGCTCTGTGGGCGCCAATTTCATAACCGCAGACGACACGGATTCAGTAGAGCTTTATGCCCAAACCCGCGGGTATCTCAACGCCATTGCCCGCCCGCACCCTACTGCGCCGCCGAAGAACATGAACTCGTCTCTATACACGCGCATGCAGGGGTTTGCTGTACCGGATTCCGATATGGTCCGAATCCGTGGTTGGAATGGGGGAGCTTCCTCCGCGTGGGGTGGCCAGGTCTGTTTGTGGACCGACCCGGGCTTTTATCTGTGGACGGTGGCGTGTCATTACGAGAATCCCGCGTACAACAATGACCTAGAGATCACTACCGTGGGCAATGGCTACATGACGATCCGGGATCCTTACAGCGGGCAATGCGTATACTCGCCTCCCGAGACGGATCAGTTAAGACTACGGCTCGGACAAGTACGTGCATGCCGCGATCGAGGGGCTGGAAGATGCCGGCAATTTCGTTCTGCGAACCCCCAACACTTCCACCATCCGCCAAAACGACCCGGTGAATCTTCGTTTCGACATTAACCGCCTGCACATCTTCGATGGCGAGACGCAAGAAAGGGTCAACTAGTGACACACCAGATCGTGGCCCCGTCCGTTGATGAAACACCTAGTAAGCGGACCCGCCGGCGCCCAGCGGAACCGTGGGCGTGGTTGTTTCTCGCGCCGGCGATCATTCTCTTCCTTCTATTTGATTTCTTCCCGTTCTTCCGGGCTATCTTCCTGTCGTTTTCTAATGTCGACCTGTTCGGCCGCCCAGCAGGGTTCGCAGGGTTCGCCAACTACGCGAACATGTTCACGGACCCGGGCTTTATCGGGACGGTCATCCGCACCCTCATCTTCACGATCGCTTCGGTGGTGCTGAAGCTCGGAATCGGTCTCGCTATCGCGGTTCCGCTCTCCTTCCGGCTGCGCGGCACTGTGTGGATGCGCTCTGTTGTCCTCATCCCGATGGCTGTTTCTACTGCAGTGGGCACCTTGGTGTTTAAGCAGATGTTCGCTCCCACAATCGGCTTCTTCGATCAGGTAGCGATGTCATTCGGGCTGGGAGAAGTTGGGTGGCTCACCTCTCCGCGCGTGGCAATGATTTCGGCCCTGATTACCGAAACATGGATCGGTATCTCGTTTGTCACCTTGCTGATGATGGTGGCTATTGATGGCATATCACCAGAGGTCGTTGAGGCTGCCAATCTTGATGGGTGCACTGGCTGGCGGTATATCCGCCACATCGTTTTACCCAGTATTTCCAACATGTTGTTGGTGCTCTCGGTTACCCAGGCAATGCAGGCGATGAAGGAATTTACTGTTTTTCAGGTCCTTACCGCCGGCGGGCCGGGTACCTCGACGAGGACGTTGGTTCTGGACATCTATCAGAATGCTTTCGGCGGGGGAACGGCGGATTTCGCAGCCGCGTCCGCACGAGGAATGGTCCTGTTCATCATGATCCTTCTCCTCACGCTCCTCCAGTTCTGGCTGAAGCGGAAGAGTTAAGGAGCACTCTCCATGAAAAACAATTTGCGATCACCGGGCGCTAATGCCCTGATGATTCTGTGGCTCGTCATCACCTGCATCGTGGTGGCATTCCCAGTCATTTACGCAATCGTCGGTTCATTCCGCACCTCGGGTGACATCAACGCAGGTGTGCAAAGTCTTTTCTTCGGCGACACGACGTCCGATAACTACCCAGCGGCGTGGGAACAGTCGTCGATCGGGAAGCAACTCATTAACTCCTTCATCGTGACCATCTGCCAGACGCTCGGCCAGTTCATCACGAGTGTCTTGGCAGCATATGCACTCGTGTTTGGGCGCATCCCGAAAGCACAGAAGGTGCTCGTCTTTTTCCTCTTGCCGATGATGATCCCCAGCGAGGTCGCGGTCATCGGTAACTACCTAACGGTTCGGGAAATGGGCCTTTACGACTCGGTTATCGGTGTCTTCATTCCGTACCTGACCTCAAGCTTCACCATTTTCCTCTTCTACCAGGCCTTTAAGGACTTCCCCAAGGAACCGCGCGAGGCAGCACGTCTCGAGGGCGTGGGCACCTTCCAGTTCCTCCGCGAGTTCCTTCTCCCGCTCAATCGCCCGGTTATCATGACGGCACTGGTTACCAGTGCTATCGCGGCGTGGAACGGCTACATGTGGCCGTTGCTTATTACTGAATCTGCCGATTCCCGCACTATCCAGCCGGGACTCAAGTCCCTAGCCGACGAGGCGGCTACCGATGTTGGTCTCGTCTTGGCGGGTCTTGTCATCGCGGTCATTCCGACCGTCCTACTCGTCGTATTCGGTCAGAAGTACCTGACCCGCGGTCTGACCGAAGGAGCTGTGAAGTAATGGTATTTTCCAAAGGTACCCGCGTAATTAGCATGATTACTGCAGCTACAATGGCCAGCTGCGCACTGACCGCCTGTGCGCCCAGCACCCCAGATGAGAAGACCAACGCCGATGGAGAGATCGTCGTTGACATGTGGCACTCGGCGTCCGGTGCTGCGAACCAGACACTCCAAGAGATTGTGTCTGACTTCAACGAGAGCCACGAAGGCGAGATCGAGATTAACGCCTCTTACCAAGGTGGCTACGGAGATAGCATCGCTAAGTTCATTTCATCCGTTCAGACGGGTGAGCTTCCTGCATTGATGCAGGCCAATGACGTGCAAACGGCGTGGCTCTACGACTCTAAGCTTTCGACACCCGCTGAGGACTTGGGCGACGGCTACGATTTCGGTGGGCTCGTCGACGCGGTCCAGAATTACTACACAATCGACGACAAGATTCAATCCATGCCGTTCATGGTTTCCCAGCCGGGCATGTACGTAAACGACGACGTCCTGGAGGACGCGGGCGTCGACCCCGATTCGCTGGATAGTATGGACGGTCTTCTCGATGCCGCGGAAAAAATTCACGACCGCACGGGAATGGCGGGGCTGACTTTCCACAACACTGGATGGTGGGTGGAGGAGTTCCAGGCAGCAGCGGGCGAGTTCATGTGCTCGCCCGAAAACGGCACTGGGGCGAATCGACCGAAGGAATTCAACCTAGATTCGCAGACCACCATTGACCTGTGGTCTCGGATCGGAGAGCTGTACAAATCGGGTGCTATCCACAACCCCGGTTCCGGCGGTGATGCCTCCAATGGCGCGTTTATCGCGAAAAAGGCCGGAATCATGATCAATTCCTCCGGTAACTACGGCAACGTCATTGACGGTAATCCCTCCTTCAACTGGTCGATTCACTCCCTTCCGTCCGGGACAAAGAACGGCGGCGCCGTGCCGGGCGGTAACTCCCTCTGGGCGATCAAGGAGGGACATTCCGAGCGGACGCAGGAAGCGGCGTGGGAGTTCATGAAGTACGTCGGTTCTGACGAAGTTCAACAAAAGATCTTCAACGAAACCGGGTACCTCCCGACCACCTCAAAGGCGGCCGAAGAGCTCAACGACCTCACTCCACAGCAACAGGGTTTGATCAACCAGCTGGAAGATACCCCGAGCAGTCAGATAACTGCGGGGTGTAAATCGGGTGCCCTCAACGATGCACGTACGTCCTACGAATCCGCCATGTCTGCCATCGCGAACGGGGCGGATGCTAAGGACGAAATGACGCGGGCTAAGAAGAAGGTCGACGCGTCTATCGAGAACTACAACCGACGCGCTGAGAATACGAAGGGGCTTTAATGTCTACTGACTACACTCCCATCAACAATCCGCGTACCTGGGAAAAGTTCGATGAACGTGGACGTGCGAAACTGCATCGCGGCTCGACCATCGTCTCTCGCCTCCGCCCAGGCTGCGAGGTCTTTCATCTGGGCCAGCGCATTCAAGACGACCTGGCACGCACGGAGCTCGCGGATCAGTTCGCGCTCACGCCACCGAATAGCTTCCACATGACGGTGTATGAAGGGTTGAAGAATCGCGCTTACATCGGGCAAGAGGAAATTTACCCGGGTTGGTTGGTCAGTAGCGATTTTCCCGACATTGTCCACGAGCTACGACAGCGTCTCGTCGAAGCGGACATCCCGCCGGCACCTGAATTGCGCATGCGCGTGGTTGGCGTTCGGCCCGTCGCGGAGGCACTGACTTTGGTAGTGGAGCCGCAGGATGAGCAAATGAGAGACGATCTCATTCAGTTCCGCGCTAACATCGCGGAAGTTTGGGGTCTACCCGTGCGTTCGTTGAACGAGTACTTCTTCCACATCACCCTCGGTTACCGTTTGAGCGATCCTCGCGACACACAGGAACTTAACGAAGAACTCACCGAGAAATACGCTTCGTGGGCGACGGGAGTTCCGGAGCTGGAGCGGCCAGCGCTCACGATCTTCGACGACATGCTTGCGTTCCCGCCGATTCACTACCTGTAGAAAGATCCCGCGGAGACGAAGGGACGAAGAGGGATTCGATACAATGACTGCCATGACTCAGAAGACAGCTACTGCGACTCTGCACACCAATCACGGTGACATCGTTGTCGATCTCTTCGGCAACCACGCGCCGGTGACTGTGGAGAACTTCATTGGTCTGGCTACCGGCGACAAGGACTACAGCACCCAGAACGCCCAGGGTGAGCAGTCCGGACCGTTCTACGATGGCTCCATCTTCCACCGCATCATCCCTGGCTTCATGATCCAGGGCGGCGACCCGACCGGCACCGGCCGTGGTGGCCCGGGTTACCAGTTCGATGACGAGTTCCACCCAGAGCTGCAGTTCGACCGCCCGTACCTGCTGGCAATGGCTAACGCGGGCCCGGGCACCAACGGCTCCCAGTTCTTCATCACTGTGGACCGCACCCCGCACCTCAACAACCACCACACCATTTTCGGTGAGGTGACCGACGAGAACTCCAAGAAGGTCGTCGAGGAAATCTCGCAGGTTGTCACCGACCGCATGGATCGTCCGCGCGAGGACGTCGTCATCGAGTCGGTCGAGATCTCCAACTAATTCATACCGGCCAGTGACACTGGCCGAACGAACCAGCCGGAACGGTTTGTTTCGGCTGGTTTTTCGCGTTTTAGCCCAGGTAGGTTGTGTACGTGAACGTTTCTACCTGGCTGAAAAATTACGTGCGCACCGCCCCCGCGACGGCGGTCATCGTCGCCATCTGTGTGATCGCGTGGGTCATCACGGCGATCCAATCGAAGTCGATACAGGCGAGCTTTTTCAACTCGTCCCTGGCTGATGCGTGGACCTTGTGGGGCCCGTACATCGACACCGAGACCTGGCGTCTGAGCGCCGTGATGACGTCGTTGTTTATGCACATGACGGCGACCCATCTCGTGGTCAACATGCTGCTTCTGGTGTTTGTGGGAAGAGAGATCGAGCGCTTCCTCGGCACCGGGCGGTACGTCGCGGTGTATCTCGCGGGCGGGCTGGCGTCCTCGGCCTCCGTTCTTGCCCTCAGCTTCGATTCGGCGACTATCGGTGCGTCGGGCGCAATCTACGCGCTGCTTGTCATCTTGGTCGCGGTGTACCGCGCACGCGGGCTGAGCCTGCGCGCCCCCATCTTCTTCGTGGCGGTCAACCTCGCGTACACGGTGGCCGATTCGTTCATGGCGCACGAAGTCTCACTGTGGGGCCACATTGGCGGTCTTGTGGGCGGGCTGGTCATGCTGCCCTTTGCTTGGCGCCGGGATCGCGCCGGATGGGGTGCTGGGCTGGTGGTGCTCCTTGCCGCCACGACGATTGCGCTGTCTATCCACCCCTCCTGGGGATAACCGCCCCCAGTTATACACGTACACAGGTGTGCGAAAGTTCTCCACACCAGTTATCCACATTGTGGATAAACACATTCTTGTAATTTCCGAACGGCTGACCGAGGGAAAGGACGATTTCCCAGCTAGGACAGCTGTTGGATCTACAGCGCGGCGCTGTGCACACCGTGATCAAAGTTATCCACAGGGTGTGGGAAATCCTGTGGAGACCGTCTTTTCACAAAAAATTCCCCAGCCTGTGGATAACTTCGGGCTGGGGATGTGGAAATGGACGAGGTTGTGATTCTTACTCGAAGTACGAGAGTGGTGCGAAACCTTGCATATTCTCAAACAGGCAAAAGGCCGGTGTTTCCAGCTCGACGTCGTCGACCTGGCTAGCCCACACGTCGTACTTCCGCTGCAGGGCAGCGACTTGTGGATCATCGCTGTCTACCTGGCGGAGGCGATAGCCGATACCGGAGTGGAATGCATACGAATCGAGCGGCCTGGCTTGGATGCCGAGGAGCTCATCTATCTCATCGCGGAAGCGTTGGAGCTCAGCGAGAACCTCGTCGTCGGCCGGCTTGAGATCGAAGCGCATTTCGTAGCGAATGTCTGCAAGGTGGTCGACCTTCATCCGCAGCGGCCGTGGGGGCTGAATGTCAGATTCGCGGAGGCGGTCCACGATGCAACGTGCGCTTTCCGCGACAGTCTGCACCTCGTCGAGCCAATCCGGCCACCGCTCGCTTTCCCCGGGAATCTCACGGTCAAGCAGGCCCGCCTCGTAGAGGGTCATATGGTAGGTATCCGGGTGCATGAGCGCGAAATCCGGGTTGTCGGTGCGGGCTAATCCCTCTTTAACTAAATCGTCGGAGATGGCCTTTTCCAGTTCGTAGAACTGGGAGCCCCGAACGACCTGGGATACGAACGTGGTGCCACGGAAACGACGCGCACGTCCAGCTGGATCCCACTTCTGCCACGTTTTGGTCGTCTCTACGAGTGGTTTGCCAGCAGGCACCATGCTTCCTTTCTTAAGAGGATGTCTTCAGCGATAAAAAAGGGGGCGTGCTCAGCTAGTGCAAACTGAGCACGCCCCCGCACCAAGTCGGAGAGTAAAAGCTATAGCGGCTTAGCGCCACCCCATCGTCATGAGCAGACCGATGATGGCCAGGCCGAAGCCGATGCCGTAGTTCCAGGCGCCGAGCTCCTGCATGAAGGGGATCTGCTCGCCGGCGAGGTAGTTGACCACCATCCACAGCAGGCCGAGCAGCATGAGCCCGAGCATGATCGCGATGTACCAGCGCGGGGTGCCCTCGCTGTTGATCTTCACCGGGGTGCGGTTGGTCGCCGAGTTGGACGACTGCGGGGCGCTCGAGCTCGGGGTAATTTTCGCCTTAGGCATGGTGGTTATCCTAGCAGCCTCGTCTAGCGCCCCGGGTTCGCGCCGGGCACCAGCGCGGCCAGGTCGAACTTCCAGTAGCGGACCTCCACCTGCTGGTTCTTCCGGATCACCTGCCCGTTGGAAATGTCCGTCCAGGCGATCCGTCCCTCGTCGGATACGACGCCGGTGGGCACGGGCTGGCTGACCTTGAGGTCGGCGGCAGAACCGGTCCACCCCGCGTGGCGCAGGGCATCGAGCGCCTGCTGCTCGTCGAGGCGGTTGATATCCGGCGCGCGCATGAGCATGCCGTTGGACACCTTCACGCGCACTGACGAATCCCGATCCACGTCCGCGCCTTCATCGGACACGGACAAAACGCGGTCCTCCGGCTCTTCGGAGTCGACGAACTCGACCTCCGGGCGCAAGCCGTGGGACTCGAGGGTCTGCCGGACCTGGTCCCACCGGCCGCCGGCCAGGCCCGTCGGCACGGTTACCTGGGGGCGGCCCGTGGACACCACGACGTGGACCGCCGATCCCTTGGACAGCTCCGTGCCCGCGGCCGGGTCCTGCCGGATGATGCGGCCGGCGGGGACGTCCTCGGATTCCCCCTCGGCGACGTTGGGATCGAGCTTTAAGCCGACATCGCCAAGCGCAGAGGCGGCCCGGTCAGGGCTTTGGCCCGCAACGTTGGGCACCTCCACGTTTTCCTTGCCGGTGGAGACGGTCAGCGTCACCGTGGAGTCCTTCTGCAGCTCGGACCCCGCCGCCGGGTTGACGCGGATGACGTGATCGCGCGGGATCTCCGGGTGCGGTTCCTCCTCGGTGCGCACGCTCAAGCCCAGCTTCTCCAGCTCGTCAATGACCTCGTCGCGCGGGCGGTTTTCCACCTCCGGGACGGTGACCATCTCGGTCTTGTCCTGCGCGGCCTGGGAATCGTCGTTCGGCTGCGAATTCTCCGAGTCGTGCCAGAAATCCCAGGCGAAGTAGCCGATAAGTCCGATGAGGACGAGGCTGAGCAGGGTGGCCAGCCACTTCATCCAGGCCGGGCTGCGGTTGTCCGCCGGCGCGGGAGCCGGAGCGGCGTACGCGGGTTCAGGCTGTGCCTGCGGCGCCGGCTGGGGAGCGGGCACCGGCTCGGGCTGCGCGTACGCCTGGTCCACCTGGGTGCGCTGCGGTTCCATGACGGTCGTGCGCGGGTAGGCGTCCTCGTCGGCGCCGTCCGGGATGTGCAGGCGGGCGGCTTGGGTGATGTGGCCATCGGCAAGCCGCTGCAGGTCCTGGCCCATCTCGTAGGCCGACTGGTAGCGGTCGCCCGGGTGCTTCGCCATCGCGGTGAGCACCACCGCGTCCATGTTCGTCCGCGCCGTCGGGGTGAGATCGGGGATGTGGTGGCCGGAAAATTCCGGGTCCGCGGCAGCACTGGCCAGCACCTCCGACGGCGGGGTCGGCTCCTCCTGCACGTGCTGGTAGGCCACGGCGAAGGGGCTCTCCCCGGTAAACGGGGTGCGGCCGGTGATTGCCTCGTAGAGCACGCAGCCCAGCGCGTAGACATCCGAGCGGGCATCGGCGTGCTTGCCGCGGGCCTGCTCCGGCGAGAGGTACTGCGCCGTGCCGATGACCGCCGACGTCTGCGTCATCGCCGAGGTGGAATCATCCAGCGCGCGGGCAATGCCGAAGTCCATGACCTTCACCTGGCCGGTGTTGGTCAGCATGATGTTCGCCGGCTTAATATCGCGGTGAATGATCCCGGCCTCGTGAGAGGCCTGCAGGGCGTCCGCGGCCGGCTTGAGCAGCGCGGCGGCGCGCGCCGGGGCGAGCGGGCCCTCCTCCCGGATGAGGTCGCGCAAAGTACGCCCGTGGACCAGCTCCATCACGATGTACGGCAGGGCGATGCCGTCCATGACCTGCTCGCCCGTGTCGAACACCGCCACGATGTTCGGGTGGTTGAGCCGCCCGGCGTTCTGCGCCTCGCGGCGGAAACGTTCGCGGAAACCCTCGTCGCGCGCCATCTCCGGGCGCAGCATCTTCACGGCGACCTCGCGGCCGAGCAGCGTGTCTTCCGCCGCGAAGACCTCCGACATGCCGCCCGAACCGATGCGCGGCCCGAGTCGGTAGCGATCAACGGTGTCGGTCACTAGCTGTTCCCTCCAACCCGTTCAGCGAAGCGCTCCAGCGGGTCCGTCGCCGTGGGCTCGGCCGCGCCGCCGCCCTGGTGGGAATTCGTAGTGCCGTCCGAGTCATTGGACTCGCTGCGCACCGGGCGCCGCGGCTCACCGTTCGGGCCGGTCTCCAGGCTTTCGCGCGGCCACCGCGACCGGGTCTCCCCGCTGCGGTGGGAGTGGCCCGACTGATCCTGGCTGCCGGTGCTGCCGTCGTTCGCGCCCGCGTTGCCGGAACCGGAACCAGAACCAGCCTCGCCCTGCCCGGTCTCTTCCTCATACGTCTCGGTCGGGGTCGCCTCCTGCGTTTCCGGAGTGACCGTCTCGGTGGTCGGCTCCGGGGATTCTTCCGTGGAGGGATCGACCCACTCGGTGACGACTTCTTTTTCCTTTGTCGTCGTCGGCTGCGGCTGCGAGGCGCCCTTATCCCCGTTGAGGTAGTTGGCCAGCAGGAAGCCGCCGCCCACCAGGGCCACGGCGAGCAGGGCGATGAACATGCCGAGCCCGAAGCTGCGGCCCGAGCCGGAGTTACTGCGGCGCCGCGGTGCGGTGTCCTGCCGCGGAGCGGGGCGCTGCGCGCCCGCGTTACCGCCCACCGGCTGACGCAGCGGCTGCGCATCCGGATTCGTGCCCGGGCGGGGTGCTGGCCCGGACCCGAATTGCGTTTCGGCCTGTGAGCGCGGCGGCGCCGGGTGCGTGGTGGTCGGGTGCGTGGTGTTGCCCAGCATGACTGTCGATGCCGTCGGTGACGGCTCTTCGGCCACCGCGTTGAGGTCCGCGGAGGCGGGCTGCGGCGGGCGCTGCCCGAAGCGCACCTTGGACACCGCGAGCGCGAGCTCGTTGCCGTCGCGGTACCGGGTCGCGGGATCCTTGCGCAGCGTGATGCCGATCAGGTCGCGCGCCGGGGCGGAAATCAGGGTGCTCAGCGGATCCGGGTTCTGGTTGATGTGCGCCAGCGCCACGGACACCGAGGAGTCCCCGGTAAACGGCCGCTCGCCGGCGAGCATCTCGTAGGCGACCACGCCAAGCGAGTACACATCCGATGCCGGGGTGACGCGCTGGCCCTGGGCCTGCTCCGGGGAGACGTACTGCGCCGTGCCCACGACCATGCCGGTGCGGGTCAGCGGGACTGCCGCGGCCGCCTTGGCGATGCCAAAGTCGGTGATCTTCACCTGCCCGTTTTGGGTGATCAGCAGGTTGCCCGGCTTGATGTCGCGGTGCACCAGGCCCATGCGGTGAATGATGGACAGGCCGTGAGCGGCCTGCTCCATGACGTCGAGCGCCAGCGATTCCGGCAGGGAGTTTTCGCGGGCGAGCATGTCTGCGAGCGACTCGCCGCGGATGTACTCCATGGCGATAAAACAGAAGCGCTGGCCGGCGGGATCGTCGATCTCGCGGTAGTCGTAGGTGCGCACGACGTTGTCGGAGTCGATGGACTCCGCGGCGGTCGCCTCGTTGCGGAACCGGCCCAGAAACTCGTCGTTGTCCGAGAACTCCGGGCGCAGCACCTTGATGGCGACCTCGCGGTCGTAGCGGTTGTCATCGGCAAGCCAGACGGTGGACATGCCGCCGTGGCCGATGATCCACTGCAGGGTGTAGTCGGAGCCGATGAGTTCCTGCAGGCGTTCGCGGTTATCGGTCTTGCCAGTCATCTACTCGCCTCCCTGGTAGGCGTTGAGAATCGCGCGGCCGATCGGGGCGGCCACCTTACCGCCGGTGGCGCCTTCGCCCTCGTGTCCGCCGTCCTTAACCACGACGCCGACTGCGATGTCGCGGTCCGGGTCGAAGGCGACGTACCACGTGTGCGGCGCCAGGCCTTCGCCGTGCTCGGCGGTGCCGGTCTTGGAGGCAAAACCGTTGCCGTCGTAGCCGAAGGTCTGGTGCTCGGACGCGAACATCAGATCCTTGATGGTGGCGGCGGTGCCTTCGTCGATGCTGTCTTCTTCCTTCGGTTCGGTGGTGCGGATGTCGTTCATCCGGGCGTCGGTGATCCGGTCCACCAGGTACGGCTTCATGCGCTTGCCGTTGTTCGCCACGGTGCCGGCCATGATGGCGGCCTGCAGGGCGGACATGGTCACGTCGCGCTGGCCGATGGCCGACTGGGCCACCGCCGCCGGATCCGGGAGATCGCCGAGCTGGCCCGGGGAGGTACCCACGCCCAAATCGTCGTACTTTTCGCCCACGCCGAAGGCCTGGGCGTACTTCTCCAGCTCTTCGCCGCCGACCTCGTCGGCCATCTGCACGAAGGCGGTGTTGCAGGAGTACGCGAAGGCGGTCTCCAGCGACACCTGGTCAGAGCCGTTGCAGGCCTGGCCGGCGTAGTTGGTCAGCTGGGTCTCCGTGCCTGGCAGGGTGATGGCGCTCTCGCCGGTCAGGCTTGACGATGGATCGAAGCCGTTGTTCAGGCCCGCCGCTGTGGTGATGATCTTGAAGATCGAGCCCGGCGGGAGGGTTTCCTGCGTCGCGTGGTTGAGCAGCGGGTTGCCGTCCTGCTCCTGCAGGTAGTTCCACGCGTCCTCGGCACTGTCGCCGTCGGCGATGGCGCTCGCGCGGTAGCTGGGGGCGGACGCCATGGCCAGGATCTTGCCCGTGGAAGGCTGAATGGCTACCGCGGAGCCCTGGTAGTCGTTGTTGGAGAACTGGTCGAAGGCGGCCTGCTGCAGCGCCGGGTTGATGGTCACCCCGACGTTCGCGCCGTGCTTCTTCTTGCCGGTCACCGTGTCCCAGAAGTTGGAGCGCAACAGCGCGTCATCGGTGCCGTTGAGGATGTCGTTCTGGGACTGCTCCAGCTGGGAGGCGCCGTAGGTGCTGGACAGGTACCCGGTCACCGGGCCGAAGGCCGCGGAATCTTCCGGGTAGGTGCGGGTGTAGGTCTCGTCGTCGTTTTCCACCGACTCCGCCAGCACGCTGTTGCCGGCGAAGATCTGCCCGCGCGGGGTCTTTTGCTGCTCGATGAACCCGCGCATGTTGCGGGAATCGTGCGCGTACTTATCGGTGCTAAACGCCTGCACGACCGTGAGATTCACCAGCAGGATCGCGGTGAGGATCAGCGCGATCCTGCTGGTGAAGCGGATGGACTTATTCATAAGCTATGCGGCCTCCTCGGTCTCGAGAGCCGGTCGCCGTGCCGCGTTGGAGATGCGCAGCAGGATGGCCAAAAGGATGTAGTTCGCCATGAGCGAGGAACCGCCGGCGGACATGAACGGGGTGGTCAGGCCGGTCATCGGCAAGAGTGCGGTGATGCCGCCGGTGACCACGAAGACCTGGACGGCGATGGTCAGCGCCAGGCCCGCCGCCATGAGCTTGCCGTAGGAATCGCGTACCTGGAGCGCGGTGGCGAAACCGCGGGTGACCAGGATGGCGAACAGGACCAGCACGGCGGCCAGGCCGATGAGGCCGAACTCCTCGCCGATGCCGGCGAGGATGAAGTCAGAGTGCGCCACCGGCACGAGATCCGGGTGGCCCTGGCCCAGGCCGGAACCGGTGATGCCGCCGGAAGACAGGCCGAACAGCGACTGGGCCAGCTGGTAGCCGCCGTTATCGTAGTTGCCCAGCGGGTCCAGGAAGTTGGAGAAACGGTTCTGGATCTTGCTGGAGATCTGGTAGACCCCGAAACCGCCGACGGCGACCAGGATGAGGCCGATGACCAGCCAGGAGCTGCGGCCGGTGGCCATGTACAGCATGCCCAGCACCGTGGAAAACAGCAGCAGGGCGGGGCCGAAGTCGTTGGAGATGCCCATGATGATGATCGCGATGCCCCAGACCACCAGGATCGGCGCCAGATCGCGCAGGCGCGGCAGGGACAGGCCCAAAAAGCGGTAGCCCGCCACGGTGAACAGGGACCGCTTCTGCATCAGCAGCATGGCGAAGAACATGATGAGCAGGATCTTGGAGAACTCACCGGGCTGGATGGACACCGGGCCCAGGCGCAGCCAGATGCGCGCCTCCACGCCCTCGGGCTGCGGCCACACCAGCGGCAGCGCCAGCAGGATGAGGCCAACTGCGCCCAGCACGTAGGAGTAGCGCGTCAGCGCGCGGTGGTCGCGCAGGACGACCATGACCACGATGAACAGCACGATGCCCACCAGGGTCCAGAGGATCTGCCGGGTGGCCAGGCCGCCGTCGGATTCTAAGTCCAGGCGGGCGAGCATGATAAGCCCGATGCCGTTGAGCACCGCCGCCACCGGCAGGATGATTTGATCCGCATACGGCGCGAGGTAGCACAGCGCGATGTGCGCGATGGCGAACACGCCGATGAACCCGCCGATGAGGTAGAGCAGCTCGGTGGTCAGCGCGTTGTCCTGGGAGAGCTCGAGGCTCACCAGGGTGATGGCAAAGACCGCAGCGGCCAGGATGAGGAGGCCGAACTCGGTCCAGCGGCTAAAGAGCTTCCGCACGGTTTAGTTCACCTCCCGGCAATCGACACCCGGGGAAGAAAGATACGAGTCTTTGCTGGCAGAATCCTTGCCCTTCGATGCGTCTTTGCCGTCCTTTTCGTGGTCGGAATCGGAGTCCGACTTCTTCGAGTCACTCTTGTCCGAGCCGTTCTTTTTCGAATCGCTCTTGTCCGAGCCGCTCTTCTCCGAGTCGTTCTTTTCCGAGTCGGGCTCGCCAGAGCCCGACTTCCTGCACGGCGGGAGCGCGCGGTCGGACAGCGCCGACAGCTCGGACTGCACCTCGTTGTAGGAGCCGGAACCGATGTTGGACACCGCGCCGCGCTCGCTGGCGGGCAGATCCGTGACCTTGAACGGCTGGGCATCGTCGCCGCACTCGCCGTTGGACAGGGTGAGATCGCCCTTCTTGTTCAGGCAGGCGCGCTGGTACAGCGAGTTTAGGTCGCGGCCGAAGATGGACATGTCCGCGCCCTTGCGGATGGTGATGTCCTTGTCCTGCGTGGCCACGTAGTAGGTGTTGCCCAGGTAGTGCTGGGCCCACACGCCGGCGCCGGCCACCAGTGCGATGGCCGCGACGATGCTGGCGATGACCGGCCAGCCGATGCGCGAGCGCTTGCCGCTGCCCTGCCGATTCCGGTCCTCCGTGGTGTAGTCCGCGCGCGGATCGGCGCTCTTGGCGCCGCCGCGGTCAGCGTCGGCGTCTGCGTCTGGTTCTGCTCCCGGGCCGCCAACAGGGCCGGCAGGCGCGGCAAACGCGGTCGTGTCTGGATCCGGGTCCGGATCTGTATCGGCCAGCTGGGCCGGCGGCTGCCGGTTGAGGGCGGCGGCGCGGCTCGCGGCGGAGTCCGGGTGGGTGGGCTCGCCATCGTCTTCGCGCAGCGCGCCGGCCACCACCGGCGGGGCGTCGGCCGGTGCGGAGCCGTCCTCGGTGACCTCGGCGACGACGACGGTGACATTGTCGGGGCCGCCGGAGCGTAGCGCGAGCTCCACCAGCTTCGCGGCCGCCGCGTCAACAGAACCTTCGCCGAGCGCCTGCTCGATGGTCGAGGCGGTCACCGGGTCGGACAGGCCGTCGGAGCACAGCAGCAGGCGGTCGCCGGGCTGGGCATCGACAAGCGTGAGCGTCGGTTCCACCGGCCGGCCGGTGTACGCCTTCAAGATGAGGGACTTCTGCGGATGCGAGGAGACCTCGTCCGCCTCGAGCTTGCCCTCGTCCACTAGGGACTGCACGTAGGTGTCGTCCTTGGTCAGCTGGGTCAGTTCCCCGCCGCGCAGGCGATAGCAGCGGGAGTCACCCACGTGGCACATGCCGAACTCGCGGCCGTTAAACGCCAGCGTGGTCAGGGTGGTGCCCATGCCCTCGGTGTCGGGGTGGGCCTGCACGTGCTTGGCGATGGCCCGGTTACCGTCCTCTGCCGCCGCACCCAACAGCGCGAGCATGTCGTTATCGCCCAGCGGCTGGTTGAGGTGCTCCAAGTGCTCCACCATGAGCTGGGAGGCGACCTCGCCGGCGGCGTGGCCGCCCATGCCATCGGCAAGCACCAGCAGGTGCGCTCCCGCGTACGCGGAGTCCTCGTTGTTGGTGCGCACCAAGCCGCGATCGGAGGCGGCGGTGTAGTTCAGGGTTAAAGTCATGGCACCAGCCTCACTACGGAACGCCCCATCTTGATGTCCGTGCCCACGCCGACCAGCTCCGGCTGATCGATGCGGGTGCCCGCCACGTACGTGCCGTTGCGGGACTCGAGGTCCTCAATAAACCACTGGCTGCCGCGGCGGAACAAGCGCGCGTGCTGGGACGACGCGAAGTCATCGCCGAGGACGAAATCGCACGTGTTCGCGCGGCCGACCACGAACTCTTCCAGGCCGGCTAGCTCCATGTGGGAGCCCTGCAGCGGGCCTTCCACGACGGTGATGTGGTGCGCAGTTTCCTTCTTCATCGACGCGGCACCAGCGCCGGCGCCGCTTCCCGCGCCGGGGCGAGCGGCGGTGGCTGGGCGGCCGGCGATGCGGCGGGTGTCTTTGCGCATGGCGTTCAAGGCGAAGAAGATGAACAGCCACAACAGCACCAGCAGGCCGATGCGCAGGGCGAGCAGTAGTGCGGAATCCACGGTGGCCTTCCTAGTTGCGGGTCGAGTCGCCGGTCCCGGTGATGCGGACCGCGATGTGGGAGTGGCCCAGGGTGATCACGTCGCCATCGGCCAGCAGCCAGTTATCAATCTGGGTGTCGTTGACGGTCGTGCCGTTGGTGGACTCCAGGTCCACCAGCACCGCGTCGCGGCCGTCCCAGGTGATCTCCGCGTGCTGGCGGGACACCCCGGTATCCGGCAGGCGCAGATCGGCGTCGTTGCTCCGGCCGATGACGTTGGATCCCTCGTGGACGTGGTAGGTCCGGGAGGAGCCGTCCTGCAGCAGCAGGCTGACCGCCGGGCCACGGTCCTCCTCGCCCGCGCTTTCGCCGGGCGCGTCTTCCGCGCGGACGAAGGCGGTGGTGGCGGCCTCCTCCGCGGGGTAGTCGTTGTAGCCGTAGTTCGAGCTCGAGCCGTGGGAATTGTCGGGACTGGTCATCGGATCCTCCTGAACCTGGTCGTCGAGGAAAATGGCATCGAAACCCGTGGACTCTGCGGGCTGGTCCGTAATGAAGGACGACACCCGCATCTGCCCGGTCCGCAGACCGGACTCTTCGGCGATTCGGACCACCACCGGGCCGGCCAGCGTCCACCCGCTGTTGCGAGTAAAGCGGGTGAGCTGGTCGGCCAGGTTGGTGGGAATGGAGGGATCCTGGGAGAGGTTTTCCAGATCCTTCTCACTCACGCCGACGGCGAACACGTTCGGGCTGTACAGGCGGTCGTCGCCCCCGCGGTTGAGATTGTCTTGGATCTCCTGCTTGAGCAGCTCCTCAATCTCCGCCGGGACGATCCGCCCGCCGAACACGAACGCCATTCCGTTGTCGAGGCCGCGCTGCATCGACGAGTCCAGCTTGGCCAGGCGTTTCATAATGCCCATGGGCAAGCCTCCTTCCTCGGGTCATCACCACGGTTCCTCGGACACACGTCTATCGGTCTGCCCACGGGTAAGTGCGCAAACTGATTTAGTATAGGCCGCATTATAGAGGGCAACGGTGGAAAATAGGGAAGTCGTAACACGTTCTTCACGCCACATGAAGGTCTGCGGAGTGGCCGTGAGCTGCGATTTTTCCCTTTAGCGTGAGACGTGCTATCTTTAGCTAGTCGCCTTCACAGGTTACCCAGCCCGGGTGGCGGAATTGGCAGACGCGCTGGCTTCAGGTGCCAGTGCCCTTATTGGGCGTGCGGGTTCAAGTCCCGCCCCGGGCACCAGCTCGAGTCCCGAGTGCATCGTTGAAACCACGGTGTGCTCGGGACTTTTTCGTTGCGCCAGCACGGGTGGGGCAGGCGTCATTTACTTACCGCGACCTGCGACGTCTCCGCTTCCGGTAAAGCTCCCTTGACAGTAAAGCCCGCTTTACATACGCTCATACGTGTCAAGCATGCTTTACTTCTAGGGAGATATCATGACTTCTCAGAATCGCTCTCGCTTCGGGCGCGCCAAGTTCGGCGGCGGGCCGAAGACCCTCATCGCAGTGTCGGCGGCAGTCGGACTTGTTCTCTCCATCGCGCTGTCCGTGATTGTGGCTCTGACAGCTTTCACGGAGAACACGCCACTGGCTGTGGCATTGTTTACCGCCTTCACCGCGCCGTGGCTCATTGCAATCGTGTGGGTGTTGTTGGTGGACCGCGACACGGTAGAGGGGGCCATCGACAAGCCCGAGCAGTCCATTGAGTCGCGCTGGTACGCACTAGTGGCGCAGGATACGGTCCATGCGTTGCTGTGGTCCGTGGGCGTCATGGGGGTGGCGTCCGTGTTTGTGGATGCCAGCGTTTCGCTCGGCACCGCGACGATCGTGTTGGGCGTCTTTCTTACCGTAGTGTTCGGTGTCGCGTACTTTCTTCGCAAGCGGAGCGAGGCCTAGGCCGTGGACAACCATCTTCGTCAATTGCGGCAGGAACATGGGCTGTCGCAGCAAAAGCTTGCCGATGCCCTGGGCGTCTCCCGCCAGACCGTCATCAGCATCGAGAAAGGCCGCTACGACCCGTCCCTGCCGCTTGCCTTTCAGCTCGCTGCCCAGTTTGGATGTCGTATCGAAGACATCTTTATTCCGTGAGCAGATGCCGGTGCGTCGAACGGGTTTAGCCGTGCGGATTGGGGGGTAGACGGCCACGGGCATAGCGTAACCGCCAGCCTCGGGGAAGCGGCCCGCCGGATGTTTGATTTCTAACTCAGCAACAGCATGCTCCGGATCCCTCCAACGGCGTAGCCGCAATACCTATGGCAGGCTTGATCTGGGGGAGCGCGGCATCGATTAGCTCCGGCATTTCATACAGGTGCCCTGGTCCAAGGTTGGTTAGCATCGGGGGCCATGAGTGGTTTTCTGTCGCTGACCGGTAATACGCCCCTGCTTCGTCTGGAGCGGCTGTGCCCGCGGCGAGACGTGGAGATCTGGGTCAAACTGGAACAGTTCAACCCGGGCGGTAGCGCCAAAGACCGGACGGCGGAGGGCCTGGTGGAACGCGCCATTGCAACCGGTCAGGTCTCTACTGGGCAGGGGGAGACGCCGGCCCTGGTGGAGTCCAGCTCCGGAAACTTGGGCATGGCGCTGGCCCGGCAGGCGCTCCTGCGCGGATGGCAGTTCCACTGCGTGGTGGATCCGCGGGTCAATACCGCGACGCTGGCGACCATTAAGGCGCTTGGCGCCACTGTGCACATGGTCGAGGAGCCGGATCCGTCCACCGGCGACTGGCTCGCGGCGCGTAAGAAGAAGGTCGCGCAGCTCCTCGAGGAAATCCCCAACGCGGTGAACCTCGACCAGTACTCGAATACCGCGGCCTTCGACGCGCATGCGAACGGCACCATGACCGAGATCGTGCGGGATATGGGTGTCCCGGATGAGCTGTACGTGGCGGTGAGCACCACTGGCACGATCGGCGGGTGTATGCAGCACCTCCACGACATCGGTGCGGATACCCGCGTCGTCGGCGTCGACGCGGAAGGCTCGGTGCTCTTCGGCGGCGAGCGCGGCGAGCGCTACCTCCCGGGCTTCGGCGCCGGGGTCGTGCCGCCGCTGTCGGAGAACCTGCACCCCGATCGCGTGGACCGCATCCCGGACGTGCAGTCCATCGTCGGCGCCCGCGTGCTGGCGAAGAAGGAGGGGATTTTGCCGGGGGCATCGGCAGGCGCGGTCATCGCCGCCATCCTGCGGCAGGTGCCGGATCTGCCGTCCGGCACCCGGGTGGCCGCCGTGCTTCACGATGCCGGCCAGAACTACCTCGACACCATCTACAACGACGACTGGGTCCGCGAGACCCTCGGCGTCGACATCAACGAGGAGGTAGCACGCAGTGGCTGGGTATAATCCGTATCGCGTCGGCATCATCGGCGGCGGCCCGCGCGGGGAGTGGGCGGCCGAGGAACTGATTAACCGCGCGCACCGCGACGGCGCGCAGTTCCTTATCGACGTGTGGGAGCCCTTCGAGGTGGGCTCCGGGCAGGTCTACCAGGCGGGCATGCCGGAGTCGTGGCTGCTCAACGTGCCCTCGGACAAGGTCTACACTGCCGCCGGCCGCTACGATTTGAGCGACGAAGCTTTCCCGCCCCGGGTGTTGCTCGGCGAGTTCCTTCGCCGCTCCTGGCGGGAACTGCTGGGCCGCGTGCCGGAGGGTACGGAGCTCAACCACATCCAACGCCGCGCTGAGGACATCTCCCGGGCCGGCGACGGGTGGCGGGTTTTTAGTAGCGAGGGCGACGTTCATACGTACGACGAGCTGCTCATCGCCACCGGGCACGCGACGGACTGGGAGGAGGCGCTGGAGCATCGTGAAGCGTCCGTTCCCGTGCGCACGGCGCTGCTCAACCCCGAGGTCACCGACGTGCCGGACGGTTCCAAGGTGGGCGTGCGGGGCGCGGCGCTTACCTTCATCGACCTCATCCAGGACTGGCACGCGAAGGGCTGCACCATCTATCCCACCAACCGCGGCGGGCGGTTCATGGAGGTCAAACCCCCGCAGGTTCCCGAGGTCCCCACGGAGTTCCTGGACCAGATCCGGGAAGCGGCAGACATGCCGGCGTTCCGGGCCGTGCTTGCCGATGCCGCCGTGCACCTCCTCGGCCCCTCCCCGCGGGAGGCAGCCGCTGCCTTGGAGAAGATCGAGGCGGTGCTTGACGGCGCCGACTTCGACTGTGATCCGGTTGCGGCGCTGCGCGAGTCACTGCGCGTCGCCGAAGGAACGGTGCCCGTTTCCGAGTCTCCCAAGGCCGCCGCGTGGGCGGTAGGCCTCGCGTGGCGCGGGCTCTACCCGGCGATCATCGAGCGGGTCTCGCTCGGCGGGAAAAAGACGTTGGAGGGCTTCGACACGCTCGCCCATCGGATGGAGCGCGTCGCCTTCGGCCCGCCGCCCAAGACCGCGCGGAACCTTGTGGCGGCGCTCGATTCCGGGCTGGTTGACCCGCGCTTTATGGGGCGCGCGGGGGTCATCGATAAGTGGCTTGCCGGCCAGGAGACCGACGGCGTCCAAGTCGACCTCGTCCTCGACGCGGTCATCCCGCCGCCCGGCGACGAGCCGCTTCCCGAGGAAGAGACGTGCACCAAAGTTGGCCGCATGATCGAGGGCAGCCTGCTCGGCCACGACACGCTGAGCCGCGACATTCATGACGTCATCCCGCGGTGGGCCGACGCGGTAAGCGACCGGGCGCGCACAAAGCAGGGCGCAGCCCACGCGCGCGGCATCCGCGGCGCGGTGCCGCTGACCGCGCGCCTGGAGCCGTGGATGCAGCAGCTCACGCACGCAGACGCGGACCAGCTGATCCGCGAACACGGCTCGCCGGTCAACGTGCTCAACCCGGAGGTCCTGCCCCGCAACGCGCGCGAGCTCACCGAGGCGGGCTCGCGCAACGGGGTCGAGGTCCGCGTCCACTTCGCCCGTAAGGCGAACAAAGCGCTGGCGTTTGTCGATGCCGCCCGTGACAACGGCCACGGCATCGACGTCGCCAGCCTGCGGGAGCTCACCCAGGTGCTGGATCGCGGCGTGGACCCGCAGCGCATCATCCTGTCGGCGGCCATCAAGCCGGACGAGTTGCTCACCCGCGCCGTGGGCGCCGGGGTGGTCATTTCCGTGGATACGGTCGCGGAGCTGGAGCGCGTCTCCCGCATCGCGGGCGCGCAGGGGACTACCGCCCGCGTCGCGCCGCGGCTTGCGCCCGACCCGGATGTACTGCCGCCCACCCGCTTCGGTGAGAGGTTGGCGGTGTGGGAAGGGGGCATCGGCAAGCGCGTGCCCGACGTCGACGTTGTCGGCGTCCACCTGCACCTGGGCGGCTACTCCGAGGCCGACCGCCGCGCCGGGCTCGCAGAAGCGCTCGCGCTTGTCGATGCTGCCCGCAACGCCGGCCATTCCCCCGAGTTCATCGATATCGGCGGCGGCATTCCCATGAGCTACCTCGACGACGCGAATGAGTGGTTCCGCTTTCAGCACCAGCTCGAGCTGCAGAACGCCGGGGAGCGCGAGCCGTTTACGTGGAAGGCGAACCCGCTGGCGAATACCTACCCGTTCTGGCAGACGCCCGTGCGCGGCGAGTGGCTGAACCAGTTGCTCAACGGCGTCGTCCCCGCCTCGAGCGGGACGGGCGTGCCCCAACTCGTCAAGGAGGAGTTCGCCTCCCGCGGACTGCGGTTGCACGTGGAGCCGGGGCGTAGCCTGCTCGACGGCGGCGGGGTGATCCTTGCCCGCGTGGCGTTTGTGAAGCAGCGCAGCGACGGCCTGCCGCTGGTTGGAGTGGAGATGAACCGCACGCAGTGCAAGACGGCTGCTGATGACTTGTTGCTCGATCCGCTGCTGCTGCGCTGTCCGGACGAGTCCGTGTCCCGTGAGCGGCGGCAGCGTGCCGGGATGGAGGCTTTCCTGGTGGGCGCGTATTGCATTGAAAACGAGGTGTTTATCCACCGCCGCTTGGTGTTTCCGGATGGGGTCGCGCCGGGTGACATCGTGGCCATCCCGAACACGGCTGGTTACTTCATGCACATCCTGGAAAGTGCGTCACACCAGATCCCGCTGGCGAAGAACGTTATCTGGGGCAGTTTCAGCCTCGACGCCATCGATTTCTGACGCGGCGTTCGCCGGGAGCTGTCGGCGCCCAATCTTACGGGAGCGCAGGTAGAGCCAGACTGCAACCACCCAGGGGAATAGGATGACGAGGAACAGCATGGCGATTCCTCCTGCCGGGCCGAATTGCGCCAGGAAACTCCCGCTGTTGTGCAGCACGTGCAGGCCGATAGCCAGCAGGAACCAGCCAACGAGCGCGGCGAGGCGACGGCCTAGCGGCCGGTCCGCTCGGCAGAGGAATTGGCCGACGCCCCAGGCCGCGATGCCGGTGTAGAGGGAATGGCTCAACGGGAGCGCAGATGCTCGTTGAATGATCGTGGTTAACGCGCCGGTGACATCCGCATCTAGGTTGTCCACGGCGCCGCTGCCGATGAAAAGAGAATTCTCGACCATTTCAAAACCGCAGCCCACCGCGATGCCGATCGGTACTGCTTCGATGGGACGGTGGAGGCGGACGCAAGCGCCGAGGACGAGAGCGACGGCACAGCCTTTGAGCACTTCCTCGCCCGGTGGGCTGTACAGCAGTAAATCCAGCACGTTGTCCGCGTCGATGCCAAGAGAGTCTTTGACGTCCACCCATGCGTTGTTGTGGCGAACTGCGAGCCCTTCCGCGGCGAAGCCGGCGGCGACGGCGGGGAGAAACCAGGTCGCGACCGGACGCCGCGGGTCGTCCAACTGACCTGGCCGACCGGGGTGCCGGCGCACCAGCAGATAACCGACAAGGAAAAGAAGTGCGCTGAACGCCGCGCTGATAAGAGCGATGGCCGGCGACGCCATCTGGGGCACGAGTTTGCCGACGGTGAGGGCATCACCGATCCCACCTAGGATGACGAGCAGGGCGAGGTTAGTTTTCGGCATGCGCGTGGTCCTCCGCAATCTGTTCTTGGAACTTCTCCGCGTCCGGGCCGTGGAATGCGATGAAGTCGTACGTGCCGTCTGCATCGTCACGCTCTACCGCGACTGCCTTGGTGGCGGTGTTGTTGGCGGTAAACACCCCTTCGGCAGGGCTTTTCACCTCTTCGTCGCCGAGCTTGTTCGAAGTCTGGCACCGGCGAATAAAGCGCGGCAGCGAGGCCTCGATGTCGTCGACTTCCGCACTCTGGCCTTTGACCGAGGTGTCACCGCAGTGCCAGAAAGGCTTGTCCGGTTTGAAACCGACTGCCTGTTCGCAGTCTTGGTGGAGGGAAATATCGCCCACCGCTACTTCGCTGGCGGGCTGGCGCGGAGCGGGAGGAAGCGCTGCGTTGAGGGCAAAAGGCACGCAGACGAGGGCAAGGCCGGTGGCTACGAGCCCTACGACGCGCCTAGGGGATTGTGGATTATTCGGTGGCTTCATGTCTGCCAACGTTAAGGCGGCACACGGTCCGCGCCCATCCTCCGCGCGGAGGATTTCTCGCGCGCCTTTCCTATACACCACGCGCGAGGATTCCGCAGCGCGTGCTAGCCCAACCTGTGGATAACTCGGCTGTTTTCCTCGTCGCTGGCCCCGGCGGGCTCAAAACCACCGAGTTATCCACAGACACGGCCGGCGTCCCTAGACGCCGGTTGCGGAACGCTTTAGCTTCACATCTGTGAATCACTACCCGGACCATTCAGCCCAGCCCTCGCCACTACGCATTTACGCCGGCGTGCTTGCCGATGCCCTCGCCCTCATCTCCGCCTGCCACGGCCTTTCCCGCGCCGAACTTATCGCCCACGGCTTGCCCGATACCACGGCGAAAGAGCTCCACGAATTAGCCAACATCTACTACGGCGATACCGCCTATACCCGCATGCGGGCGGACACCATCCAGTCCATCCGCGCCAACCGGCACGGCCTGCCCGCCCTTTTAGAAATAGAACGCCAAGCCAGCCGGGTGAAGGGCCTGCTGGATAAGTGGAAAATCCGTCAGCACGCAGCCGGGCTATCCGGCTCGGCCCGGGACATCGGCACCGCCGCGCGCATTTACACCAACGAGCTCAAGGGCCCGCCGGCGCCACCGGAGGAGGGGTGCAAGCTCACCCGCAGTCAGAAAGGCGACGTCTGGTCCTTCAAGATCAACGCTTCGAGCAAGGAAGTCGCCGAAATAGAGCAGCACATTAAGAAACCGAGCGACCTCATCGATCTCATCCGCGCCCGCGACAACGCCGTCGGTGCCGCCGCGGCAGCCGCTTCCACTGCGGCCCACACCGTGGGAACCGAAACGACGGAAACGGGCGAGACCACACGAGATTCCGAAGATGCGGCGCGCCCGGCCACCGACAAGGTGGCGATGCAGCACGTCACCTGTACGAATTGCGGGTGCGCCACGGAGGCAAAGCAGGTGGTGTCCGGGTTGCGCACCAATGTCATCGTCACGCTCGATGAGCTCACCGAAGTCCTCCGCGACGACGGTGACGACATCATTTTGAAGATGACCAACGGGGCGACCATGAAAGGCAAGGACCTCGTGACCGCCCTGCTTGCCGATGCCGGTTTAGTCACCCTGGTCCATCCCTACCACGGCCCAGCAAACCTCTACCGCCTCAGCCGCCTGGCCAACGAGAAACAGCGCTTGATGGCCATGGCGGAGATGCCGACCTGCGCCTGGCCCGGATGCAGCCACCCGGCAGATAGGGCGCAGGTGCACCATCTCAAGGCGTGGAAGTTCGGCGGCAGCACCAACCCGGAGAACTTAACTATCGCCTGCCCCTACCACAACGGTGTCAACGACGATGACCCGTCGAAGCCGCGTCGCGGGCGGTTGGAGCGGGTGAATGGGAAGATTCGCCGCATTCCGCCCTGGGCCACCACGTACCAGCCAGCTGGAGCCACGGTCTAGAAAGGGGCACCGCCGCTCGCGGCACGCCCGCCGCCGGCTGCTCATCGCTCGCCGTACGCCCGCCGCCCGCGGCACGCTCGCGGCACGCCCGCGCTCGGCTGCCTATGGCCCGGTCAGCCACTTCGGCCGTCCGCGCCCCACCGTGGGCGGCGCTCGACCCGACCGCGAAACACCCCGCGGTACGGGCACTGTGCAACGGTCATCTCCGCCCAGGCCGATCGCAGAGGTGGCCAGGCCAGTGCGGGCAGAATCATCGCGCCCATGGGCAAGAGACCGAACGTGTACAGCCCGTGCACGTAGGACGCCGGGTAGATGAGCGCGGTCGCACCAAGCAGCGCGATGGAGGTGAAGACGCAGAATGCCACGCCTGGGCTGAGGCAGACGAGGTTCATTGCCCCGAGTGGCGAGCGGGCGGGAAGCGCCGGAAGCCATACGCATTGGACGCGCGATGTGATGCGCGGCGGGCGGGCGAATACCGCCGCGAGTGCGCCCACCACAAGTAGCGCGAGGCAGAAGACAAATGGGGCGGTTAGCGGGGCATCGTAAAGCTCGTCTCCCGGTTCCAAAGGAACGCTGTTGGGGTGCACGCCGATGACGGGGAGAAGAAGGCGCATCGGCCACGCCGGCGGCAGCAGCAGCCACGTCTTTTCCGCGCCCGCGATGGCGACAACCTGCCAGGCTATGCCGGCTAGCAGGGAGACCACCAGGTTGGTGCGACGCGCCACGGAGGTGAAAAGCCCCGCCAGCGCGCACGAACCAAAAAGCGAGAGCACCCCGGCACACAACAGACGTGGCACCTGCGGCTGCCCGGTGACCACGAGAGCAAAGGCCGCACCGCCGAAGTTGATGGCGTGGAAGGCCGCGAGACTTAGCCACACCGTAAGCAGGCGTCCTAAGTGCTGCCGAGGGGTATCCCGTGCCCGCCACCACAGTTCGGCCTCTCGGCGTTCCGGCACGGCCGCGAACAGGGCGGCGAGCGGGGCGAATAAGCCGGTGATGAAGAGCGCCTGCCACCACAATACGGTCATGCCGCCGGCGGCCGGATTGGTGTACAACGCGAGGAAGGTGGTTAGCGCCACGAAAGGGAGGGCTAAAAGCGGCAAGTACTGCAGCGCGGAGCCGCGGGCTTTGCGGAATTCGGCGGTGATCATGCGGCGTCCCCATCCGGTGCCGACGCGGCGGTGAGGCGGAAGAACTCGTCCTCCAGCTGCCCGGACGGGGCAAGGTCGGTGAGCGCGCCGGTGTAGCGCACGGTGCCGTGGGCGATGACGGTGGCGTCGTCGGCGAGGTGCACTACTTCACCAAGTTGGTGGGAGCTGACCAGCACCGTGTGCCCGGCGGCCGCGTAGCGGCGCAGGATGGCGCGCAGATCTGCGATGCCCTGCGGGTCGAGACCGTTTTGCGGCTCGTCGAGGATCAACAGCTCCGGGTCGCCGAGCAGCGTCTGCGCGAGGGCCAGCCGGGCCTTCATGCCGGTGGAGAAGTGCTTCGCCTTCTTCCGTCCCGTGCCTTTTAACCCGACGAGTTCGAGGACGCGGTCGGCCTCCGACTGCGGCAGGCCTTGCAGCGCCGTGTGAACTCGCAGGTTGTCCCGCGCAGAAAGGTGGCCGTAAAAAGCCGGCCCGTTCAACGAGGCGCCCACCTTGTCGGTCCGCACAATCGCCTCTCCGGCGGTGGGCTCGATGAGCCCGAGGAGGATGGAGAAGAGCGTGGACTTGCCCGCGCCGTTGCGGCCCAAAAGCGCGTGTACGCGACCGCGCGCGACATCGAAAGTTACATCCCGCAATACGTCCGAGCGCGAGTAGCGCTTGGCCACGCCCCGGCACTCAATCATCGTTTCCATACCTGGGAAAAGTAATGGGTTGCCGCCTGCAGTACACCCGCCCGGAGAACGAATCCTTTCGGGGCGGTCTCCTACCGCGGTAGGAGACCCGCGCGTTGCGCGATGAGCACCAGCGCAACGCGGTCGCGTGCGTGGAGCTTGCGCAACAGGCTGGAGACGTGGGATTTCACCGTTGTTTCTGCGATAACCATCTCCGCGGCGATCTCCTGGTTGGTCCTGCCGCGGGCGATGGCGGCGAGGATTTCTCTCTCGCGGGTGGTCAACAGGCTCAGCCCCTGGCGCTCGGCGGCGGAAAGCGCGTCATTGTGCAGTGCCGCACGATATGCGGCAAGAACGGGGCCGGTGACCCCGCTGGCCAGGACTGCCTCGCCGTTGTGCACCGCGCGCACCGCCCCGGTAAGCACCTCCGGGTCCGCGTCTTTGAGCAGGAACCCGTGGACCCCGGCGGCCAGCGCGGAGCGCACTAGCGATTCATCGTTGAAGGTGGTCAGCATAATGACCTTCGTCTCCGGGTGAGCCGCGAGGATTTTTCGCGCCGCGGTTATCCCGTCGGTCGACGGCATGCGGATGTCCAACACAGCGACGTCGATGGTGTGTGCCGCGGCTGCGTCCACGGCGTCTTCGCCGGTGCCGGCGGTTGCAATCACCCGGATATCGCCCTGCGCGTTCAGGATGGTGGCGAGGGCTTTGACGAGGAGCGGTTGGTCATCGGCAAGCAGGACACGGATGGCGGCCATGGTTAATCCTTTACGGGCAGGGTCGCGGTGATGTGGAAATCCTCGGCGGTGCCGTCGGCATGGAACGTACCGCCGAGGGAATGAGCGCGTTCCGCAAGCCCCACCAGCCCCTTCCGCGCGCCCACGTGGTGACCTGCCGGCTGCGGGTGGCGGTTCCGGGAGCGGATCGACAGCTCGCCGCCCGCCCACGTGATGGTCACATAGGTGCCGGGGCCCTGGTGGCGCAGCGCGTTGGTGAGCGCCTCGGTGATGATGCGGGTGTGCGCCAGCCGGGTAACGGCCGGCAGCGGGGGCCTGTCCGCAGCGAGCCCGTGCGTATCGATGCCAAGACCCGCCGCCCGGAACTTATCGATCACGGTCGCCACATCGGTGGGCACGTGCACGCTTCCCTCGCGGAGGGAGGAGACGAGGGAGCGGACATCGGCAAGCGCGGCGTCTGCTGTGTCGCGGATCTCGGCCAGGGACTCGGTGGAATTGGACACGATACCAGCGTTGGCCTGCACTTTAATGAGGGTCAGCGAGTGAGCAAGCACGTCGTGGAGCTCCCGAGCGATGAGCTCGCGCTCCGCCTCCTGCGCGCGCTGCATGGCCATGTGTCGCTGGTGATCCCTGTTGCGCAGGTACACGCCGAGCAGGTAGGCGAAGCCGAGCACGAGCCAGTGGGTCAAAAGCCCGTCGACGAACTGCGAGCCCGTGCGGTAGTGCAGCTGGAAGGTCTCGGCGTCAATGAGCCACATCGCCGGCGACACCACGCTGGCGACGACGGTCAGAGCGAGCGCGGCGCGGGGGATCGCGCGGTTCGTGCAGTGTCGGGCGGTGGTGTAGACCGACAGCGGCGCCATGATGAGCACCGGGGAGAGGCCGTAGTTGGCGGGCAACGCGGCGAAGAAGGTCACCGACCAGCAGGCCAGTAGAGCGCACGACGCCACCGCGCTGGCGGTCGGTCGCTTGCTCAAGTACAGCGCGGGCAGAGCGAAGCAGACGGTGAGAAGTGCTTGCGCCAGCGTGATCGCGTCGGTCGAGCCGAGCGTGAGAGCCACCCCGAGGAGGACGAACAGAATGGCCAGCAGGACATTGCCGAGCGTGAAAGGTCCGGAGCGTTGTAACGGCGACTCCATGTCTGGCTCCTTCACAGTGCTGTTCTCCTTTGGGCGGCGAGTCGATCGTATTCAGCGTAGACCGCGGCGTCGCCGCATATCCCCTATGCTGGCCGCGTGATTGAAGAGGATGAATTAAAAACCATCGACACCGATGATGACGACACCATCTTCACCCGCCGCGGCTGGTGTTGGCTGACGCCCATCGCGGCGGCGGCGGTGATCATCGTCGCGCCGGGCGTGGCCGGCTCGCTGCTTTCGGCGGGTGCGGCGACGGCGGCGACGCTCATCGCGTTGTTCGGCGCCGCCCTCGTCGGCGGGGCGGTGGACGGCGCGGCGTTTAAGACGACGTCGTTCGTCCCGCTCATCATCCTCGCCGCGTTCGCCTTTGCCTCCGCGCTGTACTTCAACGACGGCGTGTGGTTCTACGGCCTGCTGCTGGCGGCTTTGTTCGCGGCGACGTCCGCGACCGCGCACCGCCTGACGCGGAAGAAGGGGTAGCCGATGGAAAAGTGGCGCCTCGACCACCCGGAGATGGGCCGCATCGAGCTGCTTATCGGGTTTAGCTACGAGTTCAAGGAGCTGTTCGGGGACTGGCCGTACAGCGTGGACGGGGAGGGCCGCATCCCGCCTGCCGATGCCGGGATAAAGGAGCGTTTCCTTGCCCAGTTCAAGAACCCGACGCTGTTCATGCAGGCGCTTGTCGATGGCCAGCGGGTAGCCAAGCCTCTCCCCGTAGGGAACCGGCGGATCCCTCTGCGGGGAACGAAGCTGGACAGGGACAAGCCGCACCTCAAGGTGGAGAAGAACGGCTTCGACGAGGTCATCGACGTGGACTACCGCGAAGGTTCTCGCGTCGTGGAGTTCACCCCGCCGCCGGGCTCGCGGGCGGAAAAGCGCAAACAGGCGATGGAGTCCAGCGAGTTTAAGCGGACGTTCATCCCGATTCTGACTGGGCTGGGCAAAGGCGGCTGGGCCCTGGCCGTGCTCGTGTTGGGGCCGCTGGTGTCGCGGCTGATCGACTGGCTGCTGAGCTTTCTTCCCGACTGGGAGCTGCCCGCCATGCCGCAGGTGCACCTGCCGGTCCCCGCCTGGCATCTTCCTGCCCCGCCGGACGTTTACCTGCCGGTGCCCGGCTGGCACTTGCCGTCCTTCGACCTGCCAAACCCGCCCGAGTGGCTGCTGTTCATCCTGGAGTACACCAAAATCTGGGTGCCCATCGTCATGGGCATTGTCTTCGGCGTCATGGCGCTGCGCCGCCACCGAAAGTCGGAGGCCGAGAAGGAGCGGTGGACCGAGGAGCGGGGGCCCGAAGCAGAAGATCGTTCACCGAGCGAGGATCGGCCTGACGCCTTACGGTAAGGCACATGGCCAGCAACGATAATTGCCTGCATTACACGGCTTTCGGCGCGTCTTTAAATCTCGATGATGATTACCAAGCTCGGAAACTGCCGGACTGGCGGTTTGCCCATTTCTCCATTGCGCTGCCCCTTTTCGGGCTGGATGCTCCAGGCGAGGAGGGAAGCGACTGGGACGGGTGGATCACCGGACGTTTCAAGGGGCTGAAGCAAATCCAGTTCCCCGCACAAAGCGCGGCTGGCGGTTTTTCTCGTCCCGGTGAGAAGAACTGGGACTGCTCGCCGCGAATTTTTCACGTTACCGCGACAAACTGGTTCGCCCAGGCAATGAGAGCATCGGTCGGGGCGAAGAAAATCGATGGGCCGGTCAGTGATCTTGCGCAGAAAGAACCGAACGGGGGTTACCTGCGGACCGCCAAGAAATACTTATTTCATCCCGACATCTCATTCAATCAGGGCGATTGGGACAAGGACATCCCACTGCGTCCGGGGATAGATCACCCAGCGAATCAACCGAGCGAGTGTGAACAGCGCCTCTACTTAGCTTCCGATGATCGGAGAAGCGGTGAGAAGGGAAGCGCCCGAGAGCGGGTGAGCCTGTCTGCGGTGGAATATCTCGAGTTCGAGGATCCAGAACAGGTCTTTTCTGCTGAGAAAACGTGCAGTAGGTTCCTCGTCCTGCAGATCACCGCTGAGAACCTGTCGTCTGACCAGCTCGAGAACCTCTCGTCCTCGCTGCGCCGAACGCGCACGAAGATGCAGGTTAACCAGGCGACGCTGGATACGATCGGCTGGTTTGTAGAGACGCTCGGTGGTCCCCGGTCCAACGATCGGAAAGCCGCAAAAAAGGGCCGCATCAATCCCCTGAAGTACTTCGTGGAGGTAGCAAAGAGTGTGTTGCCACGGGGAATGCGTAACGCCTACCTCACCCCGGGCGGCAGTTTCTCGGCGAATGGCGAGGACAGCTCCCTGCTTAAGCCCATCCGTGTGGCGGTAGCGGTTCCCGCGCGAAACCTAGAAGACATTGCGCGGCCAGCCCTTCTCGGACAGGGTGATGGCTGGTCTAGGGGTGACCAGTGGGCGTGGATGCTTGCAACCGGGGCGGATGAGTATTTCCGCGGGCTGCCCCGTCAAGACGAATCGGGCCTGGAGGGGTGCACGACGGCGCACGTGAGGCACTGGGCGACCCACCTGAACCAGGAAGGCATCGGCCTGGTGTGCACCGAACCGTTTGCCACCGGCAAGGACACGCCGGAGTTTGCTAACAAATACATCTGGATGTTGGCGCCAACACGCTACGTGGATTTGGCCCTGCTCGTGCGCCGTAGCGAGAAGTACCTTTTGTATTTAAGCCGGGCGCTGCGCGAAATGGAGTTCGAGGACGGTCAGGCCCAAGGCGCATTGAGTGTTCCGTACGGGGCGGAGATCAGAACGGCGAATGTCGAGGCCATAGAACGCGCTAGTAGAAACTTGGATCAGAGCTTGGAGAGGTTTCAGAAGCTCCAGCGCGACTTTCTGACATTGCGCGATGTTTTGTGGTTCGAGTCAGTTCCCGGCCGCAGCGACGGAACTCGAATCCTCGCTGGCCTGCAAGAAGCGACCGGCACGATGCACCACTACAAGGACGTGCTGGATGAGCTGCGGCTGCGCAAAGATACGTATTCCACGACGTACCGTCAGTTGGAGCTGGGATTCCAACGGCGCAGAGCGGAGGCCCGTGAGCGAGACGCCGAAAGGCGAGAGAAGGAAGCAGCCGAACGCGATTCCCTCAACCTCGTTCTGGCCTTCGCCGCGCTAGCGCTGGCCGTTCCCGCTATCGTCGACCAACTTCCGCTGGAAGGCGGCAGCTGGTGGCCGGTTGTCATCTCCTTCATCACCATTGTCGTGTTGAGTTTTACTGCGCGGTGGTGGTTGCCGTGGCTCCGGCGGCGGCTCGTGGCCCGTAAATCATCCCGGCACCTAAACGAGGATCAACCCGCGGGCTGACGACACTGACCGGCAGGCGCCGCACCATTGATTCCCGTACGCGACTTACGTATTCGTCCGCTAATGGGAGTTGTGGGAAATGAAGAGAATTTTAGGGCTCGATATTGCCCGGGCGGTCGCCATCCTCGGGATGCTGGCCGATCACTTCGGCCCGCCGTGGCTAATGAACTGGGTGCAGGGCTGGCCGTCGCTCATGTTCGCCTTTCTGTCCGGCATCTCGCTGAGCCTGATGTGGAAGCGCTACCCGCGCTCGAGCATCGTGATCCGCGGGCTGGTGCTCACCGTCCTCGGCGTCCTCCTCGGATCACTGGGCGCGGACATGATGATCATCCTGTCCACGTTGGGCGTCTCATTCATGTTGGCCGCACTGTTCATCGGCGCCCGCCCGAAATGGCTCATCGGCGGCTCGGTGGCCGCCATCATCGTCATGCCGATCGTCTCCTTCGCGCTTCGTATGTTCGTCTTCCTGCCGGCAGGCGACGAGGCGGGAGTCTTCCCGCGCCTGGATCACTTCACCTCGCTGGAGGGCATCCACATGGCGGTGCAGGGGGTGCTGCTTGACGGCATCTATCCCGTCGCCACCTGGCTGCCGGTGATTGGGCTGGGAGTGGGCATCGGCAAGCTGGGCATCGCCGACATGAATCGCGGCCGTATGGCCCTGGCCGGCCTCGGTAGCGCGGCCGCGTCGGCGGCTGTCGCCCTCGGCGCCCTAGCCTGCGGCATCAAACCCGCGATGCTCGCGATGATGGACCCGCAGGACATCGGCATCGACCACATCGGCCCGGACAATTTCCGGCTCATCTTGTCCGGCCTGGGCACCCCGATGGCGCCGGCGGACCTGCTGTTCAACGACGCGCACACCGGCACCATGGGCGATGTTGCCCTCTGCGTGGGCATCAGCCTCATGCTGCTCGCCGCCTGCCTGTGGCTCGGCGACAGGTTCGGCACGGCGCTGTACCCGCTCATCGCCACCGGCTCGTGCGCGCTCACCGTCTACGTGGGTCAGGTGCTGGCCTCGGCGGGCATCAACCGGTGGCTGCCGGACGTGACCGATGTGGGCGCGGAGAACCTCGTCCCCTTCGCCGCCTACGCCGGCACCGCCGTCGTCTTCTGCTCGCTGTGGAAGCTGTACTTCCGCCGCGGCCCGCTGGAAGAGGCGCTGCACTTCGTGTCCACAAAGGGGAAAGCGCGATGACAAAGATCGCAGGGTGGGCGGTGGCCGCCGCCATCACGCTCGTGGGGTTGGTGGCCCTGCCCGCCGGCTCGAACGCGGCGTCGTTTTTCCTCTCCGTCGTCCTGCCCACCCTGGCGCCCTGGTTGGCCGCGGCGGCGCTGGGGATTGCGGGCCTGGCGCTGTGGCGGAACAAGAAGGCGCTGGCTCTCCTCGCCGCGGCCGGTGCGGTGCTGCCTGTCTGGGCCATTGCCGGGCAGTACGTCGGCGCGTCGCGCGCGGGTGTCAGCCTCAACCTCGCCCGGGCAATGGCGCCCGGGTCGATGGAGGCGTCCACCCCGCCCCAGACTGTCCACGGGATGCAGGTCTACGGCGCCGAAGCCGGCAAGGCCAAGCCCATCATCTTCAACGTCCACGGCGGCGGGTGGAAGGACGATGCGGAGATGCCCGCCACCCTGGAGGAGCTCGCTCGCGCCGGCTTCGTCGTCGTCCGCCCCACCTACCCGCTGGCGGACGCGGAGCATCCCACCTTCGATGCGGCGCCCGCTGCGCTTGCCGATGCCTACCGCTGGGTCAGCGAGCACCCCCACGAGGTGGGCGGCGACGCCGGCCAGATATACGTCTTCGGTGACTCCGCCGGCGGCGGGCTGGGGCTGAACTTGGCTTACCGCGTGGCGCAGGGGCTGGACGCCGGATCCACCCCGCGGGCGGTGGTGGCACTGTACCCCACGGTGGACTTGGAGGCGGTCGAAGGCGTGAAGTCTCTGGGTGCCTTTCAGGCGGTGCGCGACTACCTGGGCGGCTCGTCGGCCGAACACCCAGAGCGGTACCGGGAGCAGGACACCGCCACGTGGCTAAGCCCCGAGGCGCCGCCGACGCTCATCATCCAGGGCGGCCGCGACACGTTCGTGCCGCCGGACTCGGTGCGGCGCTTTGTAGACCAGGCCCGGGAAACTGGCGTGGACATCGACTACGTCTCCGTGCCCGCCGCCAACCACGCCTTCGACGTCGCCGCGCGGGGGAGCCTGGGCCAGCAGCTGGTGGAGAAGGCAACCGCCCGCTTCTTCGCCGGGCATGAAGCGGCCGACTAGAGGTGGGAAGAGCCGAACAGGGAAGACGACGCGGACGAGGAGCCGGAGCCCCCGGCGGGCGCGGAGCCGGCGGCATCGATACGGAAGCCCGCGGGCCCGAGGATGGTGAAGTCGTAGTCGCCGTCGATGTCGACCGCGATGCGCTCTTCGCCCTGCACGTCGTAGGCCATGACGTCGTCCTTCGGGGCGTGGAACGGGTAGATGAGCATGTTCGCGGCGGCCGGGCCGTCGTTGCGCAGGATGATGTCTACGCCGCCGGCACGTGGGATGACCGCGGCGGACAGGTCGTAGGGCAGCGGCCGCTGCGGGCGCTCGCCGGGTTCTTGCTCCGGCATGCCGGCTACGTCTGCGGCAGGCGGCTCCGGCTTCCAGCGCGGCTCGAGCGGATCGGCCGGCTGCGGCCGGCCGACCGGGGAGTACGACTTCGGCTGCTGGAAGTCGAAGGCGCTGGTGAGATCGCCGCAGATGCGGCGGCGCCAGGCGGAGATTGTGGGTACCGAAATGCCCTTCCACGCCTCCAGGAACTGCGCGGCGGAGGTGTGGTCGAAGACCTCGGAGCAGCGGTAGCCGCCCACGGTCCACGGCGAGATGATCGTGGTGGGCACGCGGTTGCCCAGGCCCACCGGGGTGCCGCGGTACCACTCATCCTTTTCGGCGCGCGGCGGGCGCGGCGGCACGACGTGGTCGAAGTACCCGTCGTTTTCGTCAAAGGTGATGATGAGCGCGGTCTTCTTCCACACGTCGGGGTTGTTGCCCAGGGCATCGAGAAGCCGGTAGATGAAGTTCGCGGACGCGCGCGGCGAGGACGCCGAGGGGTGCTCGCACTCGTCGGCGGACGCGACCAGCCAGGACACGGTGGGCAGGGCATCCTTTTCGATGTCCCGCGCCACCCGGTCCGTCAGCGTCCCCAGCTCCGAGCGGTACAGGGCCCGGTCGAAGATGTGCCGCTCGTGGTCGGTGAGCCTGCTTAAATCCAGCTCTGGGACGTCTTCGCCGTCGGCCAGCGCCGAGTAGTACTCCTCCGCGGAGTGCTTGTACTTGGCAGGGAAGACCTTCCGCGCCACGTCCTTGGTGTAGCGGAAATACTCCAGGTTGTTGTCGGTGTAGTTGTCGTACTCCTGGTACACGCGCCAGTCGATGCCGGCTTCATCCAGCACCTCCGCCAGGCACGGCCAGTCGTAGCCCGGGTGGATGGCGTCGTAGGCGCGGTTATCCAGCGCGCGCTCGGCGGGCGAGAGCGGCTCGTGGCCGGTGGTGCCCGAAAAGAAGAAGTTGCGGTTCGGCGACGTGGAGGTCGGCGCGGAGCAGAAGTACTGGTCGCAGACGGTGAAGGTGTCGGCGAGCTCGTACTGGAAGGGGAGATCCTTGCGGTCGTAGTACGCCATCGTCGCGGCGGTCTTCGCGGGGATCCAGTTGTCGCACCACCCGTCGTTTAGGGCGGCGGTGCCGCCGTCCCAGTCGTGGTTGAGCGCGTCGACGTTCTCGCCGTTCATGGACTGCCGGCCGGCCGCCTGGCGGATGGAAAACGGCAGCACGGTCTCGTCGCCGTCGGCTTTCTGCGCGAAGACGTTGCGGTCGCCCTCGCGCTGGCGCAGCGCGTTGTCATCGCCAAAGCCCTGCACGCCGCGCAGGGAGCCGAAGTAGTGGTCGAAGGCGCGGTTTTCCTGCATGAGGAAGATGACGTGCTTGAGATCGTCTAGGGACCCGGCGGGTGCCGAGTGCGCGATCTGCTGCAACAGTGACGGCGGCAGGAGGGAGGCGCCGGCGGCCGCCGCGCCCGCCTTGAGCACGGTGCGGCGGGAAGGGGTGGAATGGTGAGGCTCGTTAAAAATCACGCAGTCACGGTAGACCGCGGCCTTTAACCCGGGTTGAACTCCGCTTCACGCCGAGATGAATTTAATCGCCCTCCCGCGGGCGCGTTCCCCGACATTTTCCCTCACCGTCATCATCTATTCACCCCGCCTTCCTAAGCTCCAACAGGTTCCTATCTTGTCGAACAATGGAGCTCAACCTTTCATGTCCCAGTGTTTTAACCGACGTAGTTTCCTGCAGATCGCGGGCGTTTCCGCCGCCGCGGTCGCCGCGGGCATTTCAGCGCCCGCGAACGCGCAATCCAGTTCGCTGAGCTCATCGCTCAGTTCCCACCCAGGTTCCGCGGGCGGCGAGGACCTGTTCGGCCTCGGCGTGGCCGCCGGATCCCCGCGCCACGATTCCATGATCCTGTGGACCCGCCTCGCCCCTAACCCGCTTGCCGATGACGGCCACGGCGGCATGACCGGCGGCGACGTCACCGTCCGCTGGGAGGTGGCTACGGACGGGGACTTTCGGGACATCGTCAAGCGCGGCGAGGCCTTGGCCCAGCGCGAGCTCGCCCACTCGGTACACCCGCAGGTAGACGGGCTCGAACCGGCGACCGAGTACTTCTACCGCTTCGAGGTGGAGGGCAACGTCAGCCCCGTCGGGCGTTTCAAGACGCTGCCCGCCCCGGGCGCGGACGTGGACAAGTTCACCTTCACGGTCGCCTCCTGTCAGGCCTGGTATCACGGCCACTTCACGGCGTGGAAGCACATCGTGGACGAGCCGGACCTGGACCTCACCGTCTTCGTCGGCGACTACATCTACGAGTACGCCATTGAGGAGGGCGACAACCTCCTGCGCCAGGGCGCGACCGTGACCGACGCGTTTAAGGCGAAGGTGGAAACGCTCGAGCAGTACCGCCTGCGCTACTCGCTGTTCAAGTCCGACAAGCACCTGCAGGCCGCGCACGCCCGCGCCGCGATGGCCGTGGTGTGGGACGACCACGAGGTGGAAAACAACTACGCCGGCGTCATCTCCGAGGTGGGCACCCGCGCCGAGCACTTCCTCTACCAGCGCGCCGCGGCCTACCGCGCGTTCTACGAGAACCTGCCGGTCGCGCCTCCCGCGCTTCCCGATGGCCCGCACAACCGCATCTACGACAGCTTCGACGTCGGCTCGCTCATCCGCTTCAACCTGGTGGATACCCGCCAGTACCGCGAGGAGGCCTCCGAGACCGCCAGCATCCTGGGCGCCGAGCAGGAGGAATGGCTGTACAACCAGCTGGAGACCAGCCCGGCGCAGTGGAACATCGTGGTCAACAGCGTCGTGGTTGTCCCCATCGCGGACAGCATCGACCAGTGGGACGGGTTCCCGGCCGCCCGCGAGCGGCTTATCGATCACCTCTCCCGCGTCAGTGACCCGGTTGTGCTGACCGGCGACATCCACCAGCACTGCGCGGCGGACATCCAGACCGCCGACGGCGACCCGGTCGGCGTGGAGCTGGTGGCCACCTCCATTGCGTCCGACGGCGACGGCTTTGCCGGCAGCAAGAGCAAGGAGTGGCTGGAAAAGCCGTACGTGAAGGCGATGGACAAGCGCCGCGGCTACATCAAGGTGGACGTCACCCGCGATCATCTGGACTTCGAGTTCGTGGTCGTGCCGTGGATCGAGCGCGACGACACCGCCCCGCGCGAGACCGCGTTCGCGTTCCGCACCCAGGCCGGCGAGCACACGCTCCGCGAGCTGAAGTAACCCCGAGGAAGGACACACACTATGAGCTTGTACAAGTCGATCGCGAACGGTCTGTCCAGCCTGTTTGGCCCCGGCGACGGCAACGGCAAGGCGGGTGGGGCGGTGCGCAACCTGCGCGCCGAGCCGAAGCTGATGGAGAATCTGCTGACCTGGGAACCGGTGGGGTGGGACACGGCACTCGACCACTACCGCGTGCTCGGCGTCGGCCAGGACGGCAAGGAACAACTGCTGGGCAAGACCATCTTCCCCTTCTTCCGCCACGACCGGCTGGATCCCGCCGGGGAGACGTGGCGCTACGCCGTGGAGATCGTGGATGCCGCCGGGGGAGTATCGCCGCGTGCCGATGCCCCGCAGACCTCCTCCATCGCGTCCGTCACCGTGGGTGCGGAGCTTGCCCGCCTGGGCGACTTCGACCGCAAGGACCTGGAGTTCAAGTACGCGCCGAAGGACTACAAGAAGATCGTTACGGCCTACCCCGACCAGAAGATCGTGGCGGGGCCGGATGCCGCGGCGGGCGACGTGGCCTACCTGCTGCCCGGCCCGGGCGATAAGTGGGCCGGCAACAAGGCCTACACCTTGGAGTGGACGGTGGACATCGCCGAGCCCGCCGACGACTGCGCGCTCGCGCTGTGGCTGGTGGACACCACGAAGCTGGGCGGCACCCTGGACGTGCAGGTCAACGATTTCTCTAAGGCCGTCGATCTGCCGCAGGGCGCGACCAAGGGCTCGCGGTCGGGCGATGCGAGCGGGGAGAAGACCGCCCTGAAGCCGGTTGCCATCGAGTTCGACCTGCCGGCGGGAACGCTGAAAGAAGGCACGAACACGCTGGTTTTCACGGTGAGCGAGGGCGGCTGGCTCGCCTGGGACGCGCTGGGGCTGTTCCGAAAGGGCTAGGCGGCTCCAGCCCCAGCCCCGCCCAAGAACCGGTTCACCAGCGACGCGTAGGCCTTCACGGTCAGCTCGAGGTCTTCCAGGTAGAGGCACTCGTCGTGGCTGTGGAGCTCGTCGTTGGCGGACGCCATGTCGCGGGCGGGCGCGTGGAGCGCGAAGCCGTAGCCGACCCCGCCCAGGCGGCGCGCCATGCGGAGATCCGACCCGCCCGTGGCGTGGACGGGCACGACCTGCGCGTTGGGGAAGAATTCGTGGGCAGTGTCCTCGATGGCCCGCCACAGCGCGGTGTCGGTGGACGATTCGGTGGCGTCTTCGGTGATGAGGTGCTCAATATCCACCTCGTCGGCCATGTCTCCCAGCGCGGCGCGGAGGAAGGCGTCGATGTCCTCTTGCTTCTGCCCCGGGAAGGGGCGGATATCCATCTCTAGGTACGCGTGCGAGGGCAACACATTGATGGCCCCGCCGGCGCGCAGGACCGTCTGGGCCACGGTGGTGTGCGAGGACGCGTGGGCGTGCGCGGCGAGGTTCCCAAACTTTTCGTAGTCCGCGGCGCTCCCGTCGCCGCGGGTGAGGGCCTTTTCCGTCTCCGGATCGAACTGGAACGCCTTTACGAACCCCTGCCACACGTCGTTGCTCGTCGCCGGCGGCTCGGCGGCGGCGATGCGGCGGGCGACCTCACCGATCTTCGCAACCGCAGAGACCTTGCCAAACGGGGTGGAACCGTGCCCGGCATCGCCATGGACGTGGAGCCGGCGCTGCCCGGCGCCCTTTTCGCCCACGTTGAACGCGAGCGCGTCGCCGCCGGGCACCGGCAGGTGGCTCCCGCCGGTCTCGGACAGGCAGTTCTTCCACGAAAACGCCTCGGGCCGGTTCTCAAAGAGCCACCCCGACCCCAATCCGCCGCGGGCCTCCTCATCGGCCATGCCCACGAAGGTGAGCTCGCCGCCCGGGTTGCCGCGCCGGGCCACCTCGCGGGTGACCGCGGCCTGGGTGGCGGTAATAAACAGCATGTCCACCGCGCCGCGGCCGTAGAGCTTGCCGTCCTCGATGACCGCCTCAAAAGGCGGCTTGGTCCACTTGTCCTCGTCGACCGGGACGACGTCGGTGTGGCCCAGCAGGGTGAGCGGCTCCGCGCCGGGGTCGCCAGCCGGGACGGAAAACGCGATGGACACCCGGCCCGGGTGCGGCTCGAAGCGTTGGATCTTCACCGCGTCTTTCACGTCGGCAAAGAAACGCTCGAGCGTGTCCGCGTTGCGGTATTCCGCGCCGGAGTCGGCGGTCAGGTCGTTCACGCAGGCGTTGCGGATGAGTTCGCGGAGGAGGGCCAGGGTGTCATCGTAAAGCGTCATGCCGCCAGCGTAAGGGACGAAGCGAGCAGCAGAACGGTTTTTCTTCGGGAGTTACTGAACACCGTTCAAGTCGGTGGGTTACCCTTTTGCCCATGAATATTCTGGATGTTGCACGGGACAAGGTGTTGGGCAACGGCGAGGGGCTCAACCAGGACGAGGTACTGGCGGCGCTTCAGGTCAGCGACGACGAGCTGCCGGAGCTTCTGCAGCTGGCGCACGACGTGCGCGTGAAGTACTGCGGCGTGGACGTGAGCCTCGAGGGGATTATCTCGCTGAAGACGGGCGGCTGCCCGGAGGATTGCCACTTCTGCTCGCAGTCGGGGCTTTTTGAGTCCCCGGTGCGCGCGGTCACGCTCAACATCCCGGAGTTGGTCGAGGCTGCCAAGCAGACGGAGAAGATGGGCGCCAGCGAGTTCTGCATCGTCGCCGCGGTCAAAGGCCCGGATGACCGGTTGCTCAACCAGGTGGAAGACGCGATTGCCGCCATCCACCGCGAGGTGGACATCAACATCTCCGCCTCGCTGGGCATTCTCACCCGCGAGCAGGCGCACCGCCTGGCGCAGATGGGGGTCAAGCGCTACAACCACAATCTGGAAACCGCCCGCTCGTTCTTCCCCAACGTCGTGACCACCCACACGTGGGAGGAGCGGATGGACACCCAGGAAAACGTGCGCGCGGAGGGCATGGAGACCTGCTGCGGCGGCATCATCGGCCTGGGCGAGACCATCGAGCAGCGCGCGGAGTTCGCGGTGCAGCTCGCGTCCGTGGAGCCCGAGGAGGTGCCCATGAACTTCCTCGACCCGCGGCCCGGTACCCCGTTCGCGGACCGCCCCCTGGTCCCGCGCGGCGAGGCGTTGCGCGCGGTGGCGGCGTTCCGTCTGGCTATGCCGCGGACCCAGATGCGGTTTGCCGGCGGTACGGAGCTGGTGCTTGGCGATGACGGCACCGAGCAAGGCCTCCTCGGCGGCGCGAACGCGGTGATTGGCGGCAACTACCTCACTACGACCGGCCGGGCGTTTGAGAAGGACAAGGACTTGGTCTTGGACATCACGCCGGTGGGAAACGACGGGCGGCCGGTCAACGGCCAGGACCCGGCGTACGACACCCTCAAGGCGTTGTAATACGGGGACGCGGAAAGTGAAAATCCCCGATAACAACGACCTCGCCGAGGCGGTCTTGAGCGGCGCGGCGCAGCTGGACAGCATTCCGCCACGCACCTGCCTTTTGTGCGGGCGGCGCATGGTGGTCAAGATCAATCCTTTCCACTGGGAGGCGGCCTGCTCGCGCCACGGGCTGCTGCGCTCGGAGTGGTTGGAAAAATAATTGCGTGGCGGGTCTTGACGCCTCGCCACAATGCTGTAATGTAAGCCTTACCTAATCACGAATCCCGCGAGTCGAAGAAGAGCTCCACTTCGCGCAGGCGCGGTCGATCGCCGTGGTTAGCTAGCAAGGAGGCTCGACGGGGTGCTCGTCGTCGGGCCTCTTTGGCGTATCTAGAACCCGGCAGCGAGTGGCGCCGCTACACTCGCGGCCATGACTCAGCCGCAGCCAGCCCAACCGCAGTCCCCGCTGACACAGGTGCGCTCCGTCGACGAGGCGATCGAGCGCGTTGTAGACATTTACGACGCGGCGTGCGCGCGAGCCCGCGAGGTGATGGAGGCGGGTGGCGGCGACTACAGCGCGGTGACCTACCCGAAGATCGTGGTCGATGTGCGCGAGTGGCGGCCCATCGACCGCTCCGAGCCGTTCGGCTACGTCAACGAGTCGGGCCGCTATGCCGCCACCGTGTCTCGCCCGCGCATCATGCGCGGCTACCTGCACGAACAGCTAACCCGGCTGACCAACAACTACCCGTGCGACATGTACGTCGGCCCCTCCGACAAGCGCATCCCGCCGGCCTACATCCGCGGCGTCGGTGCGATCACCTACTCGGAGGGCGTGCCGCGCCCGACCCTGGACAACGTCAACGACGCGATTATCGATGCCGACTGGGACGCCTTCCACGGCCCCGAAAAGCCGCTGTTCCACTTCACCGCCGAGCGCTTCGACATCGCGTGTGCGCGCATCGAGCACTACACCGGCGTGGAGGTGGACACGCTGCAGAAGTTCATTCTGTTCACAAACTACGCGATGCACACCACGGAGTTTGTGAAGTTCGGGCTGGAGGAGCTCGCCCGCGACGATTCGCGCTACACCGCCCTGGTGCTGCCCACCGGGGAGACGGTGCATTCGAATGATGCGGTGGAGTTGGACATCGACAAGCTCACGCTCACCTCGCGGTACCAGATGCCGCGCTTCGACCTGATTACCGCGGGTGGCGACGGCATCACGATGATCAACATCGGCGTCGGCCCGTCGAACGCGAAGACCATCACGGACTGCCTCGCGGTCCTGCGCCCGGAGGCGTGGATCATGATCGGTCACTGCGCCGGCCTGGACGGGCGCATGCGCATCGGCGACCTCATCTTGGGCAACGCCTACCAGCGCGACGACAACCTGCTGGACCGGCGGGTGGGATCGAATAACCCCATCCCCGCCGTCCCAGAGGTGCAGCGCACCCTGGAATTCGCCGTCGACGAAATCTACGGCGCGGACAACTCGCTCATGCGCACCGGCACAGTGCTATCCACCGGCGACCGCAACTGGGAGTGGCGCACCTCCCGGGAGCTGTGGGAGTGGCTGCGGGCGTCGACGGGCGTGGCGGTGGACATGGAGTCGTGCACGCTTGCCGCCAACGGCTACCGCTACCGCGTGCCTTACGGCACCCTGCTGAGCGTGTCCGACCTGCCCTTGCACGCGGTGCCAAAGCTGCCCGCGCAGGCGCAGGCGTTTTATTCCAACTCGAAGCAGGCGCACGTGCGGTGCGCGGTGAGGGCGGTGGAATTGCTCGCGGAAACGCCGGAAAAACTGCGCACCCGCAAGCTCCGCAAGGCCATTGGTGAGGTGCCCTTTAGGTAAGAAAAGCTGCCCTTACCTGGGGTTTCGGTAAACCTTACTTAGCTGGCGTGAGATTTTTCATTCGCTATTGTGGGCAATACCAGACACCGAAAGGAGAATCTCTGCTATGCACGAGAAGCTACAAGACATCATCAACAAGCAGGTCAATTCCGAGCACGAGGCTGCCCTCGTCTACACCCAGCTCGCCTACGAGATGGACAACCTCTCCCTGCTGGGTATGCGCGACTGGTTCAAGAACCAGGCGGCGGAGGAGCGCGAGCACGCCCAGAAGTTTGCGGATCACCTCATTAACCGCGGCTACCGCGTCGAGCTCGGCGATCTGCACGTCGGCGCCCCGAAGGTAGCCACCCCGATGGACGCATTCCAGCTCGCCTTCGAGCACGAGCAGAAGGTGTCCAACGAGATCCGTGAGATCGCCCGCGTGGCCAACGAGGTCGGCGACCTGGATTCCCGCCAGCTCATCGACTGGTTCCTCAACGAGCAGATCGAGGAAGAGGCCTCCGTCAGCGAGATCATCGACCGCCTCAAGCTGGTCGGCAACGAGGGCGAGGGTCTGCTGTACCTCGACGCTCGCCTGGGTTCCCGCGACTAGTACGGCTAGGACGCCTGCGGGCGCGGAATAACAGGTGGGTTAAGAATCGGGCATCCGCCCGGTCCCGCCGCGTGCAGCATGTGACCATGGTGCACATGTCCCGCCTGCAGAAGTTTTCGTTCGCCACCGTCCTCTTCGTCCTCGCCGTCAGCTTCGGCGGGGGCGTGGCGCTGGGTTCGGCGCACCTGGCGGTGGCGACTTTTCTTTCGGTCAGCGCGCTCTTTCTGGGCTGCATCGCTGGCCTGGCCTTGCTCTCCGGCGCGATCCGGCTCGACGGATCCCCGGCGAACAAGGCCCTTTTTTCGCTCAGCGGCCTGCTTCTGACCGGGGCCATGCTGGAGCTGGCGCTCCCGCCGCTGGGCAGCCTCGTCCGCGTGGGGGAGTCGATGTTTTTCGCCGGCGCGGCGCTGGGGATCCTCGCGGTCCTTATGCCTCGGCCTTGTGCAGCGACAGCGGGACGCGCAGCAGCGGATCGAGTGCGACCGCGCGCGCGATAGCTTTGACCACCTCGCGGTGAGTGGGGATGAGCCGCAGCTCCACCGAGCTGTGCGCGCCCACATTCTCCCGCACGGTCGCGGCGAAGAGCTGGGGCGCGCGGGGGTCATCGATAAACGCGGAGCCCGCGACCACGATGCGCTGTGGGTTGTGCACCCGGCTGAGGTGGGCGGTGACGTAGCCGAGTTGGCGTGCGCGTTCATCGAGAAGCGCCCGCGCCTTGTCGTTGGTTTCGGCCAGCTCGGCGGCCGCAGAAATCGACCGCGCCTCGATGCCGCGGTCGGCGAGGGCAGACAAGACTGACGCGGTGGACAGCCGGCGCTCCGTGGACGCGCCGCTAAACGGCCCGGGCTCCAGGCTGGGCAGCGCGACCTGCTCGACGCCCTCGGCGGTGGTGAGCGCGGCGCCCAAGGAGTCGTCGGCGAAGAGCACGAGGACCGAGTCGGTCTCGTCCAGCTGGGCGGACTGTGTTTCCGAACCGAGTATCGCCGGGATGGCGGAGGAGACCACGACGGGCACGTCGAAGTGGAAGCGGAAGCGCTCGGCGATGTCGACGCCCTCCCAGCCCAGGTTCGGCGCGTGGACGCGCCCCGCGTCGTCGGTGCGCCCGGAGGTGGTCACCCCGACGGAGACGAGCGTGTGGCCGAGGCCAGCGCTTAACCGATGCACGCCGGCGACGATGTGCTCTAAGAAGTCGTCCTCACTGAGTCGCGCGACGGGGGTGGGCACGTCGTCGTCGCGGATGAGGCGGCCGTGGGTGTCGTAGAGGCCGATGTAGCTGGAGGAGGTACCCACCGCGATGCCGGCCAGCATCCAGGGGGTCTCCGCGATGTCGAGCGGGACGGTCGGGCGCCCGCGGCCGCGGCTGCGCGTCTGGTCGGTGCGCTCTTGGATGAGCCCCGCCTCGAGCAGCGCGCTGGTCGCGCGGGTGATGGTCGGTTGGGACAGCCCGGTGGCCTCCACGAGCTCCCCACGGGTCATCACCGGGTTGAGGCGGATGAGGTGGAGGCAGCGGGCGGCGGGGATACGCGGACGCGTGAAGGCGGGTCCAGGCTTGATCATGATCTGCATCATAATATTTACAGACCAAGCAGTCTAATCGGAACCAATTTTCATAGACCGCTTAGTTCGCATCGCGGTACATACCCCGCGCTTCTATAGTGTGGGGAGACATGGATTCCATTGCGGTCTACTGCGGTTCCCGCGTGGGCGATAACCCGCGCTACGCGTCCACTGCCCGCGCGCTCGGGGCGGCGCTGGCGGCCCACGGCTACCGGCTCGTCTACGGCGGCGGCAACGTCGGGCTCATGGGGGAGGTGGCGGACGCGGCGCTTACCAGCGGCGGGGAGGTCGTCGGCGTGATGCCCACCGAACTGGTCGCCCGCGAGATCGCGCACGCGGGGCTGACCCGCCTGGAGGTCGTCGACACCATGCGCGAGCGCAAGGCCCGGATGGAGCAGCTGGCCGAGGCCTTCATTGCTCTCCCCGGCGGCATCGGCACGTTCGAGGAGCTCACCGAGGTGCTTACCCTCCAGCAGCTGGGGCGGATCCGCGGGCCCATCGCGCTTCTCGATGTCGATGGCTACTGGCAGCCCTTCGTCCAGCTGCTGCAGAATGCCGTGGCGGCCGGGTTCGTGGATCAGAAGTATGTGGACGCGCTCATCGTCAATGGAGATCCGGAGGAGATGATCGCCAGCTTTGCCCAGTGGGAAGCGCCGGGCGATAAGTGGGGAGGCTCGGGTGGCACGTTGTAGCCGGGGGTGGCTACACTTCCCTGCATGACTTCCGAGCAGCAAGCAGCGCGCGAGCCTTCTTTGCTCGATGCCTCGTGCGATAACTTCGCGCACGACCTGGCGGCGTTGTCTCCTACTATGGCCACCGCGTGGGGCATCCCCGGCTACGAGGGGGAGCTCCAGGATTATTCCCCGGAGTATTACGAGGCCATCGCCGACCGCACCCGGGAGATGCTCGCGGACCTCGATGCGCTGGATGACAGCACGGACGAGTCGGACGATGAGGACGACTTCGACGACATCGACGAGGTCACCGCTGCGGTGCTGCGCGACCGCCTGTGCCTGCAGCTGGACCTGCACCACCACGGCGAGGGCATTCGGGAGCTCAACAACATTGCCTCGCCGGTCCAGGACATCCGCGACACCCTGCTTCTGATGCCGCGGAAGACCGCCGAGGACGTCGACGCCATCCGCTCGCGCCTCGCGCGTATCACCGCGGCGTTGGAAGGCCACCGCGAGTCGCTCGTGGCGGCGGCCAGCCAGGGCATGGTGGCGCCTACCCGTCAGATCAACGAGGTCATCGCGCAGTGCAGCGCGCTTGCCGATGCCGGCTCCATGCTCGAGGACCTCGGACTCGACCCGGATTCGCGCGAGGTGGAAAGCGCCAAGAAGGCCTTCGACGACTTCGCCCACTGGCTGTCGGCGGAGCTACAGCCGCACTCGGGACCGAAGGACGCGGTGGGCCGCGAGCGCTACGCGCGCTTTTCGCGCCTGTTCGTCGGCGACGCCGTCGACCTGGACGAGGCCTATGAGTGGGGCCTGCAGCAGGTGGCGGACATCGCCAAGCAGCAGGGAGAGATCGCCCACGAACTCTACGGGCCGGAATGCACGGCGCGCGCCGCGATGCGCAAGCTCAACCACGACGAGCGCTACGTGCTCCAGGGCACCGACGCGCTGGTGGAGTGGATGCAAGACACCGCCGACCGTGTCATCGCCGACGTGGACGGCACCTACTTCGACATCCCGGACCCGGTGAAGACCATCGAGTGCCGCATCGACCCGGCGGGCACCGGCGGCATCTTCTATACTCAGCCGGCCGACGACTTCTCCCGCCCCGGACGCATGTGGTGGTCCGTTCCCGCCGGGCAGGAAACCTTCCACACGTGGCAGGAGCTCACCACGGTCCACCACGAGGGCGTGCCGGGCCATCACCTGCAGGTAGGCCAGGCGCTGGTCGAGCCGGACCTGAACCTGTGGCGCCGCGCCGTGTGCTGGAACTCCGGCCACGGCGAGGGCTGGGCCCTCTACTCGGAGCAGCTCATGGCCGAGCTCGGCTACATGGACGATCCGGGCTACCGCATGGGGCTGCTCGACTCGCAGCGCCTGCGTGCCGCCCGCGTCGTGGTGGACATCGGACTCCACTTGGGCAAGAAGATGCCGGACAACACGGGCATCTGGGACAAGGCGCACGTGAAGTCCTACATGCGCGATAACACCGCCATGGACGACGCGAACCTCACCTTCGAGGTCAACCGCTACCTGGGCTGGCCGGGGCAGGCGGCGAGCTACGCGCTGGGCCAGCGGCTGTGGCAGGACACCCGCGCCGAGGCCAACGAGCAGGGCATGTCCGACCGCGAGTTCCACGCGCAGGCGCTGTCCTACGGTTCCATCCCGATGTCCGTGCTGCGCGACGCCATCCTGGACTAGGAGCTACCTGCGCGAAAACAGCCGGATGAGCTGCGGCAGGTAGCCCGCGATGAGGAGTACCGCGATGAGGCGGATGAGCTGCAGCGCCACGACGGACGGGCCGGCGCCGCCCTCGGAGGAGAGCGCGAGCACCGTCTCCAGTGCGCCCGGGCTGGTGGCCAGATAGGCCTCGAAGTAGGTCTCGCCCATCACCCACGCGAGCGGGAAGGCCGTAAGCGCACACACCGCGATGACGGTGGCGATGACCGCGATGGTTGCCGGCAGCTGTTTGGCAAAGTGCTTGAGCGAACTGACCGACAGCCCGCCGCCGCAGTACCAGCCGATGACCAGGAACGCGAAGATGCGGAACAGCTCCGGCGGCTGCAGCATGACACCCTCCGGCAGGAGGGGCGTGACCGCCACGCACAACAGTAGCGGGCCCAGGATGGGGGCGACGGGGATCCGCAGCAGCTTGGCCAGCGGCTGGCCGGCCAGCGCGATGGCGACGATGATGAGCCACACCCACCACTGGGAGGCGGGCTCGGGCTGCGCTTGGGCGCCCGCCGCGTCCTTCGGGTGCTCTAAGAACCCGGCCACGAGCGGAAGGCTCACGGACACGACCAGGAAGCGCAGGTACTGCGTGAGGGCGACGAAGCGGTAGTCGGCGCCCAGTTCATCGGCAAGCGGCGGCATCATGGACGCGCCGCCGGGCAGCAGGGACAAAATACCCGTCTCGTTGGACACGTATTTCGGCTGTGCGCGGTGGAGGAGAACGCCGCCGATTAAGCCGACAGCAATTGTGACAAAAGAAACAACAATGCCGATCGGTAAATAACCTAACAATTTCGTCGCCGGCAGCATTGTCAGCGGGATTCCGGCGATAATGCCAATGAACCCTCGGCCGGCGCGGTACACGTGAGCGTTCACGTGCAGCTCCGTCCGTGCAATGAGCGCAAAAGCGCCGGCAGCGAGGATAGAGCCGAGGAGCCAAGCGGCCGGGATATCCCAGTGGTCCAGCAGGTAGCCGGCGGCAATCGAGGCCGGAACGACGATGATCCAACCCAGTGTTTGTTGAGTCACTCTTTTATCTCATTCCTGGAGTTTTATTTATCTCACTTTGGTTGTAGCTATGTGAAACGACTTTAATAAATTCCATGCACATTTCGACCGCAACGTGGGCAGTGCTCGCTGGCGGTTCCGTTTTCGCCGGGTGGATCGACGGTGTCATCGGGGGCGGAGGTCTGGTTATGCTCCCGCTCGTCATGGCCGCCTTCCCGGCAATGGTTCCGGCGACGGCGTTGTCGACGAGTAAGTTCGCATCCTTCTGGGGCACGCTGTCTGCCGCCACCACCCTGTCGATCAAGGTGAAGCCGAGCTGGAAAGAGCTCGGCGTCTTAAGCCTTATCGCGCTCATCGCCGCCGGGTTCGGCGCCGCGGCAGCCGCCGCCATGAGCGAGGCCATCATGCGCCCGCTCATTATCGCCTTGCTGCTAGTCGTGGGCGTCTACGTGGCTTTCAAGAAAGACTTCGGGGCCGGCGATTCGCCGGGCGTGCATTCCGGCTGGCGGGAGATCGCCGCTCTGGCGGCCACGGCCGCCATCGCGTTCTACGACGGCATCTTCGGCCCCGGCACCGGCATGTTCCTCATCATCGCGTTCACCGCGATCTTCTCCCAGAACTTCATCCGGTCCGCCGCGATGGCCAAGGTGGTTAACTGTGCGACCAACCTCGGCGGCCTGTTGGTGTTCATCGCCGGCGGCTACATGGCGTGGAAGGTGGGCGTTGTGCTCGCGCTGGGCAACGCCGTGGGCTCCATGCTCGGCGCCCGCACCGTCTTGGGCGGCGGCACCAAGCTCGTCCGCTACGCGTTGCTTACCCTCGTGGTCGTGCTGTGTGTCTACCTGTCCTGGCAGCAGTGGGGATAGGCTACATCCGCTTCTTTGTCCGCGCCGTCGCCGGCGCGTTCCACGGGTCTTGCGGCCACGGGTGTTTGGGGTAGCGCCCGCGCATCTCTGCGCGCACCTGTGCATACGGGCCCGCCCAGAAGCTGGCCAGGTCATCGGTGACCGCTAGCGGCCTTCCCGCCGGTGAGAGCAGGTGGAACTGCACCGGCACCCCGGCACAGCGTGGCGATGCCCCCATGCCGAAGCATTCCTGCAACTTCACCCGGACCACGGGCCGGCCCGTGGAGTAGTCCACCCGCGGGCGCGATCCGGACGGTACCGCAAGGCGCGCGGGTACGAGCTCGTCTAGTTGGTTGGCCGCGGGCCACGGAAGCAGCCGCTGCAGCGCCGGGTACATATCCACCTTCGCCGGCGGGGTGCCGTGCGCCATCGCGTCCAGCTCGGGGCCGAGCCAGTACTCCGGATCCGCCGCCGCGACCTCCGGCCACGGCTCGCCCACCTGGGCGTGCAGGAAGTCGAGGCGCTCGCGCAGGCTTGCCGCCTTGTCCGAAAACGTGAACATATCCAGCCCGTGCTCGCGGATCCCGGCGGCGAGCGCGGTGGCCGCCTCCTCCGGCGGGACGGGGATGGGGGTCACGGCCAGTTCGATGGCCCCGGCCCGCCGCACCGACCGGCCGCGCAGCGCGCCGCCGTCGAAACTAGCGGTCTTCTCTTCCGTGACCCCGATAATCTCCAGGGCATCGCGCTTGTCGATGCGCCCGGCACCCCGAATCACCGCCCCCGCGCGTGAGCGTGACCGCGTGACCTCCGCGATGGCGATCCACTCCGCGCCCTGCACGCCGGGCACGTCCGGCGGCAGCACGGCGCGCGTACCGGAGGCGAGCAGGTACTCGTCGCCGCCCTTCTCGCGCCGCGCGATGCGATCCGGGAACGCCAGCCCCGTGATGATCCCGCGGTCACTCGTCCCGGCGTAGGGGCCAACGCCAGATGACACCAGTCGTCGTAACCGCTTCGCATCCGCGGGGTTGCCGGCCAGTTCCGCCACCACGTCGGCGGCAGCGGGCCCGCACTCCAGCAGCGCGCGGCCCAGCCGCGGATCCAGCGGAAGCGCGACGAGTTGCTGCCCGCGCTCGGTGATGGACCCGTCCGCGCCCACGGCGTGGAGGCGGCGGAGGACGGACTCGGCATCGGCAAGCGCGGACTGCGGCGGACGGTCGGGAAGGGTGAGGTTTTCCGCCCGCGGGGTGCCCCACGCGGCGCACCACAGCGCCGCCTGAGTGAGGTCCGTGGTGGCAATCTCCGGGGTGATGTGGGCGGGCGCGTGCTCGACGTCGCTCGCGGCGCACATGCGGATCACGGTGCCGGGGCCTTCGCGGCCGGCGCGGCCCGCCCGCTGATCCATCGTGGACTGCGCTGCGGTGAGCGTGACCAGCCCGGTCATGCCGCGCCGGGCATCGCGCCGGGGCACGCGGGACAGGCCGGAGTCCACCACGATGCGGACCCCGGGCACGGTCAACGAGGATTCGGCGATGGACGTCGCGACGACCACCCGGGGCTCTACGCCCGGGGTGAGGGCCGCGTCCTGCTCCCGAGAGGTCAGCCGCCCGTGGAGGGGGAGTGCCGGCACCGCGGCATCGATGGCGCCGAGCACCGCGTCGACCTCGCGGACGCCCGGGACGAAGACGAGCGCCGAGTGACCGGTTTCGCGCACCGCGTCGGCCGCGGTTTCACCCAGCGCCTGGTAGAAGCCCCGCGTACGCTCCGCCCGGCCGGGGTGCGGCCGGTAGCGAACGTCAAGCGGGTAGGTCACCGCGGGCGTGTCCAGCACGCGGGCGTCCATCAGCTCCGCGAACGCGGCGGCGTCCAGCGTCGCGGACATGGCGGCGACCACGAGATCGTCGCGCAGCTGCACCAGATCGAGCAGCATGCCCAGTACGAGATCGGTGTCCAGCTGTCGCTCGTGGACCTCGTCGATGGCCACCGCGCTCACCCCCTCGAGCGCCGGGTCGCGGAGCAGCCGCCGCACGAGCACGCCGGGGGTGACGAACTCGACCCGGCTACCCGGGTGGTGCTCGCCGCGGATGGAGTAGCCGACCCGGTCGCCGACCGCCGTGCCGTCCAGGTGTGCCAGCCGGCGCGCGGCCGCCCGCACCGCCACGCGCCGTGGCGCGGTGACGAGCACCTTGCCGTCCACGTGATTGGCCAGTGCCGGCGGCACCAGCGTCGTCTTGCCCGTACCGGGCGGCGCCTGGACCACGAGTGTCTGCCGGCCGTCCAGCAGCCTCGGCAGCGTGCCGATGGTCCCTGCCACCGGCAGCCCGGCACCAATGCGCGCGAGATCGAACGCTTCAGTCATGGTGGCAATTGTGCCAGCCGCGGGTATGCACACCTATGCTGGCTAGCCGTGCTTTTCGATGCCCTCCCGCGCCCCGCCGCCGAACTGTGCCCCGGCGTCGCGCACGTGCCCGGCTGGCTCGCGGTGGAGGCCCAGCGCGACCTGGTGACGCGGGCCCGGGAGACGGCGCGGCAGTATGCCGGCACGCCGATGGCGATGGTGCGGCCGCGCTTAAAAAGCGGGCAGATGTCCGTGTTCATGCTGCACTTAGGGCACTTCTGGGACTACGAGACTTACCGCTACGTGGACGTGAAACACGGTGTGGAGGTCCCGCCGCTGCCGCACGACATGGTGCAGCTTGCCCACAACGCTTTGCGCGCCGCCGCCGACGTGTCAGCGGATCTCACGCCCTGGGCGGATACCTTCCATCCCGACATGGCGCTGGTGAACTACTACCCGCCGGGGGCGACGATGGGCATGCACCAGGACACCTACGAGCGGACGAATGCGCCGGTCGTCTCGCTGTCCATTGGTGACGACGCCCTTTTCCGCATCGGGAACACCGAGAACCGCAACCGCCCCTGGGACGAGGTGACGCTGTGCTCTGGCGACCTCATCGTCTTCGGCGGGCCGAAGCGCCTGGCGTTCCACGGCGTGCCCGCGACTAGGCCGGAGACGCTTCCCGCGGGCTGTGGGCTGGAGTCCGGCCGCATCAACATTACGTTCCGGCAGGTGTACCACTAGCTTACGATGGCGCGTATGACGAATGACGTAAAGCACCTAGAGCAGTTGGCTGAAGGCAAGGTGGCTGTGGTCACCGGGGCATCGTCAGGCATCGGCGCGGCGGCGGCCCGCGCGTTGGCTGCCGATGGCTGGTCCGTCGTCGCAGCGGCGCGCCGGGCGGACCGGCTGGACGAGCTGGCCGCGGGCACCGACCGCATCGTCGCGTGGCAGCTGGATGTGACCGACAGGGCGGCGGTAGAGGAGCTGGCGCGCGCCCTCCCGCGCGTCGATCTCCTGCTCAACAACGCCGGGGGAGCGCGCGGGCTGGAGCCCATCGCGGAGACCGACCCGGCCGATTGGCAGTGGATGTACGAGACGAACGTGCTGGGTACGCTCCACATGACCCAGGCATTGCTGCCGGCGCTCAAGGCGGCCCCGGATAACTCCGGGCTCATTATCAACGTCGGCTCGGTGGCCGCGTGGGACCCGTACCCGGGCGGCGCCGGCTACAACGCCGCGAAGTTTGGCGTGCGCGCGATGACCAAGGTGCTTCGCCAGGAGAACCCGGAGATCCGCGTGACGGAGATCGACCCCGGGCGCGTGGCTACGGAGGAGTTCTCCTTGAACCGCTTCCGCGGCGACGCCGACCGCGCCGCCGAGGTGTATGCCGGGAATCTCAACCTCACCGGCGAGGATGTCGCCGAGACCATCCGATGGGTGGCGGGGCTGCCGAGCCGGGTGAACATCGACACGCTCACCGTCAAACCGCGCACCCAGGTCTAAGCCGCAGGCCTAGTCCTCCTGCAGCCCGAACTGATCCCACTTGGTCGGGGTCAGGTTGCGGAACACGTGCTTGTGCTCCTGGTACTCCTCGAGGCCAGTCGGGCCGAGCTCGCGGCCGTTGCCGGATTGCTTGTAACCGCCCCACTCGGCCTGCGGCAGGTACGGGTGGAAATCGTTGATCCAGATGGTGCCGTGGCGCAGGCCGCGCACCACGCGCTCGGCCTTGCCCGCATCGTTGGTCCACACGGCCCCGGCGAGACCATAGATGGTGTCGTTACCGATGCGGATGGCGTCTTCTTCGGTGGTGAAGGTCTCGACGGTGACCACCGGGCCGAAAGCCTCGTCGTGGACGCACTCCATGTCCTGGGTGGCGCCGTCGATGATGGTCGGCAAGTAGTAGATGCCCGCACCCAGATCGGTCTCCCCGGTGCCGTGCTGCCCGTGGGTGTCCTCCGCGGTGGCGGCGCGGCCGCCGGTGAGGATCTTCGCGCCCTGCTCGCGCGCGCGGTCCACGTACTTGGCCACCTTGTCGCGCTGGCCTTCCGAAATCAGCGGGCCGGTCTCGGCCTTCGAGTCCTTCGGCCCGCCGATCTTGATGCGGTTGGTGCGCTCGACCAAGGCATCGACGAACTTGTCGTGGAGCGATTCCTCGACGATGATGCGTGAGCCGGCGGAGCACACCTGGCCGGAGTGGAAGAACGCGCCGTTGAGGGCGTTGTCCACGGCGGTGTCGAAATCGCAGTCGGCGAAGATCACGTTCGGGTTCTTGCCGCCCAGCTCCAGCGCGGTGCGCTTGACGGTTTCCGCCGCATTCTTGGCGATGATCTTGCCCGTCTCCAGGCCGCCGGTGAACGAGACCATGTCAACGTCGGGGTGCTGCGAGAGCGGGTTGCCGCAGTTCGCGCCCGCTCCGGTGATCAGGTTGGCCACGCCGGCGGGCAGCCCGGCATCGCGAAGCACGGCCATCAACATCATGGCGGTGTGCGGGGTCAGCTCCGCCTGCTTGAGTACGAAGCTATTGCCCGCGGCGATGGCTGGGGCGACCTTCCAGGACACCTGGAGCAGCGGGTAGTTCCACGGCGTAATCAGGCCGCACACACCAACCGGCTCGGCATCGACGCGGGACCGGATGTTCTCGTCCGCCGGGTCCACCACGCGGCCCGCGTGGTGCGAGGCGAGGGTGCCAAAGTAGTCGAAGGCGCCGGCGATGTCGTCCATGTCCGCCTGGGACTCCTCGTAGCGCTTGCCGGTGTCCGCAGACTCCGCGGCGGCGAAGAGATCCTTGTTGTCCCGGATCGCGTCGGCCACCCGTACGAGCAGCTTGCCGCGCTCGATGGCCGGGACCGAGGACCACACGCCCTCATCGAAGGTGCGGCGCGCTGCCTTGATGGCGTCGACGGTGTCGTCCTCGGATGCCTCGGAGACCTCGGCCACGACGCTGCCGTCGGCCGGGCACACGATGGTGCGCGTCTCACCGTTGCGGGCAGCCTTCCATTCGCCGTCAATGAAAAGGGACTTCGGACCGCCTTCGCCGTGCACGCCGGCGAGGAGATCCACCTGTGCGGGGTCGAACAATGCTGAGCTGGTAGTCATTTACCGCTCCTTTCTCACATAGCGTCTGCCGGACACTCTAATTGTCTTCGCGCCACAGCCTCTCGGGCTCGGCGTTGTCGGACAGATCCGTCTTGCCGTCCTGCAAGTGAATGAAGGTCAGGTGGCGCTCGTACAGGTCGAGCACATTGTTGATGAGCTGGTTTTCCGAGTAGCCGTAGACGTCAAAGCCCATCGAACCGGTGTGGTCGAAGACCTCGAGCCGGTAGTGGCCCTGCTTCGTATCGGAGGAGTTCTGGATCCAGCCCGGCCGGTCGGTCTCGACCGGGAACAGCTGGTAGCGGAAGTTTCGGTCGTTGGCCAGCTCGATTTCCAGGTCCAGCTCGTGCAGATCCCGATCCGGCAGCGGGGAGGTGAGCAGGGTGGCCTGGTAGCCGCGATCCCGCAGCTCGTGCGCGACCTTTTCCAGCGCGGGGGAGGCGACCGTGTCGGTGTAGTTATTGACCTCCGCGCCCGTCGGGAACGCGTTGGCGCGGTTCAACCGCTCCTTCCACTGATCCGAGGAATCGTGGGCATCGGTACGCCCGGAAATGACGCTGTGCAGGGTGGTGGTGCGCGCCTCACTTTGCACCGACTCCAGCCGCAGGGACTTCGTCAGCGAGAACATGACCAGGTAAATCACGAAAGCGAACGGCAGGCCCATGACCACGGTTGCGGACTGCACGGTCTCGATGCCGTCCAGCTGCAGCAGCGCCAAGGTGAGCAGCCCGACGGTGACCGACCAGAAGATGCGGAGCCAGCGGCTGCCGTCCTGGCGGCTGTCGGTGATGCGCGAGGTGAAGTTGGACATCACCAGCGCGCCCGAATCGGCGGACGTGATGTAAAGCAGCAGGCCGACGAGCGTGGTGACGAAGATGATGATGCCGGACAGCGGGAACTCGGAGAGCAGATCGTAAAAGCCCTGCTCCGGGGTCTCGATGGTGTTTTTCGCGAACTCTTCGTGCTGGCCGTCCCGGACGAGATCGAGTGCCGTGTTTCCGAAGAACGACATCCACATCAGGATGAAGAGGAACGGGAAGGTCAGCGTGCCGAAGATGAACTGGCGCAACGTGCGCCCGCGGGAAATGCGGGCGAGGAAGAGGCCCACGAAGGTGCCCCACGCGATCCACCACGCCCAGAAGAAGAGGGTCCAACCCTGCATCCACTCGGCGGTGGCGGCGGGATCCGGGCTGAATGCGTAGGTGTCCATCGTCCAGGACGGGAAGCTGGAGATGTAGTCACCGATATTCATCACGATGGCGTCGAAGAGGAAGGAGGTCTTTCCCACCGCGACGATGTACACCATCAGGGCGATGGCTAGGTAGACGTTGAGCTCGGAGAGGAAGCGAATGCCCTTGTCCACGCCCGACACGGCGGACAGCGTGGCCACGGTGATGGCGATGACGATGAGCGCCGCCTGCAGGCCGAAGCCCTGCTCGACGTCGAAGATGAGGTGGATGCCGTAGGACAGCTGCACCACGCCGATGCCCAGCGAGGCGGTAACGCCGAAGACTGTGCCCAACATCGCGGCGACGTCCACGCCGTCGCCGATGGGGCCGTGGATGCGCTTGCCGATCAGCGGGTACAGCGCCGAGCGGATCGCCAGCGGCATGTTGAGGCGGTAGGCGAAATAGCCGAAGGCCATGCCCATCAGCGCGTAGATGGACCAGCCGGTCAAGCCGTAGTGGAACATGGCGAACACGACGGCGTCCTTGGCCGCCTGCATATCTTCACCATCGCCCGTGGGCGGGTTGAAGTACATCGTCACCGGCTCGGCGACGGCGAAGAACATAAGATCAACGCCGATGCCGGCGGCAAACAGCATCGAGGCCCAGGAAAACGTGTTGAACTTCGGCCGCGAGTGGTCGGGGCCCAGGCGGATTCGCCCAGCCTTGGAAAACGCAACCGCAAGCACGAAAACCACCGTGATGGTGGCCGTGAGCACGTAGAACCAGCCGAGGTTGGAACCGATCCACGCGGTAGTGTTTCCGAGCACCTCGGCGGCGTTGTTGGGGGCGAGGCCGGCGTAGGCGGCCATCGCCAGGATGAGGACACCGGAGATGATGAATACCGGCCAGTTCGTTTTCGGGGTCGGCACCTGGTCGGCCCCGACGTCTTTACCGGTTTCAGCCCGGTAGCTTCCGACAAGCGCCCGCATTGTGGGCTCTCTATCTTCTTTCACACAGACTCCTTCAAAGGTTGTTTGTGAAGCGGCCTGACAAGCTGCTCACACAGAGCAATAGGGAAGTGAGTGTTCCGCCCCGACGTTACTGCATCCTGGGGTTGAGCATGGTGGCACCCACTAGATACGGTGCCTAGACTGTAAAACGCTTCTCCGAGGCAAGCGGTGCTCAAACAGGAGGGATGACAACTTGATCGAAGCGAAGAAGTTCTTTGGCCGCGGCTCGAAGTCCGCGGCGACCGATGAAGTATCCGACGTCGTTGTAGTGGGTGGCGGTTCCGCAGGCGCGGTCATCGCCTCCCGTCTGACCGAGAACCCTGATACCCGAGTTGTTGTCCTCGAGGCTGGCCGCGAGGATTCGCTGTGGGATCTTTTCGTGCACATGCCGTCAGCGTTCTCTTTCCCCATTGGGGCGAAGAACTACGACTGGATGTACGAGTCTGAGCCGGAGCCGGAGATGAACGGCCGCCGCATCTACCACGCGCGCGGCAAGCTGCTCGGTGGTTCCTCCTCCATCAACGGCATGATTTTCCAGCGCGGCAACCCCATGGACTACGAGAAGTGGGCCGACAACCCGGGCATGGAGCACTGGGACTACGCCCACTGCCTGCCGTACTTCAACAAGATGGAAACCGCCGCTGCCGCCGAGCCGGACGATCCGCGGCGTGGCCACGACGGACCGCTGTACCTCTCCCGCGGCCCGGCGACGAGCTCGCTGTTCCAAGCCCTGTTCAAGTCCGTCCAGCAGGCCGGTTTTGACCTGACTAACGATGTCAACGGCTACCGCCAGGAAGGCTTCGCGCCGTTCGACCGCAACATCCGCCACGGCAAGCGCTGGTCCGCCGCGCGTGCGTACCTGCACCCGAACTTGCAACGCAAGAACCTCGATGTCCGCCTGCACGCGTTCACCACCAAGGTGATCTTCGACGGCAAGAAGGCCGTCGGCGTGGAATACGAAAAGGACGGCGAGACCCGCCGCGTATACGCGGACAAGATCGTGCTGTCCGCCGGCGCAATCAATACGCCGCAGCTGCTGCAGGTCTCCGGCGTGGGCGACCGCGAGCTGCTGGAAAAGCACGGCATCGACGTCGTGCACCACCTGCCGGGCGTGGGCGAGAACCTGCAGGACCACCTCGAGGTCTACATCCAGTACGAGCTGACGAACAACACTGATTCGTCCCAGCCGTACCTGGACAAGTGGCGCTGGCCGTTCATGGGCCTGAAGTGGCTGGCCACCAAGCGCGGCCCGGTGGCCACCTCCCACTTCGAGGGCGGCGGATTCGTGCGCTCCAACGAAAACGAGCCGTACCCGAACCTCATGTTCCACTTCCTGCCGATGGCGGTGCGCTACGACGGTCAGAAGGCCGACGTCAAGCACGGCTTCCAGTGGCACGTGGGCCCGATGTTCTCCGATACGCGCGGCCACGTGCGCATCAAGAGCGCGGACATCCACGAAAAGCCGGAGATCCTCTTCAACTACCTGCGCACGGATCAGGATCGCCGCGAGTGGGTCGAGGCCGTGCGCACCGCGCGTCAACTGCTCGACACCGAGGCAATGCGCGAGATCGGCGCCCGCGAGTTCAGCCCCGGCACCGACGTGCAGAGCGACGAGGAAATCCTCGAGTGGGTACGCAACGACGGCGAGACCGCTCTGCACCCGTCGTGCACGACCAAGATGGGCACCGAGGACGACGAGATGGCTGTGGTCGACCCCGAGTCCATGCGCGTGTGGGGGCTGGAAAACCTCTACATCGCGGATGCCGGCGTCTTCCCGTCGGTTCCGAACGGCAATATCTACGCACCGACGATGATGGTCGGCGAGAAGGCCGCGGATCTCATTGCCGGCCGCACGCCGCTCGAGCCCAACTACGCACCGTGGTACAAGGCAGGCGAGGGCATGCCGAAGTACGCGGAAGGCGAGAAGGTTCGTGACCACGTGCACGCCATCGAAGGCGCGGATCACTAGGTAAAACCGCCCCGAAAACAGCCCGCCTTCAGCTGCGACGGCAGGAGGCGGGTTCTTTGCGTGTGGGGCTCGCACAGTCCCTTTTGGGAAGGCAGTTGCCCCTACGCAAGGGGGCCGTTAGTATTCGCGTTCGTTAGTGCCATTGAAGGCGAAAGTGTGTTGTGAGAGGAGGATGAGACGTGTCGATAGCCAGTCTTTTAACCCTGGTGGGAATCTGGGCCGCTGCCGTCGCTGTACCGGGGCCGGATCTCGCGCAGGTGGTGCGGCTCGGTATGCGTTCTACTCGCGCGGGCCTCTGGTGCGCCCTGGGTTCGGTGTCGGGCCTGGTGTTCTGGTTGACGGCGTCGTTGGCCGGCTTGTCCGCCCTCATCACTCACCACCCGTCGGTGCTCGGGTTCCTGCAGCTGTTCGGCGGCGCCTACCTGATTTTCATGGGCTACAGCCAGGCCCACAGCATCTGGAAGAGCCGCCGCAAGCGCGCGACCACCACGGAGACAAGCGACGGCGTTTCGCGCCACCCCGGTGAGCCGTTCCAGATCATCACGAAGAAGGAATCCTTCCGCACCGGGTTGACCACGAACCTGTCCAACCCGAAGGTGGTCATCTTCTTCGGCGCGATCTTCTCCCAGTTCATCACGCCCGACATGGGCGTGTGGTGGACCATGCTCGTCGCGGCGGCGATGCTCGCGGTCAGCACCGCCATCTTCGTCACTTACGCGCTGCTCATCCGCGTCATTTCCAAGTGGCTGATGCGCCACAGCACGGCGGTGGACGCCGTGACTGCCGCGGTCTTCGGCGTGCTCGGCATCGTCATCATGATCCGCGGCATCGGCGCGGTGCTGGGCTAGAAATCATCCCGCGGGAGGACGCCCGCCGTCTTGCGCGCGGGCTAGACTCAGCCGCATGATTTTCACCACCACAAATACCGTCGATGGTTACGAGATCGAGCAGTACCTGCGCGTTGTCGCGGGTGAGACGGTCACCGGCATCAACTTCATGAAGGACTTCGGCGCGGGCCTGCGCAACATCGTGGGCGGCCGCTCCGCCGGCTACGAGGAAGAAGCGGTGCGCGCCCGCGAGGCCGCGCTCAACGAGCTGTGGAACCGTGCCCAGGAGATCGGCGCCGACGCCGTGGTCGGCATCGCGGTCGACTACAGTCCGATGGGCACCAGCAATGACATGCTGCTCGTCTCCTGCACCGGCACCGCGGTGAAGCTGCGGCCCAAGAACTAGAGGTGGCGCATGCCGGCAGTACACTTGCGGGCATGAACGAGGCAGACGTACCTATTTCCGGTGAGTCCATCAAGCTGGGGCAGTTTCTCAAGGTGGCGAACGTCGTCGCCACCGGCGGGGAAGCGAAAGAGAGCATTGCCTCCGGCGACTTGCGCGTCAACGGCGAGGTAGAAACGCGCCGCGGCGCGACCCTCCGCCCGGGTGACGTGGTCACCCTCGGCGACGAGGTGGCCCTGCGCGTGGCGGAAGACGACGCGGACGACGACTACTTCGACGAGGCCACCGCGGACGACGACTTCGATCCGGAGAAGTGGAGGAACCTCTAATGCCCGCCTTTCTCGCAGAAGCCGGGATGCCCTACTGGGTCGACCTCATGACGTCCGACGCGGAGAAGTCCGCCGCCTTTTACGCCGAGGTGCTCGGCTGGGAGGTCTCCGCCACCGAAACTGACGCCTACCGCATGGGCCGGCTCCACGGCCTGCCCGTCGGCGGGTTCATCCCGCAAGACAGCGACACGTGGGTGACCTACTTCCTCTCCCGCGATCTAGACCAAGATCTCCAGCGGGTCGAGTCACTCGGCGGGAAGGTTATGGCCCCGCCGCGCTCGGTGGAGCACGGGGAGATGGCGGTGGCCTGCGACCCGGCGGGCGGCATGTTCGGCCTCATCCAGCCTCCCGCGGGCGAGCACTTCGTCGCCGGCGGCGAGCCCGGGTGCGCGGTCTGGCACGAGCTCGCCGTCACCCGTGACTTCCGGAAGGTCGTGGACTTCTACGCCCACCTATTCAGCTGGGACATGCAGGTCAGCGACGAATACGCCGTGGCGGAAGAAGAGGGGGCGGCGTTCGCCGGCTTGTGGAACGCGGTGGCGCTCGCCCATGAGGACACCGCCAGCCTGTGGCAGACCTACCTCGGGGTCGAAGACATCGATGCCGTGGCCGCCCGCGTGCCCGAGCTGGGTGGAACCGTTGTGCGCGGCCCGGAGGAATCGCCCTTCGGCCGCCTGTGCGCCGTCGCCGATCCGAACGGCGCGGTGGTGACGCTGGCGGAGGTGCCCAAGCCGCCGGAGGAGGAGCCGCGCGAGGGCGATCAGCTTTAGTCGGCCACCCGGTACCAACGCGCCGCGTTGTTCCAGAAGACGTCCTCTACCGCGGAATCACCCGCCGCCTCACCGACGGTCTGCCGGATAAGGTCCAGGTCGGCGTCCCTAAACGGCCGCGCGGCGCGTGTCGATGGCACATCCGTCCCCACCATCAGCGCCGCCGGGTTCACGCGCAGGATCTCCTTTATCGCGCGTGCCGGATCGAGGTCGACGCGCCCAAAGCCGGTCGCCTTGACGCGCACGCCGGCCGCGACAAGCTCGCACAACGCCGGCAGGCCGTCGGCGTGCATGCCGAGGTGGTCGATGCTCACCGCCGGGAGCTTCGCGATGGTCCGCTGCAACGCCGCGTCCGCCGCCACCGTGCGGGTGTCGATGTAGAGCTCCGTATGCCACCCGGCCACCTCGAACACGCGGCGGGCGAAGTGATCCAGGTCCTCCAACCCCGCGGAACCGCCGCGCTTGAGGTTGAAGCGGACGGCGCGCACGCCGGCATCGGCAAGCTCGCGAATGTCCTCGTCCGGGGTGTCGGCGGGCAGCTGGGTCACGCCCACGAACCCGCGGCCTAGGCGCTGCAACGCGTCGGCCAGATAGGTCTGGTCGAAGCCCTGGAAGGAGCCGGACACGACAGCGCCGCCGCGCACGCCCAGATCGCGCACGCGCTCCTGGTAGTCCGCCACCGTAAAAGGATCGGGCAGAAAGCCGTTATTTTCCTGCAGCGGGAAGGCGGGATCGATGATGTGGAGGTGGGCATCGAAAAGCATGGGCTCAATTCTGCCAGTTGCCGGGGCCCAAACCCTTATGCTGGTGCAGTATGACTCACTTGAACGACCTGTACCACTTCGTTAACGGACCCTGGCTGAAAAGCCACACTATTCCCGATGACCGCGGCGTGGACGGAACGTTCCACGCCCTGCGCGATGAGGCCGAGGAGTTCGTCCACTCCATCGTCGAGGAGGACACCGGCCGCGCGGGTACCCTTTTCGCCTCCTTCATGGACACCGAGGGCGTCAACGAGCGCGGCCTCGAGCCGATCGACGGCGAGCTCGACCGAATTGCATCCGCCACCAACCTCGATGAGTTCGCCCATGTCCTGGGCCAGTTCGAGCGCGACGGCGTCGGCGCGCCCGTGGCCTTCTGGGTGGAAAAGGACTCCGGCTCCGAGGAGGCGGTGGCCTACCTCATCCAGTCGGGACTGGGGCTGCCGGACGAGGCGTATTACCGCGCCGACGAGCACGCCGACACCCTCGCCGCGTACGAGGAGCACGTGGTGGAGATGCTTGGCTTCCTCGACCCGGCCCGCCTGAATGGCCTGAGCGGCGAGGACGCGGCCGCGCGCATCGTCGCACTGGAAAAGGAGATCGCCGCAGGTCACTGGGACGTCGTGTCCACCCGCGACGCGGTCAAGACCTACAACCCGACCGAGTTTGCCGAGCTGCCCGCCGTCACCCAGACCATCCTGCGCGCCGCCGGTCTGCCGGAGCACCGCGTGGTCAACATGATGCCGTCCTTCCAGGACCACCTGGCGCAGTTGCTTGACGATGACCGCCTGGACGACTGGAAACTCTGGGCCACCTGGCGCGTCCTGCGCACCCGCGCCGGGCTGCTGGCGGAGCAGGTGGGCAAGAAGAACTTCGAGTTCTACGGCACCCGCCTGTCCGGCGCGACCGAGCAGCGCGACCGCTGGAAGCGCGGCGTGGGGCTCACCGAGGCGATGGTGGGCCAGGAGATCGGCAAGATCTTCGTCGACCGCCACTTCCCGGCGTCGTCCAAGGAGGAGATGCTCGAGCTGGTCGACTACCTCATCGCCGCCTACCGCGAGCGCATCAGCACGCTCGGCTGGATGACCGAGAAGACCCGCGAACGCGCGCTGGAGAAGCTCTCGCAGTTTAAGGCGAAGATCGGTTACCCGGACACCTGGCGCGACTACTCCGGCCTGGAGTTTTCTGAAAAGGGCGCGGATCTGGTGGACAACGCACGCAAGGGCGCGGCGTTCGCCCACGACTACGAGGTGGCCAAGATCGGCAAGCCTGCGGATCGCGATGAATGGGTCACCACCCCGCAGACCGTCAACGCCTTCTACAACCCGGTGGTCAACGACATCACCTTCCCGGCGGCCATCCTGCGTCCGCCGTTTTACAACCCGGAGGCCGACGCGGCGGAGAACTTCGGCGCTATTGGCTCGGTCATCGGCCACGAGATCGGCCACGGCTTCGACGACCAGGGCTCGCAGTACGACGGCCACGGCAACCTGCAGTCCTGGTGGACGGACGAGGACCGCGCAGCCTTTGACAAGCTGACCGGCGAGCTGGTCGGCCAGTTCGACGGACTCATCCCGACCGTGCTGAAGGAAAACGGCGTGGAGACCTCCGGCGTCAACGGCGAGTTCACCCTGGGCGAAAACATCGGCGACCTGGGCGGTCTGGGCATCGCCGTGGTGGCCTACGAGAACTACTGCCGCGACAAGGGCATCGACATCGACGAAGCGAAGGCGGAGTTCGAGGTCGCGGACGCCGATCCGGATCTCTACGGCACCGAGTACTCCGGCATCCAGCGCCTCTTCTTGTCCTGGGCCCGCGTGTGGCGCACCGCCATCCGCCCAGAGATGGCGCAGCAGTACCTGGCCATCGACCCGCACTCGCCGGCCGAGTTCCGCTGCAACCAGATCGCGGCGAACGTCGCGGAGTTCTACCACGCGTTCGACGTGCCGGAAGACTCCCTGATGTACCTCGCGCCGGATAAGCGCGTGACCATCTGGTAGGCGAGGGGTAGATGACCGACACGCAGTGGACCATTGGCGGAAACGAACAGGGGCTGACGCAACAGCAGCAGCTTGCCGAGCTCTGCTCCTACCTCGACGCGCACTACGAGAAAGAGCCGGCGGATAACTACTACGCCAAGCTGCCGGATCGCATCACGCACGCGTCCATGCTGCTGCTCGGCAGCGCGGTCGATCACTCGATGCCCGGGGTGGCCTACACCGAGGGCGTCGAGTCCGCCAGCGTGCCCGAGCTGAATGCAACCCGGTTCACGGGTAGCGCGGCCGGCGAGAGCACCACCTGGGTCATCTCCCTGCACCCCGGCGACGCGTGGCGGGGTGACGGCGCACCCGTGGAGATGCAGTGGCGCCCCGAGGTCGCGGCGGTGGCGAACCTGGCGGGCGTGGTCGCGCTCGACGTGGACTACTCGCTCGCACCCGATCGGCGGGAGGCGGTCCGCCGCGCCATCGCCTATGCGCGGGACGCGGGCGCGCAGACCGTCGTGCTGTGGGGATACGCCGCCGGGGCCGCCCTTGCCGTCCAGTGCGCCGCGGATAGCGATGCCCTCGTGCTCACCTTCCCTGACCTCCCCGGCGAAACCCTGCCCGACGATCTGCCGGTGTTTATCCAGGTCGCGAGCGAAGAGGATTCGTGCACCATCACAGCTAATGACGTCCGCGAGTACGTCTCCCGGCGCTTCGTCTCCACCCCGGAGGTGGCGCGCCAGCGCATCGTCGACGTTTCTAGAAAATTGGTTTCAATAGGGAACTGGCAGGAGCACCCGCGCGACTAGTACCGCGTGAAAAGTGCAACGAATAAAAATCGCGAAAAGCCCCCGGTCTTCGCCTTCTGGCGCCGCTTCCACGCGGTGGCCGGGGTCATCGTCACGCCGTTCCTGCTCGTCGCGGCCATCACGGGCTTCTTCTACGCCCTCGCCCCGACGCTCGAGCAGGCGGTGTACCACGACCAGCTGACGGCCACGTCCCACGCACCCGCGCGCCCGCTCGCCGAACAGGTGCGCGCCGCGCAGGAGGTACACCCCGACCTGGAACTGTCGGAGGTCGAGGTGTCCGACGATCCGGCCGCGACCACCCGCGTGCTGGTTGCCGATGACGCGCTGCCCAACTCCAGCTATTCCCGCGCCGTCTTCGTTGACCCCGGTGACGCCAGCGTGCGCGGCGACCTCGTCCAGTACGGCTCCGCCCGCGCGCTGCCGCTGCGCACCTGGCTATCCGAGGGACACCGCAGCCTGTGGCTCGGAAGCGCCGGCCGCTGGTACTCCGAGCTCGCGGCCTCCTGGATGGGCGCGCTCGCCATCGTGGGTACGTACCTGTGGTGCGTGCGGAAAAAGCGCGGCACCTCCCGCCGCCAAAAGGTGCTCACGTGGCACTCGCGCGCCGGGCTTATCCTCCTACCCGGCCTGCTCTTCCTCACCGTCACGGGCCTGACGTGGTCCGGGGTCGCGGGCGGGAACATCGGCACGCTGCGCGAACACCTTGACTGGATGCCGCCGCAGCCGATGAGCCAGACGCAGGCCATGAGCGCAGACCCGGTCCGTCAGGTCGACACCGTCGCGCGCGTCGCCCGGGAACAGGGGCTTACCGGTCTCATCAACCTCACCCCGCCCACAACGGACGGCGGCGCATGGACCGCCGCGGAGGCGCGGGAATCCTATAAGCCGCACATGAACGCGGTGACTGTCGATGGCGCGATCGGCCACGTCATCGACCGTGTCGACTTCGCCGACTGGCCTTTCCCCGCCAAGGTCAGTGAGTGGCTCATCAACGCCCACATGGGGTTCTTGTTCGGGATCTGGAACCAACTCGCGCTGGCGGCGGTGGCCGCCGGGCTGGGCGCCATCACCCTCGCCGGGGTGTGGATGTGGTTCCAGCGAAGAGCCACACGGCCGCGCCGCCCACTGCCCGCCGACTGGCGGCTGTGGGCGCCGCTTGCCGCCTACTCCGTCATCGCCCCGCTGTTTGGGGCGTCCTTGTTACTCTTCCTCGGCGTCGAGGCGGCGGCCCGGGCGCTTACTTCTCGCCCTCGGGCTTGATCTTCATCTCGGAGTCCTTCCACAGCCCGGACCGGGTGATGGTCTCGTGGTCGATGTCCGCCAGCGCCGGGGCCTCGCCTTCCGAGTTGGTGCGCAGCTCGTACTTCTGCACCGCGCCCCAGTCGCGCGCCCAGTCGTGGTTGAGGTACGCCGGGATTTCGTAGGAGTAGTTCACCGCCTCGGCCGTCGACATCGCACCGCCGCCCGAATAGGACTGGAAGTCGGTGAGCGCGGACTTGGCGGCGGCATCGGGAAGTACGCGGAACTCCGGAATCTCCGTTACGCCCGCGTAGTGGTCGAACGGCCGCTGGCACGGGAACTGGAAGGCGGTCGACCAGTCGAGCAGGCCCGGGGTCTCGCCGTCGAAGCGATCGTTGAGCGGCTCGAGATTGGGCACGCGGGGCGGGGTAAACGCCATCCAGTCGCGCTCGTCCAGCGAATCGTCCTCGGCCACCAGGCGCACCGCGGTAGCCTCCTCCGGGATTTCGTCCAGCGCCACGCGCAGGTTGCGCCACTCCGGGGTGGCGCCGACATCGGAAAGCTCGACGCTGCCCTTGTCGGTGGCGCGGCCCGAGTCGTCGACGGTGGCGTACTGCAGCTTCAGGTCGAGGCCCTCCTGCTCGACGCCGTTGACGTCGTGGTGGTGAATGCGGCCCGCTGCGGCGACGGACAGGACCGGTGAGTCCTCGGAGCGCTCCGGCAGGCGGTACCACTGGGTGGTCACCTTGGACGTGCCCTGCTGATCCTCGTCGTAGGACCCGAGAACCGGGACCTTGCGGTAGTCCAGGTTGAACGGCAGGTGGCGGGTGGAGCCGTTGATGCCCGCGTCGGCATCGTCACGCACGCCGTCCGTGGCGGCGGCTTCCTTCTCCGCATCCTTCGACTCGGTGCGGTCGGCCCCCTCCTTGGCGTCGGCGTCCTGCTGGTCATCCGACGTGGAGTTGGTTTCGTTGGCGGCGTCGCCCGCGTTTCCGGAATTGCCGATGGCGCCCACCGACGGCGAATCCTGGTTTTCCGGCTCGATGGACTCCGGGATGTTGTTCGGATCGAAGCCGATGAAGTCCTCGTCCTTATCCACCAGCGAATCGGCGAGATCGCCCTTGACCGGCTCGAGGAAGGCGTCGTTGGTGTTGGTCTCCACCAGCACGTCGTTGGCCATGTTGCAGGTGTTTCCGGAAAGCGCGCGGGTGTTGCCCTTGCCCACGGAGTAGGCGTCGCCCTGGGTGACGTACGCCTTGGCAAAGGTGGCCATGGAGAACACGACCATCAGCGCGCAGGCGATGGCGATGGGCGCGGACATAATGCCGGCCCAGCGCGACGACTTCTCGGTGGTCGCGCGGCGGAACTCCTCGTAGTTGCCGGAGTTGTGCGCCCGCTCGGCGCGGTAGCGGTGCACCAGCGACTGGATGGCGGCGACGAGCAAGATGACCAGCCCGATGGCCAGGATGACCGTGTTGGCCTCGATGGCCTTGAACTGCACCGTGCGGTCCCACCAGGGCACGCCGAAGGAGGAGACGTACCACCAGGCATTCCAGCCGGCGAAGGTGAACGCGAGCAGCAGGACCACCGCGGCGAGTGAGAACGTGCGAGCGCGCGCGGATCGGAGGGCGAGGCGGAAGAGCACCACCGCGCCCAGCGCGGCGACGGCGCCGGCGACACCCGCGTAGATGCCGAAGTGGTGGGTCCACTTCGTCGGGGTGAACAGCAGGAAGAACATCGACAGCGCGACGATGATGAGCATGCGGCGCGTCGGGCCCACGGCGGCGCCCGCGACGCGGTTGTTGCGCACGAACGCCAAGGTGATGAGCGCGAGGCAGAACAGCATCATGAACATCGCAAAGCGCCGCGTCATGGAGCCGTCGACGGACTGCTCGAAAAGGGTGGCGTAGCGCGCGTATTCGGAGAACCACGGCAGCGCCGGGCCGACCTCCGAGCGCACCCGGGTGGACTCCAGCACCGCGGCGAGCGTTTGATCGCCGAAGACCGCGATGAGGATGGCGGTGCCGATGACGAGGAACGGCGCGATGAGCGCCAGCCAGCCCAGCCAGCCGCCGCCGACCGAATTCACGCGCCGGGCCATGATGCGGAACAGGTGCGGCAGGCTGACTAGGAAGACGCCGACTGCGAACAGGCCCGTCGGCCCCACGCCCAGGGTGATCGTGGCCAGGAGGGTGCCCACCGCGGCGGGGAGCAGGCGCGAATTGGCGATGGCCCGCTCAAAGCTCGCCCACGTCAGCATCACGCCGAGGGCGACCAGCGGCTCCGGGCGCACGCCGTTGTTGTACGGCAGCCAGAAGGCGAGGAACATGAGAGCGGCGGTCCAGTGGGCGACGCGGCGCCCGTCGATGGCGGCGCCCAGCCGCGGCAGGATCTCGCGCGACAGGATGAACCAGACCATGAAGCCGGCGATGAGCGCGGGCAGGCGCATCCACAGCGATGCCGTGGACACCTTGGTCATCAGCGCCAGCAGGTCGTAGTACGGGGAACCGAAGGGCGATTCGGGCACGCCGTACCAGCGGAAGTAGTTGGCCATGTAGTCGGCGTGGTCGGAGACCCGCGCCATGGTCATGATGAAGCCGTCGTCGGACGTATTCGCGCCGAGGACGTGCCAGAACAGCAGGACGAGGGCGACGACGCCGTCGAGCGGGCGGATCTGCTTCCACGTTGCCGGCATGAAGCGGTTCTGCCGGCCATCCAGCTTGTCGATGCGATACAGGCAGAACAGGCTCACCAGCGTCATCGCCAAGCCCAGCCACATGGCTGCGTACTTGGCCACGGTGGGCGAGGACGTGAACCGGGAGTTGATGTCCACGCTGACGTTGAGGCCGTCGTCGGTGAGGGCCTGGACGGTGGCAGGGTCATCGTCAAGCTCTGTGTAGACGCCGGTGACCTGCGGGCGCAGATCCTCGTCGTCCACGGTCTTGGAGTGCGAGCCGGCGGTGACCTCGGTTTCGTCCTCGGTGACCGACAGCGTGATGGTGTCATCGGGCGAGAGCTTTTTCACCTCGTCCTTGGTGAGGGACAGCAGCACCTCATCCAGGGACGTGATGGACAGGCCGCCGTCCTTGTCGGCGTTGACAAAGAGGCCGCGGGTCTCGGCATTTTTGGACGTGGGCGGGACAGTCCCGTAGAGGAGCGTTTGTCCATCGCGAAGATCATCGATGGCGCTGACCGGGATGGTCGCGTCGATCTCCTCGGGCGCCACCGAAATCAGTGGGGCGTTGACCGAGTTCACTGATTCGTTCTGGGGCCAGTCGAAGGAGGATTGCACCTGCTTGACGGGCAAGAACGGCGTGGCGATGAAGAGCACAAAGCCGACGATCCCCGAAAGGATCGCCGCCCATCGCAGCCACGAGGGCGCGGTCGCGCGGGTCAGTGGACGCGAAAGGGGCTTCTTTTTCTTGGTTGCGAGACTGTCCGACACGGCGATTAGTGTACGACACCCAGCGGGTGAACTTGAACGGCCACATGCCCGGGTTGGGTGGGCGGAGTTATCTGTGGCGTTGCGTCTGTCTGTGCTGGTTTGTAACGAAACGAATACGTGTTCGAGGTGGGGGTTGACGTATCGGGTGGTGTGGGTATGGTGGGTGGTGTGTAGAACACGTTAGCGAATACTTTTCGGGGGAGGGGCCCAATGGGTCCGTATTACACGGTGTCCACACCAGGAAACGACATAGCCACAACCGCGACACAACTACGCCAGTTCGAATACTTCATGCACCGTGAGTGCTTGCCGGAACCAGACGATGATTTCGATCTGGCCTGCACCCGCCTGGCCGGGTTGACAGGAAAATCACCAACCCGGGTGGCCAATTTCTTCATGGCACTGTTCCGCTTGGATGAGTAACCTGGCCTACGGGAGGTGCACGAGCGGTTGTTCCACCTGGATTTCTCCCGACTGATCGTCATCGACCAGGTATTGTGCAAGCTCGGTACTCCAGATGAGGAAGCACTAGCGCGTATCGATGCCGCCCTAGTCAAGTACCTCACCCCAACCCGGGCGGGCCAAGTATTGCCGTCGGTGCGCAACTTACGCCGCAAACTCAACGCCTTAGTCGCTGCCGAAGATCCAGAACTTGCCGACGCAGTAAGCACAGAGGCAGAACAGGCCGCTGAGAAACGCCGGAAGCGCAAAGGCCGGTATGACTGGTCCAGCCTTCCCGGCGGGGTGGGGTGCATCAGTGTTGAATACGACACGGAGACTGCCGCCCAGATCAATGGGGTGATCCGCCGGGTTGCCGACGAGTACGGGGTCAGCGCTTCGGAAGCGTTCGCGATGTTAGTGCTGACTGATATCAACCGGGATGTGGATGTGACACTGAATGTCTTTCAGGCGGCTGATCTTTTACATGCGCCGGTGTTTATCGAAGGTACTGGCTGGACCGACGCCGAAACAGGTGCCGAGCTTGCCGGGAAAGCATCCCGGCGTAAAGACATGAACGCGGCCGCCTGGATGGAAAGCACAAACTACGTCACGCCGGACAGGTTGAAGGCGTATCTCAACGGCAGGGATGGTACCTGCCGGTATCCGGGGTGTTGCCTGCCGGCGTATCGGTGTCAGAAGGATCATTGTGTGGATTTTGCGGACGGTGGGCCGACGGCGGCGTGGAATCTGGTGAATCTGTGCCAGCATCATCACAACATCAAAACCGACAAACGCGCCCGCTACATCCTCGACCCAGCCACAGGGGATGTGGTGTGGCTATTTACCGACGGCACCTGGCGGACCACCACCGCCACTGGCCCGCTAGCACCAGAGACCTGCAACTGGCTACAAACCGTCGACCAAGCCATTGCCGCCCGCCGGGCCAACGCCCGCGAACGCGCCCTCAACACCAACCCAAAACCCGACACCCCCGACACCGAACCAACTAACTCCAACACCCACACCGACCACGACACCGAACCCGACCACGACTACGAAGAGGAACCGCCGTACTAGTTACGCACCGCCACCACAAACGGACCGACCTGCTCAACAGACCACTCGGAACCATCGAACACCATCGGATTGAAGAAAATGGCCCGATACCGGACATTCGGCTGGTTGGGGTAAATGTCCTCCGCGAGGTGCAGCTTGAAGCCGTCCTTGGCCGGCTTATCCTTATCGCCACGGAAGACCATGACGTCGGGGGAGCGCCATGGACAGTCATCGACACGCGCAGCGAAGTCGGACGCCGAGTCATCCCAGGACGCCTTCGACCACTCTTCCATCGTGTCGTTGCGGGTGTTGAACTCGCCGAGCGGATTCGCGTAGTGCGAGGTAAACGCGTTGAAACCGTAGTAAGGAGTAAACGCCATGAGCGCCTTTTCGTCGGTCATGACGACGGTATCGGCCGGATCGCGGCCCTCGTCGCGCACCAGCTTTTCGATGTCGGCGTAGTAGTGCGACGAGTCGCCCGCGAACTGGTCAGCGCGCTCGCCGTAACCGTCGGTATCGGAGTACGCGTGATCGATGGCGGTCTCGTTTTCCGCCGGGATCTGTTGCGCGTAGAACACGCCTGCCAAAAGCGCGATGGACACCACGGCGACGGACACCTTCCGGCCCAGCGCGGGGCTCCATGAGTCCGGGTACAAGTGGCGCACGCCATGGCGGCGCACCCAGTCGACGGCGAAGATGCCGGCGGTGGCGAGCATGACCACGACGAGGATTTCGAGGCGGAAACCGAGCAGGGTGGAACCGGCGAGGGTGGCCAGCATCGAGCCGATAATCCACAGGTAGATACCCGCCAGGCCCCACAGCAGCGCGTTGGTCTCCCGGTCGCGGCGCCGGGTAATGAGGTAGACGAACCCGACGAGGCAGAGCAGCCCGATGATGGACGGCGCGATAAACGGCACCGGCAGCTGCGTGCCTTCCTTGGGCAGGTAGTGCTGCGCGGTCGACTGCAGCGGCTCCGTGTGATGCAGCACCGCCCACAGGTATGGTGCCCAGCTGACCAGGGCGATGGCGATCGCGCCGATGCCGGTCACCGCCAGCTTGACGATGGGCCGCACGCTCCGTTCCTTCACCGCCCACACGAGCGCGAGGAGGCTGACCACTGCGAGGGCGATGACGGCGGTGAACAGGGTGTAGAAGCTAGCGGACGCGCCGAGGTAGATAGCCAGCCCCGCGACCGATACCCACGAGTGGGGAGTGCGCGAGTCGAAGGCGTGCGCGGCCATCACGCATGCGGCCGGCGCGCCCATGGCGATGACGGCGGAGTACGGCTCTTCGGCGGCGCCGGTGGCCAGGGTAACGGCGGTGGTCGTGAGCGCGATTCCCGTGGCGAGCGGCAGCGACCCGGTCAAGCGCTGCCAGACGGGGACGAGGACGCAGCCGGCCATCGCCAGTGACATCAGCGCCCACGGCTGATAGACCTCCCAGCCGGGGATGCCCAGCACGTTGGCCAGGCGGCCGCCGAGCCAGAACCACCCCATGGGATAGAAGGTGGGGAGATCCGCGTAGTTCATGTCCGCGTGGGAGGCGGTCTCCGTCATGCGGGTGAGGAACTGGGTGCGAAAGACCTGGTCGACCTGGACCCCGTCGAGCCACAGGCGGGTCGCGGAGAGCGGGAGACCGAGGGAGGCCAAGGTGAGTAGCGCGGGGGAGAGGTAGCTCACCATGTGAGTCAGCCACGAGTTTCGCCGCACAAGGAGCGCCCCCGTTACCGCGAGGGTGAGGATGATGCCCACGGTGGCCAACGCACGGGTGACCATAGACGTGTTAAACGCCGGGAGGGAGACCATCTTGAAGGCCTTCCACCCGGCGAGGGTGATCACCGCGGCTGCCAGCGCAACGCCGGGGATTGCCCAGAGCGTTGCGTTGCGATGTGCTGGTGAGGCGGATGCAGTGGACGAAGTCATGCCCACTAGTTTCGCATACGTTAGAACGGCAGTCGGCGGAAGATAGTCTGCGGGATGAACTTGAATCCCAGCGAGACGTACTTGAACAGCGGGTGGACGAAGATTGACTCCTTGCCGTCGAGGATGGCATCGACAGTCGCGGTGGCGACGTCGTCCACGCCGACGGTGAGTGGGGCCTCGCCGGCCTCCGCGCTCATCTTGGTGCGCACCTGGCCCGGGCGCACGACGAGCACCTTCGCACCGGAGCCGCGCAGGGCCTCATTCAGGTTGGTGTAGAAGCCGTCGACGCCGGCCTTGGACGCGCCGTACACGAAGTTGGAGCGGCGCACGCGCATGCCCGCCACCGAGCTCAGCGCGACGATGGTGCCGTGGCCCTGGTTCTTAAAGCGCTGGCCCAGCAGGACACCGAGGGAGACCGGGGCGGTGTAGTTCACCTGCGCGGACGCGACGGCCTTGTCGTGGTTTTGCCACAGCTCCTCCTGGTCGCCCAGGGTGCCGAAGGCGACGATGGCGACGTCGACATCGCCACGCGCAAAAGCCTTGTCGATGACCGCCGGGTGCGAGTCGAAGTCCGTCGCGTCGAAGTCGACGACCTCGACCTCGGCGCCGCGGGATGCGAGCTGGGCGCGGGCGCCATCGATACGCGGGGAGTCCGCGCGGGCGGCGAGGGTGACCTTGGCGGGGCCGCGGTCTAAGAACTTCTCAACGATGCCCAGTCCGATTTCGCTGGTGCCGCCGAGGAGCAGGATGTGCTGTGCTTGGCCTACTGCGTTCAGCATGTGGTGGGGTGACCTTTCTTATCTAGTGCAGTTCGAGACGGCGGGACATGTCGGAGGCGAAGACGCCGGTCGGGTCGATCTCGTTGCGCAGCTTCAGCCAGTCGCCGAGACCCGGGTACATCTGGTGGAACTTCTCGGCGGAGGTGCGCGATTCCTTGGCCAGGTACAGGCGGCCGCCGAACTCCATGACGCGGTCGTCGATCTCGTCGAGGAACTCGCCCAGGCCCGGGCGGATCGGGAAGTCGACGCAGACGTTCCAGCCCTTCATCGGGTAGGACAGCGGAGCACGGTTGCCCTCGCCGAAGAGCTTGAACACGTTGAGCGCGGAGTAGTGGCCGGAGCGCTGCATGTCCTTGATGATGTCCTTGAACGGCTCGACCGCCTCGGTGGGCACGACGAACTGGTACTGCAAAAAGCCCTTGGAGCCGTAGCCGCGGTTCCACTCGCCGATGAGATCGAGCGGCTGGTAGAACTGCGTGAGGTTCAGGATCTGGTTCCGCGCCGGCGCGCCCTTCATGTAGTAGGCCTGGCCCACCGCGGACAGGGTCAGTTTGTTCATGGTCCAGGACGGGAAGATGTCCGGCACCGTCATCAGCTGCGGGGCGTTGAACTTCAGCGGGTCCTTAGCCAGCTTCGGCGCGTGCTCCTTGAGCTGATCCAGCGTGGCCAGCGAGCCGCGCGAGATGGTGGAGCGGCCGAGCTTCGGCTCCGGGGAGATGACGTCGAACCACGCGGAAGAGTACGTGTAGTTCTTCTCCGAGCCGTCCGAGTGGGCGGCGATGGTCTCGTCCAGGTTGTTGGTGCGGTCGGTGTCCGCGATGAAGTAGGCGGTCTCCGTCTTGGTCATGCGGATGGTCGCCTGCAGGATGATGCCGGTCAGACCCATGCCACCGACGGTGGCCCAGAAGAGGTCGCCGTGCGGATCGTCGGCGGAGCCTTCGGGGCGGAGGGTGAGCACGCGGCCATCGGCAACCAGCAGCTGCATTTCGGTGACGTGGTCGCCGAAGGAGCCGGCGGAGTGGTGGTTCTTGCCGTGGATGTCCGGGCCGATGGCGCCGCCGATGGTGACCTGGCGGGTGCCCGGGAGGACCGGAACCCACAGGCCGAACGGCAGGGCCGCCTTCATGAGCTGATCCAGGGTCACGCCGCCATCCACCACGACGAGGGCGGAGTCCGGGTCGATGGAGTGGATCTTGTTGAACGGCTGCATGTCGATGACCAGGCCGCCGCCGTTCTGAGCCGGGTCACCGTAGGAGCGGCCCATGCCGCGGGCGATGACGCCGCGGCGCAGGTGCTCCGGCTTGTCGGAGTTGTCATCAGCCACCTGTGCGACGGCGGCCTTGATTTCTTCAACGTCTTGGGTCGCCAGCACATGGGCGGTCGAGGGGGCCGTGCGGCCCCAGCCGTGCAGGGACTGTGCAGAGGTGTGTAGTTCCATCACTAACTCTCCGGTCGACGAGATTCTTCGGCACTTAAGCCTACTCAGGAAACACATCAACCATAAGTTGGAAGCAGGCGTGGCGGCAGCGGAATCGCTGTGTGTTTGCTTACCCGTTTAATAGAGGTCCATGATGTCCCGAATTTCTTCCGGCAGCTCCTCCTGCGTCGTGATGGTGGGCTTGCCCGCCGCGGCGTATTCGCGCAGTATGCGGTAAACCTCGCCGCGGGAGGCGGAGTCCAGCATGGGAATCTCCTCTGCCATCAGCCGCGTCATGAAATCGTTGAGCGGGAGTTCGGTTTGTTGCGCGGCGATGAACGTCCCGTGCCGCTTGTCGTTGTCGGTGCGTTCGTCCTGGGCCGCCTGCTGGGCCGGGGTCATGTGCTCGTGCTCGCCGGAATACATGGTGGAAAGCCTATGTGGCGGAGAAAAATCGCGTTAATCGCTACCCTGGGCGCCATGTCTGACCTCGCCAATGTGACGGACCTCGATGCCGCGCGGTCGGGCGATCGCGTTGACGAGACGATGACGCTGTCCCGCATGCCGCTGACCGTCCTGGTGCAGGTGTCCAACGTGCGTGCCGATGGCGAAGTGCACCGCCACGTCGGCGTCAACGACGCGATGACCTTTGAGGAGTTGCACCGGGTCATCCAGGTGTGCTTCGACCTACGCGAAAAGGATGTGCCGTGGCACTTCTTCGAGGTCGAAGACGGGGCTCGCAGCGAGCGCATTGATCCGCAGCGCCAGGTCTCTGAAATTCTGTGGGACGAAGGCTCCGCCGTCGAGTTCCTCTGGGGCCTGTGGGAGTTCTCGGTCACCGTCACCGAAATCTATCCGCGCGATGGCGGATCGCCACAGGCACTGTGCATTGGCGGGTCGAGCGCGTTCCCCGGCTCCGAGTTCGATCTGACCACCATCAACTCCGAGCTAACCGGCCAGGACGCCATCGACGAGGCGCTCAAACTGGCCAAGGATCCGGTCTACTCCGTCATCGAGCGCTCCATGCTTTTCGATTTCGTCCCGCTCGTCCAGGCGCTCGATCTGGCCCGCGAGGTGGAGTTGGACGCGAAGGAGAAACGGGTCATCGCCACGCTCCCGCTCGAGGGAAATGACAAGGAACGCGACGCCTTCTGGAGCACCGTCCTCGCGCTGACCTGTCTGAGCGGCAAAGAGCTCACCGAGGAGATCATGGAAACGACCATGAACGCGCTGGGGTGGCGGCAGGAAAGTGGTGAGCCGTATTCCGCCGAGCAGATTCGCGCGCTGTGCGCCGCCTCGCTGGAGGAGCTCAGCAAGATCGGCGGGGTGGGCAAAAACGCGCGTCCGCCGCTGTACCGGCTGGAGATCTTCCGCGAAATACTGGGACGCCACGAACCGTGACTGCTAAATCCGTGAGGTAGGCTAACGCGACGTGGCAAAAAGCGAAGCAACTCTGAAAAAGCAGCTCGGCCGGTTCGTCGCCGTCGGGGTGTTCACTGCGCTTATCGATGCCGGCCTAACCTTCTTCCTCACCTACCTCGGCCTGCACCGCTCGGCGGCGAAGGCGATCGGGTGGGTCTTCGGCACGCTCGCTGCCTACCTGCTCAACGCGCGGTGGACGTTCGACTCCAAGGTCAGCGGCAAAACCGCCGCCGCCGTCGGTGCGCTGTACGCCTCCACGTTCGCGGTGCAGAACTTCCTGTACTGGGCCACCAACCAGCCGCTCATCAACCTCGGCTTCGAGGGGCTAACCAAGGACATCATCTCCTTCGTCATCGCCCAAGGCGTGGCCACCATCACCAACTTCGCTATCCAGCGCGCGCTGATTTTCAAAGACCGGTAAGGGGAAGGCGCGAGCATGGCAGAGACGGCGAAGGAAAAGACCACGAAGGATAAAGCCGCGAGTTTCAGCAAGTCGAACTCGCTGAAGGCGCAATCCACCAAGTTCCTCATCACCGGCGGCATCGCCGCGGTGATCGACCTGGCGCTCACGTGGGTGTTCCAGATCGCGCTGGGGATGTTCGGCGACGTCGGATCCCGCACCATCGGTTTCGCGGTGGGCACGTTCACCGCGTACCTGCTCAACCGGCGGTGGACCTTCAACGCACAGCCGTCGCTGGCGCGCTTCGCCGCCGTGGCCACGACCTACGGGCTGACCTACCTGGTCAACATCCTGATGTACCGCTGGGGCTACCACTTCCTCGACGGCAGCCTGGGCTGGGACAAAAACATCGCCCTGGCGGTCGCCTTCCTCGTCGCGCAGGGCGCGGCGACCGCCATCAACTTCCTGGTGCAGCGCTGGATCATTTTCCGGAAGAAGCGCCCGCGCTACGTTCAGAACACCGACCCTAGCTAGCCCCGCTCGCTCGGGGTGAGCGTCTGCGTGTACAGCTCGGTGCCCTTCGTGTTCATCAGGCGGACGGTCATCTCTTTTGTTGCGCCGTCGATGTCGACCTCCCCGAAGTGCTGGTACTCGTCGAATGGGCAGGAGTTCGCGTTGTCCTTGCCCGGCGCGTGCACGTAGACCACCTCGGGTCCGAAGGTGTCGTCCATGTCGTTGGGGCCGAACGCCCCGGCGTTGAGCGGGCCGGAGACGAATTCCCAGAACGGCGAGAAGTCCTGGAAGGACGCGCGGTCAGGTGAGTAGTGATGCGCGGCGGTGTAGTGCACGTCCGCGGTAAGCCACACGACGTTGGGCACGTCCTTGATGCCGCGCAGGACTTCGGCGATCTCGGTCTCGCGGGCGCCGGGGGCGCCGGGCTGGCCGTTGGCCGGGCCCTCCTTGTCGTCGCCGTCCGGCACTACGATGCCGAGCGGCAGGTCGTTGGCGATGATTTTCCAGGTGGCGGTGGAGTTATTCACGGCATCGATAAGCCACTGCTTCTGCTCCGCGCCGAGGATCTGCGAGCCGTTGTCGCCCATGTCGGAGGCGGTGCGGTTGTCGGACTTGTAGGTGCGCATGTCCAGCACGAAGATTTCCAGCAGCGGGCCGTAGGGGAGGCGGCGGTACACCCGGCCGTCTACCGCGAGTTTTTCGTCCAACGGCTGCCACTCGTGGAACGCCTGGTAACCGCGGGCGGCGAGGGTGTCCACGTCCTTTTCGGTGTACTCGTCGAGGTCCAGGATCTCGCCCGGGTACCAGTTGTTCACGGTCTCGTGGTCGTCCCACTGGATGATCTGGGCGACCTCGGAGTTGAAGCGGCGGTAGTTCTCGTCCAGCAGGTTGTACTGGTACTGGCCGCGGTACTCGTCGAGGGTTTCTGCCACCTTGTCCTTGGCGGGGTGGGTGAGGTTGTGCCACACGCGGCCATCGTCAAGCGTCACGCTCTCCTCGACGGGGCCGTCGGCGTAGCAGGTGTCGCCGGAGTGGATGAAGAGGTCTGGCTGGCGGTCGGCCATGGTGGACCAGCCGGTCATGCCGCCGATGTCCGGGTTGATGCCCCAGCCCTGGCCCACGACATCGCCCGACCAGTGCAGGCGGATGTCGCTGGCTTGGTTGGGCACGGTCTTGAAGGTGCCTACGACCGGCTCGGAGGCAAGGCCCGTATCGATGTCCTCGAGGTGAACCCGGTAGTGAACCTGCTGGCCCGGCTCCATGCCCACCAGGCGCAGGCGGCCGGTGCCGTCGGTGTCCGGGGTCAGCGGGTTCGGGCTCTTGAAGGTGCGGGAGCCGGCGAAGTCGGGATTGGTGGCGGCCTCCACGATCATGTGGGCGGGGCGGTCGGCGCGGGTCCACACCAGGGCGCCATCGGTGGAGACGTCGCCGGTGGCCACGCCGTGGGTGATCTGGGGCCGGGCGGGGAGGAGACCGCCGAAGAGGTTGGAGGAGGTGGAGGACAGGTTGGCGGATTGGACGGACTGGGCGCGGGCGACGCTGGGCACAACGAGGCTGCTGGCGCCCAGAACGCCGGCGGATTTGAGCAGGGAGCGGCGGGATATACACATAGCCGTCAACGTAGTCCCGCTGCATTACGGCACGAAGACGCGGAGTTTAATCCCGGGGAAATTCCCGTTGACTGCGGTTGGAACGGACTATCCGCGAGCCGAAGGTCACGAGTAGGAAAGCCATCAGACACGCGAAAAGATAAAGAATGGACGGTTAATATCCGCCCAAGCAAGGATTCCCGATACCACGCCAGTCATAGCTGCGAGAGCAACAACGACCGAGTCAGAGAGCCGGCTTGATTTGCGCATTAGCAAGCACCCGCAGCTGCAGCGGCACCACTACCAATTGCGCTTGCTGTGCCATACCCGACTGCTCCGGCCACCGTCCCGGCTCCTGGAATAATCGATCCTTCTGCGCCGCCGGCAAGGGCGCCACCTACGCCACCGGCGATTGCTCCTCCGGCTGTCCCCAGTACGCATCGTACCGCGCCGCGATCCTCGTAGAGATTCTCTTCATTTGAGCCTAGGGAGTGCTGCTGGATGTGGACGGTCTTTCCGTCAGCGGAGGGTTTGTAGGTAAACCCAACCACTTCTTCGCCATTCCAAAATTGCCGTGGGAGCGTTTCCAGCACCTCTCCGTCTGCAGATTCGATATTTACCTCGTCATCGTCTAGGGACAGACGAGCATTCGTCAGGTTTAGAACTCCGTCAGAGTCGCTATTTTTTTCGAAGCGAAACTGGGCGTCGCTGTCCTGGGAAGATGGCTCGACTTCGGTCGTCTTAGATGCATCAGATGGCTCTGCTAGCGCAGCAGGGGCCGCAAGCAGAACGGATCCAGCCGAAAGTGCGCAAACGGCTTTTCGAATGTGCATCTTATCTCCTTTCGGAACGATTAACAGGGCGTCGAAACAATAAAGTCGAACGGGGGGATGTCAATGTCCGGGGTCCTTACGGCCGCCGGAAGTCCTCGCGCCGGCCACGGCGGTGCAGCTTGAGCCAGTTGAAAAAGCCCTTCGGGTCGCGGCGCTGGACTAGGAAGAACCAGCCGAAGCGGGCATATTCCTGGGGGAGTAGTTTGCGCATGCCGCGCTGGCCCAGCAGGTACCCGCGGTTGCGGTAGGTGAAAAAGCGTTTGAACTCCCCGTCGGGAAACTGGGTGTGCATCTTGCCGCCGAGGATCGGCTTGAACTCGTCCGAGCCATCCGGGTGGAGGTAGGAGCAGGTGAGCGCGGTGCCGAAGGGCAGGCCGGAATTGGCCAGCCGGCGGTGGTACTCCACCTCGTCACCACGGATGAACAGGCGGTAGTCGGGCACGCCGATGATTTCCATCGCACGCGCGGAGATGAGCGCGCCGTTAAACAGGGAGGCGATGCCGGGCAGGAAATCGCCCTCCAGATCACTCAAGTGCCTGTGCCAGGTCAGTCCCTGGCGCAGCGGGAAGGCGAGACGGCCCGGGTCGTCGATGTTGCACACGGCCGGCGAGACCTCCGCGAGCTGGTGCTTTTCGGCCACGCGGTAGAGCTCTTCCAACACGCCGTGATCGGCGGGGCAGCCGTCGTCGTCGGCGCACCAGATGGCGTCCGCACCCTTCGCCAGCGCGGTGAGGAAGCCGAGGGCGAATCCGCCTGCGCCGCCCAGGTTGGTTTGGGACGGGACGTAGACGGCGCGGTCGCCGGCGTAGTCTGCGACCATGTCGCGCACTACGCTCTCCGCGCCGTTATCCACCACGATCACCCAGTCCACCGGGTGGGTCTGGTGGACCACCTGGTGAAGCGAGCGTTGGAGGAGGTCGGCGCGCTTGTGCGTGACGATGACCGCCGCGGTCTTGCCGGATGCGCGAAGGAAATCCATGGCTCCCATTGTGCTATCCCGCGTTGTCTTCCTGTTCGAAGCGGCGGCGCAAGTCGCGGACGTACTCGCCGACCTCTTCGCCCTCGTAGGCGGTGACGACGTCGGCGACCTCGCCGGCTTTTGCGATTTTCCCATGGTCGATCCACAGCGCCGTGTCGCACAGCTGCGCCAGAAAGTCGTTGGAGTGTGACGCAAAGACCAGTATGCCGGAGCGCTTGACCAGCTCCTGCAGGCGCTTTCTGGCCTTGGCCATGAAGGCGGCGTCGACGGCGCCGATGCCTTCATCGAGAAGCAGGATCTCCGGCTCGATGGAGGTGACCACGCCGAGCGCCAGGCGCACGCGCATGCCGGTTGAGTAGGTGCGCAGCGGCATGCCCAGGTAGTCGCCCAGCTCGGAGAACTCCGCGATGTCGTCCATCTTCGACTTCATCTGCTTGATGGTCTGGCCGAGGAACAGCCCGCGGATGATGATGTTGTCGTAGCCGGAGACCTCCGGGTCCATGCCCACGCCCAGGTCGAAGACGGGCGCGACGCGGCCGCGGATATCCGCCGAGCCGCGGGTGGGCTCGTAGATGTTGGACAAAAGGCGCAGCAGGGTGGACTTGCCGGCGCCGTTGTGGCCGACCAGGCCGACGCGGTCGCCTTCGCGGAGGTGGAGGTTGATGTCTTTGAGCGCCTCCACCACGACGGTGTTGTCCGCGTTCTTGCCGATGGCGCCGCCCGCCGTCGACAGCATTGCCTTCTTCAGCGAGCGCGACTTCGCGTCGAAGATGGGGAAGTCGACGCACGCGTTGTAGGTATCGATGGAAACCATGGAATTACTCCTCGTGTCGACTTTCTAGACCCAGTAGCTCACGCGGAAGCGCCACCGCTTCATCACCAGCAGGGCGATGAACAGGCCGACGAGCGTGCAGGCAATGACGATGAGCCAGTGGTAGGCGGCGACGGGCTCGCCGATCATGGGCGAGCGCACCACCTCCAGGTAGTGGTACAGCGGGTTGAGTTCCGCGATGCGGGCGCGCTGGGAGACCGCTCCGCCCTGTTCGTGCAGCGTGTCTGTCATCCATACGATCGGGGTGACGTAGAACAGCAGCTGCACCAGGGCCTCGAGCAGTGGGGCGACGTCGCGGAAGCGCGTGGCGATGATGCCGAAGAACATAGCCACCCACACGCCGTTGACCAGCAACAGGAACAGGCCCGGGATGAAGAGGAAGAACTCCCAGCCCAGCGCGCGCGGAAAGATGATGATGAGCGCGAGCCAGATGACCAGGTTGTGGGCCAAGAAGAGGGTCTGGCGCCACACCAGGCGGTAGACGTGCACCGACAGGGGCGCGGGGAGTTGTTTAATCAGCCCCTCGTTGTCGATGAAGATGGTCGAGCCCTCTTTGATGGCGCCCGAGATAAAGTTCCACATAATAAGGCCCACGGTGACGTGGGGCAGGAACTTCGCCACGGGGATTTGGAAAAGCATCGAGTAGAGCAGGCCCAAGGCCGCGGCCATGACGCCGGTGGCGATGGTGATCCACAGCGGGCCCAGCACGGAGCGCCGGTAGCGCTGCTTGATGTCCTGCAGGCCCAGCATGAACCACAGTTCGCGCTGCTTGGCGCCCTGGACGAGGTCGCCCAGGGCAGCAGAAAACGACATAGAGCGCGACGCGGGGGCGTGATCCGCCTCCGGGACGTGAGTCATGCGCTCAACGTTTGCTTGCAGATTTTCTTTCTCTGACACGGTGCTTACCCTAGCGCGGGAGATTTCTTGCCCGCTGGGCGGTGCCGTATAAAGTGAGAGTTCGAAGTGACGGCCAAGGGGAGGACAGGCAATGCCAGCACGGTATGACGCGGCCCGCGTGCGCGGCCTCTATACCGGCTTATCCGACGGATGGACCTACCTGAACGCGCACGACACGCCGCAGTTGGCGGAGCGTGTCGCGGCAGGTGTCGCCCGGTCATTCCGCATGTCCACCGCCGTCGCGAGCTTCGACGTCCCCACCGGTACGCATTCCGCGCGCCCGGAGGCCGGCCGCCTCGAGGGCCACAACTTGGTCGACAGCGCGCGCATCGCCGTGGCCGATCTCGTCGGCGCAAGTGCGGATCGCGTCGTGCTCGGCCCGAGCCTGCCCGCGCTGTACCAGGCGCTCGCCCAGGTCATCTCGCCGCTGTTGCGGTCCAATTCCTCGGTGGTGCTGTCCCGGCTGGATCCGCCGGTGCTCGCCCGCGCGTTCCGCGGCATCGACGCGGAGGTGCGGTGGGCCGAGCCGGACCTGGGGACCGGGGAGCTGCCGGCGTACCAGTTCGCGGAGCTTGTCGATGGCTCCACCCGCCTCGTCTCCCTCTCCGCCTCGCACGAGCTGCTCGGCACCGTCGCGCCGGCGGAGGAGATCTTCGACATCGTGCACGAGAAGTCCCGTGCGTGGACGCTTCTCGATGTCTCCAGCCTCGCGCCCTACCGTCCCATCGACGCCGACGAGCTCGACGCGGATATCCTGGGCATCGATCTCGCCGAGCTGGGCGGACCGCAGGTCGCCGCGCTCATCTTCCGCGATACCAAGATGTTCCGCCGCATCGACGCGTTAAGCCCGGAGCGCGAAAACAGCGGGGCGGGCCAGCTAGAAACCCCAGTCTCCGCCGGGCTGGCCGGCGGCGTGGGCCCGCTGGCCGACCACCTCGCGGACCTGGTCGCGGGCCAGAAGGGCTCGCGGCGGCGCCGGATCGTCAGCTCCATGACCTCGCTGCAGGGCTACCTCGACGGACTGGGCCACGATCTGTACACGTTCCTGGGCACCCTGCCGGCGGTGCACATCCTCGGCGTGACCGGGGAGGCCGCGGCGGACGCGACCGACAACCGCCTGCCGCGCATCTCTTTCGCGGTCCGCGGCGTGCCCGCGGAGACGGTGCACCAGCGCCTCTTCGACAACGGGCTGGTGACCACCTTGTCCCCGCGCACCCCGCTTCTGACCAACATGGGCGTCGACGAGATCGGCGGCGCGGTCACCGTGGCGCTCGGCCCGTTCAACACGTCCGCCGACGTGGAGCACTTAACCCGGGTGCTCGCCTCGCTGGCGTAAACGCTTTTCGTTTAGACCTCGAGGACGACCTTGCCGGTGGAGTCGCCGGAGTCCAAGTATTCGTGGGCGGCGGCGGCATCGGCAAGCGGGAACGTCTTGGTCAGGGAATGGGTGATCTTTCCTTCCTCGATAAGCGGCCACACGTGCTCTTCGGTGGAGCGGCAGATGGCCGCCTTCATCTCCGTTGGCCGGGCGCGCAGCGTGGTGGCGTGGACGGATAGTCGGCGCGGCATCATCCGGCCCAGTGACAGCGTGCCCTTGGGCCCGCCCTGCACGGCGATGACCACGAGCTGGCCGTCGGTGGCCAGGCACTTGATGTTGTCCTCCAGGTAGGGCCCGCCCACCACGTCGAGGATCACGTTGCACGAGCCCTTGAGCTTGTCGACGAAGCTGTCTTCCTTGTAGTTGATGGCGATGTCGGCGCCCAAGTTCTTGCAGTACTCGAGCTTTTCTGCCGAGCCGGCCGTCACGGCCACCTCCGCGCCGAGCGCCTTGCACAGCTGGATGGCAAAGGAACCGATGCCGCCGGAGCCGCCGTGGATAAGCACGCGGTCGCCCTCCTTGACTCCTGCGACCATCCCCAGGTTGGACCACACGGTGGTGGCGACCTCCACCACCGCGGCGGTCTCGGTGAGGCTCAGCTCCTTCGGGATGGGCATAAGCTGGCCTTCGGGCACGGCGACGTACTCGGCGTAGCCACCGCCGGCCAGCAGGCAGGCGACCTCTTCGCCGACTTCACGGTCGGTGTCGCCGGCATCGGCAATCGTGCCGGTGCACTCCAGGCCGATGATCTCGGAGGCGCCCTTCGGCGGCGGGTAGTTGCCCTGTGCTTGCACGAGGTCGGCGCGGTTCACGCCGGCGGCGGCGACTTTGACCAAGACCTCGCCGGATTGAAGTTTCGGCGTCTCGGTTTCTCGCAGCTCCAGGGAGCGGGGATCGTCGGTATTCGTCTGCTGGATTGCCTTCATGCCCTTCCACAGTAAACGCGCAAAACCCATTTCGGCTACGCGCGGGTGGTCGGGTACGCTGTTCACGTCTCGCCATTCGGCGAGGACACGGGAGACGTGGCAGAGCGGCCGAATGCACCGGTCTTGAAAACCGGCGTGGGGCAACCCACCGAGGGTTCAAATCCCTCCGTCTCCGCCAGCTACCTGTTGTACGGCGTGCCCGTCCAGCTAAATGGACGGCTCACTAGCTGCTCACCTAGCTCGTAGCGTTCCAGCTCGCGGGTGGAATCATCGCCGGTGAACCTCATGCCGTCGTCCGTTGTCTCCCAGTGCAATTCCACAGTCTCCACGGGCTCTTCGTCCCATCCGGGACCGGCATTCGTTTCGTCGTTGGTCATGGGCTCCGATAGCTCAAGGGTGATGTGATCACCGTCGACGGTGTAGAAGCCGTACTGCAGGTCGCCGTTGACGCGGCGGAGGGAGAACATGTGCTCTTGGTCGGGGCCTGCGTCCATGTTGCCTAAGGCGAGGTAGTGCCAGCGGGTGTCATCGGCAAGCGAGTCTGCGGGTTGGTCGCTGTCCTGGGTGACCTCGTAGACGCCAGCCAATTGCGTGCTCTCCGGGCGCAGTAGGTGCGGTAACCCCACGGCGGCGGCGTAGGCCGATCCGGCCAGGATGACCACGGTGGCCGCGGCTGGGAACCACCGGGTAAAGCGGTGCACCTTCGGCGACTCGATAAGGCGCGGCTCCTCCAGTGGGCCGACGGGGCGGCCGGCAATAAACCGTCCAAGCCGCGGCAACCACGGCGCTAAGACGAGGAAGAACAGCACCATTTGGGCGAACGACAGCTGCTTGACCGGTACGTCGTAGGTCATGTTGAGCAGCCACACCACACCCAGTGAGACCGTGCCGATGAGACCGCCGAGCCACGCGGTGCGCCGCCACAGCACCAGAATTCCTGCGAGGAGTTCGACGGCGCCGGCGGTGAACTGGATGACCGGCGATAGCGCCATGAACGTCCAGAGGAAGCCCATGGGGGACTTCTCACCCTGCGTGATGAGCAACTGGGAGTAGTCCACTACGCCCATCTGCATGAGGTTGAGCTTCATGACTGCGTAGGGCAGGACCATAAAGCAGATGAGGAGGCGGGCGATCCAGTGCAGGATCCAGGGAATTTTCTTTTTCATACCCGCAATTTTCACCCGCTACCCAGGAAGTTCGCATCAACCTCTGGGCTGAAATCCATGTCATCCCCGGGGGTTAGAGCTGGTCCTCCAGCCACGCGTTGATGCCGCCGCGCAGGGAGTACAGCGGGCCGTCGAGGCCGCGCTCCTGCAGGATTTTCACGGCCTGGGCCGAACGCTTGCCGCCGGCGCAGTGCAAGACGACCGGCTGGTCACGGTCGAGGGCCTGCTCCACCCCGGGAGGGGTGCCGCCGTCCTCGATGTCCGCGAGCGGGAAGTTCACGGAGCCGGGGATGGCTGCTTCTACGACCTCTTCCGGATCGCGCACATCGATAATCAGCGCGCCGTCGGGGATGCTGTCTACTTCTTTCACGTCGTCGTGCATGGTGGTCTCCTCCAGTTCGGCGTTCCGCACAGCACGGGCAAGCACGACCCCCGCAGTGACCCGGCGGGCGGTCTCCGCGTGCGCGACGACAGGCAGGTACTCCCACGTCCCGTCGAGCGCGGAGAAGTAGCCCACCCGGCCCATGAGCGGGGTGCCTATTCCCGTGACGAGCTTGATGGCTTCCATCGCCATCGCAGAACCGACAGTACCGACCACCGGCCCCAACACGCCGGCGGCCGCGCACGACGGCACCGTGCCCGGCGCGGGCGGGGTGGGGAAGACGTCCTCGAAAAGCGGTCCGTGGCCTGCCCAGAAGACCGACAGCTGCGCGTCGAAACCGAGGATGGATGCCCACACGTGGGGAATCCCCGCCCGCGCGCACGCCCACGAGGTGAGGTAGCGGGTGGCCAGGTTGTCCGAGCCGTCGAGGACGACGTCGACGTCGGCAAGAAGCCCCTGCGCGTTGTCCCGGGTGAGCCGGCCGTTTATCGCAGTGACCTCCACCTCCGGGTTGAGGGCATCCAGCGCGGCCCGGGCGGAATCCACCTTGGGCGTGCCCACGGCGGCAGTGGAGTGGATGACCTGGCGGTGCAGGTTGGACAGGCTGACCTCGTCGTCATCGATCACGGTCACATGGCCCACGCCCGCACCGGCGAGGTAGAGGAGCGCCGGCGAACCGAGCCCGCCCGCACCAACGACGAGGACGTGGGCGCGAAGCAGCTTTTCCTGCGCCGCGCCGCCGAAACCGGCCAGGGATACCTGGCGGACGTACCGCGCCAGCTGCTGGTTGGTCAGGCTCATTCGAGCCCCACCCACTGGGTGCCGCCTTCTGCCAGCTCCTGCTCCTTCCAGATGGGCACGTCCGCCTTGGTGCGGTCGGCGATCTCCTCGCAGGCCGCAAACGCCGCCCCGCGGTGGGCGGCGGCGACCACGACGACGAAGGCGGCGTGCCCAATCGGCACGTCCCCGGTGCGGTGGGCCGCCCACGCGCGGACGGGGTGCGCGGCGGTAACGGTGTGGAGCACACGCATCAGCTCGGCGGGGGCGCTCGGGTGCGCCTCGTACGCCAGCGCGGCGACGCGGTTGCCGCCATCGTGGTCGCGCACCACGCCCTCGAAGGTGACCAGCGCCCCCATCGCGCGGGTCATGGTCTCGCGCCGGGCCTGCGCCACGAGCGGCTCCAGTGGTTTATCGGTGATGACCGCGCCGACGACCTTCCCGGTCTGCGCGGCGACGTAGTCCGGATCCGGGCGGTTAGTGCTCACGGTTGCCCTCCGCGAGGTCGAGCAGGTGGCCCAGGACAGGTTCCAGCACGGCGCAGCCGTCTTTCACCCCGCCCCGGGAGCCGGGCAGGGTCATCACGAAGGTGCCGTGGGTGGTCATCCCCGCCACCGCGCGCGAGGCGATCGCGGTGGGGGTGTGCTTGAGCCCCTCCGCCCAAAAGGCGTGGACGATGCCGGGCAGATGCTTGACGATGTGCCGCTCCACCGCCTCCACCGTCTGATCGTCACCGGTAATCCCGGTGCCGCCGGAGGTAAGGAGGACGGAGGGGGCGCTGGCAAGCGCGGCGTCGACCGCCTGAGCGATGTCCGCGTCCGCGACGACGGCCGCATCGGGAGTATCAATCCCTTGCGCACGTAGGAAATCCACCGCGCGGGGGCCAGACGTGTCCGTCAACGAACCGCTTGCCGCCCGGGTGCTGGCGACGATGACGTGACCTTTTCGCATACCTAGAAAGGGTAGACGACCACGTCGGCGCCGCCGGGAAGAGAATGTCCCGCCGGGATGCGGATAAGGCAGTTCGCGCCCACCGCCTGCGCGATGAGGTGGGATCCGGCCCCACCGAGGACGCGAGCCTTCCCGTCGCGCAGTACCCCGCGGTAGAACCGCTCCTTGTGCGGCAACCCCGCAACCGGCTCGTGAGCCTCCAGCGCGGCCCGCTGCGGGCCGGGGGCGGCGCCCAGCACGGGCGCGACGTAGAGCCGGAAGCTCACCAAAGTAGACACCGGGTTGCCGGGCATGCAGATGCACGGCGTGCCGCGGTAGACGGCCAGCCCCTGCGGGCCGCCGGGCTGCTGCGCGACGTGGCCGAACCAGCCGTGCGGCTCCAAAATGTCGCGGACCACCTCGAACTTCCCGTGACTGATCCCGCCGGAGGTGAGCACGGCATCGGGGCCATGCGTGGCGATGGCCCGGTCCAACCGCTCCCGCAGCGCGCCGGGATCGTCGTCGGTGTGAAGCGTATCCGCGACCTCGATGCCCGCCTGGGCGCACGCGGCGGCGAGCATCGGGCCGTTCGAGTCCGGGATCTGCGAGCCGATCTCCTTGCCGCCGGTGACGATGACCACGCGCGCCGGGCGGGTGACCGTGACGCTCGTGAGATCTTGGCCGGCCAGGGTGGCCACCACGATCGGATCGACGACCGTGCCCGCGGGGACAAGGACCTCGCCGCGCCGGGCATCCGATCCGGCCGCGCGGACGAACTTCCCGTCCAGGCTGGCGGGGGCGGTCACCTGCGCGCCTTCTTCAGCGAACTCGCCGGGCGTGCAGTCCTCAACCGGAACGACGCAGGCGGTGCCGCGGGGGACCGGCGCGCCGGTCATGATGGGGGCGGCGAGGCCGTCTAACCCGCCCGGGTACAACGCGGCGGCATCGGCTCCTGCGGCAATCGTCGGGCCCACGGTGAACGATCCGCCCGCTGTATCGGGCAGGGCGTAGCCGTCCATCTGCGAGTTGTGGAAGCGCGGCGAGTCGAATTGCGCCACCGTATCCGTGGCGGTGCGCGCCCGGCGTTGTACCGCCTCCAGCAGGGGGAGGGTGACGGTGCCGCGGTGGCCGGCCGCCTCGCGCACCGCCGCGAGGTGATCGTCATAGGTACGCATGGATCTCAGAATATATAGTGAGCGCCATGTTGGATGTCCACTACTTCGCCGCCGCCCGGGCGGCCGCGGGCGCCTCCCACGAGCGTCTGGATAATCCCCCGGCGACGCTGGGCGAGCTCGTTGACCACCTGGCGGATACCCACGCAGGGACGACGGACGCGGGGATGGGGCTGGCGGACATCGTCAAGCGCTGCTCGTTCCTGCTCGATGGCGCCAACGCGGAAACGGTTGGCGGTCGCGCCGCTTCGCTGGCGGGGGTGAGTCGCGTGGATATCCTCCCGCCGTTTGCTGGGGGTTAGCGCGCGGCCGCGCGCAGCGGGCTGGTCACCGCGTTGATGATGGAGGAGACGATGGCCAGGGCGATCGCGCCGAAGATGGCGGCCCACCAGTTGGAGATGTGCAGCTCGCCCAGGCCCAGGTCCAACGACTGGAGTAGCCAGGCGGTGAGGTAGAGCACCGCGCCGTTGATGACCAGGGAGAAAAGGCCCAAGGTCAGGCAGGTAATCGGGGCGCCGAACAGGCGCAGGACTGGGGCGATGAACGTGTTGACCACGACGAAGACCACGGCGACGGTGACAAACGCGCCGGCCTCGCTGCCGCCCGCGGTCGGGGTGATGCTGAGACCCGGGATGAGCTTGACCACGAACCACAGGGCGGCGGCTACGCAGACGACGTGGAGGAGGAAGTTGAGGAAAGAACGCATGGGCAACAGCCTAACTTTCCTCTGAGTTTGGTGCGCTGACGTGCGGCAGGTACTGTGTATAAACACTGGAGACGTGCCAGAGCGGCCGAATGGGGCTCACTGCTAATGAGTTGCCCTCTTAACGGAGGGCCGGAGGTTCAAATCCTCTCGTCTCCGCCACATACAGATGCCTCCCCTGCGAGAAGCGGGGGAGGCATTTTTCATCTATTGTCAAGGGCCGATAGGTATCCAGGCGAGAGGTGGCAGCTAATGACCATGTCGGTAGACGAGACCATCGGCGCGCTCGAGCTCATGCTGCGTTCCGGCAGCGACATCGACCCGGAAGACGCCCCGAAGATGCAGGCGCTTCTGGACGAGCCGCCGATCCAGGACGTCGTCGCCCTCGTCGAGCGCCAGAACCCCGTGCGCGCGGCGGTGGTGCTCCGCCTGCTCAGCCGGGAAAAGTCCATTGCTGTTTTCGACGCCCTCGACGCCGCGCACCAGGCGGACATTATCGACGAGCTGGGCAACTCCGACGTCTACGAGTTCTTCGACGCCCTCGAGCCGGAAGACCGCGTGTCGTTGCTGGACGAGCTGCCGGCGGAGATCGCGGACCGCCTGCTGCGCAGCCTGGACAAGCCCGACCAGGACATCACCGGGGTGGTGCTCGGTTACCCGAAGGGTTCGGTGGGCCGCCGCATGTCGCCGGAGGTGCCGGACATCTACCGCGAGATGACGGTGGACGAGGCGCTGGAAAAGCTGCGGCGCGAGGCGCCGGACCTGGAGACCATCTACACGGTGCCCATCGTGCGCAAGGACCGGCGCCTGGTGGGTGTGATGAGCCTGCGTGAGCTCTTCATCGCCAAGTCCGGCCGCATGGTCGAGGATCTGATGCACGAGCCCATCTACGCCTACGCGCAGGCGGACGCGGAGGAGACCGCGCGCTGGTTTTTGCCGCTCGACCTTCTGGCCCTGCCGATTGTCGATGACTCCGACCGCCTCATCGGCCTGCTCACCTGGGACGATGCGGCCGACATCGTGGAGGAAGAGGACAGTGAGGACTCTGCGCGTTCCGGCGGTACGGAGGCGCTGCAGCAGCCGTACATGTCCACCCCGCTGCTCAAGCTGGTGCGCTCGCGCATCGTCTGGCTGCTCGTGCTCGCCGTCTCCGCCATCCTCACGGTGAAGGTGCTCGATTCCTTTGAGTCTGTGCTGGAGCAGGCCGTGGTGCTGTCCCTGTTCATCCCGCTGTTGACCGGCACGGGCGGCAACACGGGCAACCAGGCGGCGACGACGGTCACCCGTGCGCTGGCGCTTGGCGATGTCCGAAAGAGCGACGTCCTCCAGGTCATGTGGCGCGAGATGCGCGTGGGCATGCTGCTCGGCGCGACGCTGGGCATCCTCGGCTTCATCATCGCCTCGCTGGTCTACGACATGCACATCGGCCTCGTCATCGGCACGACCCTGCTGGGCATTTGCACCTTGTCCGCCACCGTGGGCGGTGTCATGCCGATTCTGGCCAAGGTGGTCGGCGCGGACCCGGCTGTGTTTTCGAATCCGTTCATCTCCACCTTCTGCGACGCCGCGGGCCTTATCATTTACTTCTTCATCGCCCGCGCCGTGCTCGGCTTATAGCGCGCCGTAACCGGCCGTTAACCAGCTGTTTTGTTCCGTGGGTGGAAGCCGACTATAGTTACATCTCGTTGCAAAGAGCGATTCTTCGCAGCATGCGCCCGTAGCTCAACGGATAGAGCATCTGACTACGGATCAGAAGGTTGGGGGTTCGAATCCCTCCGGGCGCACAAATGTCCTGTGTCGCGTCATAGTTGACAAAACTGTCGCGACATCGTTGACAGATGGGCGTCCGCCGAGTTTTTTTCTCGGTGGGCGCCTTTTGTTTTCTGGGGGTTAGTTGAGTGGGGGTTCGCCGTGTTTCTAGATTGGGGCTTGGTAGTTGCGGCTGGTGTCGATGTAGTGCTCGGTGATGATGGCGCCGGTGTCTTTGAGTGATGTGGTGATGTGGCGGTCTTTGATGATCATCAGGACGTGGTGGCCGGTGTATTTTCGGCCCATTCCTAGGTGGTAAAGCCTGCCTGCGTAGCGGATGGTGCAGCGGCCGGCTTTGTCGACTTTGTCGTTGCGTGTACGCCATTCTTCGGTGGGGTTGTCGTCGGGGCTGGCTTTCGTGGATGCGTTGTAGACCTCGTATGGGGTGCGTCTGCCGAGGGCTCGGTGTGGGCGGTTGGTGTTGTAGTAGGCGGCGAATCGGTCGAGTTGTTGTTGTAGTTCGTCGATGGTGTTGACGGTGGGTTGGCGCGATAGCCACCGTTTGAGTGTTTGGTGGAATCGTTCGATTTTTCCTTGGGTTTGTGGGTGTCCTGGCCTGCCGTTTTTCTGTTGGATCCGGTGGTTGCGGATGAGTTTTTCGAAGGCGTTACGGCCGCCTTTTGCCCCGGCGTTGCGGGCGGTAAACACCAGCCCGTTGTCGGTGAGGGTGGATTGTGGTGGGCCGAAGTCGCTGATGAGGTGTGATAGTTCGTCGGCGACGGCAGGCCCAGAAAAGGACCGGCTGGCTGTAATGGACAGCAGCAGTCGGGAGTGGTCGTCGATGAAGTCGAGGATTTCGACGCGTCTTCCGCCGGTGAGATATGCGTGTGTGATGTCTGCTTGCCAGCATTCATTGGGGCGGGATGCTTCGAAGCGGATAAATGAGGTTCTCGGCCGCTTTTTTGGTTCTGGCTGCACGAGGCCGTGGTCGCGGAGGATGCGCACGATCGTCGAGGTAGATGGGGCATACATACCTTGTTGTTCCAGGTGGAACTGGATGGTTTCTGCCCCGGAATCCAGCCCGGAGTGGTCGAGCTGTTTGCGCATGTTGATGATGGTTTTCTTGAGCTTTTTGGATACTGCGCGTGGGTTGGAGTGCGGTGCTTTCGACTTCGGCTTTACCGCTTGTGGACCGCCAGTGTCGTAGCGGCGGAGTAAGGCGTAGACCCACTGGCGGGACACGTTGAAACGCGTAGCGACTCGAGCGACTGGTTGGTGTTGCTCACGGACAGCTTTGATGATCGCGAGATTGCGGTTCGGACTATTCATGCTGTCAACGATGACGCGACACACCTGTCAACTGTGAGAGTGTCCGATTCTTTGTGTGCGGGGGTTTGGTTTACAAGTAGTCCGCGAATCGGTCGGGGTAAGCCACGGCTAGTTGGTTGATGGCTTGTTTCCACCCGGTGGCTTTCGCTCCTTCAATATAGCCGTTGCATTCGATATCGCGCTTCGCTTTCTTGGCTCGCTGGGCGGCGCGCTTGTCTTCGATGTTGCAGATCATCAGCCACAGCGTTTTCAACGCCGCGGTATCGTTCGGGAACTGGCCGCGGTTACGGGTAGCTTTACGCAGTTCAGCATTCAGCGACTCGATCGAATTGGTGGTGTAGAGCACCCGGCGTGCCGCCGGCGGGAACTGTAGAAACGGCACGAACCGCTCCCAAGCGTCGCGCCAGACTTTGACCGATTGCGGGTATTTCCGGCCCAGTTCACTGGCTTCGAACGCATCCAAGGCGGCACGGGCGGTGTCCTCGTTTGCGGCCGTGTAGACCTCACGCAGCGCCCGGGAGACCCCTTTGCGGTCTTGGTAGGACACCCACCGGTTCGCAGCCCGAATCAGGTGCACGATACAGGTCTGCACCATGGAATTCGGCCAGGTGGCTTCCACGGCTTCCGGCAGGCCTTTGAGCCCGTCGCAGCAGACAATGAACACGTCCTGGACACCGCGGTTGGCCAGATCCGCGCAGACCGATGCCCAGAATGCGGCACCTTCATTTTCAGCGATCCACAATCCCAGGATGTGCTTGATGCCGTCCATGTCGACGCCAACCGCCATATAGCAGGACTTGTTGACCACGCGGTGGCCGTCACGGATTTTCACGCGTAGCGCGTCGAGGAAGATCACCGGGTAGAACTCGTCGAGCTGGCGGTTTTGCCAGATCATGACCTCGTCTAACACCGCATCGGTAATGGTGCTGATCGTATCCGGGCTCATATCCACCCCGAGCGTGGTCGCGAGGTGATGCTGGATATCGCGCACTGTCATCCCGCCGGCGTATAGCGAGACGATCATGTCGTCGAGTTCTGTGAGTCGGCGTGCGCCCTTGGGCACCATCCGGGGAGTAAAGGTGCCGGCACGGTCCCTGGGCACGGTCACTTCCACCGCGCCGTAGCCAGAATTGACGGTCTTGGTGTACGACCCATTGCGGTGATTGTTGCCCTGTGCGGATTCGACTTGGGCTTTGGTCTTGCGGTCAGAATGGCTATAGCCCAAATGCGCATCCATCTCCGCCTGCAGACCAGCGTTGATTGATGCCTGTAGCAGGCCTTTGACCAGCTCGCTTGCATCATCAGCGGAAGCCGACAGCTCGCTGATCAAGCTGGCGAGCTCAGGATTTTCCATCAGCTTCTCGCTGATCTCATTGACCTTTGCCGGGTCATGGTTTTTCTTCGGTGACACCGTAGTCATTATCGGTGAAACTCCTTCTAGATCAGAGCCTCACACACAAACTTCCTGACACCCTCCGCGACACACCTGTCAACTGTCATCGTGTCTTTGCCCCGGCTGCGGATGTAAAGGATGTCCCGACACACCTGTCAACTGTCAGTGACGTTTCCCCAGAACAGATTTGTAAACTATGTCATGACTTCAGACACCTCCGGGCGCACAAAATCACCTGCAACGTCAGCCCCGATTGCACCGTTAGTAACACGGTGGGTCGGGGCTTTCGCGTCGCGTGCGTGAAAACAGCCATTTTCGTGCCGGATCTTCAGTTTTCGGCCCGAAAAATCCCTAAAACTCGCGCAGTGGGCGCGGGTGGCTGATTATTTGTTCCGCATCGAGCGCGCGATGCTCACCACGTCGCCGGTGTGCAGGTCCGGCAGGTACGCCTTGGACACGGCCAGGGCGATGGACGGCAGGGCGAGCTCGTCGCGGTAGCCCAGCACCCACTGCTGGTGCTGGGGGTGGAACTTCCGCTTGAAGGCCGCCAGCGACTTAAACCCGTAAAGCGGTTCGAGGTAGGAGCTCACCCGCGCCAGGATCTGCTCCAGCATGGTCGTCGGCTCGGTGGAGGAGACCAGCGGGGCGCCCGAGAGGCTGATCCACTCCAGGCCCTGGTCGTGCGCGGCGACCTGCGTCTCCGCGATGAGGTACTCCACCACCGAGCGGAAGCCGTCGGTCTTGCGGCGCATAAAGTCCAGGGTGAGGCCAACCAGTGTGCCGTCGCGGTAGACCGGCAGCCAGCTGGTGACTCCGTGGAGGGTGCCGGCATCGTCAAGCGCCAGCACGAGCGTGACCTCCGGGGCGTCGAGCTCCGGCAGCCCGCCGAGGGTAAAGCCCATCTCCGGCAGCTTCTTATTGGATACCCAGTCCTCGGAAAGTTCGATGATCTGGTTGCGCAGCGTGGCGCCGGCGTCCGCCCACGTGGTCCACACCGAGTGGATGTTCTCCTTCTTTGCGCGGTTGCGGGCGGTGCGCACGTCCTGGAACTTCTTGCCCTTGAATTCGGGGGCGGCGGTGCAGTCGAGGACCGATTCCTCCGCCACCGCGACCGCGCGGCAGCCGCGGGCGGCCGCGAATTCGGGCCGCACCGAATACCACGCCACCTGGGCGCCGCCGGCGTACATCGCGCGCTCGAAGCGGGTGGCGATGTCCTGGGGATCCGCGCCCCGGGACACTGGCTCGCCCACCGTCACGGCCACCGAATTGTGCAGGCGGTAGGCAACGAACCCGCGGTCGTCGTCGAACCACAGCTTGTTGCCCGCCCACGTGGTCATCCAGGACAGATGGTCGCCGGTACCGCCGGTGAGGATGGCGCGGGCGTCGGCGCGGCGCTCGCTGGCATCCGGGTCCGGATCGGCCTTCAGCGCCCGGTAGAAGATCCACGCGGCGCCAAGCCAGAAGACCGGGCCGATCCACTCGGTAAAGAACCAGGCGGCATCGGAGACCGGGAGCACGTCCGAGGTGAAGAACTTCGAGACCACCGGCGGTAGGAAGCGCAGGGGCGTCGCGCGGACGATGTCGAGGAGGGACGCGTCGCGGAAACCGCCGCGCACTGCCGCCGCGCCGAGCAACCAGGCCGCCGCCAGCAGCGCGGCCCACGCTGCCATGGTGGCCGCAAAGCGGCGGCGCTGGGAGGCGACCATGCGCACCTGGAACGGGCGGCGCTGGAACAACAGCACGACCGTCATCGTCAGCCACGGCGCGATAAGCAACCCGAGGAGCAACACCCCGGCCCAGGCGGGGGTGTCGGAATCCTGCAGGTACATAAACTCCTTGACTAGCGCGGCGATCACGACGAGCTGGGTGGCCAGCATGCCCCACCAGGCCAGGCGCCGGCCGCGGGAAAGTCCCCAGGCGAAGATGAGGACGAGCAGCAGCGGGATGAGGTTCGCCACCGCCGGGCCGATGCCGCCGGTGCGCAGCATCCACATGGCGTGGGTGCAGCCCACCGAACCCGGGTCGAGCTCGCAGATGAGATCCGCCTGCGCGGCAGACATCGCCGGCAGGATGAAGAACGACCCGCCGGAAAACAGCCCGAGGGCCTGCGGGTTGAACTCGGCGGCGACCGGCGCGAGGAAGACGGCGGTGGCCGCGACGGCGATGAGGATGCGGTGCTCCCGGATGGAGGTTATCGGTTTGTCCAGGCTGGGCCCGCGGCGCGAGAAGAACAGCCCGGTGGCGGTCGTGCAGATGAGGGCGTAGTCGACGAGGGCGCCATCGTAAAGCACCAGCGCCAGCGCCAGGCCCACCGCGCCGACGCGGAGGCGACGGTGCCACAGATCCGGTAGGCGATCGCTGGCCACCAGGGCGGTGCCGATGAGCCACGGCAGCGGCGAGAGCACGTACTCATCGGGAAACGCCGGGTGGATCGCGGCAAGCAGGGATCCACCCATGAGCCCCACGAGGTGCAGGGTGGCCGCAGCCACCAGGAACGTGCCGGTGCCTAGCCGCTTTTCGGCGCGCGTGCCGATGCCGACGAGTGCCAGCGTGGCTAGCACCGCACCGACCCAGGTGGGGGCGGTCAGCCCGGAGGTGAGGAAGGTGAGAAGTTCGGGGCGGGAGGGGAAGAAGCCCACGGAGTGGTGGGTGGCGCGCAAGACCCACACGCAGGCGATGATCGCCCACGTCGCGGGCGCGGCGGCCACGATGCGGCGGATGTGCGGTGTCATTGGATGCCTCCTCGGGCGGCGGCGAAGTCGAAGGTGTCTTGGAGGGCGCGGCGCCACACGGCGAAGCTGTGCCCGCCGGGGACTTCCTCGTACGTGGTGGACATGCCGGTGGCGGTGGTCAGTTCCTGGAAGTGCTGGAGCGCCTGCACGGCCTCCTTGTCGGCGTCGCCGGCGACGAAACGCCCGGCGAGCTGGCGGTACTTCCCGGTCTTGTCGGTCAGCTCGTGCTGGAGCAGGTCCTCGGGGTTGACGGCGGCGAAGGCGGCGTCGCTGCCGTTGAAGAAGCGCTGGACCGTCTGCGCGCGCGTGCCGATGGTCGGTTCCGGCTGCCCGGAAAAGTCCAGGAAAGTCCCGTAGGCCGCGGGGTGGTTGGTGGCGACCTGCAGCGCGCACGTGCCGCCGTAGGACAGGCCGCCGATGGTCCACGTGCGCTGATCCGCATTGACGCGGAACTGGGCTTTGAGCTGCTGCGGGACGTCCTGGGTGAGGTAGGTCTGCACCTTGTCGTTAGGCCCGTCCACGCAGATCGGGTTATTCGTGGTCGTTCCGGTCGCGTCCACGGTGATGACGATGGGGGCGACCCCGTCGTGGGAGCGCTGGAAGTCGTCGGCGGTCTCGGCCATCTGCCCGCCGCCGGTGACCCACTGATCCGGCGAGCCCGGGTTTCCGGCGAGCAGCACGATGACGGGGAAGGTCCGGGTGCGCTGCGTGAAGTACGCCGGCGGCACGTACGCGGTGGACGGGCGGTGCCGGAACTTCGAGGTGGGCGAGTCGATGTCGGTGGTGACCAGCGCGCCGACTTTCTCGCCGTTGAGGGTGGGCGCCTTGTGCGTTTTGGTGAACTGGTCGTAGGTCATCTCCACGCTCACCGGCCGCGGATCGAGGGAGCGGACGTCCGGGTACTGCTGGAAGACGAGGTTGGCCACCGCCACCGCGCACAGGGTGCTGACCAGGCCCGCGATGAGAAGGCGCGGGCGCTTTTCCGGGACGAGTGCGGCGGCGAGCAGCGCGGCGATCGCGATGGCGCCCGCTCCGTAGAGCGCGGGAGGCAGGGCGTCGGGGAAGGGCTTCCACCACTGAGTGAGGACGAGCCAGGCGAGGAGGGTGAGTGCCGCGGTCGCGCCGGCGACAAGGCCCAAGCGCCGCGGGGAGGAGAGGCCGGCGTGGATGGTGACGGCGAGGGAGACAAGCAGGAGCGCGACGACGACGATCGTGGGGCCGGTGCCGGCCAGCGGGATGGACTCCACGGCGTCGCGCAGGGAAGTAAGGATTTCCACGCGCGGGGACTATAGGAGCGGTTCCTGTGAGAACACCGGAAAGCGGCCGGTGTGGTGCTGAAGTTTTGGCGCGAAAACGGCTGGCCATCGCGGGTAATTAATTCAGACTTGCTTAAGATTTTTAGGTTTGCTTAAGATAGGGTCGCCTAAAGTAGGTAAGACTTAGTTCACTAATACTTGGTTACCAACTGGAAATGAGGACCCACGCGATGCAGCTTTCCACCCTGCGTAAATCGGCGGGCGCGGTCGCCCTTTCGGCGCTGACCGCCCTCGGCCTGACCGCCTGTGCCGGCGACCCGGCCGCGGAGTCGAACTCCGCCGGCGACACGTCGGCTGCCGCGGGCGACGAAGCGATGACCGTGACTGACGTCGTCGGCCGCGAGGTCACCTTCGACCACCAGCCGGAGCGCATCCTGCTGGCGGAGGGGCGCGCGATGTTCACCACCTCGCTTCTGGATAAGGACAACCCGGCCGACAAGGTCGTCGCGCTGGGCTCTGATCTGCACGACGCGGCCCCGACCTTCGAGGAGAAGATCGAGGAGGTCGACCCGGAGATCAAGGACCTGCCGACGGTGGGCAACATCGGCAAGGGCGACACCACGGTGGAAAACCTCCTGGCCAACAAGCCGGACGTGATCGTCATGACGCTGGACCACAAGAAGGCCGCGGAGGAATCGGGCTTTTTGGACAAGATGGACCAGTCCGGCCTGAAGTACGTCTTCACCGACTACCGCCAGAAGCCGCTGGACAACACCCCGAAGTCCGTCACCCTCATGGGGGAGCTGCTGGGCAAGGAGGACAAGGCCAAGGAGTTCACCGACTTCTACGAGAAGAAGGTCGACGACATCGAAAAGCGCGCGGCCAAGCTGGAGGATAAGCCCTCCACGTTCGTCTGGCGCGCCGCTGGCCTGAAGGACTGCTGCGGCACCGTGAAGGACTCCAACCTGGGTGACCTGGTCAACGCCGCCGGCGGTGACAACCTGGGCGACCACCTGCTGACCGGTGATTCCGGCGACGTGACCGCGGAGAAGATCCTGGCGGAGCAGCCGGAGCACTTCATCGCCACCGGGGGCGCGTGGGCTAAAAACCCGGAGAAGCCGGAGGTTCTACCGCACGTGGAGATGGGCTACACCGCAGACTCCGAAATGGCCGATGAAACCCTGCGCGGCCTGCTGCGCACCCCGGGCTTCGAAGAGCTGAAGGCGGCCAAGGAGGGCAACCTGCACGGCGTCTACCACCAGTTCTACGACTCTCCGTACAACGTCTTCGCGCTCGAGGCCTTCGCCAAGTGGCTGCACCCGGAGGAGTTCGACGATCTGGATCCGGAAAAGGACTTCGCGGACTTCCACCACAACTGGCTCCCGTTCGAGTACAGCGGCACCTTCTTCAACACCGTTTCTGCTAAGTAGCCCACGCCCCCAACACCACGAGGTCGCACGTTCATGACACGGACCATTTCTCACGCGGACGCGGCACCGGACGCCGCTGTCGATGCCGCGCAGGCGGAGGCCGCACAGGCTGAGACCGCGCAGGAGAAAATAACGCGGGACGCGGCGCCGGACATCGTCGCCAACTACCGCCGCAACTCCCGCCGCAAAATGCTCGCCATCGCGGCGCTGTTCGTCCTGGCGCTTGCGGCGTTCGTCGTCGCGACGGTCATCGGCCCGATTGACCTGGGCCCGGTGGAACTGGTGCGCGCGCTGTGGTCGCCGGATTCGGTGGATGACACCACGCGCACCGTCCTCTGGCGGCTGCGCCTGCCAGCGTCGTGCATGGCGGTGCTCATCGGCGCCGCGCTGTCCCTGGCGGGCAGCCACATGCAGACCATCCTGGATAACCCGCTGGCGGAGCCGTTCACGCTCGGCATCTCCGCGGCGGCCGCTTTCGGCAGCGCGGCTTCCATCGTGCTGGGGTGGATGATCGTGCCCAGCGCCCAGTTCAACCTCGCGGCGATGGCGTGGGTCAGCGCCCTGGTCGCGGCGGCGGTGGTCATCGGCGCGTCGATGTGGCGCGGCGCCGGCGCGGACTCCATGATCCTCATCGGCATTGCGCTGGTGTTCCTCTTCCAGGCGCTGCTGTCTCTCATGCAGTACGGCGCGTCCACGGAGGCCCTCCAGCAGATCGTGTTCTGGACCATGGGCTCGCTCCAGCGCGCCAACTGGGCGTCCAACCTCATCCTGGTCATCGCGCTCGCCATCGCCATTCCGTTTACCGTGGCGAACGCGTGGAAGCTCACCGCGCTTCGGCTGGGCGATGCCCGCGCGGCCGCGCTGGGTATCAACGTGCAGCGGCTGCGCATCGTCACGCTCGTCGTGGCCTCGCTCCTGGCAGCCAGCGCCGTCGCCTTCGCCGGCATCATCGGGTTCATTGGCCTGGTCGGCCCGCACATCGCCCGCATGTTGGTCGGCGAGGACCAGCGCTTCTTCGCGCCCGCGTCCATGGCCGCCGGCGCGCTGCTGCTGTCCGCCGCGCACGCACTGTCCATCACCATCATCCCGGGCGTCGCAGTGCCCATCGGCATCATCACCGCCCTGGTGGGCGTGCCGTTCTTCGTGGGCATGATCTTCCTGCGCCGCCGCAACCTGTGGGGGAGGGGCTAATGCCACTACACATCAGTGATATCCACGTCTCCTACGGCAAACATGAGGTCCTGCGCGGGGTGAACGCCCGGCCGTTGCAGGACGGCACCGTCACCGGACTTCTGGGCCCCAACGCGGCCGGCAAGTCCACGCTGGTAAAAACCCTGGCGGGCAAGCGCGAGCTGCGCGATGTCGTCGGCTACGTGCCACAGGATCTGCTCACCAGCGCGTCCCTGACTGCGTTCGAGTCGGTGCTGGTTTCCACCAAGCGCGCGCACGGGCTGCGCATGCGGGTGGTCGATGACTCGCTGGATCTCGCCGCCCAGGTGATGCAGCGGCTGGGCATCGCGCACCTGGCGGACCGCTACGTGGGCGAGCTATCCGGCGGCCAGCGCCAGCTGGTGGCCGTGGCGCAGATGCTCGTGCGCCAGCCGGAGATCCTGCTGCTCGACGAGCCGACGTCAGCGCTGGATCTCCGCCACCAGGTGGAGCTGCTCCAGCTGGTGCGCGAAGAGGTGGCCGGCGGGAAGGCCGTCGCGCTGGTCGCGCTCCACGATCTCAACCTAGCCGCGCGCTACTGCGACGAGTTGCTGGTCATCAACGACGGCGTCGTGTGCGCGCAGGGGCGGCCCGCGGACGTGCTGACCCCGGACCTCCTCCAGGAGGTCTACGGCCTGCGGGCGCGAGTGCTTGACGATGCCGGAACGCCCATCGTCTGCCCCGTCGCGGCCGCAGAAGTAACTGCGACGCCGGTGGCTTAGAAGATTTCGATCCGCCCGCCGATGGACTCGGTCTGCTTGAGCTGAGCCACCCAGCCGTGGCCGCCGGGGTGCAGGCGCAGCACCGGCCGCGACGAGATTTTGATCGGTGAGACGGAGTCCTTGCGCGCACCGGAGCGCGCGTCGATGCGGGTGCGGGCGCGGTGGCCGGTCTCGGCCAGGTCGCCGATGGTCGGCTCCGCCGAGTCCAGCGAGTCCCGCGCCTCTTGCAGGAGGTCGAGCGTCTCATCGAGCGCGCCGACCAGCGCGGCCGCGTTCGACTCGCACATCTGCTTGACCACCTTCGGGGTGGTGCCGGCGACGCGGGTGCCGTCCTTGAACGGGCCGGCGGTGAGCGACTGCGCGAGAATCCCTCCGTGGTCGCCCACGACGGCGAGCACCTCGGCCAAAATCTGCGGCAGGTGGGACACGCGCGCCACGGCGGCATCGTGGTTGTCCACGCGCACCGGGACGGCTTCTGCGCGCACCATGCCGGTCATGCGCACCACGTCGGTGAACGTGTCGATCCACTGCTGGTCGACCTTCTCGCCGGCCTCTTCCTTCTGTGCCGCGTAGTCGTAGGTAATGGCCCACGCGCTGCGGATGAAGAGATCCTTTTGCGAGTTCTTCCAGCCCGCTTTGGTCGTGCCCGCCATCGGGTGCCCGCCCACGTAGCGCGACTGCAGCCCGCGGGCACAGATCTCGTCGTAGACGGCCGACTTCACGGAGACGACATCGGTAATGCCGCACGACGGCGCGTGTTCGCAGATGGCGTCCAAGACGTCGCTGACCGCATGCATCGGCACGGCGATAACGAGCAAGGCCGTGTCCTGCTCGGCGCGCTGCAGCACCCCGGTGAGGTCATCGCTGACGTCATAGCCCTCCTTGATGGCGGTGCGGGCACCGGATGTGGAGTGGTTGTAGCCGTACACGGGGTGTTCCCGGGTGGCTAAATCGCGCAGGAGAGAGCCGCCAATGAGGCCAAGGCCGACGATGCAAATGGGGCGCTGAACATCTTGAGAACTCACAGTGACAATCTTGGCACAACCCGACTATTCTCACCTGATATGAGCGACTACGACCAGGGCTACTCGTTTGCTGTCACCGTGACCCGCGACGAAGGCAGCTGGGTGGTTCGGCCCTTCGCGGACGACTTCACCGACACCGACACCTCCATCAACGCCGTGCGCAACCTACGCGCCCAGGGCGTGTCTTTCGCCCTGTTGTGCGTTGACGACGACTACTTCGTCATCGTGCGCCCGACCCCGGGGGAGACCCGCGTGTTCCTCTCGGACGCGACGATGGCGGTGGACGACGACTTCGCCGCGGACTTCCTGGAGCTGCGTGACATCGAAATCCCCGACGTGGATCCGGACGAGCTTGACGATGTCGATGGGTTCCCCGACGGCGACTTCGACATCCTGGCGGATCTGGGTATCAGCGAAGATCAGCTGAGCTACATCGCGGACAACGACGAGGACTGGCCGTCGGACATGCTGCTGCGCATCGCCGGTGACCTGGGCTTCGGCGACGAGCTCGAAGACGCCGCCGAGCTGGACTAGTGGCGCTCGCGCTGCCCACGGATTCGGGCCACCGCCGGGCGCAGTCTCGCATGCAACGCGCCCTGGAAGTGGCGGCCACGACCCCTGCCGGCGACGTTCCTGTCGGCGCGGTCATCTTTGATGCATCCGGCCGGGAGCTCGCCCACGGGGTCAACCGCCGGGAGGAGTTGGGGGATCCCACCGCCCACGCGGAGGTGGAAGCGATCCGCCACGCGGTGCGGGTGCACGGCGACGGTTGGCGCCTGACCGGGTGCGAACTCGTGGTAACCCTCGAGCCGTGCGCGATGTGCGCGGGGGCCATCCAGGCCGCCCGGCTGGACTCGGTAGTCTTCGGCGCCTTCGAACCGAAGACCGGGGCGTGTGGCTCGTGCATCGACGTGCTCCGCGCGGCCGGCGCGCCCTTTACCCCGCAGGTACGCGGCGGGATTTTGGAGCAGGAAGCGGCCAGCCAACTAGTAGCGTTCTTTCACTCGCTGCGTTGAGGTTTTGATCTACAGTGGGCCGTACAGTTCTACGAAACCTTAAACGAAAGGAGAAACCCCATGGGTGACATCGAGAACGCAGCTGACGACCTGAAGGGCAAGGCCAAGGAGGCTTACGGCGAGGTCGCTGACGACCAGTCCAAGGAGAACGAGGGCAAGGCCGATCAGGTTATCTCCGACGCCAAGGACAAGGCTTCCGACGCGGCTGACGCCGTGAAGGACAAGGCCAACGAGGTTATTGGCAAGTTCAAGGACAACTAAAGTCCTCTAGCTTTCGGCATACGGCAGGCGATTTGGAATCAGTCCAACGCCTGCCGTAACCTATTTCGCGGTGGCGTGTCCGAGCGGCCGAAGGTGATCGCCTCGAAAGCGATTGTTGGGTAACTCCCAACCGAGGGTTCGAATCCCTCCGCCACCGCCAGATGGATCCCGCGGTGAACCCGCGGGATTTTTTAGTTTTCGCGGTGACGCTCCTCCCGCGGGAACGGATTCTGCGCGTAGCACGCGCGCAACTCGTCGCCGTCTTTCCCCATGACGTAGGGGATGTCGTCGGTGTTGGCGCGGGCGGAGTTCTCAATCGGCGCGGTCGTGCCGTGGGCGAGCACGTGCTCCTCGGAGCTGAGCTGCCGGATGGCAATGCCCGCGACGTGGTCGGGGTGGTCGGCCGCGAAACCGCCGTAGATGACCGGGTCGTGCTGGCCGTTGTCGCCGATGAGGAACCACTGGATCTCGGGGAAATCGATGACCAGGTTCCGCAGCTGCACGCGCTTGTGCTCCTGCCCGGAGCGGAAGAGGTTGGTCTGCGTCGGCCCCCAGTCGCTCAAGATGAGCGGCCCGGTGGGGAAACCGTGATCGCGGAAGAAGCGGACCAAAGATTCAAAGGTGTTCCACGCGCCGGTGGACAGGTAGATAAACGGCGCGTCAGGGTGCCGACGGGTCAGCTCGTTGATGAAGCGGGCCATGCCCGGCACGGGTTGACGGGCGTTGGTGCGCTGGAACCAAGAGTTGTACGCCGCGATGAGCGGGCGGGGCAGGCGCGTGACGATGGTCGTGTCGTCCACGTCGCAGACAAAACCGATCCGCGTGCCGGGTTTGACGATGAACACCTGCGTCGTCACCGGCTCCGCGCCCGCGGCGGAGATGGTGACGTCCTGCCAGCCGGGTGCCAAGCCGTGGTGGCGCACCTGGACGTCCAGGTAGCCATCGGCATTCGTGCGCGTGTGCACCGTCTGGTCGCCGGCGGTGACGCTGACGGGGTGGTCGGGGATCTGCAGGGTGAGAAACTGCCGGAAGCCGCGCTGCGCCTGGCGGCGGATCGTGCCGTTGGTGGGGTAGTTGTCCTCCGGGCCGGCGCGGTGCGCGTTCGGATCGTTCGGGTCGCGGAGCAAGACGCGCCCCAATACGCGCACCTTCTTCTCGTCGCCGTAGCCGAGGTAAGCGCGGATGGAGGGCTGCCAGCCCTTCTTCGCCTTGTGCTTTTCCAGGTTGCGGTAGACCAGATCCTCGGCCTTGTGGGCGATGTCGACTAAAGCCATGGCTTTAACTTTAGGCGGCGGTAGTTGTTGGTGTCTCGGTGCTCTTACTATGGTTGCTTAACACTGCTTGCAGCCATGACATCGCGAGAAAAGGTAAAAATCCGTGGCTAAGTTCCTCTACCGCTTGGGAAAGTGGTCGTACCACCGGAAGTGGATTGTCATTTCCACGTGGGTAGTCCTGCTCGCCATCGTGGGCGGCATCGCCGCCGCCGTCATGCGGCCGATGACCGACGAGTTCAGTATCTCCGGTACGCCGTCGATCGACGCGACGAAAAAGTCAATGGAGCTATTCCCGGAGGACGGCAACCCGGCATCCTCGCCCGGTGTGAACCTGGTCTTTGCCACGCAGGACGGGTCCAAGCTGTCGGACCCGGACAATAAGGCAGCCGTCGACGAGGTCATCCACCACATCGACGACAACCTCGAGATGAGCGACTCCCTGCGCTTTGGCAACCCGGTGGATCTTTCACCCCAGCTGCAGGATCAGATCTTCCACCAGGAGATCGACATGGGTCTGCCGGAGGACACCGCCAAGCAGGACGCGGACAACCTCAAGCTGCTCAACGACGACGAGACGATCGGCTACACCACCTTTGCCTTTGACGCGAAGAGCCCGTACTCGGTCAAGGCCGAGGACAAGAACATCGTCACCGAGGCGATGAACTTAGGCCGTGAGAAGGGGCTGCAGGTGGAGGCCGGTGGCGCCGGTTTCGGCGATGACATTGAGGTGAACTCCACCTCAGAGATCATCGGGCTGGGCGTGGCCTTCGTCGTCCTCATCTTCACCTTCGGTTCACTGGTGGCGGCGGGTATGCCGCTGCTCTCGGCAGTCATCGGCGTGGGCCTGGGTGCGCTGGGGCTGCTCATCGCCACGCACTTCACGGAGCTCAACAACATCACGCCGTCGCTGGCGGTGATGATCGGCCTCGCCGTCGGCATCGACTACTCGCTGTTCATCCTCTCGCGGTACCGCGCGGAACGGCAGCGCATGTCCGGGGAGGAGGCCGCCGGCATGGCCGTGGGCACGGCCGGCTCTTCGGTGGTCTTCGCCGGCACGACGGTGTTTGTGGCGCTGGTGGCGCTCGTCATCGCCAAGATCGAGTTCCTCTCCGCGATGGGTCTCGCGGCGGCCGGCACGGTGTTTGTCTCCGTGCTCGTGGCGCTGACGTTCATCCCGGCCCTGCTTGGAGCCTTCGGGGACAAGGCCTTCAAGGGGAAAATCCCCGGCGTGGCGGGGAATACCTCGCGCCGAAAGCAGCACCGCCCGCGGCACAAGCCCACCATGGGCAAGCGCTGGGTGCAGTTCGTCCAGCGCGTGCCGGGCCTGACTATGGCCGTGGTCGTGCTCTCGCTCGTGGCGCTCACCGCGCCGGTGCTGAAGATGGAGCTCGCCCTCCCGGCGGATACGACCTCCAACCCGGACACCACCCAGCGCAAGGCCGCTGATCTGCTCTCCGAGGGCTTCGGCCCCGGCGTGAACGGTCCGATGCTCGCGGTGGTGGATGCGCACGACATCAACGCCGAGTCCCCGGCGCTGCAGCCGCTCGTGCGCGCGCAGGACGCCCAGGACGCGCAGGAACCTCAGGAGGGTGACGCCCCGGACGCGGCCAAGTCGCCGGAGGACAAGGCACGGTTTGCATCGTTTAGCTACGCCGCGTCCCAGCTCGACCGCGTCGGCGGCGTCAAGCACGCGCAGCTCGTGGGCGCCAACGAGGACGGCACCGCGGCGAAGATCATGATCACCCCGGATTCCTCGCCCACCGATCCACGGACCATCCGCACCACACACGCGCTGCGGTCCGCCACCTCAGAGATCGAGGACGCGACCGGCACGACCGTGGGCATGACGGGCCTGACCGCCGTGCAGGTGGATATCACTGAGCGCCTCGAAGAGGCCATGCCGCTCTACCTCGCTATCGTGGTGGGCCTGGCCATCTTGCTGTTGCTCGTGGTCTTCCGCTCCCTGTTGGTGCCGCTCGTGGCCGGGCTGGGCTTCCTGCTGTCCGTCGGCGCCGCGTTCGGCGTGACCATCCTGTTCTGGCAGGAAGGGTTCACCGGCCTGGTGCCCGCGCCGGGGCCGCTGCTGTCGTTCATGCCGATCTTCCTCATCGGCGTGACCTTCGGCCTGGCCATGGACTACGAGGTCTTCCTGGTCACCCGCATGCGGGAGCACTATCTCAAGATGGGCAAGCGGGATCGGCCCGGTTCGCGGTACAACGCGGTGGAAGAATCCACCATCGAGGGCTTTTCCAACGGCGCCCGCGTGGTCACTGCCGCGGCGATCATCATGATTTCCGTCTTCGCGGCGTTTATCACCCAGCCGTTGCCGTTCATCCAGATCTTCGGCTTTGCCCTGGGTGCCGCCGTGCTTTTCGATGCCTTCTTGGTCCGCATGTCGCTCGTGCCCGCCACGATGTTCCTCATGGGGCGGGCGACCTGGTGGATGCCGAAGTGGCTGGACAAGATCCTGCCCACGGTGGATATCGAAGGCACGGAGCTGGAGAAGGAATGGGAGGCCTCACACGCGAAGTCTCGCAGCGTGGCGGACCGGACGCGCCGCGGGCGGATCCCGCGCCGTGAGGAGCCGCGCAAGAGCGCTCGGAAGAACGGTCAGCAGAGCGCCCGGAAGATTCGGCGGAGGAAGTAGATGGAGAACAAAAAGCTCAGCTTCGAGGTGACCAACCGCCTGCCGCAGGGCGCGGGGAAACACGGCCGCACCGGTGTTATCCACACCCCGCACGGGGACATCGCCACGCCGGCGTTTATCCCGGTGGCCACGAAGGCGACGGTGAAGACGCTCACCCCGGAGCAGATCCGCCAAACCGGGGCGCAGGCGATCCTGTCCAACGCCTACCACCTCTACCTGCAGCCGGGCCACGACATCGTGGATGAGGCCGGTGGCGTGGCCGCCTTCGAGAACTGGCACGGGCCGACCTACACCGATTCCGGCGGTTTCCAGGTCATGTCGTTGGGCGTGGGGTTCCGCAAGGTGCTCGCCATGGATATTGCGGACCTGACGGAAAAGGACATCCGTGCGGCGAAGAAGGAGCGCCTCGCCCAAGTGGACGACGATGGCGTGGACTTCCGCTCCGTTATCGACGGTTCTAAGCACCGGTTCACGCCCGAGGCGTCCATGCAGATCCAGCACGGTCTGGGCGCCGACATCATGTTCGCGTTCGACGAGCTCACCACGCTCATCGATACGCGCGAGTACCAGGAAGAATCGCTGGCGCGCACCACGCGCTGGGCGGAGCGCTGCCTTACAGAACACGAGCGGCTTTCCCAAAAGCGGGCGGACAAGCCGGAGCAGTCGCTGTGGGGCGTGGTGCAGGGCGCGCAGTACGAGGACCTGCGGCGTAAGGCCGCGCGTGACTTGGTGCGGCTGTCCGAGGAGGCGGAAGCTCGCGGCGAGCGCGGTTTCGGCGGCTTCGGCATCGGCGGCGCGCTGGAAAAGGAGAACCTGGGCACCATCGTCGGCTGGGTGTGCGATGAGCTGCCGGAGGACAAGCCGCGGCACCTGCTCGGCATTTCCGAGCCCGACGATCTGTTCACCGCCATCGAGGCCGGTGCGGACACCTTCGACTGCGTCGCACCGACTCGTCTGGGCCGCCGCGGCGGGGTCTACACCCTGGACGGGCGGATGAACCTCACCGCGGCGCGCTTCAAGCGTGACTTCCGCGGCATCGACGAGGAATTCGGCGGCTACGTCTCGGAGAACTATTCCCGCGCCTACATCCACCACCTGCTCAAGGCGAAGGAATTCCTCGCCGGCACCCTGTGCACGATGCACAATCTGGCGTTCATGATCCGGCTTGTCGATGATATTCGGGCCGCCATCGACGGTGGTTACTACGAGGAGTTCCGCGATAAGTTTATGAGCAGATACTACGGAGCGGGTCGGTAGTCTTCGCGCTCTTTCACCCACGCGATAACGCGGGTGGTAATGGGCAGGAGAACGACTTCGATGAGGGTCTTCCACGCGAAACCGACCACAACGTAGTTGATGAAGGCACTCACGGAATCGATGCCGATGACGGGGGCGGCGATGGTGCAAAAGAGCAAGGTGTCTCCGAACTCACCGACCACCGTGGAAGCGATGAGGCGAGCAGAGAGGCCCCTTTCGCCCTGGCGGCGCTTGAGCAGCGCCATCACCCAAGCGTTGAGCAGTTGGCCTACGAGATAACCGGCGAGGGACGCCGCCACGATTTGCGGCACGAGCCCCAGGGTCGCGGCGAAGGCCTCCTGGCCGTCGTAGAAATCCGCACTGGGCAGCCAAATGGCGAGGTAGAAGCAGGCGACGGCGAAGACGGCCATCGCAAAGCCGATGTAGATCGCTCGTCGGGTGGACTTGAACCCGTAACACTCGGCGAGCACGTCGCCGGTGATGTAGGCGAGCGGAAAGAGGAAGAATGCACCGTCGGTGACCAGTGGTCCGAGTTGCACGCCCTTCGTGGCGTTGATGTTCGAGATCAGGAAGGTGACCACGAAGATGGTGACCAACCACGGGTAGAGGGTGGCCTGCACGGGAACGAAGCGGACCCCCGTTGGGTCAGCGGACGAGTGGCGGCTGCTGGTGGAGGACATTCCGTAAGTGTAGGAAATCTCTAGCATGGGCCGCATGTACCGCCACCACGAAGTGCACGCCCGCCACACTGACCGCCGAATCCTGGTTACCGGAGCGACCGGATACGTCGGTGGCCGGCTTGTTCCCGCCCTGCTCGATGCCGGTTTCACCGTGCGGACGATGTCGCGCAAGCTGGATCGGCTCAAACGATTCACCTGGTTCGACCAGGTAGAAGCCGTCGAGGCGGACTTCACGGACACTGCGAGTATGGAAAAGGCCCTCGACGGCGTCGACGTGGTCTACTACCTGGTGCACTCCATGGGGGATAACGCCGGCAACTTCCAAAAGGTGGAGGAAGACTGCGCGAATATCCTCGCCCAGGCCGCCCAGTCCACCGGGGTCAAACAGATCGTGTACCTGTCCGGCCTGCACCCGGAGAAGGAGCGGCTGGAGGATCTTTCCACCCACATGAGCTCCCGGGCGCGCGTGGGGCGCATTCTGCTAGACAGCGCGGTGTCCACCATCGTCCTGCGCGCGGCCACGCTCATCGGCTCGGGGTCGGCGTCATTTGAGATCATCCGGCACTTAGCGGAGCGCCTGCCCCTCATCATCGGGCCGCGCGGGCTCAACAACAAGATCGAGCCCATCGGCATCCGCGATGCGCTGTACTACCTGACTAAGTCCGCGGATCTGGATGAGCCGCTCAACCGGCCCATCGACATCGGCTGCGGCGTGGTCTACACCTACGCCGACTTGATGCGCCTTTACGCCAAGGAGCGCGGGTTGTGGCGCGTGGTGAAAGCACTTCCGTTCACGCTGCCCACCGACAAGATCGCCGGGTTGTGGATCAGCCTGTTTACGCCCGTACCGAGCTCGCTTGCGCGGCCGCTTGGGGAATCGATGGCGGAAGACGCGGTCACGGGGGACCGCGACATCGCCGAGTACATCCCCGACCCGGAGGGCGGGCTCGCCGATTACCCGCTTAGCGTCCGGCGTGCGCTGTGGCGCGCCGAAAACGAGGAGGTGCCCACCTCCTGGGACGAGAGCTGGAAGTACGTGGACAAGGTGGAAGACGAGTCCCCGGCGGACCCGGAGTGGGCCGGGCAGACGACCTACCGCGATGACCGGACGCTGCATTCCGACACGGTGACCCCGCGCCAGCTGTGGCAGGTCATCGAGGGTATCGGCGGCGATAACGGCTACTACTCCCCGGAATGGATGTGGTGGGTGCGCGGCGTGATGGACCGCGTTGTCGGCGGCCCCGGCTTGGGTGGGCGGCGCGACCGCTACCGCCTCGTGGAGGGCGACCGCGTTGACTGGTGGCGCGTCGAGCGGCTGCGCCGGCCCCGCCTGCTCGTCTTGCGCGCGGAGATGCGCGTCTCCGGCCGCGCCTGGCTGGTTCAGGAGGCCATCCCGGATGGCGACGTGGACGATCCCGGCGTCACCTTCCGCCAGGCCGCCCTCTTTTACCCGCAAGGGCTCCTCGGGCTCGCGTACTGGTGGGCGGTGTACCCCTTCCACGGGCTTATCTTCCCCGCAATGGCGCGCAACATCATGCGGGCGGCGAGGCGGAAGTCGCTGCACCCGCATTCGGATCGGGACCGAGATTAGCTTTCGCAATCGTCCCTAGATGGGTCTCTAGACTGCTGTTTTTTTGGGGGGGGGGATAACCTCAAGCCGTCCGATCCTCGCTCAACGGAAGGTGATTCGATTTTGATACGTAAGGCTTTGAGAAACGTTTCAGTGGTGATAACAACGATAGTCGCAGTTCCGACTGCGACTGCGGCGCAGGGAGCGGAATCTGAATCCACAATTCAGGGCGGTAAGCCCCAGCACGTGGACCCTAGCCGCTACGACTATGTTCCTGAAGGACCTGCTCTTGAGCGAGCTAGCGGGGACCAGGGATAGGCGGTTTCAACGTAAATATCGGTGGACAAACTATTGGTGTACCATCTGGGGTGCTTCACCACGACGTGGAAGGTAAAGGGTTGCATATCGACTCCGAGTCTGCTTGGTGTGAAACGCCGGTGAACATTTGCAACTATCGCATTGATTTCCAGAATCGAGATAAAGATCAAATTTACTCCACTCAGTCGACAGGCACGCAGTGGAATTGTCGTTTTGGCGAGATCGATAATGCGATCAACCACGGTTTTGATGTTCATCGCGGGGTTGAATGTGCGCGATTGTTCGTCAATGAGGAATTTAGGGGGAACAGTGTCACTCCGTACATTAATGGGCCTCGCTACCTTTCTGTCAGCTATATGCTTAATTGTATCTTTCGCAGCGTCATTCAACTCAGTACATGTAGCGGCCGGTTATCTTGACGCTCCTGATGTACTTCCTGCTGATGCGTTGGATCGGATCCAAGACGCCCGGCGGTATTTATTTCTGACGGGCGTCTCCGGTTGTATTCTCGCAGCGGCATCGCTGGTGTTGTCTATCCGGAAGTGATGTGGCAATTGTGGTTGACTGTCTATAGCATATGGCGGTGCGAGTACGCTTCCATATCACGTGCGCTCTGATCGTTGCGCTATTTGTCGGTTGTTTTAGTACTTCCCTATCCTTCGCAAGCGGTGCAACTGCAAGTTATGTGGCGAGGTTAATGGTGGATGAGAATTCTGGAGGAGACGGGACAGGTTTAACGTTTACGTGTTCCGCGGTGGGAATCGGCGACAGATTGTGGGTTACGGCTAGCCATTGTGTAGAGGGGATATCTTCCGATGGTATACAATTGGAATCCTCTAACGGGGCAATTTCGCGGGTCGATAAAGTCTTTTTGCCCGATTCTGATGCGGACCTGGCGGTGCTCCGATCCTACCGTGAGATTTCGGAAAAGCACCTGGATCTCCCCGATGGAGCGGTTCGTCATGGAGATAGATTGAAAGTAACGGGTTTTGGAAGCGGTGCAACTCGGTCTGAGACTGTTCCCTTGCGTGTCGAATCCGCTGGCGCGGAGCGACTTATTCAAGGAAAGCGGTTGCAACACTTAATCGTAGGAAAACTGTTGGGTATTCGCGTATTTGCCCGGGTTATTCTGGTGCCCCGGCTCATGCAGGTGGAGAACTGGTAGCAATTCACGTAGCTGGAGATTATAACCCCGAGTGCGGTAAACGAGACGCTATATCCACTTGGTCTACAGAGGTTTACCCATACCTCAGTTGGATAAGTGAGCTTAGGAGCACTTCTAAGATGTAAACATGCTTAGCATGGAAGGTGTGAATTGTACTCTTAAGAAGGACGCGAGGTATGCCCCCAGCCCCTCCGGGGATCTGCACTTTGGAAACCTGCGCACCGCGCTGCTCGCGTGGCTGTTCGCCCGCGCGGAGGGGCGCGAGTTTTATGTGCGCGTCGAAGACATCGACACGCAACGCTCCAGCATGGACTCGGCCCACCGTCAGCTGGAAGACCTGGAGACCTTAGGTCTCGACTGGGACGGCGAGGTGCTCTACCAGTCGCAGCGGTCTGCGGCGTACCAGGCGGCCATCGACAAGCTGCCCGTCTACGAGTGCTACTGCTCGCGCAAGGACATCCGCGAAGCCTCCCGCGCCCCGCACGCCATTCCGGGGCAGTACCCGGGCACCTGCCGGGACCTGAATCCGGACGAGCGCGCGGCGCGGCGGGCGGAGTTGGCCGAAAAGGGCCGGGTGCCGGCGCTGCGGCTGCGGGCGGAGACCGACCACTTCACCGTCTACGACCGGCTGCACGGCGAGTACACCGGCGAGGTGGATGACTTCATCGTGCGCCGCGGCGGCAACGCCGATCAGGGGCAGGACTGGGCGTACAACCTGGCTGTGGTGGTCGACGATGACTTCCAGGGGGTCGGACAGATTGTCCGCGGCGACGATTTGTTGTCGTCCGCACCCCGGCAGGCCTACCTGGCGCATTTGTTGGGATGTGCGGAGCCGGAATTTATCCACGTGCCGCTGGTGTTGAACGAGGCGGGTGAGCGGTTGTCCAAGCGCGACGGCGCGGTGACGCTGCGCGAGCTTATCGGGGGCGGCGCGCGCGTTTCTGACATCGTGGGGGAGATGGCCGCCTCGCTGGGGTATTCGGGGTGCGCGTCCACCCAGGAGCTGTTGGAGAAGTTCGATCCCAGTTCGGTGACCACCGAGCCCTACGTGTGGGCGCGCTCGTAACAGCTAGAGGGAGAAAATACACATGGGAATGCTGTTTGTCCTTGTCGGTCTCCTCATCGGGACCGTCATCATCGTCGCCATCGGCGACCGGGTGGGGCTGCCCTGGCCGGCGCTTCTGGTGATCCCGGCGACCGCCGCGGTCTTTATCCCCGGCATCCCGGCGGTGGAGATCCCGGCCGACCTCATCCTGCCGATCTTCCTGCCGCCCCTTCTGTGGGCGCTGGCGCGGCGCACGAGCTGGGGAGTTATCCGGGAGCAGTGGCGGACCATCGTCAGTCTCTCGGTGCTGTTGGTGGTGGCCACGGCGTTTGCGGTGGGCACGGCCGCCTACTTCTTGCTGGCCGGCTTCGGCATCGCCGCCGCCATCGTCCTGGGCGCGGCCATCGCGCCGCCCGATCCGGTCGCGGTCGACGCGGTGGCGGAGCCCGCCGGAATCCCGCGGCGCATCATCACGGTGCTGCAGACCGAGGGCCTGTTTAACGATGCCGCCTCCATCGTCCTGTTCCACCTGGCGCTCTACACACTGACCCACGGCGACGATGTGACTATCGCGCAGGGCATCGGCAACTTCTTCTACTCGTCCATCATCGCGGGCCTCCTCGGCTTGGCCATCGGGCGGCTCGCCGCCTGGTTTATTAACCACGTCCACGACGTCACCGCGCGCAACGCGCTGACGTGGGTCGTTCCGTTCGCCGCCTATATCATCGCCGAGGAAATCGGCGCCTCGGGCGTTATCGTCGTCGTCATCGCCGCGGTGGAACTCAACTCCCGCGCGGTGGTGGAGGCCGAGGATCGCCTCTCCGGTCGCTCGTTCTGGGAGACCGTGGAGATGCTGTTTACCGGCGTCGCCTTCGGGCTCATCGGGCTGTCTGCGAACAACGCGCTCGCGGTGGTGGGCACGGACTTCTGGCACTCGGTGCTGGTGGGCATCGTGCTCTCTCTCGTCGCGTTCGTCGTCCGCTTTGTGTGGATGAGCGTGTTCATGTGGGTGAACCTGCGCCGCGGGCATCTCACCGGCGCGCCGCTGCGCTGGCAGGAAGTGCTGCTGATGACGTGGTCCGGCATGCGCGGCCTGGTCACCCTGGCGCTGGTGCTCTCCATCCCCAACGGCGTGGTGGGCAACTACCACGAGCTGCCGGTTATCGCGCTGACCGTACTGTTTATGACCATGCTCCTGCCGGGGCTGGCGCTGCCGTGGCTGATGTCGGTGCTGGACGTGTCCAGCCAGGCGAAGGGCGCGCAGGACAAGATGCGCAAGGAGGTCACCGACAAGGCCCGGCACGCTGCCATGCAAGCGGTGCGCGACCAAGCCAAGGAGCTGCCGCCGGAGACGGTCGCCGCCATGCAGGAATGGTTCGACGACCGCCTGGGCACCGACGCCGAGGACCACGAAAATGCCGCCGAGCGCCAGGAGCGCATGGCAGAGATGCGCAAGCGCATCGGGCTGACGCGCCGCCAGGCCGTCCAGGCCGCCCAGGAAGAACTGCTCTACCTGCGCCGCCAGCGCCGCTACAACCCGGCCATTGTGGACGAGGTACTCGAAGAGTTCGACCGGCTCGCGGTCGTCGGTGACATTAACTGGCGGAAGTAGGCTTGCTCAGCCCCGCGGCCCACTCCTGGACCGCCACCGTCGCTTGCGGGAACGGCAGGGAAAGCGTCTGGGCCTGGGCGAACATGACGATGTCCGCGAGCAAGTGCCGGGAGATAAAATCCCGCCACCGCCGGTTGTTCTCCCCGGCAACGCGGTAGGGAAATTCCAAAAGGTCCTGGCTGGTCACGCCCAGCCGGGTGAGAAACTCCGCCCGCTTGGCCCGGCTGCCCTCGCTGCGGACCTTGGTCTCCACGGCATCGACAATCTTGTCTTTCAGCCGCACCGCGAGATCCAGTGAGGTGGTTTCCGCGACTGCCAGGGAAATCGCCTCGGCGAGGTGATCATCGCGGTACATCTGCGAGTAGCTCAGCCCCTGCGCGCGCCGGGCGCGGAAGTACTGGCTGGCCTTGTCAAAGCGGGTGATGAAGTCGTCCGACTCGAACAGCGGGGCCGGCAGCCACGGGAAGCGATCTACGCCGGCGAGCTGTTCCGCCAGGTCGGGGCCGGCGGGAAGCTCGCCTTCCCAGCACCCGCCTTGGCGGTGGGTGGAGCCGATAATCCAGCGGCCGCGGCTATCCAGCGCGCCGTTGTCGCGCAGCTTCTGGGTGATAGACGGGCCGTTCATTCCTTACATCATAGGCAGTCGCCGCGCCGCATAAAAGCGAGGCGGCCAGGTGGCTGCGGTTACTATGACGGGCATGTCAGTCGGCCACTCTCACTCGCACTCGCACGCTTCGGATCCGGCGGGCGGCAGCGCCCCGGGGGACTTTCGCCGCCGCTTGCTGCTGGTCTTCCTGCTGACGCTGTGCATCGTCATCGCGCAGGCCGCCGGCGCGTGGTGGACCGGGTCGCTGGCGCTTTTGACCGACACGGCGCACGCGCTTGTCGATGCCTCCGGCCTCCTCCTCGCCCTCATCGCCGGGAGCCTGATGCTCAAGCCGGCGACGACGAATCGCACGTGGGGTTACCGCCGCATCGAGGTCATCGCTGCACTGGTGCAGGCGGCAGTGCTCGCCGTGGTGGGTATCTACACCGCCGTCGAAGGTGTGCGCCGCCTGTTCTTGCCGCCCGAGGTTCCCGGCACGGAGCTGCTGGTTTTCGGTGTCATTGGCCTGGTGGCCAACGTCTTGGGCATCGTGATCCTGGCGTCCTCGCGCGACGGGAATTTCAACATGCGCGCGGCCTTCTTGGAGGTCCTCAACGACGCGCTCGGCTCTTTCGGGGTGATCGTCGCGGCGGTCATTATCGAGTTCACCGGCTTTTACCGCGCCGATGCGTTGGCGGGCTTGTTCATCGCCGCGCTGATTCTGCCGCGGGCGGTCAAGCTCCTGCGGGAGACCACCGCCGTGCTGATGGAATACGCGCCCGAAGGGTTGGACCTGGCGGAGGTGCGCCAGCACCTCATTGAGGTTGACCACGTCAAAGACGTCCACGACTTGCACGCTTCTACCGTGGCCACGGGGCTACCGGTGCTCTCGGCGCACATCGTGGTGGAGGAAAGCTGCTTTTACGACGGCCACGCCTTGGACATCCTGCAGGGCGTGCGCCAGTGCGTGGCCGACCACTTCGAGGTCTCCGTGCAGCACTCCACGTTCCAGCTTGAGACCGAAGAGGTGCGCCACTTCGCGCCGGAGAAGCACGCCTAGCTTCCCCGTCCCGCCTCATTGCCTACCCGCCTCGCTGCCTGCCTGCCCGCCCGCCCATCTACCTCGGTGTGCAACTGCTTGACCCACTGAGAGCGGGTTTGTCGCCCGAAATTCGTTTCAGTGGGTCATCTAGTTGCATGTACGGGCTCACCCGCGGGCGCGTTCCCGGCCGCGGCGGTGTGGATCCAGTCTCTTGTGCAAATTCGGTGCAGACTAGGGCCGGATTTGGTGCCCAAAGTTTCGCCCAGTCTGCGGGTTAAGGGTCAAAAAGTGTGTCCGGAATCGCGGATTTTCACGGATTGACCTGTAGGTTTCCGGAAAGTATATGCTCCGGAAGCATATATCTAGCCCCCGACGGGAAATCCTCGGTGTGGCAGCCGTGATGTGCTATGCGCGGCGTGGTGTGGTGTCGCAATGTCGAAGAACCAACCACGCTGCCACTGCGGCGGTGAAATGAAACGCAACGGCACCACCAGCAAAGGCACCACCAGATGGCGCTGCAAACAATGCGGCGCCTCCAGCGTCAAACGTCGAAACGACATCACCAACGCGGCAGTGTTCACCCAGTTCATCGAGCATTGCACCACCGCAATATCACTCGACGACCTAGCCAAACGAAACGGTGTTAGCCGCGCCACCATGAAGCGGCGCTTCAAGTGGTGCTGGCTCGTTGATGTGCCTGACCCCACCGCCGGCCACCACAAGCGGATCTACGACCAGGTATTTCTCGATGGCACCTACACCGCCGGTGGCTGCCTGATCGTCGCGGCGACCATCGACCACGTGATCGCCTGGCACTGGTGCAAACACGAAACCACCCGCGACTACCAACTGCTGCTTGAACGCATCGAAGCCCCACTCATCGCCGTCATCGACGGCGGCCAAGGCGCATACAGCGCAATCAAAAAGTGCTGGCCGACTACGAAAATTCAACGCTGCCTCGTCCACGCCCAACGCGTGGTCCGCCGCTACACCACCACCAACCCACGCACCGATGCCGGGCGCACCATCTACCGACTTGCGCTGAAACTGACCCGGATCACCACACTGGATGAAGCCGCCGCGTGGGGTGTGCAACTGCACGAGTTTTCAACGATCTACCGGGAATGGATGAACGAGAAAACCATGATCAAAGACCCCAAAACAGGTGCATGGACCCGCGTGTGGACCCACCACAATGAAGTGCCCCGAGTTTTGTTCCTAGGCATTTGCCTTGATTTCTATTATTTCTTGCGGCGGGTTCTGCTTCCAAAAATCGGTTTCCACTTCGACTGGGGTTCGGTATCCCAAGCTTTGGTGAAGCCTCATCTCGTTCCACCATGACACCCACTCGAACGTCGCGATTTCTACCTCGACAACATCATCCCACCTGCGAGTATGGATCAGCTCGTTCTTGTAGGAGCCGTTAACGTTTTCAGCCAGAGCATTGTCATAAGAATCCCCGACAGTTCCGGTGGAAGCGGCAATCCCGTGCTGGGCAAGGCGCTCGTTGTAGACCACGCTGACGTACTGCGAGCCGTGATCCGAATGGTGAATGAGACCTGTTGTTTCCTCAGCACACACGATCGCCTGATTAAGAGCTTGCAGCGGCAACGCTTCGGTGCGCATGGAGTCTGATAACGCCCACCCAACGATCCGTCGGGAGTAAACGTCGGTGACAAACGCGGCATACACAAAGCCTTTCTTCGTGCGCACATACGTAATGTCAGCCACCCACAGTTTGTTCGGGCCGGGGGCTTTGAACTCACGCTCGACCAAGTCTGGGCGCAGATCAGGCACGTTAGGCTTACGGGTTGTGAGAGGTGATCTGCCTTTGCCTTTGCCAGAAACACCGGCCAAGCGCATTAAACGGGCAGTTTGTTCACGACCGATATCAATTCCGTCACGGCGGAGAGCATGCCACATTTTCCGTACACCGTAGACACCGTAATTATCCCGATGAACAGTTCTAATGCGTTCGACCAGCACAGCATCACGAAGGCGACGAGCACTTAACCCACGGGCCTTGGACTGGCGATAGCCACGCGAGGTGATAAACCCACCAGCCCGGTTATTCTTCAACGTCTTACAGATGAACTCGACAGAGAAACGACCCCGGAATTCATCGATGAACCGGATCATTTCCGACGTTTTGGGTCGAGTTCCGACGCGAAAAAAGCTGAAGCGGCCTTCAGCAGCTCATTAGTGTCGCGTAGCTCTTGATTTTCACGACGCAGCCTCGCGTTTTCCGCGGCCAAATCTTCAGGCACAGGTTCTGGGATGTTTCCCGCACGACGGGCCTGTTGAGTCCATTGACGGGCCGTATGCCATGAAACCCCCAGCTTTGGAGCTACTGCCTGGCACGCGGCTTGCATCGACATATTTTCTGCCAAGATGCGATCTTCCACGAGACGGACCACACGGTCCTTTGCATCCTGGTCAAATTTTCTTGGCATATTCCAGATTTTCCCATCTACTTAAACGGAACAAAACCTGGGACACTTCACAACGTGCGCAAGGCCTACAACAGCCTCAACCATCTTTGGCGGTCCGAGATGCTGTTTGTCTACCTCAACCCGCCAGCAGGAGTCCTTGCGCCCGAGCGGATCAAATCCACCACCAACAGCTTAGAAGGCGGCATCAACGCCCAGCTCAAACTGCTCGCCAGAACCCACCGCGGCAGATCAGGCGAACGACAACGCCGCATGCTGGATTGGTGGCTCTACTTAAAAACGGAACTGCCTGACGATCCAGTACGAATCGCCAGGCAGTCCGACTGGGGCCAGGGCCAACTCGCCAAAGTATCCACCCTGACCCAAACCGAGAACCAAGCCGACCACGAAACAGGACGCCCAGCCCTCTACGACAACGCTATCGACACCGACTACACCCACTCAATCGGCATTCAAAAAGGCCAAATCTAACCCCCGCGACACGCCGAGCCAGACACACATTTTGACCCTTAACCCCAGTCTGCACCGAACTTGCACGCCAGAGGTTTTAGGTTCCGTCGGCGTGGCCCCGTGGGCGGAAGCAGTGGGCGGCAGCGGTGGGCGGAAAACGAAAATTCCCCGACCCTGCCGGAGCAGAGCCGGGGAATCTCCCTTGGCGGAGGATGTGGGATTTGAACCCACGAGGGGCGTGAACCCCGCACGCGTTCCAGGCGTGTGACATAGGCCGCTAGTCGAATCCTCCAGGGCGATACTTTAGCAGTGAGGGCAACGCAGACCAAAATCGCCTTCCTGTTGGAAAAGTTTCGGCAGCGCACGACGGTTTTCCGCGGATCGGTAGGTGGTGTGCGAGGCACACGTAGAGGCACACGTAGAGGTAGATGCGGGGAGGGGTTGGTGCGCGAGGAGGGAGGTGGCATCGGCAAGCGCGGGCGGCGGTGTAGGAAGCCGCAAGTTTGGTGGAGCCGGTGCGGTGTGGATACACTGTTGGGCAGGATCTCGCGTGGCGTCCATCCTGTGAACTCCCCCAGGGCGGGAACGCAGCAAGGGTCAGCAGGCTCTGACGGGTGCGCGAGGTCCCCTTTTTCGTTTTGGGGGCCGGGACTGAAGTCCCGTTAGCACTTCTGGGGGAGTGCGGCACGCCAAACCGGGTTGAGGTGGGTGCAATTTAGGTCACAGTTTATTAGGATGTGCCGGACATACGATTTCCTTTTCTCGTTGAAGGGTGGGCATATTCCTCATGTCGCTCCATGAACTGGCCCCGGACCAGCTCGCGGAATTGCAAGACAAGGTCAAGCGCGATTACGAACAGCTGGAAAGCAAGAAGCTGCAGCTGGATCTCACGCGCGGTAAGCCGTCGAAGGAGCAGCTCGATCTCGCAGCCGACCTCCTCGAGATGCCTGGCCGTCACAACTACACCGACGCGCAGGGAAACGATCTCCGTAACTACGGCAACTTGAAGGGCATCACGGACATCCGCAACCTGTGGGCGGATCTGCTCCACGTGCGTCCCGAAAACCTCCTGGCCGGAGATTCCTCGTCGCTCAACATCGAGTTTGACCTCATCTCCTGGGCCTACACCTTCGGTACGCCGAACTCGGATCGGCCGTGGTCGCAGGAGGAGAAGGTCAAGTGGATCTGCCCGGTCCCGGGCTACGACCGCCACCATTCGATCACGGAGCTCTTTGGCTTCGAGATGGTCAACGTCCCCATGCGCGAGGACGGCCCGGATCTGGACCGCGTGCGCGAGCTGGTGAAAGACCCGCAGGTCAAGGGCATGTGGACGGTGCCGACGTTCTCGAATCCGACCGGTGTGTCCTACAGCGAGGAGGTCGTACGCGAGCTCGCTGCCATGGAGACCGCCGCGCCGGACTTCCGCATCGTGTGGGACAACGCCTACGCGGTCCACACCTTGAACGAGAACTTCCCGGACATCTACCCGGTGCTGGACTACGCGGCCGAGGCCAACCACCCGAACCGCTTCTGGGGGATGAGCTCGACGTCGAAGATCACGTTCGCGGGCGCCGGAGTGGCGTTCTTCGCTTCCTCCCCGGCGAACATCGACTGGTACTGCCAGATCGCCAGCAAGCGCGGCATCGGCCCGAACAAGCTCAACCAGCTGGCGCACGCCGAGTACTTCGCCTCCGCCGAGGGGGTGCGCGCCGTGATGCGCCGCCACGCCAGCATCCTGGGGCCGAAGTTTGAGACCGTCCTCGACATCCTGGACAAGCGCCTCGGCGGGCTGGACGTCGCGTCGTGGACGCGCCCGGAAGGCGGTTATTTCATCTCCCTGTACACCCCGAACGGCACCGCGCACCGCGTGTGGGAGCTGGCAAAGAATGGGGGCATCGTTCTCACCCAGGCCGGCTCGGCGTACCCGTACGGGAAGGATCCGGATGACCACCACATCCGGCTCGCTCCGTCCATGCCGGAAGAAGACGACGTGAAGGTCGCCATGGAGGGTGTGGCCACGTGCGTGCTCTACGCGGCGTTGGAAAAGCTCGACGCAGGCAACGACCCTGAGGTGGCCCACGCAGAGGGCGCCTCGGAGGAGGCGGACGATTAACTTCGAGGAGACCGCGTACTGGCTCGACCAGGCGATTCCCGCCACGCTGGAGTTCCGAACGGTCGAGGGATGGCGGGTGGCGCTGTCCGATCTGGGCCGCGGGGAATCGCTGGCTGTGACCGCCGAGTTCGGCGAGGTCGACACCGGTCTGAGCGCTACCGAGGAGGGCGTCGATGTCCGGTGCGAGCTACTCGCCGTTGCGCGTACCGGCACCGCGGAGGTGGCCGCGGCGGTGGTCGCCGCGGCGGAGAAATTGCGCTCGCTCGGCGGTGTCATCCCGGCGCAGCCAGGGGTGCTGCTGCCCAAACTGACGGATGGCACGGCGCTGGACCAGAAGCCGTACACCGTTCGCCACGGCATGCTCATCGTGCCCTACCTCTGGGGCGGGCAGACCCCGCGGCTGCCGGAGGACGATCGCCTCACAGTGGTGTGCCAGCTCGTGCTGCTTACCGAGGCTGAGTACGCCTACGCGGTGGAGGAGGGCGTGGCCGCTCTCCAGGAGGAAGTCGGCCACGAGGAGATCGACCTGCTCGACTGGTCCCGCGGGGATGACTAGGCGGTAGACTCTCGCCCGTGGCTTTATACCGGAAGTATCGTCCAGCAACCTTCGCTGAGGTCGTCGGCCAGGAGCAGGTGACCAAGCCGTTGTCGGCTGCTCTGGATGCCGGCAGGATTAATCACGCCTACCTGTTTTCCGGTCCGCGCGGCTGCGGCAAGACGTCCTCGGCGCGCATCATGGCCCGCTCCCTTAACTGCGTGGAGGGGCCCACCTCCACCCCGTGCGGGGTGTGCGACAGCTGCCGCTCGCTTGCGCCCGGCGGCCCCGGCAACTTGGACGTCACCGAGCTGGACGCCGCCTCCCACAACGGCGTGGAGGACATGCGTGAGCTGCGCGACCGTGCCTACTACGCGCCGGCGGAGTCGCGCTACCGCATCTTCATCATCGACGAGGCCCACATGATCTCCAATGCGGGCTCGAACGCGCTGCTCAAGGTGGTCGAGGAGCCGCCGGAGCACCTCATCTTCATCTTCGCCACCACGGAGCCGGAGAAGGTCATCGGCACCATCCGCTCGCGCACGCACCACTACCCGTTCCGCCTGCTTACCCCGCCGGCGATGCGCGGGCTGTTGGAGCGCACCGTGCAGGCCGAGGGCGTGCAGGTCGAAGACGCCGTCTACCCGCTGGTCATCCAGGCCGGTGGCGGTTCTCCCCGCGATACGCTGTCCATCCTGGACCAGCTTTTGGCCGGCGCGGGTGCCGATGGCCTCACCTACGATCTCGCGCGCCCGCTGTTGGGTGTCACCGACGTCACGCTGTTGGACAACGCGGTGGAGGCGTTGGCGAACAACGACAAGGCGACCATGTTCCGCCTGGTGGGCGACGTCATCGACGCCGGCCACGAACCGCGCCGGTTCGCCACCGACCTGCTGGATCGCCTCCGCGACCTGTTGGTTCTGCAGGTGGTTCCCGATGCGTTCGATGCCGGGCTTGTCGATGCCCCCACTGACCGCGCCGAAGCCCTGACCACCCAGGCCAAGCAGTTCAACAGCGAGCGGCTGACCCAGCTCGCGGCGATCCTCAACGAGGAGATCCCCAACCTGCGCGGTGCGACCTCGCCGCGCCTTCTGCTGGAGATCCTCTGCGCCCGCATGCTCATCGGCGTCGCCCAGAGCAGTGCCGGGGCGGCGGCCGCTCCTGCCGCGCCGGGCTCGTCTGCGGCGGGAACGACTGCCACTGGAGGCGCGGGCCAGACTGCCCCCGCCGGCGACCGCAATTCCGCGGCTGCCGCAGCCCAGGCCGCCGCGGCTGCCGCCGCTGCCGCGCGTCGCGGCCGCGAGCAGAAGAGCGACGAGAAGCCCGGGCAGTCCCAGGTGCGACCGCAAGAGCGACCGCAGGAACAGGCGCAGCAACAGCGCGCGCCGCAGCCGCAGCCGGAACAATCCCAGCCAGAGCAGGCGCCAACGCCGACGGAAGAAAAGCAGCCTGACGCGGGCGCGCAGCAGGAAGCGCAGCGCGACGCGGAAGGGCGGCGCGAGCAGGCTGGGCAATCCGCGCAGCCTGCACAGTCTGAGCAGGCAGCACAGCCTGAGCAGGTCGAGCGGCCGGGCGGCGCACCAGGCACCCAGGCCGAGTCTCAGCCGGGAGCGCAGCCGAAAACGCAATCTGGGCAGCAGCCCGAGTCGCAGCAGGAGAACGCACCGGAGCAACCGGAGCGCTCCGCGTCCGACTTGGCGGAGACCATCCGCGAGAACTGGACGCGCGTGCGCCAGGAAGTCGGCGCGAAGAACAAGGTCGCGGAGATCATGCTCACCGAGGCGCGCGTTTTGGGCATCAAAGACGCAACGCTCATGCTCGGCCACACCACGGGCGCTCTGGCTGAGCGGCTCAACGCGCCGAGCAACAACGAGCCGATTGTCGAGGTGCTCAACGACAGCTTCGGCGCACAGCTCAAGGTGAAGTGCGTGATCGGCACGGATCCGACCGCGGTGGGGCTGAGTGCTCCGCGCGAGCCGAAGCCGGCGTGGAACCCGCACAAGCGGGAGCAGGCCGACGAGTCCGACGAGGAGTCCGAGAGGCCCGCGGGGCCCGCCGCACCTTCTGAGCAGAAAGAGCCCACCGTCCAGGCCGGGGAAGTGGAGAGCGCAGGCGGCGGCGATGACGCCCGCGGTGGCGACACCGGCGGCGACGACACTGCTAGCGGTTGGGGCCAACCGCGTCAGCTAGGCGGCGCGGAAGAGCCCGAGGCAGAATCCGCGGACGCGGGGCAGGGAGCCGATGCGCCCCGCAATGAGCGCTCTGGCCTGCACACCGGGGTGCACCGTGGCGACAGTGAATCCGCGGCGCAGGACGCTACCGGTGCGCCGCAGGATGCGGCCGCTCAGCAACCCGCCACGAACCACGCGACGCCAGCCGCCAAGAAGGACGCGCCTGCGCGCAACGACTGGCAGGCGCGAATCGCACGCGCCCAAGAAGTGGCGGAAAAGCGCGGCCAGGAAGCCCGTGGCGCGACGTTCAGCAACGGTGTTCCGCTGCCGCCCGAGCCCGATCCGGAAGAGGGCGTCAATGCCCCGCCACCGGATTCGGAATACGCCGGCGACATGAGTTCCGTGCCGAGCCGCGGTGTCGGGCCATCTGCCGGTGGTGGTCCCGCTGGCGGTAACGGCACTGGCGGTAATGCCGCTGGCGGCAGCACCTTCGGGGCCGCGCCGTCTCCTGCCGGGCAGTCTCAATCGATGCAGCCGACCGAAGAAGAACAGATGATGGCGGAGTCGGCTGCCCGCGAGACCGGCGAGCACGATCACCGCAGCGCCACGGAGGTGGCCGTCGAGCTGCTGTCCCGCGAATTGGGAGCAAAGCCGCTGTAAGAGCAAGACCGCTGTGAAACAGTCGGAGGAGGACGTCAGTGACAGAATGGTTGGCCGCATCGCCGGATGGCTGGGTGGACTGGGTCTACATCCTCGTCGGGCTGGTACTGACCCTGGCTTTCGTGGAGGTCGCCGTGGCCCTTTCGCGGCGGGCGCTGCTGTGCTTCGGTGTACGCCCAGCGTGGCTCACCAGCGTCCTCGCGCTTCTGTTAGGCCTCTTTCTTTATCTCTGGCTCCTTCCCCAGATACTGAGCCCCGCCTCGGCCCGGGTAGTGGCGGTGGTGCTCACGGCACTGAATGCGGTTGAGCTGTGGCGGGAGCATCGTCGGGAAGCGAACCCCCCGCAGGGCGAGTGAAGCGGCGAGTTGGGCGGTACACTGTGGCGCGAACGAAGCGAACGATAGCCATTAGAAAAGAGGACTGACCATGACCCAGCCGAACCAGAACCCGGACATGAACGAACTCATCGCCCAGGCTGCGCAGATGCAGGCTGACCTGCAGAAGGCCCAGGAAGAAATCCTGGCCACCAACGTCGAGGGCACCGCGGGCAACGGCCTGGTGACCGTCACTATGACTGGTGGCGCGGAGCTGGTTGACCTGAACATCGATAAGTCCGTCGTGGACCCGGAGGACGTCGACGGCCTGCAGGACCTCATCATCGGCGCGTTCAAGGACGCCCACGAGAAGGCCGGCCAGCTGGCACAGGACAAGATTGGCCCGCTGTCGCAGGGTATGAACGGCGGCGCCGGCATGGACGGCCTGATGGGCGGCATGCAGTAAACACCGCATTACACTGGGCTGGAGCTTGCTGGGCTGCAGCCCAGTTTTTCGGTTTTACAACTAGCTGCACGGAAGGGTGGATGCCGCGTGTTTGAAGGACCGTTGCAGGACCTTATCGATGAACTCTCCCGCCTGCCGGGCGTCGGCCCGAAATCCGCCCAGCGCATCGCGTTTCACATCCTGCACACGGACCCGAAGGACATCGACCGCCTCCAGCAGGCGCTTGGGGCGGTGCGCGACGGCGTGACGTTCTGCCGCATCTGCAGCAACATCTCCCGGGAATCCGTCTGCCGGATCTGCATCAACTCGCAGCGCGACCGCGGCACCATCTGCGTGGTCGAGGAGCCGAAGGACATCCAGGTCATCGAGCGCACCGGCGAGTACACCGGGCGCTACCACGTGCTGGGCGGCGCGCTCGATCCGCTGTCCAACATCGGCCCGAAAGACCTCAACATCTCCCAGCTACTGCAGCGCATCGCCGGCGTGCTGCCCGACCGGGAACTCGCGGATTCCACGCCGGAGGAGCCGCAGTACGATGACGCGCCGGACATCCACGAGGTCATCCTTGCCACCGACCCGAACACCGAAGGCGAGGCCACCGCGTCGTACCTGGTGCGCCTGCTGCGGGACTTCCCGGATCTGAAGATCACCCGCCTGGCGTCTGGCATGCCGCTTGGCGGCGACTTGGAGTTCGTCGACGAGCTCACGCTTTCGCGCGCCCTGTCCGGCCGGCTAGCTATCTAACAGGCTGCGGAGATCGATCCTCGCCGTGGCATTCAGCGCGGCGTTTTCGAACTCGGCTCGCTCGAGCCGGCCGGAACCAGCCGGCATGGAACCCGCTAGCGGAACCCCGGTCACGCGCGGCATTTCTTCCAAGTTGAGTCGGGTAGCGGTGTCCATGTCTTCTGGGGCGGGCAGGCTGCCGCCGAAGAGGAAGAGGACGTCGAGGCCGCGGCGGCGGGCCTCGTTGACGGTCAACTCCGCCGTGTTGAGGCAGCCCAGGCCGAGGGATGTCACCACGATGAGTGGTGCGCCGCACGCGCCGGCGGCATCGGCAAGGCAATGATCGTCGCCCCAGCGCGAGAGTAGACCGCCAGCCCCCTCGACGAGGAGCAACGAACCGCGGGAATCGTGGGACCGCAGCCATTCTCCAATCTCGTCGGGAGAGGGGACTGCCATCCCCGCGCGCCGGGCGGAAAGGTTCGGCGCGAGCGGTTCCGGGTAGCGGCGCATCTCGATGGTGTGAAGGCCGGTCAGCGTCTCGATCGTCGCCGCGTCACCGCGCCCGTCCGGCTCACCGGTCTGCAGAGGTTTGGCCACGGTGACGTCGAGGCCTTCTGCGCGGGCCTTTACCCCGAGTGCCGCCGTGGCGACGGTCTTGCCGATGTCCGTTCCGGTGCCCGTAACGAAAACAATCACGCGTTCTTTGCCCCTTCCGCGCGAACCGCGGCGACGATGGCGGCTGCGATGCGCTCGGTTTCTTCCCTCGTGCAAATAAACGGCGGCATGGCGTAGATGAGTCGGCCGAAGGGGCGCAGCCATACGCCCTTGTCGATGGCCGCCTGGGTCGTCGTGGCCATATCCACCGCGTGGTCCATTTCCACCACGCCGATGGCGCCTTTGATGCGAACATCGGTGACGCCGGGAAGCCCCCGCGCCGCCTCGAGGGAGGTGGCCAGCGTTTCTTCAATGGCGGGGACCTGGGTTTCCCATGCCCCTTCGGCAACGATGGCGGTGGCTTCCGCGGCGACGGCGCAGGCGAGCGGGTTGGCCATGAAGGTGGGCCCATGCATGATGGCGGCGGGTTCCAGGGTGGCGGCCACGTGGCGGGTGGTGAGCGTCGCCGCGAGGGTGCAGAACCCACCGGTCAGAGCCTTGCCCACGCACAGGATGTCCGGCTCGATGTCGTTGCTCAAGGTGGTAAAAAGCTGGCCGGTGCGGCCGAATCCGGTGGCGATCTCGTCGGCGATGAGCAGGATGTCATGGCGGTCGCAGATCTCCCGGACGCCGCGGACGACGGCGGGGTCATGGAACCGCATGCCACCGGTCCCCTGCACGACCGGCTCGATGATGACGGCGGCCGTTCGGTCCGTCACCATGTCCTCGAAGGATTCGAGGTAATCGCGAATCTCTGTCTCGCTCGATCCCGCAATCGGCGGCGCCGGGGCGAAGTCTTGCTGGGCGAGGATGCCGCGCCACAGGGAGTGCATCCCGCCGTCCGGATCGCACACGCTCATCGCCGCGAACGTGTCGCCGTGATAGCCGGAGCGCCAGGTAAGGAAGGTATCGCGCTCCGGGTGGCCGCGCCCGCGCTGGTACTGCAACGCCATTTTGAGTGCTACCTCGACGCTCACGGAACCGGAGTCGGCGTAGAAGACTTGGTCGTAAACGTGGCCGGTGAGCTCGAGGAGGTTGCAGGTGAGCCGCGCGGCCGGTTCATGGGTAAGCCCGCCGAACATAACGTGGCTCATCGCATTGATCTGCTCCTTTGCCGCTTCCACTAGCCGCGGGTGGCTGTGCCCGTGGGCGGCTGCCCACCAGGAGCTCATGCCGTCGATGAGGCGGCGGCCATCGGCAAGCTGCAGGTACACCCCCTCCGTGGAGGCGACGGGGTAATTGCTGACGCCAGCAGGGGCGTACGGGTGCCAGATGTGGGCGGTGTCCATAGCGCTCACGTCGGCTGGGCCCAAACGTTGTTGTAAGGGCGTGCGGGGATCTCTATTGCTAGTGTTCAACGGCATAATTGAACACTGTACAAGGGCGGTATATACACTACGTCCGTGTCTATCTATTCGGTTCGAATGCGTGCCGCAGAAGACGGCCGGCATATCTCTGGGGCGGAAAATATTGTTCCGGCGACACAGCTCGGCCGGCTCGCGCACCAGATGGTGGAAAGGGCGTTGTGTCACCCGAAGGGTGAGCCGGGCAGTATCACCATCTCCGTTGACCGTGTAGATCCCGCTGCGGTGCGGCGCGTGAAGGCGCTGCCGGTGGTGGATATGGGAACTAGGGACACCCGTCACGCGCGGCACGTGGTGGTGGAGCTGCTGGAAAAGCACACGCCGCATGCACAACAGGTGTGGGAGCATCTCATTCGCGTACGCACTATGCGCGGCGCCATGCTTGTCGATGCCGACACCGCCGCCCGCCTTGAGCCCGACCTGCAGCGCGGCGTTCGGGTGTCCCGCATGGGTGAAGCGGATACTGACGCCGCGGCTGCCGATGTCGGCACGGTGCGCGACGTGCCGTTAAAAAGTGCCGCCCGCGAGGCCATCGTGCTGGCGACAAAGGTATTGAGTCATCCCGACATCATTGCGGAGGTCTGCATCTCAGACGATCCGGACTACACGACGGGGTATGTGGCGGATGACGGTGGCTATCACCGCATTCCGAACATTAAAAGGCGCGGTTCCCACCGGGGCGGTCGCGCTTTCCTCTGCCGCAGCGACGACGTGGATGGGCTCATTACTTACCTTGAAAGCGCGCCAGTGTTGGTCGAGGGGATCGGGGAGTAGTGGCTCTGGAGGAATGGGCGGCAGCGCGGTTAGAACACTGGCGCGCTGCGGGGCTTGTACGCCGGCCTGCCACGTTGTCCACGGCGCAGGACCCGGTCGTTGAGATAGATGCCGAGGAATTCACTCTTTTAAGCTCGTCGAACTATCTCGGGCTTTCTACCCATCCGCGGGTCATTCGTGCAGCAAGGAGTGCGCTAGAGCGGTATGGGGTCGGATCCGGAGGATCCCGGCTAACGACTGGCTCAACCTCGGTGCATGCCGAAGCAGAGAAGGCCTTTTCCCGTTTTGTGGGTTACCCCGACGGCGTCTTGTTCGCCAGCGGATACGACGCGAATATCTCCGTGTTGCAGGCCGTGGCTGGGCCGGAGACCACCATCATTTCCGATGCGAAAAACCACGCCAGCATTATCGATGGGTGCCGCTTAGCCAAAGCGCGTGGCGCGACGGTCAGGGTAGTGGCTCACCGCGACGTGTCGGCCGTAGCTGCGGCTCTTAAGGAGCGTGCGACTCCTCACACGGTGGTGGTTACCGATGGTCTGTTCTCCATGGACGGGACCGTCGCCCCGTTGCCGGATCTTGTGGAGGTGTGCCGCGCGCACGGGGCGGTACTGATGGTTGACGATGCGCACGCGATTGGAACGCTCGGTGATCAAGGGCGCGGCACGGCCGAGTATTTCGGCATGGAGGAAAAGCCCGACATCGTGGTGGCCACGGCCAGCAAGGCGTTGGGCGCGCAGGGAGGCTGCGTGCTTACCGGTTCGAACTTTGCCGAGCTACTGCGCCAGCAGGCCCGATCGTTTGTGTACTCCACGTCGCTCAGTCCCAGTGTGTGCGCAGCCATTGTCACTGCGCTGAACACTCTCGAAGAGTCCAACGAGCTCGTGGAGCGATTGCGGTACAACACGCAGTTCCTGCGTGATCGCCTGGGATTTCAGAGCCCGTACAGTGGGCCGATTGTCCCCATCTCCGTGGGTGGAGAAAAGGACGCGGTAGCAGCGGCTGACCGGCTTCGGGCGCGCGGCTGGTTCGCCCCGGCGATCCGGTGGCCTAGCGTGCCCCGCGGCGAGGCCATCATTCGCGCCACCGTTATGGCGACCCACACGGAGCAACAGTTGGCTGGCTTCGCTACTGACGTGCGCAGCCAGCTGAAATTTCGGAGCAGATGATCTGCCTTTTAACCCAGACGCTCCTTGCGCAGCTGATCGACCGCGGGGAGATCGAGCGGCTCGAGGTCGCCGAGCTTCTGGTCGGTGGCGTGGGCAAGGAGGGCATCGGCAAGCTGCGGGTTACGGGCCAGGGCCGGGCCGTGCATATAGGTGGCGATGACCGAGCCCTGGACAGCGCCCTCGTAGGTGCGCTGCGCGGAGCCGTCGCGCAGGTCGGCCGTGGCGGCCTGATCCGCATTGCCGGTGCCCGTGCGCACCGTGCCGAGCGGGCGCGCCGCCGGGCCCAGGATGGTGGCGCCGAGGTGGTTTTCAAAGCCGGTGAGCGGTTCTGTGAGCTCGGCGGTAATCGGCGAGCCGTCCGTGACCGGCGCGGAGGCCACCTCTCCGATGGCGCGCTCGGCGAGGGGGGACGTGGTGGCATCGATAAGCCCCACGCCATCGATGACCCGCCCGGAGGCACGGAAGGACTCGCCGAGCACCTGCAGTCCCGCGCACACCGCGAAGATGGGGCAGCCCGCCTGCGCCGCGCGGGTCAGCCCGCCGTCCGAGATGAGGTGCTCCGCAGCCAGGATCTGCGCGGAGTCCTCGCCACCGCCCAAGGTGTAGATGTCGAGGGACTCGGGCACTGGCTCGCCGAGGCGGATGGGGCGGATCTCCGCGTCCCAGCCGCGCAGGCGGGCGCGCTGGCGCAGGACCAGGGCGTTGCCGTCGTCGCCGTACGTTCCCAGTACGTCCGGCAGGACCAGGCCGATAGTAAGCGTGTTAGCCACGGCGGGACTCCTTCTTCTCCTCGTTGGCGGCGCGCTCCAGATCCTTCTTCAGATCCCGGAACGCGGTGTAGTTGGCCAGCACCTCAACGCGGCCGGCCGGGCAGGCCTCGATCGCCTTGAGCGGGGACGGGATGAGCTCGTGGGTGATGTCCGCGTAAACGAGCCGGACGGCGAGATCCGTGCCGCGCTCCCCGGCAGCCTTCACCGCGAGATCCCCGAAGTCCTCGAACTTCACGTCCCACAGCCAGGACATGTCCACGCCGTCGGCCACCTGGCCGTTGACCGCGATAACCAGGCCGTCGGCGTCGCGGTCCACCATGGACAGCGCCTCCTGCCAGCCGGCCGGGTTCTTGGCCAGCAGCAGGCGTACCTCGTGGTCGCCGTAGGTGATGGTGGAGTAGCGCCCGGCGACATCGTCAATGCCCTCGATCTCCGGGAGGATGCGCTCCAGGTCGGAGTCGAAAGCGGTGACCGCCGCCGCGGCGGCCTGGGTCGCATTACCGCGGTTCGCCCGCCCCGGCAGGGTGAGGTTGAGGTCGTAATCGCCGTCGGGGGAGGAAAGCTTGTCCGCATCCACCGACCAGGTCGGGGCGGGGCGGCGGAACTCGCGGCCATCGGGAAGCTTTTTCACCGCGTACCAGTCGTCATCGGTGCGGACGATGTGCCCACCGGTGCGTGGGCAGGTAACCGAATCGCCCAGCCAGCCGGCGCCGGCCGAAACCCACACGACGTTCGGCGTGTCATAAGCCACGGACGTCATGAGCACGTCGTCGCAGTTGGCGATGACGGTCATCTCCGGGTGCGCTTCTACCGCGCCGCGCAGGGCGCGCTCGATCTTGTTGATCTCACCGACGCGGTCGAGCTGATCGCGCGAGAGGTTGAGCAGCACCAGCGCGGTGGGATTGAGTGCGTCGGCCACGTGCGGGACGTGGAGCTCGTCGACCTCGAGGACGAGCGTGGAGGCGTCCTTGTTGGCCATCAGCGCGGAGATAATCCCGGCGTCCATGTTGTCGCCGCCGTCGTTGGTGGCTACCGTCCAGTCCTTACGCAGCGCCGCGGCAAGCATGCGCGTGGTGGTGGACTTGCCGTTGGTGCCGGTGACCAACACCGCCGGGCGCCCGCCGCCGAGGGAGGCCATGATGTCCGGGTCGATGGCGCCCGCGATCAGGCCACCGATCATCCCGCCGGCACCGCGGCCCGTAGCGCGGGATGCCTTCGTGGCTAGGTGCGCGGCAGTCGTCGCGGTCTGGGTGCGCAGTCGGCGCAGCGGACCAGGAAGGTGAAAACTCATGCCCCTTAGGGTAGCGACGTGACGCCGCAACACCGGTATTTCCCTAGGCCCCGCTGACGATCGGTTTACTCGCCGTGCTGCGTACCCCGGTTGTGGTGCTGGCCTTTGCCCCCGCGGTTGCGCCGGCCGCCGCGGCGCCGCCGACGCCGCTTGGGCTTAGGGGAGTGTGGCGCGTTGTCGTCGCCGCGGGAATCCTTCTTCCCGTTGCCCTCGTTGTCTCCCTGCGGCTGAGTACCCTTCTGGGCCTGGGGGCGCCCGCGGTTTTTGCCGCGGCGCCGCCGGTTGCGCTTCCCGCGCCGGTGGTTGGGCCGGTTCCCGGGGCCGCCGTTGTCCTCTTTACTGTCCAAATCGCTGGCCGGCTTGTTGCCTGCAGCCTGATTACCGCTAGGTTGCGCGCGGGAGGAACGACGGTGGGGCGCCCGCGGGGCCGTGCGGGACGTGGCGGGATCGTCCTCATCGCTGGGGAGCGCTTCCTTGATGCGCTCGAGGGCGGCGATAAAGGCGGCATCGGAAAGCAGCGGTATGCCCTTGCGCTGGGCGTGCATGGCCTTTCCGGTCAGCTCGGTGGTCTGGTTGCACACCACCACGGAGGTTTCCCGCGAAAGCTTCTCGCAGTAGTTGAGCTCCGCGCGGATGGCGGGCTCGATGACGTCGTTGGGGTCCATGCTGATTTCCGGGGCCACGACGAATTCCATCCCGCGGCGCAGCTCCTTGCCCGGCTCGTAACGCCCCGGGTTGGTGTGGATGCGGGGAGCCTCGGCGGCATCGACACGCACGGCGGAACGCTGCAGACCGAAACGATCGGCGCGCAGCTCATCCGGGGAGCGCTGCGCGAGGGTGTCCGCGCCCTTGTCGCGCTGGCACAGCCACAGCTTAATGAGCGTTTCGGAGTCTTCGCGGGAGGTCTGCGATTCCGGTACGCCCATGCGCTCCCGGGTGGCCACGGGGCTGGGAACGAGCACCCCGCAGTGCCGGGCGACCGACCCCAGGCGGGTGTCGTCGAGCTTAACGGCGTGGCGGCGGGCGCTGGCCAGCGTGTCGATGATGCGCTCCGGCGCGGGCACGTGGCCGACCTTCTGCCGGCGGCGCCGGCCTCGCCCCCGCCCGCGGGAGCGCGAACGGTTGTGGCGGGCGGCCGCCGTCAAGGCGCGGCGGGCCTCGGAGACGATAAATCCCCAGGTATACGGGGCGTCGTGGACGAGGACCACGCGGTCATCGAGAAGCCGGTCCAGCGTCTTCAGCACCGCGGAGAAACGCTGGCCGTCGGAGATCTCCTCCCGGCTCAGGCCGTGCTGGTGCTTCGGCCCCGGATCGCAGTTCGGATCGAAGACGGCGTGGAAGACCTCCCCGGTCTCACCGCTGGCGGTGCAGGTGACGATGTCGATGGAGACCATCCGGCCCGTCGCGGGGTGGATGCCGGTGGTCTGCACTGTGACCGCGGCATACGGAAAGGCGGCAACGGCAGCCCGACGCTCCTGCTCCTTGGGATGGAGCTCGGAGCCTTTGGAGCCTGCGGGGCCGTTGCCCGCGGGGGAGTCGGTCGTCGTGGTCATCGCCTACAGCTTAGTGCACCACCAGCACGTTATCGGCGACGGTCTAGTTGTCGGCCACGGCGCGGTTGACCGCCGAATTGATGGCGTGCAGAGAGGCCGCCGTGGTGGAGCCGGCGATGCCCGCACCCCACACGGTGGTCGTCCCCGTCGTCGACCCGGAGGTCTTCACATCGGCGAGGATGTAGCAGGCAGCCTCGGCGTCGTCGCCGGCGGTGCGGGCGCGCTGGAAGTAGTCGCGAACCTCCACATCGATGCCCAGCGACTCCAGAGCGTTGGCGTAGGCGGCGATCGGGCCGTTGCCGTGGCCGGTGATCTCGGTGCGCTCACCGTGGAAGTCCACCTCGGCGCGCAGATCGATGTCCGCGCCCTCGGTGACCGTGGTGTCCACGCGGAACCACAAGTCATCCAGCGGGGTGGTGCGCTCCAAGTACTCGCGGGAGAAAATCTCCCACATGTGCTGCGCGTTCACCTCGCCGCCCTGGGAGTCGGTGACCTCCTGGACCATGGCGGAAAACTCCGCCTGCATTGGCCGCGGCAGGTTCATGCCGTGGTCCGTCTTCATGATGTAGGCGATGCCGCCCTTGCCCGACTGGGAATTGACGCGGATGACCGTCTGGTAATCGCGGCCCACGTCCTTCGGGTCGATGGGCAGGTACGGCACCTCCCAGACAGTGTCGCGCAGCTCTTCCCACGTGACGTCGGTGTTGATCGCGCCGGGCTGGACCTGGTCGGCCATCGCGTCCAAGCCCTTGTTGATGGCGTCCTGGTGGGAGCCGGAAAAGGCGGTGTAGACCAAGTCGCCGCCGTAGGGCTGGCGCTCGTGGACGCGGATCTGGTTGCAGTACTCCACCGTCTCCCTAATTTCCGGCAGATCGGAGAAGTGGATCTGCGGGTCCACGCCCTGGGTGAACAGGTTCAATCCCAGGGTGACCAGGTCGACGTTGCCGGTGCGCTCGCCGTTGCCGAACAAGCAGCCCTCGATGCGGTCGGCGCCGGCGAGGAAGCCGAGCTCCGCCGCCGCGATGCCTTCGCCGCGGTCGTTGTGTGGGTGCAGCGACAAGATGATGGACTCGCGGTGGGCCAGGCGGCGGTGCATCCACTCGATGGAATCCGCGTAGACGTTCGGGGTGATCATCTCCACCGTGGACGGCAGGTTGATGATGATGGGGTCCTCTGGGGTCGGGGCCATGATGTCGACGACCGCGTCGCAGACCTCCGCGGCGAACTCCAGCTCGGTGCCGGTAAACGATTCCGGCGAGTACTGCCAGCGCCAGTTCGTGTCCGGGTAGTCTTTCGCGATCTCCTTGATCAGGTGCGCGGCGTCCGTGGCCAGCTTCTTGATGGCGGGCTTGTCCTTGCGGAAGACCACGCGGCGCTGCAGCTTCGAGGTGGAGTTGTAGAAGTGCACGATGACGTTCTTCGCGCCCTCGCAGGCCTCAAACGTGCGGCGGATGAGGTGCTCGCGCGACTGGACCAGGACCTGAATGGACACATCGTCTGGGATGAGATCCCTGTCGATGATCTCGCGCACGAAGTCGAAGTCCGTCTGCGAGGCGGAGGGGAAGCCGACCTCGATTTCCTTGTAGCCCATCTTGACCAAGAGCTGGAACATGCGCAGCTTGCGCTCCGGGCTCATCGGGTCGATGAGGGCCTGGTTGCCGTCGCGCAGGTCCACCGCACACCATTGTGGCGCATGGGTCGCCTTCTTATCAGGCCACGTGCGGTCCGGGAGGGTGATGTCTTCCACCTCAACCGCGAACGGCTGGTAGCGGTCGACCGGCATCTGGGATCCGCGCTGCTTGTTCCACGCGGGCTGATCGGGCCGGGGAGGGCCGGTCGGCGTGGTGATTTCGCGCGGGGCGGAGATATAGGAATCGCTCGGGGGCATGGCAGATCACGGCTCCTTTACTTCGGTGAGCATTCGGCAGGTGTGTGTTCGGGTGTGTGTGCGCAGTCAGCGAGGCCGCGCAAGGGAAAGGCGCGACGTGGCTGCTCTCCGCGACGGGATGCCGACCGCTAGTGCGCGGAACCGAAATCTGCGTGTGCGCGGACCGCGTGGGATCCGGCAACGGCTTTTTGTTTCAGTCCCGGGATGGGTTCCCGCCGCGGCACATAAGGAGGAGGGTGGAAACGTTGTACCGCGAAATCATGTGGCACAGCCTACAGTCGGTTCCATACAGTGACAACCGATCGCCGATTTTGTTTCATAAGGTGGGAAATGGGTTGGTTTTTGCGGGGTGGGGCGTTTCTGGGTGCGCCGCTACGATTGTCCGGGTGAAGACCCCGATTACCCCTCCAGCTACCCGGTCGGCGGAGCCGGCCTTAGCCTCGCCGCGCACCACCGCATCCCGCCTGGGCGCGGAGGGCTGGCTCATCGCCACCGGCGTGGCCGTGGCCGGGGCGGTGCTGCGCATCCTCATGTTGGCACTGTTCGCGCACGCGAATGACGATGCGACGCGGGGCCTGCTTACCAAGTGGGACGCACGGTACTACCTCGCCATCGCGGAGCACGGCTACTTCCCAGACGATCTCGCCGTCGACGGGCCCGTGCACCACTACACAATGGCGTTTTTCCCTGGGTATCCCTTCTTGGTCCGCGCGGTGACGTGGCTGGGTGTCCCGCCACTGGTCGCGGCCGTTCTGGTGAGCATCGCGGCGACGGTCGCGCTCGCGGGCGCGGCAATGGCGCTGGCAGCCCGCCTGCGCCCGCAGTGGTGCGACAATCGTGCGGCGCAGACCGCGGCGGCGGTAGTGGTGACCAGCGCCCCGATGGCAATCGTCTTTGCCATGCCGTACACCGAGGCGCTTTTCGGCGCGCTGTGCCTGTGGGCCCTGGTGGCGCTGTGCGATAGGCGGTGGCTTCTGGCCGGGCTGCTGACCGCCGCGGCGGCCGCCACCCGGCTGACCGCGGTGGACCTCATCGCCGCCTTCGCGGTCACGGTGCTCATGTGGGGGCGCACCGAGTGGCGGGCCTGGGCGGGCCTGGTCATCTCCCCGCTGCCGCTCGTGGGATACCTCGCGTGGGCGAACGCGCACCTTGGCGATGTCGGCGGTTACTTCGGTACCCAGCAGGAGCATTGGAACTCCAGCTTTGACTTCGGGGTGTCCACGGTGAAGTGGGTGTGGACGCAGGCGACCACGGCGGACAACGCCGGCTACTTGCTGAGCTGCCTGGCCATCGTCGCCGCGCCGCTGCTGCTCGCCGCCACCTGGCGCCGCGTCCCGTGGCCGGTGTGGCTGTTTGTGGCAGCGCTTATCGCCAACGTCCTGCTCTCCGACGGGATTATGCACTCGCGCCCGCGGCTGCTGCTCCCCGCGGTGGTGCTGGCCATCCCTTACGTTGCCCAGGCAGTCACCGGGCCGCGGCGCGTCCGCCGGGGCGCCTGGTGCGCGGTGGCGGCGTGGGTGCTATTTGGCGCGTGGTTTTCCGCCTACATGCTGGCGGTCTTCGAGTGGGCGATCTAAAACGGTCCGCTTAGACCGCCGCTTTTCCTAGACCGCCGCTTTTTCGGACTGGCGCGACAGCGCGATGGTCCCGGCGATCATCGTGGCCAACGCAATGGCCATGACGCACCACCCCAGCGTGGTCTCCACCGCGAACTGCTCGTCCAGCACCGCGTATCCCAGCGCGAACGCGACGATGGGCTCCACGATCGTCATGGCGGGAAGCGAATACGTCAGCGGGCCGGCGTTGAACGAGTACTGCTGCAGCACGGTACCCGCGCCGGCGCTTATCACCAGCGCGTAAAACTCCCACGACCCCAGAAGGGCGACAGGCCCAGCCGAGGTGAAGATGTCCACCACGGCCTTGCTCAGCACCGCGACGTACCCGTACAGGCACCCGCAGGCCGTGCCCAACAGCAGCGCGCGGTTGCCCTTGCCCAGCTGCGCGGTGCCGATGAGGGCGGCCATGACCACGAGCCCCACCCCAAGGGCGGGCAGCCAGCGGTCGAGTGGCGGCTGCACCAGCCCGTGCGAGGGGCGGCCCAACACGACCATGACCGCCACCGCAACGGTGAGCGCCAGCGACCACGCCACGTCGCGCCGGGCCATGCGCCGGTGGGCGTACCACGCGGACAGCGGCAGGGTGAACATGAGCGAGAGCATGAGCACCGGCTGCACGATGAGCAGGGTGCCAAAACCTAGGGCCACGACCTGCAGGGTGTAGCCCGCCACCGCCGCTAGGGTGCCTACCCACCACAGAGGCTGGCGGATGGCGGTGCGCAAGACCGCCGACGTCGCGTCGAGAGCAATGCGGTGGCGCACGACGGTGCCCCAGGCGATGACAACCGCCGATGCCAGCGCGAATGCCACGGCGACGAAATTCGAAAGCACGGTTGTCCACCGTAGCGCCGCGGGGAGCAAAACCCGGCATCGGCTGAAAGAAATTTCCGCGCGCTGGCCTTGCCGGGACGTGACGCGCGCTACGATTGATACCCGTCAAAGACCGAAAGAACTTCGATTGACCTACCCCGGAGAGGTGGTTGGTGGCGTGGCGCTCGTCGTCCAGAAATATGGCGGATCCTCCCTGGAATCCGCAGAACGCATCCGTGCTGTAGCAGAGCGCATCGTGGCCACAAAGAAGGAAGGAAACGACGTTGTCGCGGTGTGCTCCGCTATGGGAGACACCACGGACAACCTGCTGGACTTGGCCGCGCAGGTCAATCCGGTCCCGCCGCAGCGCGAGCTCGACATGCTGCTCACCGCCGGCGAGCGCATTTCCAACTCGCTGGTGGCCATGGCGGTGGAATCCCTGGGCGCCGAGGCGCGCTCATTCACCGGCTCGCAGGCCGGCGTTCTCACCACCGACCGGCACGGTAACGCGCGCATCATCGATGTCACCCCGGGCCGCATCAGCGAGGCGCTGGACAAAGGCCGGGTGTGCATCGTCGCCGGCTTCCAGGGAGTGAACAAGGAATCGCGCGACGTGACCACCCTGGGCCGTGGCGGTTCGGATACGACCGCGGTGGCGCTGGCCGCAGCGCTGAACGCGGACGTGTGCGAGATCTACTCGGACGTCGACGGCGTCTACACCGCCGATCCGCGCATCGTGCCGAACGCCCGCAAGATTGAGAAGCTTTCCTTCGAGGAAATGCTCGAAATGGCTGCCGTGGGATCGAAGATCCTGGTCCTGCGCAGCGTCGAATACGCCCGCGCGTTCAACATTCCGCTGCGCGTGCGGTCTTCATACAGCAATGACCCCGGCACTCTGGTCGCCGGATCGATGGAGGATATTCCCGTGGAAGAAGCAGTACTGACTGGCGTGGCAACCGATAACTCCGAGGCCAAGGTCACCATCCTGGGCATCCCGGACAAGCCGGGGGAAGGGTCCATCATCTTCCGCGCCATCGCGGACGCCGAAATCAACATCGACATGGTGCTGCAGAACGTCTCCTCCGTGGAGGACGGCCGCACCGACATCACCTTCACCTGCCCGCGGGGCGATGGCCCCCGTGCCGTGGAGATCCTCACCGAGTTGCAGAAGGAAAACGACTGGGGCGAGGTGCTTTACGATGACCAGGTGGGCAAGGTGTCCCTGGTCGGTGCCGGCATGAAGTCGCACCCGGGGGTCACCGCCGATTTCACCGAGGCGCTGCGCGACTGCGGGGTCAACATGGAGCTCATCTCCACCTCCGAGATCCGCATCTCGGTGCTGACCCGCGAGTCGAGCATCGACGAGGCCGCGCGCGCCCTGCACGACAAGTTCGACCTGGGCGGCGACGAGGTGGCCAAGGTCTACGCTGGAACGGGGCGCTAAATGGCGGACACCACTTCCACGCCCCACATCAACCCCCGCGGCGTCGACATCGCTGAGACCGTCTTGCTGCCCGGCGACCCGCTGCGCGCGAAGTTCATCGCAGACACGTACTTGGACGACGCGGTCCAGTTCAACGAGGTCCGCAACATGTTGGGCTTTACCGGCACCTACAACGGCACCCCGGTTTCGGTGATGGGGTCCGGGATGGGCATGCCGTCCATCGGCATCTACGCCTCGGAGCTCATCAACTTCTTTTCCGCGAAGAAGGTCATCCGCGTTGGGTCCATCGGCGCGATGCAAAAAGACATTGACCTCTACGACATCATCGTGGCCGCCTCGGCGTCGACGGATTCGAACTTCTTGAGCCAGTACAACCTGCCGGGCACGTTCGCCCCGACCGCGTCGTGGCGCCTGCTCAAGGCGTTTATGGACGGCGCGGAAAAGTCCCCGGATCTCTCCGCCCAGCTGCACGTAGGCACCATCTTGAGCTCCGACATGTTCTACAACGCCGACGACACCGCCACCGACCGCTGGTCACGCATGGGCGTGCTCGGCGTGGAGATGGAGTCGGCAGCGCTGTATTCCATCGCCGCGTACGCGGGTGTGGATGCCTTGGGCGTCTTCACCGTGTCCGACAACCTGTACACCGGAGCGCAGACCACCGCCGAGGAGAGGCAGAACGCCTTCACCGAGATGATGGAGCTCGCGCTACCGCTGGCGGACGTCACCGTCTAAACCCCGAAGAGAAAGCGTGTGGACATGGCCGAGTTGAACGGCACCGGTAAGAAAGCATCCCTCGACACCATCAAGGCAGCGGTACCGGTCCTGCTGTTCACGATGGTCTTCAGCCTCATCGTGGACAACGGTTTCAAGACGATGACCGGCCCCATGGCCGCGGGTCTCGGCGTCGACGGGGAGACCGCGTCCCTGCAGGCGTCGCTCGCCGGCGTCATCATCGGCATCTTCGCGGTGGTCTACGCCGCGCTTGCCGATGTCTTCTCGGTGCGCAAACTCATGCTCTTTTCCATCGTGCTGGTGACGGTGGGCTCACTGCTCGGTTTTGTGGCCACGGCCTTTTGGCTCGTACTGCTGGGCCGCCTCATCCAGACCTGCGGGCTCGCCGCGGCGGAAAACCTGTACGTCATCTACGTGACAAAGAACCTGCCGGAGAAGGAACAGAAGAAGTACCTGGGCTTTTCCACAGCCGCCTTCCAGGCCGGACTCCTGATCGGCGCGCTGACCTCGGGCGCGATCTCGACCTACATCGGCTGGCGCGTGATGTTCCTGGTTCCGCTGCTGCTGTTGGTGGCGGTGCCCTTCATCGTCAAGCAGGTGCCCAACGACTACACCCGCGGTTCCTCGCTGGATATCGTCGGCCTGTTCCTCATCGGCGTGGCCACCACCGGGCTCATCCTCTGCCTGCAGGACTTCCTGCCGGCATGGGCGCGGTGGCTGCTGCTCGCCGCCGCGGCGGTGATGATTGGCCTGTTCGCGATGTGGATCAAGGCCGCCCGCAAGCCGCTGGTGCGGCCGGAGTTCTTCGCTAACGGCCGTTACGTCTTCGCCATCACGATGGTCCTTATTGTTTACTCCACGCAGCTGGGCTACATCGTCTTGCTGCCGTTCGCGGCGGAGCACTTCCACGGGCTCAACCAGGCGAACTCCGCCTACCTGATGATCCCGGGGTATACCTGCGCCATCCTGGTCGGCATTTTCTCCGGGCGCATCGGCAAGCTCATGTCCTCCCGCGCCACCATCTTCACCGCCCTCGGGCTCATCATCGGCGCGCTGGTCATGGGCGCGCTGGCGATCCAGATCCACCTGGCCATCGCCATCGTGTCGATCACCTTGTTCGCCTCCGGGTTCTCGCTCATCTACGCCCCGCTGGTCAACACCGCGCTGTCCAACATCCGGCCTGAAAAGTCCGGCGTGGCCATCGGTTTCTACAACCTGACCATCAACATCGGCATCCCGCTCGGCATCGCCTACACCTTCTTCATGATGGGCACGTCCATGAGCTTCAACGCCATTTTGTGGGTGCTTGCGTTCATCGCCCTGGCTGGTGCACTCGTCTACTTCTTCGCCGACCGAGTAATGTATGGCCGCGAAAAGCGCGCCGGTGTCGACTCGGTGGCTAACCACTAACGCTTGTATTTCAGGAGTATTGCCAAATGTCTCAACTGTTGCGCGATGAGCTCGCCCAGATGATCGATCACACCTTCCTCAAGCCGGAAGGAACGCGCGAGCAGGTCGAGCAGCTGGCGCGTGAAGCCGGGGAGTGGGGCACTTATTCCATCTGCGTCTCGCCGTCCCAGCTGTCCGTCGACGTGCCGGAGGGCGTGCACGTCGCTACCGTCGTCGGCTTCCCGTCCGGCGCGGTGAAGTCTGAGGTCAAGGCCGTGGAGGCCGCCCGCGCCGTGGACGATGGCGCGCAGGAAATCGATATGGTTATGAACCTCGGGCTGGCCCTGGAGGGGCGCTTCGACGAGGTGCAGGAAGACATTCAGGCGGTACGCGACGCGGTGCCGCACGTGGTGCTCAAGGTCATCTTGGAAACCGCCGTGCTGGACCGCGACCTGATCGTCGCCGCGTGCAAGGCCGCGGAGGCGGCCGGGGCAGACTTTGTGAAGACCTCCACCGGCTTCCACCCGGCCGGCGGCGCGACGACGGACGCGGTCTCCCTCATGCGCGAGACCGTGGGCGACCGCCTGGGCGTCAAGGCCTCCGGCGGCATCCGCACCGCCGCGGCCGCCCAGGAGATGGTGGACGCGGGCGCGTCCCGCCTGGGGCTATCCGCCACGGTGTCTATCCTCAGCGAACTGGACGAGTCCTAGCCATGGGCGCGGAGGCGGCGGCCGCGACGGTACGCGCGGCGCGTCAGTGGGCGGAGCACGATCCCGATCCGGCCACGCGCGCGGCGGTGCTCGACTGGATCGCGTGCGACGACCAGGAATCCCTCCAGCGCGCCTTCGCGGGCCCGCTTGCCTTTGGCACCGCCGGGCTGCGCGCCGCGGTGGGGCCGGGCGAGTCGCAGCTCAACCGCGCGGTTGTCCTGCGCACCACCGCGGGGCTCATGGCGTGGCTGAACGAGCAGGTCGACTGCCCCGTCGTCGTCATCGGCTGCGACGCGCGCCACGGATCTGCCGAGTTCTACGGCGACGCGGCCCGCGCCGTAGCCGGGGCGGGCGGGCGCGCCCTCGTCCTGCCGCCGCAGAACCCAACGCCGCTGACCGCGTTTACCGTGCGCGAGCTGGGTGCCGATGCCGGGATCATGGTCACCGCCTCCCACAATCCGCCCGCTGACAACGGCTACAAGGTCTACCTCGGCGGGCGCATCGCCACCGGCAACGCCGCAGGCGTGCAGCTTATCTCCCCGGCGGACAAAGAGATCGCGGCCGCTATTTCCGCCGCGCCGTTCGCCGACGAGGTGCCCACTGCGACCGCGGGCATCGAGAACGTAGACACCCGCGACGCCTATGTCGCGCGGGTGTTGGAGCGCGCTGCGGAGATCACCGGCCGCGCAGATTCGGCGCAAGCGGATCCGCAAGTCACCGTGGCGCTGACCGCCATGCACGGCGTGGGCGCGGCGCTGGCGGAGCGTGCCCTCACGCAGGCGGGGGTGCGCGTGTCGCTGGTACCCGAACAGGCCGAGCCGGACGGCGACTTTCCCACCGTGTCCTTCCCCAACCCAGAGGAAGACGGCGCCCTGGACCTCGCGAAAGCGCACGCCAGCAAGGTCGGCGCGGACGTCATCATCGCGCTCGACCCGGACACGGACCGCTGCGCGGTGGCCGTTCCCGGTTCGCTTCCGAACCGGGGACGAACCCAAGAGGAAACCGGCTGGCGGCAGCTCACTGGCGACGAGACCGGCGCGATTGTCGGCGAGTTCATCGCGTCTCGCCATGCTTCCCGTCATGTCGGCACGGCAGAGGGCGTACTGGCCAGCTCGGTCGTCTCCAGCCGGGTGCTGGGGCAGATCGCGGCGGCGCACGGGCTGGAACACCGCACGACCCTGACCGGGTTCAAGTGGATCGCGCGGACACCGGGGCTGGTCTACGGCTACGAGGAAGCGCTCGGGCTGTGCTGCGACCCGCAGGCCGTGGCCGATAAGGACGGCATCTCGGCGGCGGTGATCGTCGCCGGCCTGGTGCGTGAGCTCAAGGAGCGCGGCGAAAAACTCGCCGACTTCCTGGCGGGCATCGCCACGCGCTACGGCCTCTACCAGACCCGGCCGTTGACGTTCCGGGTGACGGACACCGCGGTCATCGCCAAGCACATGCGCACCCTGCGCGAAACCCCGCCGACCTCCTTCGCTGGTTCGCCGGTGGTGGAAACGCGCGATCTCTTGGCGGACGAGCTGGGCATCGGGCCGACCGATGGCATGGTCTTTGTCACCGCGAATAACGATCGGGTGATCTGCCGGCCGTCGGGGACCGAGCCGAAGCTGAAGTGCTACCTCGAGGTCGTGCTGCCCGTAGCGGATGGGCAGGTGCCCCGCGATGAGGCGGCGGCGCGGCTTGGCACCATCGCCGACGAGCTCCAGAGCTTCCTCGGCGCGTAACGAGCTCCCACGCCCCTGGCTTTATGGCCTCAGTCGCGCGCGACTGGCCCGGTAATCTCGTGTATTTTCCGCCGCCTGCGGCCTACGCTGGAAGTGCACAACGTTGATTCGAACAGGAGAATTCCCCATGACCACCCTCGCCATTGTTGGAGCAACCGGACAGGTCGGCCGCGTGATGCGCGACATCCTCGAAGAGCGTGAATTCCCGGCCGACAAGGTCCGCTTCTTCGCGTCTGCCCGCTCTGCCGGCACCGAGCTGGACTTCCGCGGCGAGAAGGTGACGGTGGAAGACCTCGCGCAGGTGACCGAGGAATCCGTCGCCGATGTCGACATCGCGCTGTTTTCCGCCGGCGGCTCCACGTCCAAGGAGTGGGCGCCGGTCTTCGCGGCCGCGGGCGCGACCGTGGTGGACAACTCCTCGGCCTTCCGCCGCGACCCGGACGTGCCGCTGGTGGTCTCCGAGGTGAACCCGGACGCGGTCCGCGAGGTCCCCAAGGGGATCATCGCGAACCCGAACTGCACCACCATGGCCGCCATGCCGGTGCTCAAGGTGCTGCACGACGCCGCCGGGCTCAACCGCCTGCACGTGGCCAGCTACCAGGCCGTGTCCGGCTCCGGCATGGCCGGCGTGGAGGCGCTGGTCAAGCAGATCGCCGATATGGGCGAATACAACGTCGACCTGGTGCGTGACGGGTCTGCGATGGACACCGATGACTTCGGCCCGTACGTCGCGCCCATCGCCTACAACGCCCTGCCGCTGGCCGGCAACGTGGTCGACGACGGCTCCTACGAGACCGACGAGGAGCAGAAGCTGCGCAACGAATCGCGCAAGATTCTGGGAATCCCGGAGCTGAAAGTGGCGGGCACCTGCGTGCGCATCCCGGTGTTTACCGGCCACACCATGGCCATCCACGCGGAGTTCGACAACCCGCTGACCGCTGAGGACGCCGCGGCGAAGCTGCACGACGCCCCGGGCGTGCGCGTGGTGGAGGTGCCGACCCCGCTCGACGTCGCGGGTATCGATGACTCGCTGGTCGGCCGCATCCGCCAGGACCAGACCGTGGACGACAACCGCGGCCTGGTGTTCGTGGTGGCGGGCGACAACCTGCGCAAGGGCGCAGCGCTCAACACGATCCAGATCGCGGAGCTGCTGCTGCGCTAAGAGGGTGAGACCGAAGCTCCTGCTGGCCTACTCGGCCTGGCGCCCGGTCGGTTCCGTGTGCTGCACGTAGACCACGGACGGATCCGGGTCCTCCGGGTCGAAGTCGACCTCGTCGTCTTCTTCCAGCTCTTCGACGATTTCTTCCTTCACCGCATCGATGAATTCGTCGGTGTCCATGTTGGACGCGGCGGCGAGTTTGCGCAGCTCGCGCTGGTTTTTCTTGGTGAAGCGCTCGCGCGGATCCATGCGGCGCTTGACCAGGGTGCGGGCGCGCATGCGGCGGTCGGACTCGTCGGTGAGCTTATTGCGGTTTTTCAGCCACGCGATGGACATGACCACGATGGTGATGATGCCCAGGTAGCCGAGGATGGGGTAGACCCAGCCGACCAAGTCCTGGAAGCCGATGAAGGACAAGATGAAGCCGATGATGCAGGTCGCAGCGAAGACTGGGTAGAAGCGGCGCGGGTGGTTGCGGGTTAGGCGCTTGCCCAGCGCGTAGAACATGCCCACCGCGGTGTTAAACACCATGCCGTAGACCACGAAGGTCATGATGTACGCCAACGTCGGGTGGATTTCCTCCATTAGCTGCAGCACCGGCATGTCGGTGCCGTTGACAGCCGGGGCCACGACGAAGAGAGAGACCACCAAAAGCGCCAGCAGCACGAGGTAGACGATGCCGCCCATGATGCCGCCCAGGCCCACCGCGCGGTTATCCAAGAAGTTGCCGCCAATGACGATGGACATCGATACCGCGGTCATCACGTTTAGGCCGGTGTAGTTCAGCGCGGAAATCCACCAATTCGGCAGCGTGGTATCCACGTTGGCCTGCGCGTAGTCGTTCATCGACGCCAGGTCGATGTCGTTGGTGACGATGGTCCACGTCGTGGCCAGGACGACGAAGATGATGAGGAACGGCGTGATGGTGCCGATTATGGCGGTCACGCGGTCGACGTCGAAAAGCCCGACCAGCAGGACGAGCGCGAGCATAGCTACCGCGCCAATCCAGACGGGCCACCCGAACTGCTGGTTCAGGTTGGACCCACCGCCGGCGAACATGACGAAGCCGACGGAAAAGAGCGTGAGGATGGTGGACCAGTCGAGGATCTTCGATACCACCGGTCCCGCGACCTGCTCGTAGACCGAGGTGTGCTCAGATGCCTGGAAGTAGGATCCCAGCTGCAGGACGGCGATGCCGGTGATCATCATGAGGGCGGCGCCTAGTACGACGCCGAAAAAGCCCTTTTCGCCGAAAGCGACGAAGTACTGCATCGCTTCCTGTCCAGATGCGAAACCGGCGCCGACCACGACGCCGATGAAGGCCAGTGAAATTGCCACAGCCCGTTTAACCATATGGAAAGTGCTCCGATCATTGCAGTGACTTACATCGCGCTAGTTTAATCACGACTGTTGTGCTGCGGCGATTCACTGTCGGCGCCGGCGAGGAGATCTTTGCGGGCGCGCGCCACGCGGGAACGGATCGTGCCGATGCGCACGCCGGCGATTTTCGCCGCCTCCTCGTAGGTGTAGCCCAAAACCTGGGTGAGGATGAGGGCTTCGCGGCGGTCGTGGGGCAGGGCATCGAGAAGCTGCCGCGTATCAATCCACTCGCTCCAGGTCCCGGAATCCTCCGGGGTGGAGGTGTGCGCGGCCGCCTCTTCGTACTGCGTGTGGGACTTGCGGGGCCGGGCCATATCGCGGCGGATGTTGTCCACCCACACGCGGCGGGCGAGCGATAACAGCCAGGTACGTGCCGAGGAGCGGGCGGCGAACCGCGGCAGGGCGTCGATGACCCGCAGGTACGTCTCCTGGGTGAGATCGTCGGCCAAGTCGGCATCGCCAAGGTGCGCCAGCAGGCGCCACACATCGTCCTGGGTGGCGCGGATGAACTCCGTGAGCGCCGCGCGGTCGCCGCGGCCGGCCTTTAAGGCCAGCTCAGTGACGAAGGCGTCGTCGCCCGGGGAGTGGTAATTCACCTCTAAAAACTTACCAGTCGCCGCTGCGCGCCCAACCGCCCCTGACATGGCTGGTTTAGGTTTGCTTTCGTTGCCGGGTCACAGGCGCGTATCTAGTCTTGTGGTGGCCGAGCGCCAATAGCTCTATTCCATTAGTTTCAGGAGGTTGGCTCCCATATGGCTAACAATGAATTTGATAAAGCACAGGCAAACGAGTCCGCCGCGGACGAGGTACTGAAGAAGGGCGAGCGCGCCCAGGGCAAGGGCCCGGTCCGCAGCGAGTCCGGCAACCCGGTTGCCTCGGAAAACCACTCCGTGCAGCAGGGCCTGCAGGGGCCAACCGTCATGAGTGACATGCACCTGATGGAAAAGCTCGCGCACTTCAACCGCGAGCCGGTCCCGGAGCGCATCCCGCACGCCAAGGGCCACGGCGCCTTCGGCGAGCTGCACATTACCGAGGACGTGTCCAAGTACACCAAGGCGAAGCTCTTCCAGAAGGGCACCGTGACGCCGATGGCGGCCCGTTTCTCCTCCGTGGCGGGTGAGAAGGGCTACCCGGATAACCTGCGCGACGTGCACGGTTTCGCCCTGCGCTTTTACACCGAGGACGGCAACTACGACATCGTGGGCAACAACACCCCGGTGTTTTTCATGCGCGACGCAATGAAGTTCCCGGACTTCATCCACTCCCAGAAGCGCCTGGGCAAAAACGGTCTGCGTGACGCGGACATGCAGTGGGACTTCTGGACCCGCACCCCGGAGTCCGCGCACCAGGTGGCGTACCTCATGGGCGACCGCGGCACCCCGAAGACCTCCCGCCACCAGGACGGCTTCGGCTCCCACACCTTCCAGTGGGTGAACGAGGAAGGCACCCCGGTCTGGATCAAGTACCACTTCAAGACCCGCCAGGGCTGGGACTGCTTTACTGACGATGAGTCCAAGGAAGTCTCCGGCAAGAACCCGGACTTCATGCGCCAGGATCTCCACGACGCCATCGAGCGCGGCGACTACCCGGTCTGGGACGTCAAGGTGCAGATCATGCCGTTCGACGAGGCGGAGGACTACCGCTTCAACCCGTTCGATCTGACCAAGGTCTGGTCGCAGAAGGACTACCCACTCATCCCGGTCGGCTACTTCGTGCTGAACCGCAACCCGGAGAACTTCCACGCGCAGGTCGAGCAGCTCGCCTTCGACCCGGGCAACCTGGTACCGGGCGTGGGCCTGTCCCCGGACCGCATGCTGCTCGCCCGCGCGGTGGCCTACGCCGACCAGCAGCGCTACCGCATCGGCGTGAACTACAAGCATCTGCCGGTTAACCAGCCGCTGTCGCAGGATCAGGTCAACTCCTACAACCACGAGGGCCAGATGACGTACTACCACAACGCCCCGGAGGACCCGACCTACTCGCCGAACCGCTACGCCAAGGGCGGCGGCTACTTGGACGACGGCGAGACCTCCAACCCGCACGACAACTACGGGCAGGCCGCGGACCTTTACGTCAACCCGGATCCGCACGGCACCGACCTGGTGCGCGCGCCGTACGTCCAGCACTCGGAGGACGACGACTTCATCCAGGCGGGCACCCTGTACCGCGACGTGCTGGACGATGACGCCAAGGAGCGCATGGCCAACAACATCGCCGGCGCCATGCAGGGCGTGTCCGAGCAGGTTGAGCAGCAGGTCTACGAGTACTGGACCAAGGTGGACGAGAACCTGGGCAAGCGCGTCAAGGAGCTCTACACCTCCCAGCAGGACGATACGAAGATGGCGGAGAAGTAAGCTTCGCGTGAACTCCCGGCACGCCTTTATCGGTGCGCCTCTCCGGCGGCGGGGAACAGGGTCGATATGTTTCGGATATGACCGATAGCCGCATCGCAACCCCTGTTCGCCCGCCCCGCCAAGGGCCGTCAAAGCACGCCGCTTTGGCGGCCTTCGTGCTGCTTATCCCCCTCGTCGCCGGGGCCGTGCTCGCGGCCGTGGCCAACCTCGATCCGGCCCGGTCCTGGACCCCGGCGGGGGAGGAGCCGGGGGCTGCGCCCGCCAGCGTGGCCACGGCAGAGACTTCCGGGCCGAGCACGCAGGAGCTTGTCGATGCCCGCCGCGCCGCCATCGACGCCCAATCCCAGGCCAGCCTTTTGGCCAGCGGCGCCAAGCAGCTTGCCGATGGCACCCACAAGCTCAAAGACGGCGCCGACGGCATTGGCGGCGGGCTCGATGAGCTGACAAACGGCGCGAACGAGTTGGCCGCCGGCATGAAGGAGTTGCAGGCAGGCACGGGAGAGCTTGGCTCCGGGGCGAACGAGGTGGCCGACACGGTCGGTGGCGCGGTGGATCAGGTTGCCGGCATTGGCGCGGTGCGCGGGCAACTGCTTGCCGCGATTGATGATGCCCTCCGCGGCCTCGACGGCAACAAGAGCCCGGACGCGAAGAAGGCCCAGGACCAGCTGCACGGCCTGCGCGACCAAGTGGATGCCTTCCAAGTGGACGACGCCATGAAGGGCGATTTGCAGCGCCTCAAAGACGGCTCGCGGGAGCTGGCCAACCAGCTGTCGGTTTCCGGGTACGCCTACCACGACGGGATCTACGAGGCGACGCGCGGCGCAGAACAGCTCAACTCCGAGCTGCAGGGCGCGACCGGCAAGGCCGGGGAAGCCACGAGCGGCATCGACCAGCTCGACGAGGGCGCGGCGAAGATCCAGAAGATGGCGGAGGATAACCGCACGCGCCTCGAGTCCATTCAGCGCGCGCTGCCGGCGGTGCAGGAAGGCGATGACGCAGACGGCGGTCAGCGCTCCGCCGTGTCTCCCATCGTGGCGCTGCTCATCAGCACTGTGGCCATGGTCGGCGGCGCAATGCTCGGCTGGGCCCAGGCGAAGATGCAGGCACAGCGCGGTGTCGCTACCACCCTGGCCGGCTCCTTTGGTGTGGCAGCCGCCGGCGAGATCCTCTTGTTCGTACTCGCCAGCGGCGTGCGCCCGCTCGGCGCCGTGGGCGCCGGGGTGATTTTCTTCCTCTCCGCCCTGGCCGGATGCGTGTTTACGCGCGGTACCTTGCGGGCGGCGGGCCCCACGGTCGGGCTAATTGTGGCCGGCATGTACTCGCTGGCGCAGCTCGGGATCGTCGGCTGGGTGTGGAAGACGGCGACCACGCAGGACGTTTCCACCGCGTGGCAGGCCGCCGCCGGCCTCTTCCCGCTGCACTGGGCCACCTCTGCGGCCACGACCGCGGGCAACGCCGGGCAGTTGCCCGCGTTCTGGATCCCCGCCGGCCTGCTGGCCGCGGCTGTGGTGTGCGGACTGGGAGCGCTTGCCCTCGCGCGGGCTGGACAGGCTCGCGCGGGCGAGGACGCCGCGCTTGCAGAAACGTCTGAGCGTACAGAGATCGCCTAAACCGCAGCGCACACCTGTCATTCCCCTGAAGCCCCAGCGATTTTTATTCGCGCAGTTAATAGGTGGCTGGGAACATTCGTATTCGGTCTTTTGGTGCTGGCGTGGCCAAAAATCTGGGTGCTACGCTGAGCCTTGCTCACGTCGCCTACTTAGGGGGTAGGCAAACGGTTCTCCAATCCGTTGTGAGTGATAGGGAATAGGGGCGGCGCCGCACTGTAGGGGTGCGGCGCCGTTTTCTCTGTTTTAGGCAGGTTTACTCTGGCGGGAGTTCAATGGTCTGAACTCCGAGTATCACCTCGCAAAAGGCCCGTGTTAGATTCGTCCCCATGCTGATCTTTCGTCTCTCTGATAAGCGCTTTGCTCTCCCGAAGCTCCTGGGCCCCGCGTTCGTTGCTGCGGTTGCCTACGTTGATCCCGGAAACGTGGCGGCGAATATCACCGCCGGCGCTCGCTACGGTTACCTACTCTTGTGGGTCTTGGTCGCGGCATCGGCAATGTCGGTATTCATTCAGTACCAGTCGGCCAAGCTCGGTCTCGTCACCGGCCACAGCCTTCCTGAGTTGATAGGGCAGCGGCTCTCCCGGCCGTGGCGCATCGCTTTCTGGGTGCAGGCGGAACTCATCGCCGCGGCGACTGATCTGGCTGAGGTCATCGGCGGCGCAATCGCACTTAACTTGCTGTTCGGCCTGCCGCTTTTTGCGGGCGGTGTGATTACCGGAGTGATATCCACCGTCCTGCTGGCTTTGCAGACGGCGGGACGGCGCCAGCGAGTCTTTGAAATGGTGGTGACCGGGCTGCTCCTCATCATCGCGGTGGGGTTCCTCGCGGGCCTCGCGGTGGACCCGCCGGACGCAGTGGACATCGGCAACGGATTGGTCCCGCGCCTGTCCGGAGGCGACAGTGTGGTTGTCGCGGCCTCAATGCTGGGCGCCACGGTCATGCCGCACGCCATTTACCTGCACTCGTCCCTGGTCAATCACCGTTTCCCGCAGCGCTCACCGAGCGCGGTGCCGCGGCTTCTCCGCGCGACGAAGCACGACGTCACGTGGTCGCTTATCCTCGCCGGGCTTGTCAACATTGGGCTGCTGGTTCTAGCCGCGAACTCGCTTTTCGGTGCGGAGGGCACCGATTCCATCGAAGGTGCTTACGCAGCTATTGATGGCCACTTGGGCAGCATCGTCGGCGTGGTCTTCGGCATCGGGCTTCTCGCGTCCGGACTCGCATCCACGTCGGTTGGAGCATATGCCGGAAGCGAGGTAATGGACGGCCTGTTGCGGGTGCGCGTGCCGCTCGTCGCGCGACGCGTGGTGACTCTCGTCCCCGCATTGCTCATCATTTTCACCGGAATTAGCCCGTCGACAGCGTTGGTGTGGAGCCAGGCGGCGTTGTGCGTAGGGATCCCCTTCGCCATCGTGCCGCTGTTTCTACTAACGGGCTCCCGCGTGACGATGGGCCGCTACCGCGATAGCCGGGGCACTGTCATCGCAGGGATTGTTGTCTGTGTTGTTGTGGTGCTGCTGAACTTCGCGCTTTTAGCGCTGGGCGAGCTATAGCAAAAGCCGGTGCCTTCCGAGAGAGTGTCCGATTCTTTGTGTGCGGGGGTTTGGTTTACAAGTAGTCCGCGAATCGGTCGGGGTAAGCCACGGCTAGTTGGTTGATGGCTTGTTTCCACCCGGTGGCTTTCGCTCCTTCAATATAGCCGTTGCATTCGATATCGCGCTTCGCTTTCTTGGCTCGCTGGGCGGCGCGCTTGTCTTCGATGTTGCAGATCATCAGCCACAGCGTTTTCAACGCCGCGGTATCGTTCGGGAACTGGCCGCGGTTACGGGTAGCTTTACGCAGTTCAGCATTCAGCGACTCGATCGAATTGGTGGTGTAGAGCACCCGGCGTGCCGCCGGCGGGAACTGTAGAAACGGCACGAACCGCTCCCAAGCGTCGCGCCAGACTTTGACCGATTGCGGGTATTTCCGGCCCAGTTCACTGGCTTCGAACGCATCCAAGGCGGCACGGGCGGTGTCCTCGTTTGCGGCCGTGTAGACCTCACGCAGCGCCCGGGAGACCCCTTTGCGGTCTTGGTAGGACACCCACCGGTTCGCAGCCCGAATCAGGTGCACGATACAGGTCTGCACCATGGAATTCGGCCAGGTGGCTTCCACGGCTTCCGGCAGGCCTTTGAGCCCGTCGCAGCAGACAATGAACACGTCCTGGACACCGCGGTTGGCCAGATCCGCGCAGACCGATGCCCAGAATGCGGCACCTTCATTTTCAGCGATCCACAATCCCAGGATGTGCTTGATGCCGTCCATGTCGACGCCAACCGCCATATAGCAGGACTTGTTGACCACGCGGTGGCCGTCACGGATTTTCACGCGTAGCGCGTCGAGGAAGATCACCGGGTAGAACTCGTCGAGCTGGCGGTTTTGCCAGATCATGACCTCGTCTAACACCGCATCGGTAATGGTGCTGATCGTATCCGGGCTCATATCCACCCCGAGCGTGGTCGCGAGGTGATGCTGGATATCGCGCACTGTCATCCCGCCGGCGTATAGCGAGACGATCATGTCGTCGAGTTCTGTGAGTCGGCGTGCGCCCTTGGGCACCATCCGGGGAGTAAAGGTGCCGGCACGGTCCCTGGGCACGGTCACTTCCACCGCGCCGTAGCCAGAATTGACGGTCTTGGTGTACGACCCATTGCGGTGATTGTTGCCCTGTGCGGATTCGACTTGGGCTTTGGTCTTGCGGTCAGAATGGCTATAGCCCAAATGCGCATCCATCTCCGCCTGCAGACCAGCGTTGATTGATGCCTGTAGCAGGCCTTTGACCAGCTCGCTTGCATCATCAGCGGAAGCCGACAGCTCGCTGATCAAGCTGGCGAGCTCAGGATTTTCCATCAGCTTCTCGCTGATCTCATTGACCTTTGCCGGGTCATGGTTTTTCTTCGGTGACACCGTAGTCATTATCGGTGAAACTCCTTCTAGATCAGAGCCTCACACACAAACTTCCTGACACCCTCATCGTTGACAGCATGAATAGTCCGAACCGCAATCTCGCGATCATCAAAGCTGTCCGTGAGCAACACCAACCAGTCGCTCGAGTCGCTACGCGTTTCAACGTGTCCCGCCAGTGGGTCTACGCCTTACTCCGCCGCTACGACACTGGCGGTCCACAAGCGGTAAAGCCGAAGTCGAAAGCACCGCACTCCAACCCACGCGCAGTATCCAAAAAGCTCAAGAAAACCATCATCAACATGCGCAAACAGCTCGACCACTCCGGGCTGGATTCCGGGGCAGAAACCATCCAGTTCCACCTGGAACAACAAGGTATGTATGCCCCATCTACCTCGACGATCGTGCGCATCCTCCGCGACCACGGCCTCGTGCAGCCAGAACCAAAAAAGCGGCCGAGAACCTCATTTATCCGCTTCGAAGCATCCCGCCCCAATGAATGCTGGCAAGCAGACATCACACACGCATATCTCACCGGCGGAAGACGCGTCGAAATCCTCGACTTCATCGACGACCACTCCCGACTGCTGCTGTCCATTACAGCCAGCCGGTCCTTTTCTGGGCCTGCCGTCGCCGACGAACTATCACACCTCATCAGCGACTTCGGCCCACCACAATCCACCCTCACCGACAACGGGCTGGTGTTTACCGCCCGCAACGCCGGGGCAAAAGGCGGCCGTAACGCCTTCGAAAAACTCATCCGCAACCACCGGATCCAACAGAAAAACGGCAGGCCAGGACACCCACAAACCCAAGGAAAAATCGAACGATTCCACCAAACACTCAAACGGTGGCTATCGCGCCAACCCACCGTCAACACCATCGACGAACTACAACAACAACTCGACCGATTCGCCGCCTACTACAACACCAACCGCCCACACCGAGCCCTCGGCAGACGCACCCCATACGAGGTCTACAACGCATCCACGAAAGCCAGCCCCGACGACAACCCCACCGACGAATGGCGTACACGCAACGACAAAGTCGACAAAGCCGGCCGCTGCACCATCCGCTACGCAGGCAGGCTTTACCACCTAGGAATGGGCCGAAAATACACCGGCCACCACGTCCTGATGATCATCAGAGACCGCCACATCACCACATCACTCAAAGACACCGGCGCCATCATCACCGAGCACTACATCGACACCAGCCGCAACTACCAAGCCCCAATCTGGAAACACGGCGAACCCCCACTCAACTAACCCCCAGAAAACAAAAGGCGCCCACCGAGAACAAAAACTCGGCGGACGCCCATCTGTCAACGATGTCGCGACAGTTTTGTCAACTATGACGCGACACAGGACATTGTCGGGATAACAGGATTTGAACCTGCGACCTCCTCGTCCCGAACGAGGCGCGCTACCAAGCTGCGCTATATCCCGTAATAGGTGCGCACCGCTCTGTGCGGTACTTGAAACACTATAGGGGACGGGGTCGAGTGCCACCAAAACGGCAGGGTGTGGCACATAAACCCCCGCTGTGTGGGCTAGCGCGAGCGCTCGGTCAGACGCAGCAGCGTGGCAGACGGGCGGCAGAAGATGCGCACCGGGGCGTACTTCGAGGTGCCCAGGCCGTTGCTAACGTGCAGCGCCATCCCGTCGAAAGAGCTCAGCCCTTGGGCGCGGGCGCGGTCGATGCCGCTGTTGGTGACAATCGCCTTCGAGCCCGGCAGACAGATCTGCCCGCCGTGGGTGTGGCCGGCCAGCGCCAGCTGATAGCCGTCCTCGGCGAACTTGCGCAGCACCCGCGGCTCCGGCGCATGGAGGAGGGCGAGGCGCAGCTGCGAGTCGGGGTTGGGCGCGCCGGCGATTTTCGGGTAGTCGTCGAGGTCGTGGTGCGGGTCATCGACACCCGCGACGGCGAGACGGACGTCGCCCACCTTGAACTCATGCCGCTTCTGATTCGCGTCCTTCCAGCCGCGCTCAATGAAGGCGGCGCGCATGTCCTGCCACGGCAGGTCGATGTAGGACGGCTCCCGCTTTTTGTCCATCAGGTACTTAAAGGGATTGACCGGCTGCGGCGCCCAGTAATCGTTGGTGCCAAAGACGAACAGGCCGGGCCGGTTGAGCAGCGGGCCGAGGGCACGCAGGACATCGGGAACCGCGTGCTCGTCGGAGAGGTTATCGCCGGTGTTGACCACCAAGTCGGGGCGCAGCGAATCGAGCGCCGACACCCAGGCGATTTTCTCCTCTTGCCCCGGAATCATGTGCAGGTCCGAGACGTGCAGCAAGCGGAACTCATCTTTCCCGCGCAGCGTGCCCGGCGGCAGCAGCGGCACGGTGTGCTGCTTGAGCTCGAAGTTGGTCAGTTCGTTAAAGCCCCAGGCAAGGGTGCCCGCGCCAGCGGCGGTGAACGCACCCAAGGCTGCGGCCGTTCCACGCAACAGCATATTCACGGCGTCTAGCCTACCTGGCGGTTCTTTTCGCTTTGCAGGGGTAGATTGTCCCTCATGAGTGAATTGAAAGAGACGATTCGAGCAGACCTGAAGACCGCAATGAAGGACCGCGACAAGGCCCGCACCTCGGCCATCCGCGCCCTCCTGGCCGCCATCCAGGCGGCCGAAACCGATGGCGGCTCCCGCCACGATCTCACCGACGAAGACGTGCTGAAGGTCATCGCCCGCGAGATCAAGAAGCGCCGCGAGTCCGCCGAGGTGTACACGGACAACGACCGCCCGGAGCTGGCGGAGGAGGAACTCAAGGACGTGCCGTTCTTCGAGTCCTACCAGCCGGAGCAGCTTGACGATGCCGGCGTGGACGACCTCGTCGCCGAATCCATCGCCGAGGTCGAGGCCGAGTCGGACGGCCCGGTGGGTATGAAGCAGATGGGCCAGGTCATGAAGATTGCTAACGAAAAAGCCGCCGGCCGAGCCGACGGCAAGCGCCTATCCAGCGCGGTGAAGGCGAAGCTGCAGGGCTAACCCCTAAACCGTACGGCCTACGGGCGATGGGCTGCGGGCGATGGGCTACAGCCCGAACACCCCGCGCAGGGAATCGGCGAAACTGTCGATGTCATCCTGCGTGATGAGCGGCTTGTCTTCGTCGCCGCGGCCCGGGGCTCCGGGCTGATTGCCGCCAGTCTGACCGCCGCCAGGCTGGCCGCCACCCGACTGGTTATCGCCCTCGTCGCCGCTGGCGGAGTCAGAGCTCGACGAGCCGCTATCTGACTTGGAATCCTTCTCGCTCGGAACCGGGGCGGCGCCGTCGGAGACCTGCAGCATCACCTGCTTGCTCTTACTCAGCCCGCCGGCTCCCGGCAGGGCGCGCACGACGGTGCCGCGGGCTGCGCCATCGCCGGCTACCTCGGTGACCGTGACGTCGTAGCCGCTCGACTCGAGCTGCTTGCGGGCCTGGTTCTCCGACAACCCGATGACGTTCTGGAGCGCCGGATCCGTCCGGCCCTCGTCGTAGGAGTGGTCGTACGGCGGGATGGAGCCGCCGGAGGCGGCCGGCACCGCGCTGGCGAACCCGAAGAAGGAGCGCGCCGGCTCGTCACCGCCGTACATCGATCCCTCGCCACACTGCCGGGCCGGGCCCGTGCACAGCGGGGTGGTGCTCGTGCCGTCGTTGTAGATATACGGCGCGGCGGCCACCCCAGAGTTAAAGCCGAGGAAGGCGGCGGACTGGTGCGACTCGGTGGTACCCGTCTTAGCGGCCATGTTGTCGCCGTGGAAGCCCATTTCCTTCGCGGCGCCGGCGGCGGTGCCGTGGTCGGTGTCGTTGGTCATCGCGTTCGACAGGGCGTCCGCGACCCCCTGGCTGACCGCCTGCTCACACGGCGTCTTTTCCACGTAGACCTCGTTGCCGTCCGGGTCCGTGATTTCATCAATCGGGTTCGGCTCGCACCACGTGCCGCCGGAGGCCAGCGTCGCGCCCACATTCGACAGCTCGAGCGGGTTGACGCCGGTGGGGCCCAGGACGAAGGAACCCATGGGGCCGGACTTCGCGGCATCGGCAAGCGAGGTGTCCTTGTCCCAGCTGCCCTTGCGGCCGTACTCCTTCAGCCCCAGCCGCACGGCCATGTCCACGGTCGCGTCCACGCCGACCTGCTCTTCCATCTTGATGAAGGTGGTGTTCGGGGAGTGGGCGAGGGCATCTTCAAACGTCATCGTCGGTTTGTACGAGCCGGCATTTTCCACGCAGTACTTGTTCGCCGGGCAGCCGTCTGCACCGCCGTAACCCAAACCTTCGGCCTCATAGCGCGAGGGAACGTCCACCTGGTTCTTAATGCCGTAGCCGGCCTCGAGCGCCGCGGCGGCGGTAAAGACCTTGAACACGGAACCGGCGCCATTGCCCACCATCGAGTACGGCTGGGCCAGGGTGGTCTCATTCTTCTCGGCGTCGAGCCCGTAGCGGCGGGAGGAGACCATGGCGAGCACGTCGCGGTTCTCCGGATCAGGGCGCAGCACGTCCATGACGCCGGCGACCCCCGGGGCATCGGGGTTGACCTGGCCCGCAACGTTGTTCTGTGCCTGGTCTTGGATCTGGGGATCCAGGGTGGTCTTGATGGTGTAGCCGCCGCGCTTGAGTTGGTCGGCGTCGATGCCCTTCTCATCGAGGTACTGCATCACGTAGTCGCAGAAGAACCCGCGATCGCCGGCGCCGATGCAGCCGTTGGGCAGAGTGTCCGGTTCGTCCAAAACGCCGAGCTCCTCGCCCGCGGCGGCGTCGGCCTCTTCCTGCGAGATGTAGCCGTTTGCCGCCATTGCGTTCAAGACCGTGTTGCGGCGGTCCTTGGCCCCGTCCGGGTTGGAGTAGGGATTGAGCGCCTCCGAGGATTGCACCATGCCGGCGAGCATCGCGGATTCCGCGACGCTGAGCTCGCTGGCGGGCTTGCCAAAGTACGTCCGCGCGGCGGCCTCCACGCCGAACGCGTGGTTACCGAAGGAGACGAGGTTTAAGTAGTTCGTCAGGATCTGGTCCTTGGACAGGTTCTTGTCCATCTCGGCCGCCATGCGCACCTCGCGCAGCTTGCGGCCGATGGAGCGCTCGGTCGCCGCGGCGCGCTCTTGGTCGTCCTGCGCGGAGACCAGCAGTAGGTAGTTCTTGACGTACTGCTGGTTGAGGGTCGATGCGCCCTGGGTCACGCCGCCGTGCGCCAGGTTCGAGGCGATGGCGCGGAAGTTGCCCTGGAAATCGACGCCTTCGTGCTCGTAGAAGCGGCGATCCTCAATGGAGACGATCGCGTCCTTCATCGGCTGCGAGATCTGATCCGGCTCGACCGGGTGGCGGCGCTGCTCGTACAGGTACGCCATCGTGTTGCCCGCGGCGTCCTCCACGGTGGTGACCTGCGGGGCCTTGCCCGACTGCAGGTCCTCCACGTCGGACGCCATCGTCGCATTCGTGCGCGCGATGGCCGCGCCCGAGACACCCGCCAGTGGGGTAAGGGCGACGGCGATGAGCACGCCGATGACCACGGTAGCGAGCGCGATCTTTCCTAGAGACCTCGATGCATTCACCCCCATCACCCTACGTGGTGGGGTCCGTGAATGGAATGAGTGGCCTGGCACGAATTCGACTGGAGTACGGCAAGAACTGGGCTTATACCAGAACTCGTCGCATTCCCCCGATCTTGTGACCAGTTAGACAACCCACTATGCGTGTGAATACACTAACGTCAAAGCGTGGTTGGCGTTACGGAAGGAGCTTATTCCGCATGACTGTCAGCGTGCAGGCAACGAAAAAACCTGCTGCGGATAACACAGTAGATCGCACACGTTTCGAGCGAGGTGAGTGGATCACGCAGGCGAAATGCCGCCACGAAGATCCCGACGCGCTCTTTGTGCGCGGTGCGGAACAGCGCAAGGCCGCGGTCATCTGCCGTCACTGCCCGGTGCAGCTGGAATGCCGCGCCGATGCCCTGGATAACCGCGTGGAATTCGGCGTGTGGGGCGGGCTCACGGAGCGCCAGCGTCGCGCCCTTCTGCGCAAGAACCCGCACATTAAAGATTGGGCGGGCTACCTCGCGCGCGGTGGCGAACTAGTTGGCATTTAAGAACTTTTCCACTCTGTAATCGCGCTCTGCGCAATTCGTTAAACTGGCCCTATGGCTAAATGGGAATACGCTACTGCGCCAGTTCTTACGCACGCGACGAAGCAGATCCTCGACTCCTGGGGTGAAGACGGCTGGGAGCTCGTCACCGTCATCCCGGGTCCGAACCCGGAGAATCTCGTCGCCTACTTCAAGCGCGAGGTGCAGTAAGTGACGGTTACAGAAAAGCTTCAGGAAATGGGGGTCACCCTGCCGTCCGTGGCGGCCCCGCTGGCCTCCTACGTCCCCGCTAAGCGCGTGGGCGATCAGGTGTGGACTTCCGGCCAGCTTCCCTTCGTGGACGGCGAGCTGCCCGCGGCGGGCAAGGTCGGCGCGGAGGTCACCACCGAGCAGGCGACGGAGCTCGCCCGCACCGCGGCGCTGAACGCCCTGGCCGCGATTGACTCCCAGGTGGGCCTGGACAACGTCACCCAGGTGCTCAAGGTCACCGGGTTCGTGGCCTCCGCGCCCGACTACACCCAGCAGCCGGCCGTCATCAACGGTGCTTCCGACTTTATCGGGGAGCTTTTTGGTGATGCCGGCACGCACGTTCGTTCCGCAGTTGGCGTCGCAGTTCTGCCGAAGAATTCTCCGGTTGAGCTGGAGCTCGTCGTGGAAACTGCACGTTAATCAGATAGGGTAAGACGCATGGAGCACCCCGCTTATAGTCAACTGCGCCCAACGAGCCCTTCGGTGGGCGTTGTGCTGTGCAATAACCCCAGCTACACGGCGCTTGAGGGCACGAACACGTGGATCATTCGCTCCGGTGAAGACGAGCGATCCATCGTCGTCGATCCGGGTCCGGAGGATGAAGGCCACCTCAACGTCGTGAACTCTCACGCGGGCGAGGTTGGCCTTATTCTTTTGACCCACCGTCACGGCGACCACGCCGACGGCGCGCTGCGCCTGCGCCAGCTGACTGGGGCGCCGGTCCGCGCATTCGACCCGAATTACTGCGCTGGGGCAGACGCGCTTGTCGATGGTGAGACCATCGCCGTCGAAGGCGTCACCCCGCAGCTCGAGGTCGTACACACCCCGGGCCACACTGCGGACTCCACCTCGTTCTTCGTTTGGTCCGGGGTGCCGAAAGAGTCCACGCTCGAGGGCATCCTCACCGGCGATACGATCGCGGGCCGCCACACCACGCTCATCTCCGAGACCGATGGTGATGTCGGCGACTACCTGCACTCCCTCGACGTGCTCGAGCGCCGCGGCGACAACGTCTCCCTCTTCCCGGGGCACGGCCCGGACCTGGAGAACGTCGCTGCGATGGCGCACAAGTACATCGAGCGGCGCCACTACCGCCTGGACCAGATTCGGTCCATCCGCGAAGAAAAGGGCGAGGACGTCGACCTGCAGACGCTCATCGATGAGATGTACGACGACGTCGATCCGGTCCTGCGCCATGCCGCCGAGCAGTCCACGCGCGTCGCGCTGCGCTACCTCGACAGCGAGGAAGACTAACAACGGATACGAATTAACCCCGCGGGGAGGCCATAGTGCGGCCCTCCCGCGGGGTTAATTTTTATTTGACGCGCGCTGCTTAGCGGGGGAGCTGCTTAACGGGCGCGCTTAGCCAAATGCTCGGTGTCCACGATGAGAGCGGACTTGCCCTCGAGGCGGATCCAGCCGCGGTGAGCGAAGGTGGCGAGCGCCTTGTTCACGGTCTCGCGGGAGGCGCCGACCAGCTGGGCGATCTCTTCCTGCGTCAGGTCGTGGTTGACGCGCAGCGCGCCGCCCTCCTGGACGCCGAAGCGGTTGGCCAGCTGCAGGAGCGTCTTAGCCACGCGGCCCGGCACGTCCGTGAAGATGAGATCCGCGAGGTTGGCGTTCGTGCGGCGCAGACGGCGGGCGAGGACACGGAGGAGCTGCTGTGCGATGGACGGATGGTCTTCGACCCACTTCTGCAGCATGTCCGAGTTCATCGTCGCGGCCTGCACCTCGGTCACGCAGACGGCGGACGAGGTACGCGGGCCCGGGTCGAAGATGGACAGCTCGCCGAACATGTCGGACGGGCCCATGACGGTGAGCAGGTTCTCGCGTCCGTCCGGCGCGTGGCGGGCGAGCTTAATCTTGCCCGCGGTGATGATGTAGAGGCGGTCGCCGGGCTCACCCTCATCGAAGATCGTGGTGCCGCGCGGGAAGCGGACCGTTTCCATCTGCTCAATGAGGTTATTGACGGCTTCCGAGTCCACACCCTGGAAGATTCCAGCGCGGGAGAGGATGTCCTGAACGCCTTCCACTACTCACTCCTTGGTCTGTTCTAGCCGTCCGTGGGAGGGGCTAACCGAAAGGTGTAATCGCTGCGCATAAGCCTGCGCAAAGAGCCCATAAGCACGGACAATGCTGCTAGTCAATAGCGAACGGGATTTATTCTACCGTGGAGTTCGTCACTTTTGTCCGTAGTTTCCCGTTTTCGTGCTACCCGCGTCAGCGCGGGCTAGTCGCCCAAGACCGCGGTCTCGAGTTTTTCCATCAGCATGGCAAACAGGGCGAGGGTGATGGGCGTAAACGGCACAAGTGAAATCATGCTGCCCAGGATACTAAGCTGCGGCTATGGCGAATTCGTCGACCTCAGCATCCGCCGCGGCACTTCGCGCCCCGCGCATCAACGAGATCCTCGCCCGTGAGCACCCGGATGCGCACTGCGCGCTGCACTTCGAGTCCCCGCTGGAGCTTCTGGTGGCGACCATTTTGTCGGCGCAGACGACCGACGAGCGCGTCAACCAGGTCACCCCGGAGCTGTTCGCCGCCTACCCCAGCGCGGCGGACTACGCGCGGGCGGAGAGGGCAGAAGTCGAGCGGATCCTGCGCCCGCTGGGCTTCTATCGCTCCAAGGCGGGCTACCTGCTGGGGCTCGGCGAGGCCCTGTGCGCGCACCATGACGGCGAGGTGCCCGCGGATCTCGATGCCCTGGTCGCCCTCCCCGGCGTCGGCCGCAAGACGGCGCTGGTGGTCCTCGGCAACGCCTTCGGCATCCCGGGGCTGCCGGTGGACACCCACGTCGGGCGGGTCGCCCGCCGCCTCGGGCTCACCGCCGCAAAGTCCCCGCTGCGGGTGGAAAAGGACCTCACCGCGCTGATCAGCGCGGACGAGTGGACGATGTTTTCGCACCGGCTGATTTTCCACGGCCGACGAGTCTGCCGGGCGCGGTCGCCGCGGTGCGCGGAGTGCGCGGTCGCGAGCCTGTGTCCCACCGCGGAGACGGCCGAAGCGAAGTAAGACGGGGCGAAATAAGCCGGGGCAAAGTAAGGAGAATACGAAATGCGAAAGTCTATCGTCCTTTCCGCGGCGGTAGCGGTGGTGCTGACCATCGCGGTGGTGGCGGGCGCGCTATTTCTGCTCCGCGGCGGAGCAGAAGACGCTACACCAACGCGCGAATCTGCCGAAGCCACTGGAGCGGGTGGCGCTGACTCCAGCCCCGATTCCGATAACGAGACCGAGACCGATACCGCGCCGCGGCCGGAGTGCCCCGCCGGCCCCGTCGCCGGGGTGGACTTGCCGTGCCTCGGCGCCGACGACACGGACGACCACGCCGCCGACAAAGGCATCACGGTGGTCAACGTGTGGGCGTGGTGGTGCGTCCCGTGCCGCACCGAGCTCCCCGCCATGCAGGAGGTCGCGGACACCCACCCCGACTGGACCGTGGTGGGGGTGCACGCCGACCAGAACGCGGCGGCCGGCGCCGACCTCTTAAACGATCTCGGGGTCGATCTCCCCAGCTACCAGGACGATTCCAACGCCTTCGCCAGCGCCCTAGAACTGCCCCGGGTCGTGCCTATCACGGTGGTGCTGGTCGACGGTGAGGTAAAAGAGACCATCGCCAAGCCGTTTGCGAAGGCCACCGACATCACGGATGCGGTTGAAGGAGCCATCGCCTCCTAAAATGTGAAGGGTCATGACTTCGCCGAAGGAGCCCAGCTCGAACGTGTTCCACCCACCGTGGGAGGACGCGCCGGGAACGAATGTCACGCTGCGCCCCACCGCTGCGCCGGCGTGGCTGCGGCCCGCCCTGCGCGCCGGGGACGCGGTAGATCCCTCCCGCCGCGTGAATGGGGCGGCCACCTCGGCGGTGCTCGTGGTGGTAACGGGGCACACGCTCGCCGATGCCGCCGTGATCCTCACCCACCGCTCGCCCTCGCTGCGATCGCATTCCGGGCAGATCGCCTTCCCCGGCGGGCACGTGGAACCCAGCGACCGCGGTCCGGTGGATACCGCCCTGCGCGAGGCGTGGGAGGAGATCGGACTTAACCGCGCGCAGGTCACTCCCTTGGCCGTATGGCCGGCAATCAGCGTGCGGTCCAAGAAGAAGGCCGTGGTGCCGGTACTTGCGCATTGGGCGGCGCCCTCCCCGGACAATTTCGGCGTGGCCAGCCCCGCGGAGACCGACCACGTGTTCAGCGTGCCCATCAGCCACCTCGCGGATCCGGCGAACCGGCTGCGTGTCCACGCACGCGGCTGGGTCGGGCCGGCCTTTGCGGTGGAGCGCTACGTGGTCTGGGGGTTTACCGCGAGCGTGCTCGACGCGCTGCTCGACGCGGCGAGGTGGGCCAAGCCGTGGGGTATGGATGAACCGGTCGACCTCTACGACACCCTTAAGCAGTCCCGGAACCGGGAACGCATGGACTAGGCGGGTAGGATATTTGCCCGTGACTGCCGCGTTGATTGTTGACTGTGTGATCATCGGGGTAGTGTGCCTCGGCCTGTGGAGCGGCTACAGGTATGGCGCGGTGTCGTCGTTTCTGTCGTTCGTCGGCGTCGTCGCCGGGCTCATCTTGGGGCTGGGCATCGCGCCCGCACTCATGCGCGTCACCGACAACATCGGGCTGCGCTTCCTGCTGGTCACCGCCGTGCTGGTGCTGCTGGTCGGGGTAGGCCACCTGGTCGGCTCTGTGCTCGGGGCCCAGCTGCGCGATCGGATGCGGCAGCGCTCGTCGCAGCGGGTGGATTCGCTCATCGGCGCGCTGTTCCAGGCGGTTGCGCTCCTGCTCGTCGTGTGGCTGGTGTCCATCCCGCTATCGGCGAGCATCACCGGTCCGGTGGGCAACGGGCTGCGGGATTCGACGATCCTGCGCAACCTGAACAAGGCCGCGCCCGCGCCACTGCAGCGCCTGCCGCGCTCCATCGGCGCGATGCTCAACGAGTCTGGTCTGCCCCCGCTGGTTGCGCCCGTGCCCGGCCAGGACACCGGCGCGGAGGTGGACGCCCCGGACGTGGACGTGGCCGATAAGGACATGGTCGATGCGATTCGTCCGTCGGTCATCCACGTGTTGGGCGATGCCAGCGAGTGCCGCCGCCGCCTGCTGGGATCCGGGTTCGTCGCCGCAGACGATTACGTCATCACCAACGCGCACGTGGTGGCCGGCACGGAGACGGTCAACCTCGACACCGTCCTGGGGATCAAGAACGCGGACGTTGTCTACTACAACCCGGACGTGGATCTCGCGGTGCTGCACAGCCCCGGCCTGGGTCTCAAGCCGCTGCAGTGGGCGCCGAGCCCGGCGCAGACCGGCGACGACGCGATCGTCATGGGGTTTCCGCAGTCCGGTCCGTTCAAGGCGAGCCCTGCCCGGGTGCGCGACCGCATCACGATCGCCGGCCCGGACATCTACAGCGCGGGTCGCATCGAGCGCGAGGCCTACACCCTGCGCGGCCACATCCAGCAGGGCAATTCGGGCGGTCCGCTTTTCGATGCCCACGGTGACGTCATCGGCGTCGTCTTCGGCGCCGCGGTGGACGATGCCGACACCGGTTACGCGCTGACCGCCGACGAGGTGCGCAGCCATATTGGCGACTTCACCCAGTTGACCGCGCCGGCCGACACCGGCGAGTGCGTGGCCCAGTAGCACCCGGCCGTAAGGTGCACCGAACTTGCACCTAGGGCGAGGTGAACCAGCTGGCGAGCATCTCCGTGAACGCAGCCGGGTTTTCCACCATGGGCAGGTTCTTCGCCCCGGGGATGCTCGAGGCGGCAAAAGCGCCGGCGGTGCGGGCGTGCGCGCGTTGAATGACCGGCCGCCAGAGGCGCTGACTGGAGGTGAGGAAGAGCACGGGGGCATCGATAAGTGCATCGGCCCATCGCAGCGGGGTCGCGGCGAGGAGCTGCCGGTTGTTCCAGAGGAACCCACGCTGCGTCTTGCCTATCGCCGCGGCGCGGAGGCGGAGTAAGAGTTCGTCGTCTACTACGTCTTTCGCGGTGGCCGGCGCGCAGTTGCGGTTGACGTAGGTGTGGAAGGCCCACTGTTTGAGGCTGGGGAGCGCGCGCACGACGGGGCGCGGCAGGCGCGCGAGGCCGGAGCGCAGCAGGATCCACATGAAGTCCCACGGGCGCGCGGCGATGGCGCGGCGGAGATCGACCGGATGCGCGCCGGAGACGGAGACCAGCCCGCGGACACGCTCGGGGTGCTCGGTGGCCAGCGACCAGGCGACGGACGCTCCGGTATCGGCGCCGACCACAAACGCCGCGGAGTGGCCCAGCGCAGTGATCACCCCGCTCACATCGCCGGTAAGGGTGCGGATGTCCTGGCCGGCCTCCACCGGGGGTTTGTCCGACATGCCGAATCCGCGCATGTCCAACGCCGCCACGTGGAAGCCGCGCTCCGCCAGCGGGCCGATTGCGTGGCGGTAGTCGAACCAGCCGCCGAAGCTACCGTGTAACAACACCACCAGCGGGTCACTCGGATCCCCGGCGGTCGCGGCGTGCAGGCGCAGGCCCCGGACGTGGAGGAAGGTGTGCTCGAAGGGGCCGGCGAGCTCCACCACGGAGGGCGGCAGCGGCGCGGAGCCAGTACTCATCGCGTGTGACCTTCCTTCTGCGGGGAGATGAAAAAATCCCCTCCCCATCACACTTTCTGCAGTGTGGGAAGGCGGGGAGGGGGGAGTGTTAAGGCTAAGTAAGCGCGGCGGGCTTAGGTGTACAGCCCGTGGTCGGTCTTCTCCACGGCGCGCTGGGCCTTGCCCGGCTTCAGCTGCTTGAGCTCCTGGACCGACTCGATGGTCTTTTCCGGCTTCTTGACCTGCTTAACCTGCTTGAGGCCCATCATCGCCAAGCCGCCGGCGATGAGGATCATGATGGCGAAGACGATAAGGAAGCCGGCCCACAGCGGCAGCCAAATAGCCAGCAGGGCTGCGAGGAAGCAGAAGAAAAAGAAGGTGCTGTACAAAGCGATGGTGCCGGCCGCGCCGAAGAGGCCTGCGCCGATGCCGCCCTTCTTCGCGCTTTCGGCCAGCTCGGTCTTGGCCAGCTCCACCTCGGAACGGATAAGGCTGGAGATCTGCTCCGTTGCGTTGGACACCAGCTGGCCGATGGAAGCTTCACCGGCCTTGGACGTATCGACGTCGCTCAGCGGGATCGCGTCGACCTTCGGGGCAAACTTGTCCGAACCGTCGGTGAAAAGTCCGTCGTTGCTCACGGGTAAAACCTTCCTCGCGTTAAATAAACTCTCGCGCTTTACAGCATAACGACCACGCTCACGCGGCCGATAAGGACACGGCCGTTAGGGGTATACACGGATATCCTAATGGATATGTCAGGAAAGGATCCGTTCGGCACATTACTCACGTTCCCGGAGTTGCAGGACCGAGTCGATGCCGCCCGCAGCGCCATCGCCCGTGCGCATCGCCGCCCGGCGGTTCTGCGCCGCGGGGATGTGGTCTCTTCGGAGTCGGTGCTGCGGGGAGCGCGGGCCGCGGTCGCCCTCGGTGAGGGCGGGGGCATTCCGCTTGCCGATGCCGAGCCAGCCGCCGATTCTTCCCTCGCGCGGGCGATCAGTGCCTACAGCGTGCTGGCGCCGGATCGCCTCGACGACAGCGTGCGGACGTTCGTGCGCGCGCCACTGCAGGTAATCGCCCGCCTCGACGTGCTCGCCGGCGGAACCGGGCTGCCCAGCCGGGAGACGGGGCGGTTGCAGGAGGTGGCGCGGATCATCGTCACGCGGCCGGATGGGCCTGCCTACGATGCGCTGCTGCCGGCGGTTGTGCACGCCGAGATCGCCGGCGGGGAGCTGTTCGGCCCGCGCAGCGTGGTGATTGCGCACGCGGCGGCACGCCTGGCCGCGGTGGCCACCGGTTTCGACCCGCGCGGCATCGCGGTCCCGGAGACCTACCTCAACCGCCACCGCGCGGAGTACCGCCGGTTGCTCGCCGGGTATGTGGCGGGACACCAGGTCGATTTCTTCGCCCAGCAGCTCGACGCCTGGGCGGCGGGTGCGAAAGAGGCCGACGGGATCGCGAAGGCTGCGTAAGTTCTCCCGTCTACGCGGGGCGCTGCTTAAACCACGGCAGAACCGCGTGCTGCGGGTTGCGCGCGAGCCAGATGCCACCGGCGATGAGTGCCGCGACGCCGGCGAGAACGGAGGCGCCGATGCCTACCTCCTTGGCGTTCGGCATCGTAAAGAGCGGAACGGGGTTACGGAAGCTCTCGATGGCCCAGCCGTGTTCTAAGGCATGCTTCTTCATCGCCCGATCCGGGTTGACGGCCACGGGGTGGCCCACGCCCTCGAGCATCGGGATGTCGGTGGCGGAGTCGGAGTAGGCGAAGCTGGCGGACAGATCGATGTGCCGATCGCGGGCAAGCGTGGCGATGGCCGCCGCTTTCGCCGGCCCCTTGCAGTAGTAGAGGACGTTGCCGGTGAAGCGGCCATCGGCGGTCTCCAGGTCAGTGGCCACGACGTGCTCCACGCCGAGTTCCTGGGCGATGAGTTCGACCAAGATGCGTGCGGAGGCGGAGATGATGACCACCTCGTGGCCCGCCTTTTGGTGCTGCGCGATGAGGTCGCGGGCTTCCGCGTAAATCGCTGGGGTGACCACGTTGTGGAGCGTGTCCTTGGCGATGTCGCGGACCTGCTCCACCGACCAGCCGGCGACCATCGACATGAGCTGATCGCGGGTGGCGTCCATCTGCTCGCTGGACTGGCCAGCGAACATATAGCTCGTCTTGGCCAGCGACAGTTGCAGGGCCTCCGTCGGGGTGATGAGGCCGTTGTGCAGGAACTCGCGGCCGAAGGCGTAGGCCGACGAGGTGGCGATGATGGTCTTGTCCAGATCGAAAAAGGCACCAACGCGCGTGGAGGCGTCACCGCGTGAGGGGGCAGGCGCGGCGCTGCCGGCGGTGGTGGCGTTTTCGTTCTGGGGGTTCATACGTGTCGAATTCTAGACCGAAATCCTGGGTCGTAGGTTGTCTCAAGTTACTAATGTGGCCAATGTGGCATTGGCGTGTGCTGGACGCTGCTGGCTGTGAGGCGGGGAGGCTTCTGTAGGGATCTATCGCTGTGGGGCGCGGATTTGTCACGCCCTGTGGATAAGTTGGCCGAAAACCGCCGGTTTTAGGTGATGTATCAATAAAAAAGTGAGTCCTGCGGAGGGTTATCCACAGGCAGTCGCGGGAAGCCTAGGCAGGGCGGGCCGAGTAGGCAACGCTGTGAGACATGAACGCACAACACTTCGCCACCGCCAGCCCGCAGTTCGCTCTCGTCGCAGTCACCGACGCGAGTCTGCGCGCGGAGGCCTCCCACGTCGTTGCCGCGACGGGCCAGGAGGTCATCGCCTGTGAGGACCCGCGGGAGATCGCGGCGTTTGTCACGCGCGCGGGCGCCGTCGTGGTGGATAAAAACACCGCCGCGCACGTATCCAGCCTTGGACGGCACGACGGCATCTACTTCGTCGCCACCGACGCGGAAGCGATCGACTTCGAGGCCGCCATGCGCGCCCATGCACAGGAGGCGTATCTCTTGCCGGCCGAGTCGGAGGACTTTCTCAAAGAGCTAGGTAGCGCCCAGCATTTAAGGGCCGATGGCGGATCTGCAGGACTCGCCGCTGCTACCGCGGCGGGGCGGCGGGGAACGAACGCCAGCGGCGTGACGGACGGTGCGAGGCCCGGGAGAGCGCGGCTCGGCGGCGGGGAGCGTGGAGAAGGCGGGGCATCTGCCGGTGCTTGCTCCGCACGTGTGGAAGCTGCGGGTGCGGCAGGCGCGGAGCCCGCGGCGTGGCGCGCTGCTGCCTGCGGCCCGGTGGCAGTCGTCGGCGCGTGCGGTGGGGTGGGAACCTCCACGTTCGCCGCGGCGCTCGCTCGCGTGATGGCCCGGCAGTCAACGGTCACGCTGGTGGACGCGGTCGACGCCTCCGGCGGCCTCGACCTGCTGCTCGGGGTCGAATACGCCGCCGGCGCGCGGTGGCCGGATCTCAACGTGGGCGGGCAAGCAAAGTCCGGCGGAGCCGCTATCAGCGCGGCGGACTTACGGGCTGCCCTGCCCACGACTGCCGATGGCATCGCGGTGCTCTCCGCCGCGCGGGCGAGCGGCGGGGTGGCCGACTCTTTCCGGCTGGACCGCAGCGCCGTGGACGCGGTGGTGACCTCATTGGCTGAAGGTGGCGCCGGAGCGGTGATCGATATGCCCGCGCTCGATCCGGCCGCAGTGGGGTCGATGGTGCCGGGAGCGTGCCAGCACGTCATCGTTGTCACGGCGAGTGAGGTGCGCCCGACCGCCCGGGCCGCGCAGCTCATCGCGCAACTAGAAGCCCATAAGATCCCGTGCAGCCTGGTCGTGCGGCACCGCGGATGGTCGGGCATGAGCGTTGCCGAAGTAGAAGAGCTCACGCGGGTCGATGCGGTCGCCGTCATCCCGCACTTCAAACGTCTGCCCAAAGCGATGGAGACTGCGGGCCTGCCGGAGCGCCTGCCGCGTGGGTTGCACACTGCCGCCCAGCGCGTCCTGGAGACGGTGGGGTACGCGGCATGACCACCTCCACTGAGCTGTTCGACCGGCTGCAACACGTCCTCGCCGCGGAGCCTGAGCTGGCTGACTCGCCGAACGATTTAGTCGCCCGCATCCGGGAAGAAGCCGGGGTCATCAGCAACGCGGAGGTCCTTTCCATCCTCCGGCAGCTGCGCAACGAGACGCACGGGCTGGGGCAGCTGGACGGTTTACTGTCTGGCACCGGCGTGACCGACATCGTGGTCAACGGGCCGAAGAACGTGTTCGTGGACCGCGGGCAGGGGTTGCAGCCGGCCGGGGTGACCTTTCAGGACGACGCGGAGGTGCGCCGCTTGGCCACCCGGCTTGCGGTGGGGTGCGGGAGCCGGCTTGACGATGCCCAGCCGTTCGCGAACGGGCGCATGCCGCGGCCCGACGGGACGAGCCTGCGCATTCACGCAGTCTTGGCACCACCCGCGGAAGGCGGGACGTGCCTGAGCGTGCGCGTACTGCGCCAACAGCGGGCGAGCTTGCAGGCGCTGGCGGATAACGGGACGGTTCCCCACGACATCGCCAAACTGCTCGCGGGCATAGTCCGCGCGCGCATCTCCTTCCTCGTCATCGGCGGAACCGGTTCGGGGAAGACGACGTTGCTATCAGCACTTATGGGCGCAGTTCCGGATACCGAGCGCATCCTCATTATCGAAGACACCTCGGAGCTGTGCCCACAGCATCCGCACACGGTCTCACTCATCTCGCGCGGTGCGAATGCGGAGGGCGAGGGGGAGATCACCATGGCGGAACTTCTCCGGCAGTCGCTGCGTATGCGTCCCGACCGCATCGTGGTCGGCGAGATCCGCGGCCGGGAAGTCTGCGACCTCCTCGCGGCGCTCAACACCGGTCACGACGGCGGCGCTGGAACCCTGCACGCGAATTCCCTCAAGGAAGTCCCCGCGCGCATGGAGGCGCTCGCCGCTCTCGGGGGAATGGACAGGGACGCGCTGCACGCGCAGCTCGCGGCCGCGGTGGACGTCGTGTTCACGATGGAGCGTGATCGGGAAGGGGTGCGGCACCTGGCAGAAATTGGGGTGCTGACGGGCAATCCGGTCACCGCGGCTGTGGTGTGGTCACGCGACAATGGGCCGCAGCCGGGGTTCGCGGAGCTTGCTCGGCGAGCCGGGTTAGGTGCCGATGGGGAGGTGGCGTCATGACCGCCTCGTTAGCCGCGCCCGTGATAGCGCTGTGCCTTTTAGCCGCCGCGGTATTGTGCGGACAACCAGCGCGCAGCATTGCCCGCGACCGGGCTCGCGGTCTTACGGGTGCGGACAGTGTCGCCGGCCGCGGGGCAGTGGTGATTACAGCCGTGTTCGTGGTGGTTTTCGCTTTCCTCCTCATCGGGCGTGTGAGCATCGTGGTGGCCGCGGCGCTCGCGGTGGGCACCATCGGGTGGACCGTGCGTGGATTCGCTCGCGACCGGAAGCGGCGCCAGGAAGAACGGGCGATGATCGCTTATTTGGGCGCGGTGGGCTCCGACCTGCGGGCTGGGACGAGCCTGCCGCGCGCACTGACACGCGCACTAGAGGTCTTGACCGACGACGCGGGCCCGGTGGAACGCGGCTCCCGTGGCGCCGGTCCGACAGCACGGCTGTACGAGCAGCTGCACACCGCGGCCATCGTGGCGAACCGCGGCGGGTCGTTCGCTAAGAGCTTGACTGGGGCAGGGGAATATCTGGACGGGTTCGCGCGCATGTGCGCGATGGGGGAAAGCCACGGCATCGCCTTGGCGGAGCTTATCGGGCAGTACCAACAGCGGCTGGCGGATAAACGGCGGCACCGGCAGGCCACGTCCGCGAGCTTGCAGGGCCCGCAGACTACCGCGCTTGTCCTCACCGCGCTGCCGCTCGCGGGCCTCGCGCTGGGAGGTGCGATGGGCGCTCGCCCGTTCGCGCTGCTCTTCGGCGGCGGGATAGGTGGTCTGCTCCTGGTCCTCGGGGTGGCGCTGAGCTGCGGTGGATTCGCTTGGTCGCAGGCCATCATGCGGAAGGCGGCGGGATAAATGAGCTTCAGTGTTCTCGCCGTTCTATCTGTTGCCGCCACTTTCCTTATCCCCGTTCCGCCTCCGGTGGCGCGGACGCGGAGCAATCGCGGCCCTGCCCCGCAAGGAGGGTTCATGGCCGCAGCGTGGGCGCGGGTACGAGCCGGCCCATGGGCCGGGTGGCTGAAGCGCACCCGCGCCGCCAATTCGGATCCGCTGGGTACGGCCGCGGACATCGCCTTGTTCGCTGCATGCTTGCAGGCTGGGTTGTCTACCCAGCAAGCGGCCGCGGCGGTCAGCGAAGTCGCAGACCCCGAACACAGCCCCTGGCGGGACATCGCTGCGCTTTTGCGGGTCGGAACCACCGACCACCAAGCGTGGGCTCCCGCCAAAGGCATCCCGGGGCTGGAAGACCTCGCGCGCACGGTCACGCTCTCCGGGCAGTCCGGCGCCGCGGTGGCGTCCGGGTGCGCGGCCATAGCGGACAAGCTGCGCGATGACGCCGAAGCCGCCGCGACAGTCGCCGCCGAGCGCGCCGGGGTGTTCATCTCGCTGCCGCTAGCCCTGTGCTTCCTACCCGCATTCATTGTCCTGGGGCTTGTCCCCATCATCATCAGCCTGAGTTCACAACTGCTTTAACAACAGACCTGAAACACACCGAAAAACACACATCGAGAGAGGAAATCTGCCATGTACACCTACGTTCGCCTGCGTCAGAAAATGATGGAACTGAACAACGATGACGGTATGTCCACTATTGAGTACGCCATGGGTTCGCTTGCGGCGGCCGCACTAGCTGCGGTGTTGTACGTCGTTATCAACTCCGGCGGCGTCTCCGACGCAATCGAGTCCATCATCACCGACGCCCTGTCCAACACGCCACGCTAAACCGCGCTTCCGCACACGGCGGCGGGACGCAACAGCGCGCTTAAGCGCGGGAAAGGAGGAACCATGACGGTGCGGCGACTGGAACGACTGGAGCGCCTGGGAAACGACGAAGGATCGGTCACCATCGAGGCGGCACTGGCGCTTAGCAGTCTGGTCATCGTGGCGGCTGCAGTGATCGGTGCCATTGCCACGCTGGCCGCATACATCTCCGCCGTGGACACGGCGGGGGCGGCGGCCCGCGCGCACGCCATCGGCGTTGAGTTCCAGCCGCCGCGCGACACCATGAACGTCCACGTGGGCGAAGAGGGCGGAGTCGTCCGCGCCACAGTGGGGGTCAAGACCATGGTGGGCACGCTGCACGCCGAAGCACTGTTTCCCGCCGAAAACGTCGGGAGCACCCGGTGATAAAGGCGTGGACGGGCAAGGTGCGAATAGTCCGCGGCGCGGACGCCGAGGCCGGCTACGCCACAGTGGCGACGGCCGGGATCCTCGCCGCGATTTCGGGGCTCCTGCTCGTCGTTGCCGCGGCGTCTAGCCAGGCCGTCGCCCAGCACCGCACTCAGGTGGCCGCGGATCTCTCCGCGGTCGCCGGGGCGTGGGCGCTGGCCTACGGCGAGGACGCGTGCAGCGCGGCCCGGCACACCGCCGGCATGAACGACGGTCAACTGCAAGCGTGCGTGCCGGAAGGCGACGACGTGGTGGTCACTGCCGTCGTGCGCGGGAGGGAAGCTGCCGCACGGGCCGGGCGGATCTAGGGACGTGCAGCGCGGCTAGGGGCGCAGTACGGGTTCAGGAGGCCGCGTGGCCGGCCGTCATCGTGACCAGCGCACCCAGGAGCTTGATCGCGCCCGCCTTATCCAACGGGTTGTTGCCGTTGCCGCACTTCGGTGACTGCACACACGACGGGCACCCCGACTCGCACGGGCAGGACCGCACTGTGTCAAAGGTCGCCTCAATCCACTCAGGAAAGCGGCGGAACCCCTCCTCCGCAAACCCCGCGCCACCGGGATGACCGTCGTAGACGAAGACCGTGGGCATCTGCGTGTCCTCGTGCAACGCGGTGGATACGCCGCCAATATCCCACCGGTCGCAGGTGGCGATAAGCGGCAACAACCCGATGGCGGCGTGCTCCGCCGCGTGCAGCGTACCGGGTATGTCCCCGGCGGAAATCCCCATCTCCTTCAGCGCCGCGGGATCCACGGTGTAGGCCACCGCCTTGGTCACTAAGCGCTGCTCCGGCATGTTGAGGGGAACGTCCTCGCCCACGGTCCCGTCGGCAAAGCGCACCATGTAACCGGTGACTTGATCGATCACCTCGACATCGACGTACGCCGCCCACAGTCCCGGTGAGTAGTTCACTAGACCGTCGGCGGGCGGGCTGTGCAAGATCCGGATTGAGGTCGTCGACCGGGACACGGTGGTGTAGTCGGGCTCTTCCGGGTGGGCGAGGGCGACGCAGTCCTCCAGTTGCAGGTCCTCGATGACAAACGACTCGCCCTGGTGGAGATACACCGCGCCGGGGTGCACCTGGCTGGTGGCGCGCGCCGCGTCCACCGTGCCGAGCAGGCGCCCATCGCTCGCGTCGACGATCATCACCTCCTGGCCCGCCCCGCCGCGCAGCGAGACCTGCGCGTGGGCCGTGTCCGGAGTGAGCTCCCCGGGCGCGGCGTCCAGCCGAGGCACGGGGTACCAGCCGCGCGAGCGGTGCTTTACTAACCCTTGGTGCTCCAGCTCCGCGATGACCTCCCGCGCGCCCAGGGCGTTTACGTCCGCATCGGTGAGCGGCTTTTCTATCGCCGCGCAGTAGACGTGCCCGAACAAGATGTACGGGTTGGACGGGTTGAACACGCTCGCCTCCACCGGGCGGCCCAGCAGGGCTTCCGGGTGGTGGACTAGGTAGTTGTCCATCGGTTCGTCGCGCGCGACGAGCACGACCACGGAGCCTTGGCCGCGGCGGCCTGCCCGGCCAGCCTGCTGCCAAAAACTGGCCACTGTGCCAGGGAAACCGGCGGTGACCACCGCGTCGAGCCCGCCGACATCGATCCCCAGCTCCAGCGCGGAGGTGGTGGCCACGCCGAGCAACGAGCCATCGTCAAGCGCTGCCTCTAGGCGTCTCCGGTCCTCGGCCAGATAACCCGCGCGGTAGGACGCCACGCGGCGCGCGAAGTCGGGGCGGCCCATTGAGCTCAGCTCCTCGGCCATGCGCAGAGCAACAGTCTCGGCGGAACGCCGCGAGCGGACAAACGCTAGCGTGCGCGCGCCCTGGGCGATAAAGATGGCCGCGATGCCGCCTGCCTCCGTGGTTGCCGCGCGCCGCACCGGCGCGCCGCCTTCGCCTTCTGCGCCCTCGATAAACCCCGGCTCCCACAACACCACGGTGCGAGCCCCAGTGGGGGCGCCGTCCTCGGTTACCTCCACCGCGCATTCAGTGCCGGATGCGCCGCCGGCGCTGGACGCGCCATCGCGGCCGGTCAGCCGCCGCGCGTGGGCGGCGGGAGCGCGCATCGTGGCCGAGGCAGTAATCACCACTGGATGGGATCCGTAGTGCTCGCACAGCCGCAACAGGCGCCGCAAGACCAGGGCGACGTTGGCGCCGAACACCCCGCGGTAGGAATGCGCCTCATCGATGACAATGAACTCCAAGTGGCGCAGGACCCGTGCCCACCGCTGGTGCGCGGAAAGGACGGACATGTGCAGCATGTCCGGGTTAGTGAAGATGAACCGGGACTGCTCGCGGATGCCTGCGCGGGCTTCGGTGGGGGTGTCGCCGTCGTAGGGGGCGGGAACGATGGGCGCTGTGCCGCGCTTGTTCCCACCGCGCTGGCGCTCCATCGCCTGGATGAGCCGCGTGGCCGCCTGCAGTTGGTCGGAGCCCAGCGCCTTCGTCGGGGTAAGGTACAGCGCGCAGGCGGTGGGGTTTTCGGTCAGCCGGGTGAGGATGGGCAGCTGATAGCCCAGCGACTTGCCCGAGGACGTGCCGGTGGCCACGGCGACGTCGCGCCCTGCCCAGGCGGCCTCCGCCACGGCGGCCTGGTGGGTGTAGGGGCGGGCGATGTCGGCATCGGCAAGCGTGGCGATGAGCTCCGGCAGCACCCACTCGGGCCAGTCGGTGGTCTGCGAACCCCGCGGGGGCAGCGTGGTCGAATACGTGCACTCCGATTCGGAAAAGCGCCGCTCGACCGATTCCATCAACTCGTCGGCGAGGGCGTTCGCGGCAGCACTCGCCGTCCCCGCTGCTGGTGTAGGGGCGGGGTCCGGGGTCGGGTCGTAAGCCACCGCCGGGTTACCCCCTTTCTAGGTGACAGCTGTGCGGATGGTGCTCATTAACTTTGTCACGTTAGTGCGGCGGCCTACCGCTGGGGAATAAAACGTGCCAGACTGTGGGGCGAGGTTGATGGTTTCTTAGCGCAGTTTTACCACTAGCAGGTGTGCTCGCGAGGGGATTACGGCGAGCGCCCGCGACCTGTCGAGGGCCTCCAGAAGATCAGCCGCCCACATTGGCACAACAGATACATCCTGGGTGGCCCAGGAACGACCAAGATTCGAGGTAAAAGAAATGGCTCAAGGAACCGTGAAGTGGTTTAACTCCGAAAAGGGCTTCGGCTTCATCGCCCCGGACGATGGCTCCGCGGACGTCTTCGTCCACTACTCCGAAATCCAGGGCAAGGGTTTCCGCACCCTGACCGAAGACCAGCGCGTGACTTTCGAGGTCGGCGAGGGCCCGAAGGGCCCACAGGCGCAGAACGTCGTCGGCGAGTAGTTCGCCTTTCTAGGGCGTCTCCGCGTATCCGCGCGAGGCGTCCCGCCAGTCCCAGAAGCGGTTCTGCGCTTTCTGGATGAGGGCGCCGACCACGAACGCCATCGCCACGCCGGTGATGAGCCCGAGGAGCGGGTTATCGGAAAATAGCGCGCCGCCGGCATACCCGGTCAAAAGCGCCTGCAGGGCCCACAGCAGCACCGCGGCGGTGTCGAACAGCAGGAAAAGCCCCCACGGGTAGCGCATTGATCCCAAAAGGATGTTGACGAAGAATCGGGCGGACGGGATGAACCGCGCGATGATGAGTGTGGGGCCCGCCCCGCGCCGCATGTTGCGCTTGATCCACATCAAGGCCCGATGCGCCTTGGTGCCGCGGCGCACCCGATTGAGCTGCGGCATCAGCCGTTTGCCCAACAAGAAGCACAGGTTGTCGCCCACCAGCGCGGCGGCGCACGTGACCCAGATGAGTGTGCTGAGCCGGGGTACGCCCCGCGCGCCGGACCACGCGCCCGCGAGGTTGAGCGAGACCTCCGCCGGAAAAGCCGGCACGACGCTGTCGATGAAGACCAAAAGGGCGACCAGCGGGTAGATCCAGGGAGTGCCCATCAAGGACTCGAAGAATCCGGTTAACGCCTCTACCACGCGCGCGTCCTCCTTCTCCCTTGGTCTCCCAGACTGCACAGTGTAATTGCGCGGCCTACCCCGCGCAGTGGGGCCTATCTAATACCGCGTTCTAGAAAATGTGATTGTTCTGTGTACCCTAGTGGCAATTGATCACCGAATGGGCTGCGATAGTAGGCACTTACGGCTCGCCGTTGCGCTGGAAATACGTGCGTGCCCGCTTCCCGCGGTGCTGCATCCGCTGGGACAACGCGGCCCTCTGAACGGTCAAGGCATTGACGCTCGCATCATCGGGAAGGGATGAACTCGAAGTGGCGCAAGAATCCGACGCCGGCCAGGGAAAGACGCTGGTCATTGTCGAGTCTGCGACGAAGGCGAAGAAAATTCAGCCTTACCTCGGCGACGACTACATCGTGGAGGCCTCCGTGGGCCACATCCGCGATCTGCCCCGCGGCGCCGCTGACGTGCCCGCCAAGTTTAAGAAGGAGTCGTGGGCGCGCCTCGGCGTGAATCCGGACGACGACTTCACCCCGCTGTATGTGGTGAGCCCGGATAAGAAGAAAAAGGTCGCCGACTTAAAAAAGAAGCTGAAGCAGTGCGATCAGCTCTACCTCGCCACAGACCCCGACCGCGAAGGCGAGGCCATCGCGTGGCACCTGCTGGAGGTGCTCAAGCCGAAGGTGCCGGTGCGCCGCATGGTCTTTAACGAGATCACCAAGTCCGCCATCCTCGAGGCGGCGGAAAACACCCGCGAGCTCGACGCCGATCTTATCGATGCCCAGGAGACCCGCCGCATCCTCGACCGCCTCTACGGCTACGAGGTGTCCCCGGTGTTGTGGAAGAAGGTCATGCCGCGGCTGTCCGCCGGCCGCGTGCAGTCGGTGGCCACCCGCGTCATCGTCCAGCGCGAGCGGGAGCGCATGGCGTTTCAGCGCGCCGAGTACTGGGATCTGCTCGCCGAGCTCGATACCGGAAACACCAACGCGAGCGCCGAGAACCCGCGCACCTTTGAGGCCCGCCTGTCCGGCCTGGACGGCAAGCGCGTGGCCGTCGGACGTGACTTCGGCGACGACGGCGAGCTGAAGGCCTCGCGGGACGGCGGCGACGTCGTCGTAGTGGGCAAGCAGCAGGCCGAACAACTTGCCGGCGGGCTGCAGGGCGCGGAGATGTCCGTCGCTTCCGTCGAGGAGAAGCCGTATACCCGCAAGCCTTTCGCGCCGTTTATGACCTCGACGCTGCAGCAGGACGCCGGCCGCCGCCTGCACTTTACGTCCGAGCGCACGATGCGCATCGCGCAGCGGTTGTACGAAAACGGCTACATCACCTACATGCGTACAGACTCCACCTCGCTGTCCCAGCAGGGGCTGAAGGCGGCGCGCAGCGCGGCGACCAACATCTACGGCGCGGAATACGTGGCGGATTCGCCGCGCATCTACGACCGGAAGGTCAAAAACTCCCAGGAGGCCCACGAGGCCATTCGCCCGGCGGGCGAGAACTTTGCCACCCCGGGCCAGCTGTCCAGCCAGCTGGATGCCGAGGAATTCAAGCTCTACGACCTCATCTGGAAGCGCACCGTGGCCTCCCAGATGACCGACGCCAAGGGCACGTCCATGAAGGTGACGGTCACGGGGGAGACCTCCGCGCGGGGCGATGACTCCGCCCAGCGCGTCGAGTTCACCGCCACCGGCCGCACCATCACCTTCCCCGGCTTTCTGCGCGCCTACGAGGACTCGGCAACAGGGTCGAAAGGTGGCAAGAAGAAGGACTCCGAGGCCCGCCTGCCGCGGCTGTCCGAGGGCGCTGCTCTTACGGCCAATTCCGTGTCCGCCGAGGGGCATTCCACCAACCCGCCGGCGCGCTACACCGAATCCTCCCTGGTCAAAAAGATGGAGGATCTGGGTATCGGCCGCCCGTCGACGTACGCGTCGATCATCAAGACCATCAAGGATCGCGGCTACGTGGTCTCCCGCGGAAACGCGTTGGTGCCCTCCTGGGTCGCCTTCGCCGTCGTGGGGCTTTTGGAGGAAAACTTCTCCGAGCTGGTGGACTTCGACTTCACCTCGCTCATGGAGGACGAGCTGGATGCTATCGCCACGGGCAACCGCGACCGCACCCAGTGGCTCAACGGGTTCTACTTCGGCTCCAACGACGACAACAGCGCTGCGGTGTCCATCGCACGCCACGGCGGCTTGAAGTCAGTCATCGACGTGAACTTGGAGCAGATCGACGCCCGCAAGGTGAACTCGCTGAAGCTCTACACCGACTCCGAGGGGCGCGACGTCTTCGTGCGCGTGGGCCGCTACGGCCCGTACATCGAGCGCCGCGTGGGCGAGGAGAACGGCGAGCCGGTCTACCAGCGCGCCAACCTGGCGGAGTCCACCAGCCCGGACGAGCTCAACGAGGAGCTGGCGGAAAAGCTGTTCGCCACCCCGCAGGGCGGCCGCGAGCTGGGGGAGAACCCGGCCAATGGCCGCACCGTCGTGGCCAAGGAGGGCCGTTTCGGCCCGTATGTGACCGAGCAGGTGCGTGACGATGAACGCGAGCGCGCCGAGGCCGATGCCGAGCAGATCGTCGCCCAGGAACGCGAGGCCGAGGATGCCGAGCGCGCCGAGCAGGGCAAGCGCAAGAAGAACTGGGAGACCAAGACCGCGGCGAAGCAGAAGGAAAAGCGGATCGCGCAGCTGGTGGAGGAAAAGCTCAAGCCGGCGACCGCGTCGCTGTTCCAGTCCATGGATCCCGCGTCGGTCACCTTGGACGAGGCGCTCCAGCTGCTCTCGTTGCCGCGCGAGGTCGGCGTCGACCCGAGCGATGAGAAGATGATCACCGCACAAAACGGCCGCTACGGCCCGTACCTGAAGAAGGGCAACGATTCGCGCTCGTTGGCCAACGAGGAGCAGATCTTTTCCATCACGCTCGATGAGGCGCGGCGCATCTACGCGGAGCCGAAGCGCCGCGGGCGCGCGGCCGCGCAGCCGCCGCTCAAGCAGCTCGGTGACAACGACGTGTCGGGCAAGCCAATGACGGTGAAGGACGGCCGGTTTGGCCCGTACGTCACCGACGGTGAGACCAACGCGTCGCTGCGCCGCGGCGATAAGCCGGAAGCTATGACCGACGCCCGCGCCAACGAGCTGCTGTCCGAGCGCCGCGCCAAGAACGCGGAGAAGTCGACGTCCAAGGCGACGAAGAAGACGACCAAGAAGACCGCAAAAAAGACGGCGAAGAAGTCGTCCGCGAAGAAATCCACGCGGAAAACTTCCGCGCGGAAGAAGCCCTCCCCGGGCACCAAGAACGTGGTAAAGGCAGGCTCCCGGAAGTAGCTAGCGCGCCGTGTGGAGGCGCTACTTCCTGGCCTTCGGATCAAGCTGCGCGCGGCCGGTGCGGCCGTAGGACAGGCGGCGGTGCACCCACTCGAACGGGCCCGGCTTGCCCGCGGCCTCGAGCACGCAGGCGAGGATGACCGTGACCAGCCAGATGCCGAAGGCGACGAGCATCTGGGTGGCCGCGCTCCACTCGTGGCCGAGGTGCAGGGTGAACGGGTAAACAAGAACGAAGAGAATGATCGACTGGCACAAGTAGCCGCTCATCGAACGCTTGCCCAGCGCGGCAAACGGGTACAGCCACCCCGGCAGCGGGGCGCCGCGCTCGGTGCGTTTCTGCACGGCATCGAGAAGCAACGCCAGCTCCGCCAGGATGCCGGGTCCGGTGAGCGGACCGACGCACATGTTGAGGAAGAACAGGGCGGTTCCGTACTTTTCGGGCACGACGTCCAGGGCGGCCAGGCCCCACGGCACGCCGACGGCGAGCACGATGGCCGCCAGCACGCCTGCCCAGATGCTGAGCTCCCGGCGGTGTTGCTCCACGTGGGCGAGCACCCCGCGGCGGGCCCAGGTGAAACCGATGAGCATGAGCGGAAAGAACGGGAACGCCACGATGACATACAAAAGGATCGTGCCTGCCACGTCCACGGCGTTTTCCCCAACAAACTGGCCGAACGTGTCCGCGGGCAGCATGTCCGCGGCTGAGCCCGTGCCCGCATCCACGCCCGCGGAGCCCGTATCCGGCTGCCAGAAAAAGAAGACAAGCGAGCCGACGGAGCCGAGGCCGGCACACAACGCCAACATGATGCCGGAAATGATGTGCAGCGTTTTGTCCCGCAGCGGGACCATCAGCGCAATGATGACACCCGAAATGCCGTAGAGCGTCATGATGTCGCCGGTGAACAGGAAAATCCCGTGGAGTATGCCAAAGAAGGCAAGGAAGGCGTAGCGCCGGATGAGGACTGCGCGGGTGCGCTTGAGCGGGAACTGCCGACGCCACAGGCTCATCGTGATAAGCCCGATGCCAAAGCCCAGCAGCGTGGAAAACATCGGCAGGCCGCGCACGTGCACGAACATCGCCTCGAAGATGACCGCGGCCTTGTCCCACAGGCTGTCGTCGAGCACGCCACCGAAGTAGTCACCGGGGGCGCCGTCGTTCGCGTCCGGCACCCACGCGGTGGGCAGGTTCGCCATCGCGATGCCGAGCAGCGCCAGGCCGCGGGCCACGTCGGGCACCACCATGCGCGGGCGCTTTTGAGTCTGTGCGACGGCCCGTTCGCTGCCGGGAGCGGGTGTATTGGCGGCGGGGGACGCAGACGGCACTGGCCGTTCGGAAAATTCGGGGCGGTGGGGCGGGTTTAAGGGGGAGTCTGGAGAATTCATCCCCTTCAACGTAGGACAACCCGCTCGGCGGGGGAGTCCTCCGCAGGGAGGATTTCCGGCTACTGTTCGGCGCGATCCGCGAGCGTGGCGCGGATGGGCCGGGCCAGCTGGGTCATGCGGTGGCGCCCGCGCAGCTCGATGGACTTCATGAAGGTCCAGCGGGCCTGCTCGGCCTCGTTCGCGGTCTTCAAGGTGGCGGCGTTGGTCAGCACGCGGCCGGGGGTGTCCTTGGCCAGCTCGGTCAGGCGCGCCGCCTCGTTGACCGCGTCACCGATGACGGTGTACTCGAAGCGGTCGTGGCCGCCGATGTGCCCGGCCACGACGTGCCCGGAGGCAACGCCGATGCCTGCCTGCAGCTCGAGGCCGCGCAGCTCGCGGCGCAGTTCGCGGGCGGCCTGCAGGGCCATGGACGTCGAGTCGTAGACGTTGCTCGGCGCGCCGAAGACGGCGAGTGCCGCATCGCCCAAGAACTTGTTGATGATCCCGTCGTTGCGGTGCACGATGGCCACCACCCGCTGGAAGAACTTGTTGAGCTCTTCGACCACTTCCTCCGGCTCGTGGCTAACGGCGAAGTCGGTGGACCCGATGACATCGATAAACAGCACCGCCACCTTGCGGTCCTCGCCGCCGAGCTGGGGGCGCTCCTCCAGCGCGCGGTCGGCGACCTCGGTGCCCACGAACCGGGAGAACGTCTCGCGGATGTGCTCGCGCTCGCCCAGCCCGCGCATCATCTCGTTGAAGCCCGCCTGCAGCACGCCGAGCTCCGAGCCGTCGTAAATGTCCACCTCGACGGAGCCGTCGCCGCGGCGGGCGCGGTTGATGGCCTCCTGCAGTTCCACGATGGGATCGACCACGCTCATGGCCACGAACACGGTGCCCAAAAGACCGGTGCCCAAGGCGGTCAGCGCCAGGGCCACCAGCGCCGGGGTGAGGTCCTCGATGTGCGGGGTGAAGTAGCCCGCCCGCTGCCCGGCAACGAGCAGCAGGATTCCCAGCACGGGGACGCCGGTGGTCATGGCCCACGTCAGAAGCAGGCGTTGCCTGATGGGCGGTTCCAGGGTGGAATCTTCGTAGCGGCGCGAGATGGCGGTCGCGGCAACTGGGCGCACGAGGCGCTCGGCCTGCAGGTAGGTAATGAGCACCACGACCATGCCCGCCAGCACCGTGGAGATGCCGATGGCCAAAGACAGCCGCCCCGAATAGGAGGCGATGGAGGAGACGGCGATGATGATGCCGATAAGCCACACCGCCGCAGCCACGCCCGCCTGGTAGACGGGGATGCGCATGACCAGGTTGCGCACCATATTCCTGTCGTGTGCCCGGGGGTTGCGCTGCCAGTCCAGCACGGGGCGGAACAGCAGGAAGGTCACAATCATGCCGACGATGACCGCGAAGACCAGGTAGAGCGCGCCCACCATGACCAGGTTGGGCAGCTGCTTGGTCAGCCCGTCGATTTCGGGCATGGGCAAAAAGTAGAAGACGAACGTCATGACGGCGATGGCGCCGACGATGTTCGCCCCGAGCACCAAGGCGGCATAGACCGGCCACTGGGTTCCCATGAGCCACCGCACGCCGCGTAGAAGTCGTTTCATCATTCAACACTTTAACCGCACCCGCCCCGCCCGGGGGTGTAGTTTTCGGCGCCGCGTGCGCAGTAGGGTGGGACAGGTGAATGCCGCACCAGCGAACGCCGCCGCACCTGCAGCCACCTCCCGGGGCGTGGGGGTCGCGGACCGGCTTGCCGATGCCCCGGAGGTCCGCGACGCCATCCTCAACGCCGCCGGCGCCGCCCGCGGCCTTCCCGGCTATGATCCGCGCGCGATGTCGCACTCGTGGCTGTTCACCGGCCCGCCGGGCTCCGGGCGCTCGTACGCGGCGCTCGACCTCGCCGCGGCGCTGATGTGCACCGGGGTAGAGGAGGGCCGGCCGCTAGGCTGCGGCGAGTGTGCGGCGTGCCGCCAGGTGCTCGAGCAACACAGCCACACCGACCTCGTGTTCATCCAGCCGCAGGAGCTATCCATCTCGGTCGACTCGGTGCGCGACATCATCACGCGCGCGGCCACCCGGCCGACGGTGGCGGCGTGGCGGGTCGTGGTCATCGACAAGGCGGACAGGCTCACCGACGGCGCAGCGAACGCATTGCTCAAAACCGTCGAGGAGCCGCCCGAGCGCACCGTCATCGTCATGTGCTCGCCGTCCGCCGATCCGGAAGACTTCTCGCAGACCCTGCGCTCGCGGTGCCGCCACCTCTACATCCCGGCGCCCTCGGTCGGCGCGATTGTGAAGGAGCTTGTCGATGCCGGGGCATCGGAAAGCGACGCCCGCCTCGCGGCCATCACCTCGCAGCGCCACATCGGGCGTGCCCGCCGGCTCGTCGCCGACGCGGCGGCGCAAAAACGCCGCGCGGTGTCCATCAACCTGGCCGAGGACGTCTTCCGTGGATCGCTGGCGTTCCAGTCCGCCTCCGCGCTCATCGGCGCGGTGCAAAAGGAAGCCAAGGACGCGCACGCGGAGGAAGACCAGGCGGAGATAGACAAACTCGAGCAGGCCTTCGGCGCCGGCGGGCGCGGCAAGGGCACGCAGAAGATCCAGCGCGACGTGAACTCGGCGGTCAAAGAGCTAAAGGATCTGCAGAAAAAGCGCGCCACCCGGCGCCAGCGCGACCTGCTAGACATCGCGCTTATTGATCTCGCCGGCGTCTACCGCGACGCACTCGTGCTCGCCTGCGGCGCCGACGTGCAGCTCATCCACCCCGACTTCTCCAAGCTCGCCGAGGAACTGGCCGGCCGCGTCGGCGAGGAGGGGCTCATCGCGTGCCAGGCGGCGATCACCACGTGCCGCGAGCAGCTGGTACAAAACGCCTCGCCGCAGGTCGCTTTCGACGGGATGCTGGGGCGCCTGCGTCGCGCGTGCGGGGCGAAGTGAAATGTTGGTTATCCCACAGCTACCCTCGCTGGGATCCCGCCGGGGTTTATCGGATCGGGCAGCCAATTTCGTTGCGGCGGCGGTCCTAAGTTAAGCTTGCTAATCGTTGCGTGCGTGCAGCGTGCCACTTTAGCTCAGTCGGTAGAGCATTCCACTCGTAATGGAAAGGTCGCGAGTTCGATTCTCGCAAGTGGCTCAATTAACTGCTGGTGGTCGCGTGTTGGTACACCGCGTGTAGTAGAGGTATCGCCACCGTATGTAACGGGGAACGCCATTTTTCGAATGAGGATGTAGGCCTGCTTACTCGCATTCGTAAAGTGTTGCGGATGTGCACTAGTGTTAACTTTGTTAACTAGTTGTGTACCCATTCCTAGAAAGGAACTATTGTGTCGCGTCGTCCCTGGCGTTCCCGCTGTGCCTCCCTGCTTACCGGACTTGCTCTTATCGCTGGTGCCTCTGTGACAAGTGGGCACATCCCTACCGCACGAGCCGACGAACGTAACTTGGTTGCGTTCGGGGATTCAGTTCTGGCTGATCCGGATGTGGGAACTTATCTCGCCCATCGTTTTGATCCGAATGGCTCCGTGGGCGTTAACTGTCCTACTTCCAATAATTATGCCAAGCGGGCCGGGGCAAAACTTGGGTTGGTGGTTCGTGATTTCTCGTGCGCTGGTATGGCGACCATGTCGCCTGGCCCCCAGTTGTCTCAGCAGATCGACCAGGCGCTCGGATCGGGAGCTCTGAATTCAGAAACGAATCGAGTGGTTCTCAGTGCTGGTTTTAACGATACGTACAACCATCTTGATTGGGATATGCAGTCGATGCGTGATCACTTCGTAGGGGCTAACCGTCCTCAGATTGACCGCATCCGAGCAGCGGCACCACACGCACGTATTCAGATTGTCGGTTACCCGACCATTGGTTCGAATGGGACCTATTGTCTAATCCATGCAGGTGGTCGTGCGTGGGATGCGACGTACATGCCGTGGGTACAGGATTGGGAAAATAAAGCGCAGTGGATGCAAGTTGACTTAGCGGTGGCTACCGGAACCGAATTCGTCGATGCCAAACCGTCTACTGCTGATGCGGGCCAGTGCGGGGCCGACGACGTCCGGAAATACGCTGGTCTGGTTGACTTTGATGCGGGCGCAGGTAATCTTCCCATTCATGTTAACGAACGTGGCCACGAACATCTGGCCAACCTTGTAGCGGGTAGTTAGCCACACGTGCCGGCACATGTGATGGCGTAAAAAAGACATATGGTGTCGACGAATGCTGGTACGCTGGGCGCCATGACTGAAACAGTGAACGCAATTATTGCCCGCTCCAAGGGCGCGGAGGTGGAATCCGCGCCCATCGTCATTCCGGATCCCGGTGCGAACGACGTCGTGGTGAAGATCCAGGCCTGCGGCGTCTGCCACACCGACGTCGCCTACCGCAACGGCGACATCGAGGATGCGTACCCGTTCCTTTTAGGACACGAGGCCGCTGGCATCGTCGAGCGTGTCGGCTCTGACGTCACCCACGTCGCCGAGGGCGATTTCGTCGTGTTGAACTGGCGCGCCGTGTGCGGCGAGTGCCGCGCCTGCAAGAAGGGCGAGCCGAAGTACTGCTTCGACACCTTTAACGCCTCGCAGGCCATGACGCTCGAGGACGGCACGGAACTTACCCCGGCCTTAGGCATCGGCGCGTTTGCGGAGAAGACCCTCGTGCACGAAAAGCAGTGCACCAAGGTGGATGAGCGCGAGGATCCGGCCGCGGCCGGCCTGCTCGGCTGCGGTGTCATGGCCGGCCTCGGCGCCGCGGTGAACACCGGCGAAATTCAGCTCGGCGAATCCGTCGCCGTCTTCGGCTGCGGCGGCGTGGGCACCGCCGCCATTGCCGGCGCGAAGCTGCGCGGCGCGGCGAAGATCATCGCCGTCGACATCGACGATGCCAAGCTGGAGACCGCGTGCGAGTTCGGCGCCACCCACACCATCAACTCCAAGGACCTGTCCGGTGAGGGCGACGAGTCCGAGGTCGTGGCCAAGGTCCGCGAGCTCACCGACGGCTTCGGCGTGGACGTGGCCATTGACGCGGTGGGCATCATGCCGACGTGGAGCCAGGCTTTCTACTCCCGCGATCACGCCGGCCGCCTCGTCATGGTCGGCGTGCCCAACCTCACCGACCACATCGACGTGCCGGCCATCGATCTTTACGGCCGCGGCGGCTCCATCCGCCCGGCGTGGTACGGCGACTGCCTGCCGGAACGCGATTTCCCGGCCTACGTGGCTCTCCACCTCAACGGCACGTTCCCGCTGGATAAGTTCGTCACCGAGCGCATCGGCTTAAACGATGTGGAAAAGGCATTCGAGACCATGGAGCAGGGCAAGGTCCTGCGCTCCGTCGTGGAGGTGTAAAAAATGGACATCAAGCATTTCACTACGTCCGGCAAGTTCCGCCTCGAGGGCAAGGAATGGGACGTGGACAATAACGTCTACATCGTGGGCGACGACACCGGCGTGTTCATCGTCGATCCCGCCCACGACCCGCAGGCGGTTATCGATGCCGTGGGTAACCGCCCCGTCGAGGGCATCCTGCTCTCCCACGCGCACAACGACCACTGCGAGATCGCCCCGCAGCTCGCCGCGCATTACGACACCGCAATCTACCTGCACCCGGACGACAAACAGCTGTGGGAAGAGACCAACGGCGACGCGGAGTTCACCGAACTGGAAGACCGCCAGCGCATCCTTCTTGCCGGCGAGCCCATTCAGGTGCTGCACACCCCGGGACACTCGCCGGGGTGCGTGGTGTTCTACCTCCCCAGCGAAGACACCCTGCTGTCCGGTGACACCCTGTTTTCCGGCGGCCCCGGGGCAACGGGCCGGAAGTACTCCGACTTCGACACCATCATCCAGTCGCTGCAGAACGTCGTGTTCAAGCTGCCGGAAGACACCAAGGTGCTGCCCGGCCACGGCGACTCCACCACCGTGGGGGCGGAGGCCGCGCGTATCGATGAGTACATCGAGCGCGGTTACTAGGCGCAGACGAATACTCGTCTACGCTTAGGATGGTAGCGTCTCCTCCCAGGTGAGTCCGTCGACGCGGCTTAGTCGGCGGACGCGGCGTACTCGCGCTGCCGGTCACGGGCGCCATTGGTGATGCGCCGCAAATCGGCATCCGAGTCGAAGCCGGCACCGAGCGCGCCGGCCACCACGCCCATGGACGTGGACAGCCACGCGATGCGCAGGTAATGCGTGAACTCGGCCGGCTGCCCCAGTTGCTGGGCGAGGAATTCCGGGTCAATGACCGCCACGCCGCCGAGCAGGATGGCCACGAACAGCACTGCGTACAGGCCCACCACCAGCATCCCGAGGGTCAATAGCGTCGAGCCGTTGTACAGCGCGATGACTGCTTTCGCCGAGTCGTTGCGGGGCCGGTCCCACAGCTTGTTCGACACGATGAGCCAGGCGACCATGATGCAGATGGACACCACCGTGATAACCGCCATGCGCAGCGGGCTTAAAAAGGACGCCATCTGCCAGATGGAGCTATAAAACACACCGAAAGCGCCGGTGCCCATCGCCGCGGCGAGCGCGCCGGACATTTTGGGCAACGTCGACCACGGCTCGTTTTGCTTCACCATCCCCACCATCGTGCGCACCAGCGCGCCGGGGCCGGAACGGCGGTAGGCGGAGCGTTGGTGCACGTCGCGGTGATTGGCATTGGAGCCGTCCCCGCGGCCGTTATCGGGTGCGAGCAGCGCGCTGCTGACTTCGGTGAGGCTTTCGCGTAGCCGATTGCGTGAGCCCGCGGCGCCGAAGACCGGGTTGCTCACAATTGCCACGTGCTCGTCGGGGAATTCCTCCACGGCGATAAGCGCCTGGCCGTCGTGGCGCGGCATTTCGGTGTGCAGGATGACCGCGTCGGCGTCCGCGCTGCCGGCGGCGTTCCCGTCGGCGTCCGCGCTGCCGGCGGCGTTCCCGTCGGCGTAGCCGTCGCGGAAGACACGAGCCTGCCGGTTGCCGGTCGTGTCATCAGCGCTGATGCGCAGCAGCTCGGACTGTACCGTCACCTCCGCCGCAAGCCCGCGCGCCGACTGTAGGTGGCGCTCGATGTCGGAGGCCACGGCCTGGGCGTCCTGCGTCGCCCGGCCGGGATCGGCGACGATGAGGACGCGGCGTGTGGGGGCGGAAGTATCAGTTGTAGCGCTCACGCCGCGGCACTCTACCAGCGAGTAGGTGTCGCTTAGCTTCGGGTTTTCTGGGTCCGCGGTCGCACTTTCGCTCTCGCTGAGGCTTTCGTTTTGTAGCGTGCGTGTTTCCGGGTATTTTCGGCGCAGATCCGGCGACTTTGCGGTCGAAAAATCCCGGGAACGTACGCTAGCGAGTGCTTTCTTCGGCCGCCCCGACGGCATCGAGGATGTACTTGCCATATCCCGAGCGCATCATCGGCTGGGCCAGGTCGCGGGCCTGCGCGGCGCTGATGAGTCCGGCCTCGAAGGCGGCCACCTCGGGTGAGCCGATGACCACCCCGGTGCGTTTCTGGATGACCTCGACGTAGTCCGCGGCCTCCTGCATGGAGTCGATGGTGCCGGTATCCAGCCAAACATCGCCACGCTGCATGGTCATGACGTTGAGGTCACCGCGCTTGAGGTAGGCCTCGTTGACCGCCGTAATTTCCAGCTCGCCGCGGTCGCTGGGACGCAGCTGCTTGGCGATGTCAATGACCGAATTGTCGTAGAAATACAACCCCACCACGGCGAAACTCGACTTCGGCACTTCTGGCTTTTCCTCGATGGACAACACGTGGCCCGCGGCGTCGAATTCCACGACGCCGTAGCGCTCCGGGTCGGAGACCTCGTACGCGAAGATGGTGCCGCCCTGTTGAGAAGCACCAACCGATTCCAGCGCCGCGCTAAACCCGTTGCCGTTGAAGATGTTGTCGCCTAAGACGAGAGCCACCGAGTCATCGCCGATGAACTCCTCGCCGATGAGAAACGCCTGCGCTAGCCCATCCGGTGAGGGCTGCTCCGCGTAGGAGAGGGAAAGGCCGAGCTGCGAGCCATCGCCCAGCAAGCGCTTGAACCCGGACGCATCATCCGGGGTGGTGATGATGAGGATCTCCGTGACCCCCGCCTGGATGAGCGTGGTCAGCGGGTAGTAGATCATCGGCTTGTCGTAGACGGGCATCAGCTGTTTCGAGATGCCCTTGGTGATGGGGTAGAGGCGGGTGCCCGATCCGCCGGCCAGAATGATTCCCTTCATAAGCGGCAAGTCTACGAAACTAGTGCAGGATGCTCAGCCCGGGCACTGAGTTGATGAGCGTTCGCGTGTAGTCCTCCTGTGGGTTATCGAAGATGTCGGCGGTCCGTCCGCTTTCCACGATCCTGCCCCTCTGCATGACTGCGACCTCATCGGCGATCTGGCGGACCACGGCGAGATCGTGCGTAATGAACAGGTAGGTGAGCCCCAGGTCGCGCTGGAGATCCTCGAGGAGTTCCAAAACCTGGTGCTGGACCAGAACGTCTAACGCGGAGACCGCTTCGTCCAAGATGAGTACCTCCGGTTGCAAGGCGAGCGCTCGCGCAATGGCGATGCGTTGGCGCTGCCCGCCGGACAGCTCATTGGGATAGCGCCGCATGACAGATCGCGGCAAGGCGACCATGTCCAACAGATCCGCGACGCGCTGTTCGCGCTCTTTTCGGTTGCCAATCTTGTGCACGGCGAGCGGTTCTTCAATGCACGAGTAGATGGAAAACGTCGGGTCCAGTGAGCCGTAGGGGTTTTGGAAGACCACCTGAACTTTGCGGCGGAAGTCCAACAACTTCTTGCCGCGCAGGTTGGTGGTGTCCTCACCGTCGATGTGCACGGTGCCGGACGTCGGTTCGAGAAGGTCCAGCACCATGTTCGCCACCGTTGACTTTCCGGATCCGGACTCGCCGACCAGCGCCAGGGTGGTGCCGCGGTGTACGTCGAAGGAAACATCGTCGACTGCGCGGAAGACCTTATCTTCTTCCTTTTGCACCCGCCCGCGGGCGGGGAATTCCTTCGTAAGATTACGGGCGGCAATGACGACGTCTGCTTCGTTGGCGTCGAGTCGTTCGCGGTCTGCGGTCTCGTTTCTGGCCGCCAGTGACGGGGCGGCATCGACAAGCCGTCGCGTATAAGGGTGTTGCGGATCGGTGAGGATCTCCTGGGAAGGACCGGATTCGACCACGCGCCCGCGGTGCATCACCAGCAGGTGCTCAGCGCGTTCAGCTGCGAGTCCCAAGTCGTGGGTGATGAACAAGACGGCGTTGCCCAACTCTTGGGTGAGCGTATCGAGCCGGTCCAGGATCTGCTTCTGCACCGTCACATCCAGCGCAGATGTCGGCTCGTCCGCGATGAGCAGGGTGGGCTGGGCAGCAAGTCCCACGCCGATGAGGGCGCGTTGGCGCATACCGCCGGAGAACTCGTGTGGGAACTGGCGGGCGCGGCGCTCTGCATCCGGAAGCCCCGCTTCCTCCAGAATTTCGGTTACCCGGTTCTTCCGGCTGGCCTTGTCGCCGATGTCGTTGGCCATCAACGACTCTTCGATCTGCGTGCCCACCCGCCACACCGGGTTGAGGTTGGACATTGGATCCTGCGGCACCAAACCGATCCGATTACCGCGCAAGTTCTCAAAGCCCTTGTGATCGAGGCGCGTGATGTCCTGCCCCTCGAAAAGGATCTGCCCCTCGGTCACGCGGCCGGTCCCCGGCAGCAGACCGAGGATGGACATCGCCGTGGTGGACTTGCCGGAGCCAGACTCACCGACGATCGCGACGGACTGGCCCGGGTAAATGGTCATGTTTACGCCACGAACCGCCTCCACTAGGCCGGTGGAGGAGCTAAAAGCGATGTGGACATCGCGCATTTCCAGCAGCGGCGCTTGGGAGTTGGTGGGCTGTGCGGGGGTGGTAGTCATAGTTACTTCTTCCTCGCCTTCGGGTCGAGGGCGTCGCGCACGACGTCGCCCATCATGATGAAACTCAACACGGTCAGCCCCAAAGCGCCGGCCGGGTAGAACAAAACGCCGGGTTTAATGCGCAGGGAGTTCTGCGCGTCGGAAATGTCGGCGCCCCAAGAGACGAAGGTCGGGGGCAGGCCGATTCCGAGGAAGGACAAGGTGGCTTCGGCCACGATGAAAGAGCCAAGTGCCACGGTGGCGTAGGCGATGATGGGCGCAGCGGCGTTGGGCAGTACATGGCTGGTAAGAATGCGCCAGGTCGACGCGCCCAGAGCGCGGGCGGACTGCACGTATTCCTCGTGCTTAATGCGCATGGCCTCACCGCGGGTAATGCGCGCGATACTCACCCAGCCGAACATGCCGAGGACGAGTGCGACAGTGAGGATCGTGCGGTATTCCTTGAACATCTGCATGACCACGATCGCGGCGAGCACCAGCGGGACGGCGAAGAAGACATCCACCACGCGGGAGAGGACCGCGTCGATCCAGCCGCCGAAGTAACCCGCGATTGCGCCGATCACCGAGCCCAGGATGGTGACCATGATCGTCGCAATGACGCCGACGGCGACGGAGGCGCGGGCACCGTAGATGACACGGGAGTAGATGTCGCACCCTTGGCGGTTAAAGCCGAACGGGTGGCCGGGCTCGGCATCTGCCAAGGACCGCGTCAGTTCACAAGCGCGGGGATCGGTACTGGTGAATAGCTGGGGCGCGACGGCGATGGCGATGGCCGCGACGATGAGCGCTGCGGACACCCAAAACAGCGGTCGCCGGCGCAAGTACTTCCAGGCTTCACCCCACTGAGATGAGGGTGCGGACTCGTCCTGGACCGCATCCACCGCACCGAGGCCCTGCTCGTCTACCTCGGCGATATAGCGTTCTTGGCCAGGAAGCGGTGCGCTATTGGTGCTTGTTGCGTTGCGGCGCCGGCCGCGGTCGGGCTGGACGCCCTGGGTCAGCTGTTCCTCGCCGAGTTCGGCGGCATAGAAATTCTTCTTCGGGCTAGGCATAGCGAATCCTTGGGTCGAGCACTGCGTACAGAAGGTCCACGAGCAGGTTGACAACGATGTAGATGGTCACCAGGGCGGTGGTGAAAGACACCACGGTGGCGGGCTCACCGCGCAGGATTGCCTGATACATCGTGCCGCCCACGCCGTTGATGCCGAAGATGCCTTCGGTAATGATCGCGCCGGTCATGAGCGCACCGAGATCCGCGCCGACGAAGGTCACCACCGGAATGAGCGAGTTACGCAACACGTGGTGGGTCATCACGCGGCGGTTGCCCAGGCCCTTAGCGCGAGCGGTGCGCACATAGTCGGCACTTAAGTTCTCACTGACGGATTGCCGGGTCAGGCGAATGACATAAGCAAACGACAGCGCCCCGAGCACGATTGCTGGCATGAGGAGGTTGTAGAAGTTGGCGGTCGCACCGACGGTCGCGGGAAGAAGACTCCACTTGATGCCCACGAGGTACTGGAATACGAACCCGATGACGAACGACGGGACGGCGATGACAACGAGAGAGACAACCAACACGGTGGAATCGAAGAACCCGCCGCGGCGAACGCCCGAGATGATGCCGAAGAGGACACCGAAGATGAGCTCAAAGCCCACGGCCATGACCGCGAGGTAGAGGGTCACCGGGAAGGCGTTAGCCATGACCTCGCTAACCGGAACTCCCGAGAATGTGGTTCCAAAATCGAGGGTGAAGATACCTTTGAGGTACAGCAGGTACTGGACAAAGAATGGTTTGTCCAGGTTGTACTCGGCGGTGATTCGCTCGCGTGCTGCCTCCGACAACCCGCGATCCCCGCCTAAGGCCTCAACCGGGTCGCCCGGCATGAGGAACACCAGTGCGTAGATAAGTAGTGTGGCGCCGAAAAATACAGGGATCATCTGCAAGACGCGCCGACCGACGTAGCGGAGCATAGAGTGGTTTCCTTACTGCTGTTTTTCGTCCTTCGTGATGGCGTAGTAACTCGGTTGTTGGCGCCAGGTGAAGTCAACGTTGTCGACGTTTTCTGACGTGCCGCCGGTCGTGTTCTCGTACCACAGTGGGATGACCGGGAGGTCCTGGAAGAGGATTTCCTGTGCTTGGTTGTAAATCTCGGTTGCCTGCTCGGGGCTTTTCGCTCCCGACGCCTTAGCTAACAGCCGGTCGAACTCGGGGTTGGAGTAGTCGCCATCGTTGGAGCCGCCCTGGCTGCCGTAGAGGGGAGTGAGGAAGTTCTCGACGGACGGGTATTCGCCTACCCAGCCAGTGCGGAACGGCGTTTCGATGGTGCGGCTGGTGACATCGTCACGCATGGATTTGAAGTCTGGGTATGCCTCGCCGTGTGCTTCGATCCCCAGCACGTTCTTGATGGAGTTCGCGACGGCCTCGGCCCACGCCTTGTTTCCTGCGCCGTCCGAGTTGTAGGCGAGCTGGAAATCGCCGTCCCACTTGTCGATGTCGTCCGCTTGCTTCCACAACTCCTTGGCCTTTTCCGGATCGAACTCGGTGACCTCGTTTCCAGGAATGTCCGAGTCGTAGCCAGGAATAGCGGGGGAGGAGAAGTCCTTGGCGGGTGTCTTCGTGCCAGCGAAGATGGTGTCGATGATTTGCTGGCGGTCGATGGCGTGGGAAATGGCCTGCCGGCGCAGCTTTCCTTCCTCGCCGCTGAAGTGGTCGAGGCGCTCCGGAATCGTAAACGAGGTGAATCCGGCATATGGCTTGTTGACTGCCCGATCACCTAAGTCCTCCTTGTAGGTGGTCATTGCGGTGTCGGGCACCGCTTCGATGACGTCGAGGTTGTTGGAGAGGAGATCGGCGTACGCAGCATCGGGGGAGGCGTAGAAATTGAACTGCACACCCTCGTTCTGTGCCTTCCGGTCACCGTTGTATTCCTCGTTGGGAACCACGGTCGCACCCTGGTTGTGGCCCCAACCTGCGAGCTTGTAGGGGCCGTTGCCGATGGGCTCTTCGCCGAACGCGTCAATGTCGTCAAAGGCCTGCTCCGGGAGCGGGGAAAAGACGTTGTAGCCGAGCCGTTCTTCGAAACCAGCCACGGGCTCGCTTAAGACGATGCGGAAAGTGCGGTCATCGATGACCTGCAGCCCCTCCATCGACGTGGCGCCTTCCTCATAGCCTTTGATCGGTTCGAAGACATATGCGTTGAGGTGGGAGTTTTCCACCGCGAAATTCCACGCGTCGACGAAGGAATGCGAGGTGACCGGGGAGCCGTCGCTGAACTTCGTGTCTTTCAGGTGGACGGTGTACTCCGTGTTGTCTTCGTTGGAATCGATGGACTCAGCCGTTTCCAGGTGGCTGTTGCCCTCGGCATCGTGGTAGGTCAGCCCGGCAAATAGGCAGTCGATGATGCGGGAGCCGCCAACCTCATTCGTGTTGGTGGGGATGAGCGGGTTCTGCGGCTCGGTCCCCTCTGTGACGACGTAATTTTCGTCGCCGCCACCGGTGATGCCGTTGCTGTTATCCACCGAGCATCCGGCGATTCCGAGCAACCCGATAGACCCAGCCACGCTGATGGTGGATAAGGCGGCCCGCTTGGCTCTGCCCAGCCTGGTTCTTACAGGACGACGTTCTGGGTAAGCCATGTAAACCTCCGCAATGATCTGAAAAACAGATCCCTCGTTCTGTGAATTTGGTTACAAGTAACCTACCCGAAGGTCACATTTTTCGATCGAAATTCGGAAGTTCTTTTTGGTTTGCGTTGGTTTATGCAGACAACGCGAGCCACAGCGCGAGCCCCGCCCGCCAGTTGCCGGGGGTGAAACCGGTCGCCGCGATCTTGTCCGTGGACAGCGTCGAATCCGCTGGGCGCGGTGCTTGGGGGCCGGCCTTGGCGGCGTAGTCCGCACCGCTGACCGGGTGGACGTTGGAGGGGTCGTCGCCGGCGCCGATGAACACGGCCATGGCGAGCTCGTCCCGGGAGACCGCATCGCCCGCGGAGGTGACGTGGTACGTGCCGTACGGGGCCTTGTCCGGGCCACAGGTAAGTAGGTGCTTAATCCCCTTCGCCAGGTCCTCGGCGTAGGTGGGGCGGCCGCGCTCGTCGTGGACGACGTCGGGCTGGACGCCCTTCTGGCAAAGATCGCGCATGGTGCGCACGAAGTTCTTGCCGTCGCCGAAAACCCAAGCGGTGCGCACCACGTAATGCTGCGGGGCGACGCGGGCGGATTCCTCCCCGGCGGCCTTCGCCGCGCCGTAGAAGTTAACCGGCGCGGGCAGATCTTCTTCGGTGAACTCCGTGCCGTTGGCGGGCGGGTTCTGCCCGAAGACGAAGTCGGTGGATACATGCACCAGGGTCAGATCGAAGCGTTGTGCAATCTGCGCGAGCCGGCGCGGAGCGGCGGCGTTGACCTGCCAGCACGCGGCGCGGTCCTCCTCGGCGCCGTTGACGTCGTTGTAGGCCGCGCAGTTGATGATCGCGCGGTAGTCGCGCCAGTTGCGCGACTCGGCGTCCGCCTGCGTGATGTCGAAGTCCGCGTGGGAGGCGAATTCGGTGCTGTCGTTGGGCAGCACCGCCCGTAGCGCCCGGCCCAGCTGCCCGTTCGCGCCGGTAACAAGCACCTTCTTGGGTTTCACGGTGGCGGTATCCCCGGTGGCATCGGCAAGCGCGGGGTGCTCTTCGTCCTTGGCGGAGACCTCCGTGGGCTCCAGCGGCCAGTCGATCTCGCGGTAGGAACAGAACGCGTACTGGGCGTCCGGCGACCAGCGATCGTTGACTAGGTAGATGTAGGTCGTGTTGTCTTCCAAGGCCTGGAAGCCGTTGGCCACGCCGCGGGGGACGAAGACGGCGGTGTCCGGGCCGATCTCGCAGCCGAACTTCTCGCCGTACGTGTCCGAGCCTTCCCGCATGTCCACCCACGCGCCGTAGACCCGGCCGTTTGCCACCGAGACGTACTTGTCCCACGGCTCGGCGTGCATGCCGCGGGTGGCGCCGCGCTTCGCGTTGAAGCTGACGTTGTTTTGCACCGGGCGGAACGTGTCGGCCTGAGTGCTGAGCCCGCGGCGCGGGAACGTCCAGTTCTCCTTGAACCAGCCGCGGTTATCGCCATGGACGTCCAGCTGCGTGACCACGAGCCCGGCAATGGGCGTCGTCGAAGTGGGTGTTGACATGACCGCCACTTTACTGGCCGCGGGCGGCGTAGCCTTCCTCCACGGCCTCCTTACTTGCCAGCCACCACTCGCGGTGGGTGCGGTACCACTCGATGGTCGCGCGCAGACCCTCCTCCAGGTCGGTGTACTGCGGCGCCCACCCCAGTTCACGCCGCAGCTTCGACGCGTCCATGGCGTAGCGCTGGTCGTGCCCGGGGCGGTCGGCCACGTGCTCGTAGGCAACCGGCTCGTCGCCGCCTCCCATGAGCGCGCAGATCATCTCCATGACCTGCTTATTGGTCACCTCCGGCTGATCGGCGCCGATATTGTAGGTTTCACCCACAGTCCCGCGTTCCAGGATGTCGAGCACCGCGCGGTTGTGGTCGTCGACGTGGATCCAGTCGCGGATTTGGGCGCCGGTGCCGTAGAGCTTCGGCGTGCGCCCGGTAAGGATGTTGGTGATCTGGCGCGGGATGAACTTCTCGATGTGCTGGTAGGGGCCGTAGTTGTTCGAGCAATTGGAAATCGTCGCCGGGACCCCGAAAGAGCGCACCCACGCGCGCACGAGGTGGTCGGAGCCGGCCTTGGTGGCCGAGTACGGCGAGGAGGGCGCGTAAGCGGTCTGCTCGGTGAACTTCTCACCACCGGACAGCGGGAGGTCACCGAAGACCTCGTCGGTGGAGACGTGGTGGAAGCGGGTCCCGTGGCGGCGGACCGCCTCCAGCAGCGTGAAGGTGCCCACCACGTTCGTGGTGACGAACGCCTCCGGCGCGCGCAGCGAGTTGTCGTTGTGCGACTCGGCCGCGAAGTGAACGATGGCGTCGGACTCCCCGGCCAGGCGGTCGACTAAGTCCGCGTCGGCGATGTCGCCGACCACCAGCTCGACCCCGTCTAACCCGGACAGCGATTCCGCGTTGCCGGCGTAGGTGAGCTTGTCCAGCACTCGCACGCGGACGTCGGGGCGGGTGGCGCGGACGAGGCGGACGAAGTTGGCGCCGATAAACCCGGCGCCGCCGGTGACAAGCAGGGATTTCATGATGGGTTTCAAGCGTAGTCGAGCGCCCCGGCTTAGTGGGGGAAGGCCGGCAAGGACGACTGGCGCACCCAGGCGGTGAGGAGATCATCGATAACGTGCGTGCCGATGCCCGCCTGTTCTGCCGCCGCATGGAAGTAGGCGACGAGGTCGTCCTCGGTGACGGTGCTGTGCTGGTTGTCGGCGAGGTACGAGCGGACGGCGGCGAAAAACGGGGCATCGCCAAGCGCCCGGCGCACCGCGTGGAGGGTCAGCGCCCCGCGCTTGTACACGCGGTCATCGAACATATCGTCCGCGCCGGGATCGGCCACGGTGATGTTCTGCGGCTTGCGCTGCAACACGTCGTAGTGGGAGCGCGCCACCCGGTGCGCGGTGGTGGTGCCGCCGGAGGCGTGCTCGGCCCACAGCCACTCGCAGTAGCAGGCGAATCCTTCGTTGAGCCAGATATCGCGCCAACCGGTCAGCCCCACGGAGTTGCCGAACCACTGGTGGCACAGCTCGTGGGCGATGAGCCGCTCGAAGGCGTGCTGGCCGCGGGCGTGGTTCGCGCCGAAGGTGGAAAGCCCCTGGGCTTCCACGGGGATCTCCAGCTCATCCGGGGTGATGACCACGGTGTAGTCCGTAAACGGGTAGGGGCCGAAGAGATCGGAGAAGAAGTCGAGCATCTCCTGCTGGTGGGAGAAGTCCTCGCGCACCGCGCCGCGCAGGTGGGCAGGTGCGAAAGCCTGCGTGGTCGGGCCGAGCGGGATGCGCTCGTACTCGCCGACCTGCACGGTGGCCAGATAGGTGGCCATGGGGTGCGCGGTCTCGAAAACCCAGCGAGTGTTGCCGGGGCCGGCGGGCTTGGTCTCCACGAGGCGGCCGTTGGCGAGGACGGTGAACGGGTCATCGGCCACCACCGCGATGCGGAAGGTCGCCTTCGCCGCCGGGGTGTCGTCGCACGGGAACCAACTGGGCGCGCCGTTGGGCTGGGAGGCCACCAGGGATCCGGAGAACGTCTCCTCCCATCCGAGCTCGCCCCAGCGGGTGCGGAGGGGGCGCGGGTTGCCCGAGTACTGAATGCGGATGGTGAAGGTGGACCCTGGCCGCGGGGCCTTCGCGAGCTTGATCCGCAGCTTGCCGCCCGACTGGCGGAAACGCACCACCCGGGGCGCGCCGCTGACCGAGACCCGGTCGGCGCTTAACGTGGCGGCCATGTCGAGGGTGAGGTTGGCGGAGGGCTCAGCCGATTCGGCATCCGCAGTAACCGTGAGGGCGGCCTGGCCCGACAGGTGGTTTGGCTCCACCCGGTAGTCCAGGTTGAGGTCGTAGTGCTCCACCGTGAACCCGGTGTTGTACTCGATGCCGGTGTACGGGTCGCGGGGAGCGTGGGCCGGGCCGGTGGAAAAACGCGAAAGGGCGACAGGAGACAGCTTCACCATAGTGCCGTCATCCTATCGCCCCGGAAAGGAAGGAAGGCCGGAGAGGTCCGGACAGGCCGTCGGCCCGGAGAGGCTCTTTAGGCCTCGAGGGCTGGGCCGAAGACCTCCCAGGACTTAATCAGGTCGTCTTCCCAGCCGTTCCAGTTGTGCACGCCCACGTCACGGAAGTTGTAGGTGGCCGGGACGCCGATGGAATCCATCTTCGCCTTCAGGTCGTGGGTGCACTTGTTCACAGCACCCTCAATCGGCATGCCCTGCAGGCCGTTGACCGTGACGGCGTTGTAGGAGCCGGACAGCTCCGAGACGCCGTACTCGTGGGCCAGGTAGCCGCCCAGGTCCTTCTCACTCAGAACGCCCGACGAGGAGGAGATGTAGGTCGGGGTGCCCTGCAGCTTGTCGGCGTTGACCAACGCGTCCTGGTGGACGTTGGTCGGCGAGCCCTGCGGGCCCCACATGCGGCGGACGTTTTCCAGGTCGGGACCCTTGACCACGCCGCGATCCACACCGACGACGATGCCGGCGGCGTTGTACTCCAGCTGGCGGGAGGTGGGGGCGCAGCCGGCGAAAGAACCGGTCGCGTCGTAGAAGTCCGGGTTGTGCTCCGCGAGCAGCAGGGAAGAGGTCGCAGACATGGACATGCCGGCGATGGCGCGCTTGCCGTTGGCGTTGTACGCCGACTCGAGCGGGCCAGGCAGCTCCTTGGTCAGGAAGGTCTCCCACTTCTGCGGGCCGCTCAGGTACTGGCCCTCGCCGGTCGGATCCTCGAGCCAGTCGATGTAGTAAGAGAACGCGCCGGCCATCGGGATGACGACGTTGACGTCCTTGTCGCTGTAGAAGTCGACCACGGAGGAGTGGGTCAGCCAGTCGGTGTCCTGCTCGCCGGAACCAGCGCCGTTGAGCAGGTAGACGGTCGGACGGTTCTCGCTCTTAGCGGGAATGACAGCCAGCGGAACCTTGCGGCCGTTCATAGCCGGCGAGGTGGCCTGCTTGAACTGGACGCGGGCGTCGTCCTTGTACTTCGGGTACCACTTCGAGTTTTCGATCCACGGCTCGACCTCGAGGTCGGAGATCTCTGCCTGCGGGCCGTTGGCCTCGGCCGGCTGACCTTCCTGGGCAGCGGCGGCTGCGGCGTCCTCTTCAGCGATGCCGGCGAACGCGGCGGGGGCGACTGCAGCCGGGGCGAGCAGCGCGCCGGTGGCGGCTGCGGCGGCGAGGGCGGTCTTGAGCTTCTTCACGGGAACTTCTTGGCCTTCCTGAAAGTCTTAAGCAGGGCTTTCCGAAAGCATAATCGCCGCTGGGCGTGCCTTCGTTATCTGCGTTAGCTACGTGACTCGTCTGAGACGACAATGTGTGGACAGTATAGCGAGCTGAGCGTCGCTGCGCCGTCTTGCGCCAGTGAGCTTAGCAGGTCAGATGACGGGGCTGTGGTACCAAAGTGACGTGTGTGACATACTTTCCTGTGCATCGACTGGCTGTCGTGGTAACGGATCACTGCCGCGCGCCGTTGATAGCTTTGGAAAAGTACTCACTCCTCTTACTTAAAGGACCGCCACATGTTCCAGCAGTTCCCGTTCCTCAACGCTTTCGAGAACCTCATCGCCAACTTCAACCACCTGCTCGGCCCGGCCCTGCACAACGGCTCCGCTGCGCTTTCGGAAGCCTCCGTTAACCTCGGCCTGTTCTAAAACTGCCGTCGTGCAGACATCGCTCACGTCCTTACGTATTCTGTAGGGCGTGAGTAATGAGCATTATGACGTTGTAGTACTCGGCGCGGGCCCTGGTGGCTACGTCGCCGCCATCCGCGCAGCCCAGCTTGGTCAGAAGGTTGCCGTCATCGAGAAGAAGTATTGGGGCGGCGTGTGCCTCAATGTTGGGTGTATCCCCTCGAAGTCGCTGATTAAGAACGCCGAGGTTGCCCACATCTTCAACCACGAGGCGAAGACCTTCGGCATCGACGGTGACGTTTCCTTCGATTTCGGGGTCGCTCACAAGCGCTCCCGTAAGGTCTCCGAGGGCATCGTCAAGGGTGTCCACTACCTGATGAAGAAGAACAAGATCACCGAAAACAACGGCTTGGGCTCCTTCGAAGACGACAAGACCATCAAGATCACCGAGGGTGATGACGAGGGCAAGGTCGTCACCTTCGATAACTGCATTATCGCCACCGGTTCGGTGGTCAAGTCCCTGCCGGACGTGGAAATCGGTGGCAACATCGTTTCCTACGAGGAGCAGATTCTTAGCGATGACCTGCCGGAGTCCATGGTCATCGTCGGTGCCGGCGCCATCGGCATGGAGTTCGCTTACGTGCTGGCGAATTACGGCGTGGACATCACCATCGTCGAGTTCATGGATCGCTGCCTGCCGAACGAGGACAAGGAAGTCTCCAAGGCCATCGCCAAGGAGTACAAGAAGCTCGGCGTCAAGCTGATGACCGGCTACAAGACCACCTCCATCAAGGACAACGGCGACGACGTCACCGTCGAGGTCGAGTCCAAGGACGGCGACAAGCAGGAGACCCTCAACGTCGATCGCTGCATGGTCTCCATCGGCTTCGCCCCGCGCGTCGAGGGCTTCGGCTTGGACAAGGCGGGCGTCGAGCTGACCGACCGCGGTGCCATCGACATCGACGAGCGTATGCGCACCAACGTTAAGGGCATCTACGCGATTGGCGATGTCACTGCCAAGCTGCAGCTGGCGCACGTCGCGGAGGCGCAGGGCGTCGTTGCTGCCGAGACCATCGCGGACGCAGAAACGCTCGAGCTCGGTGACTACCAGATGATGCCGCGCGCGACCTTCTGCAACCCGCAGGTCGCCTCCTTCGGCTACACCGAGGAGCAGGCGCGCGAAAAGTTCTCCGACCGCGAGATCAAGACCGCCACCTTCCCGTTCAGCGCGAACGGCAAGGCTGCCGGCCTGGCGGAGACCTCCGGCTTCGCCAAGATTGTGGCCGACGGCGAGTTCGGCGAGCTGCTCGGAGCCCACATCGTGGGTGCAAACGTCTCCGAGCTCCTGCCGGAGCTCACCCTGGCGCAGCGCTTCGACCTCACCGCCGAGGAAATCGGGCGCAACGTCCACATCCACCCGACCCTGTCGGAGGCGCTCAAGGAGGCTGCCGAGGGCATCGAGGGTCACACGACCAACCTCTAAAGATTCAGTGGCGCGTGAGCGCCCTGCTGCGGCAGGCCCCAGGTATGTCCTGGGGTCTTTCGGCGTTTTCGGGCACGGCTGTGGGTGGATTCAGGCTAAATAGACCAAGTGGTACGCGATTTGTTAGATTGTTACGTGGAATACAGACCGCTTGGTTCATTGTGGGCCACCTGAACGAACGAAAAGAGGATTCCACCATGCGTTTCCGTCGCGTCATTGCAACCGCCGCTGCCGCATCCCTCGCCGCGACCGGGCTGGTCGCCTGTGGGGAGAAGGAGGGCAAGTCCCAGACCATCAAGGTGGGCACTACCGACTCGGGCAAGAAGGCGTGGAGTGCCTTCGAAGACGTGGCTAAGGACAACGGCTTCAATGTCAAGATCGTCCCGTTCGAGGATTACTCCACTCCGAACGTCGCGCTGGCTCAGGGGCAAAACGACGTCAATAATTTCCAGACGCTGCGCTTCCTGGCGGAGTACAACGTGGGCAATGACGAGCAGCTCGCGCCGATCGGCTCCACCGAGATTGTCCCGCTCGCGCTGTTTTGGAAGGACCACGATTCGCTCGACGGGATCGAGGGGCAGACTGTCGCCATCCCGAACGATCCGTCCAACCAGGGGCGCGCACTCAACGTACTGGCGGCCGCCGGCCTGGTGACCTTGAAGGGGGAGAAGAACCTGACGCCGACTCCCGTGGACATCGACAAGGGCAAGTCCAAGGTGGAGATCGCGCCGACGGACGCGGCGCAGACCACCTCCGCATGGGGCGAGGGGATGCCGGCGATTGTGAACAATTCCTTCCTGGATCGCGCGGGCATTGATCCGAAAACGGCCATCTTCGCGGACGACCCGGCCTCGGACGAGGCGGCGCCGTACATCAACACCTTCGTGGTGCGGGAAGAGGACAAGGACAACCAGCTGTACAAGGATCTGGCTCAGCTATGGCATGACCCGAAGGTGCAGAAGGCGGTCGAGGAGGACTCACAAGGCACGTCCGTTCCGGTGAAGCGCTCCCCGGAGGAGATGGAAGACATCATGCACGAGGTCGAGGACGAGCTGCGTGCGGCTAAGTAGCGCGCCCCGTAAAGGCATGCGAAAGTTTGACACCAAAAGGGTTGAATCCTCACCTGTCACACCCATTGTGATAAAGCTCACGTTCAGGTGGGGGCTAGATTATTCGAAAGTGCCTCTCAGGCTTCTGGCAAGCGTGACGGGCATTTTATTTTCTCTATTTAAGTAAGTCTTGCCTAACAAGCGACGGGGTGGTAGGGGACGGTTCGTCTTCGGTCTCTTACACGCCGGTGGGACAACTGGTAACCGGCCATTAGTCCTGCGTATGGTTATAGCGACTATGGAGGTGCCATGACTTTGAAACAACCTGATCAAGAAGCAATTGCGCACGGCCGCATTAGCGAAAAGCCGTTGCGTGACAAACCGTCGATCCCCTCGTGGGTTCTGAAGCTGACCATGGCGGTCACGGGCCTACTGTTCACGCTGTTCGTGATTGGCCACATGGCCGGCAACTTGAAGTTGTACGCCCCGGCGACCGAGGACGGCGCGGCGCTCGACGTCTACGGCCGCTTCCTGCGTTCCGCCGGTGAGCCGCTCCTGCCGGAAAACGCCTTGCTGTGGATCGTTCGCATCGTGCTGCTCGCGGCACTCGTTGCGCACATCCTGGCAGCCATCATGCTCTACCAGCGCTCCGGCCAGTCCCGCGGCAAGTTCAAGCGCACGAACCTGATGGGCGGCATGGATTCCTTTGCCACCCGCAGCATGCTGGTCACCGGCATCGTGCTGCTGTGCTTCATCGTCTTCCACCTGCTAGACCTGACCATGGGCGTGCAGCCGGTTGCCTCCGATGCCTTCGTGGAAGGCGCGGTGCGCAACAACATGATCGCCACCTTCAGCCGCTGGCCGGTCACCATCTTCTACGTGATCGCCATGCTGTGCCTCTTCCTCCACCTGACCCACGGCATCAAGCTCGCTGCCTCGGATCTGGGTATCACCGGTAAGAAGTGGCGCCAGACCTTCATCGTGCTTGCTTACGTCATCCCGCTCATCGTCGTCATCGGAAACATCGTGATGCCGCTGTCGATCGCCACGGGTTTGGTCAGCTAGCAACCAGGACTGAGAGGAAAGTTCCACACCATGAGTAACACTGAATTGAAGCGGGAACACCCCGACTTCCAGCATCCCCAGTCCATCGTGGACGGTGTTCGCCCGGGCGACATCCTGGAATCCAACGAGCCCCACGACGTCCCGATGAAGGACATGTGGGAAAAGCACAAGGACCACATGCAGCTGGTCTCGCCGCTCAACCGCCGCAAGTTCGAGATCCTCGTCGTCGGCACCGGCCTGTCCGCCGGTGCGGCCGCCGCGGCGCTCGGTGAGCTGGGCTACGGCGTGAAGGTCTTCACCTACCACGACTCCCCGCGCCGCGCGCACTCCATCGCCGCCCAGGGCGGCGTGAACTCCTCCCGCTCCCGCAAGGTGGACAACGACTCCGCCTACCGCCACACCAAGGACACCGTGAAGGGCGGCGACTACCGCTGCCGCGAGTCCGACTGCTGGCGCTTGGCCATGGAGTCGCCGCGCGTTATCGACCACATGAACGCCATCGGCGCGCCGTTCGCCCGTGAGTACGGCGGCACCCTGGCCACCCGTTCCTTCGGCGGCGTGCAGGTCTCCCGTACCTACTACACCCGCGGCCAGACAGGCCAGCAGCTGCAGCTGTCGACCACCTCGGCGCTGTACCGCCAGATCGGTCTGGGCAACGTGGAGCTGTTCGCGCACCACGACATGCAGGACATCATCACCTACGACGAAGAGGGCACGAAGCGTTGTGGCGGCATCGTCACGCGCAACCTCATCACCGGTGAGCTGAAGGCCTTTACCGGCCACGCCGTCATCCTCGGCACCGGCGGCTACGGCAACGTCTTCCACATGTCCACGCTGGCGAAGAACTCCAACGCCTCGGCCATGATGCGTGCCTACGACCAGGGTGCGTACCTCGCCTCCCCGGCGTTCATTCAGTTCCACCCGACGGGCCTGCCGGTCAACTCCGAGTGGCAGTCCAAGACCATTCTGATGTCGGAGTCGCTGCGTAACGATGGCCGCATCTGGTCGCCGAAGAAGGAAGGCGACGACCGCGATCCGAACTCCATCCCGGAAGAGGAGCGCGACTACTTCCTGGAGCGCCGCTACCCGGCGTTCGGCAACCTCGTCCCGCGTGACGTCGCCTCCCGCGCGATCTCCCAGCAGATCAACAAGGGGCTGGGCGTCGGCCCGCTGAACAACTCGGTGTACCTCGACCTGGGTGACGCCATCCAGCGTCTGGGCAAGGACACCATCGCGGAGCGCTACTCCAACCTCATCCAGATGTACAAGGAGGCCATCGGCGAGTCCGCGTACGAGACCCCGATGCGCATCGCGCCGACCTGCCACTTCACCATGGGTGGCCTGTGGACGGACTTCAACGAGATGACCTCCATCGATGGCCTGTTCGCCGCCGGTGAGTGTTCCTGGACCTACCACGGCGCGAACCGCCTGGGCGCGAACTCCCTGCTGTCCGCGTCTGTCGATGGCTGGTTCACCCTGCCGTTCACGGTCCCGAACTACCTGGCTGATCACCTGGGCGAGGACAAGCTCCCGGAGGATTCCGCGGAGGCGCAGGAAGCGGTCGACCGCTCCCGCGCGCGCATCGAAAAGCTCATGACCGTCCGCGGCAACGACCCGCACGGCCCGACCTACTACCACCGCAAGCTGGGCGAGGTTCTCTACTGGGGCTGTGGCGTTTCCCGCAAGGTCGAAGACCTGAAGGTAGCCGTGGAGAAGGTCCGCGAGATCCGCCGCGACTTCTGGGCCAACGTCCGCATCCCGGGTTCCGCCGAGGACATGAACCAGGTTCTGGAATACGGCCTGCGCGTTGCTGACTACCTCGACCTCGGTGAGCTCATGTGCATCGACGCCCTCGACCGCGACGAGTCCTGTGGTGCCCACTTCCGTGAGGACCACCTGACCGAAGACGGCGAGGCCGAGCGTGACGATGACAACTGGTGCTTCGTCTCCGCCTGGGAGCCGGGCGAGACCGAGGGCGAATTCATCCGCCACGCTGAACCGCTGTACTTTGACTCGATCCCGCTGATGACAAGGAACTACAAGTAATGAAACTGACACTTGAGATCTGGCGTCAGGCTGGTCCGACGCAAGAAGGTAATTTCGAGACGGTTCAGGTGGACGACGCCGACGGGCAGATGTCCATCCTCGAGCTGCTCGACCACGTCAACGATGGCCTCATTGAGCGCGGCGAAGAGCCGTACGCTTTCGCCTCCGACTGCCGCGAGGGTATCTGCGGTACCTGTGGTCTGACCGTGAACGGCCGTCCGCACGGCCCGGGGCAGAACACCCCGGCGTGCCAGCAGCGCCTGTTCCAGTTCCACGACGGCGACACCCTCAAGATCGAGCCGTTCCGTTCCGCCGCGTACCCGATCATCAAGGATCTGGTGGTGGACCGCTCCGCGCTGGATCACGTCATGGAGCAGGGCGGCTACGTGTCCATGGACGCGGGCACCGCTCCGGACGCTGACAGCGTGCAGCTCAACCACGAGACCTCCGAGTACGCGCTGGATCACGCCGCCTGCATCGGCTGCGGTGCGTGTGTGTCTGCGTGCCCGAACGGCGCGGCCCACCTGTTCACCGGCGCCAAACTGGTGCACCTGTCGCTCATGCCGCTGGGCAAGCAGGAGCGCGGCCGCCGTGCGCAGCGAATGGTGGACGACTTGGAGCAGAACTTCGGCCACTGCTCGCTGTACGGTGAGTGCGCCGATGTCTGCCCGGCCGGCATCCCGCTGACCGCCGTGTCCGCGGTCACCCGTGAACGTGCACGCGCGGCGTTCCGCGGCAAGGCTGACTAGGATATAGTCGGTTAAGACGGACGCCCTAAGAAAAACCCAGGTTCCAGAAAGAGTTTTGCCATGAGCCACCAGCACGCTGTCGCTGATTTTCAGCGTGAGACCTACCCCACGTATGAGAGCAAGTTGGAGGACGGCTACGTCCAGGGCTACGACCCGATGTCCCTGGCCGCGCCGCACTCCTCGCTGATCCGCAACTCCACGTGGATTGGCATGGGCCTCGTGCTGTCCATCCTGCCGGCCATCGGCATCCTCATCTGGGGTCTGGGCGTGATGGCCTACCCGTATGGCACCGCCGGTGACCAGGACTTCAACATGTGGATCATCGTCGGCATCGCGGCGGTCATCGCCATCACCGTCGCCGGCTTTGGTCTCATCCGCTACGGCCGCCGTTACTACCACCAGTTTGAAAAGCGCCAGAAGCAGCAGCGCGAGGCATACGCCCAGCAGCGCCGCCTCGACGCGGGCTCCCGCACCGAGGTTCGCACTGACGCAGAGCGCAGCGGCGCGGCGCACGGTTACGCTGAGCCGGTAGACGCGAAGGACCTGTAAGACTCCAGCGTCCGAATCGCGCGTTTGCGGCCCCGCTCACCTGACCCCAAGTCAGGCGGGCGGGGCTTTTTCGTGCGTGCATTACGGTAGAGGGCATGTCTCAACACAGTGCGACCCTGACTCGCCGCAGGTCTGTGCCCGGTCCATCACCCGAGGTAGAGGCGGAACGGCGCCGCGTCCTACGGCGGCACAAGGCCGGGGTCACCGCCCTGCTGGCGCTTGCCGCGGTGATCTTTTTCGCCTGCGCCTGGGCCAGCCACCGGCCCGGGGAGACGCCCGCGTGGATTGGGTACGTGCAGGCCGCCGCGGAGGCAGGCATGGTCGGCGGTTTGGCGGACTGGTTCGCGGTCACCGCCCTGTTCCGCCACCCGCTAGGCCTGCCCATCCCGCACACTGCCCTTATCCGCCATAAAAAGGATCAGGTAGGCGGGGCGCTCTCCGAGTTCGTGGGCGAGAACTTCCTCAACGCCGAGCTCATCACCGAGAAGGTGGCGCAGGCGAACCTGCCGGAAAAGCTGGGGAGCTGGCTTGCCAGCCGCCCGGGCAATGCCGCGAAGGTCTCGCGCGAGACAGGACGGCTGACTGCGAACGCGGTGCGCGCGCTCGATCCCCGCGACGCTGAGGCGCTCCTGCAGTCCCAGGTGGTGGACCGCCTGGCCGAGCCCGACTGGGGTCCGCCGCTGGGACGTGTGCTGCAGGGGCTTATCGATGACGGAAAGGTAGAGCCCGTCGTCGACGAGATCATCGACTGGGGCTACCGCAAGCTGCTCGGCATGGAACACACGGTGGTTGAACTCATCGACGAGCGCATGCCGCAGTGGGCCCCGCGCTTCGCGCGCTCGCTGGTCGGTGACCGCGTGTACCGCGAGTTGGTCGATTGGGCGGGCGACGTGAAGTCGGACCCGAACCACCCGGCCCGCGAATCGGTGCGCCGCAACCTGGCCAAGTTCGCCGTCGACCTGCAGGAAGATCCGCAGATGATGGAACGGGTCGAGGGCCTCAAAGCTGACGTGATGGGCTCCACCCCGGTGCAGGGAGCGGCAGCCTCGATGTGGCAGGCAGCGTCCCGCGCGATCATTGAGCAAGCAGAGACTGAAGACTCCATGCTGCGCGGCAAGATCACGGATCTTGCCGTGGACTGGGGCAACAACATCCAGCGCGACCCGCAGTTGCGCGCAAGCCTCGACCGCCGCATCCAGGGCGCGGCGCGTTTTTTGGCCGACAACTATGCCCCGCAGGTCACCAGCATCATCTCCGAGACCATCGAGCGCTGGGACGCGGACGAAGCTTCCGACAAGATCGAGCTCATGGTGGGCAAAGACCTGCAGTTTATTCGCTTGAACGGCACGATCGTCGGTGCGCTGGCGGGCCTGCTTATTTACACTGTGAGCCAGCTACTGTTCGCTCTCTAACCCCGGAAGGCTCACGACAATGACTTCTGAACCGAACCGCAGCGACATCCGGCGCACGGTGGAAAACGCCGTCGACCACCTCAAAGATGCCGGTGGATCCACGTGGGACGTGGTCAAGGACTTCTCCTCCCACGTCCAGGAGCGCCGGGCCAACGGCACGGACGCGTCTGCCGCGGAAACCGTGCGGGAGGCAGCGCGCGCGACGCGTGAGTCCGCGTCTTTCGGTGCTGCCAAGAAGCACTACGACAAGGTCTACCGCGAGACCCGGGACGGCGTAGGCGAGGCGCTCACGGCGGCGCGGAAGCGCCTGCAGGCCGAAAAGGGGAAGGGAGAGTCCGGAAAGGGCGGGGCTACCCCGCACCCGGACGTCATCGCGGGGGAGGTCATCTCCACTGATGACGAGGCGCGCCGTTAGGATGACCCACATGGGTATTGGCGTCATCTTCACCGTCCTGTTCTTCCTGGAGAAGATCCTCTACGGCCTTGTCGCGCTCGCGGGAATTGCCGGAACAATCAGCGCCGCGATGACCCGCGACGACGCCTTCGACGCCGCCGACCGTCAGTCCAAGACCATTTGGGTGGTGCTGCTCGCGGCGTCCTCGATCGCCCTCGTGCTCACCACCGTTACCGCGGGCGCGGTGTTCATGCTCAGCATCATCGGCGCCGTAGTCATCGGCGTGTACTGGTGCGACGTGCGCCCGCAGATCCGCAGCATCCTCAACGGCACCTACGGCTTTTAAGGCAGGAGCATCGTGCTTGACGATGTCGCGTGGCTTGCCGCCCGCACCTTCCTCGCCCCGGTTGACGCGGAAAGCCGCCTATCGCCCCGTGAGGAGTGCGCGAATTTCCACTTTTCCCACCCGCTCCGCGGGGTTATTGTCCCGCCGACGCACGTAGAAGCTTTCGCCGATTCCGACCACAGCGTGGTGTCGCTGGCCGGTTTCCCCACCGGGCGGCACCACCGTCTGGTCAAGGCGGCAGAAGCCCGGCTGGCTATCCACGGCGGTGCCGCGGAGGTATGGGTCGCGCCCGACCCGGCGGCGGGCGACGAGAACGCGTTGCTCGTTGACTTCGCGGCGTTCCGCGAGGCCGTCCCGGCGCCGGCTCAGCTGGGGCTCGTGGTCGGGGAGATGCCGCAGAGCGTTCTGGAGCCGACGGTGCGGGCGGCGCGCGCGGCTGGAATCGATCGCCTCGTGGTGCGCGCAGACAACGACACAGCTGGCAGCTCGCGGGGGCGCACAGTGCTCGCGGCGGTCGGCGAGGTGTTGGCTGCCTCCGGCGGCGGGATAGAAATCGTCTACTGGGCCGACTCCCTGGACGAGGCGGTCGATGACCTCGCCGCGGAGGCCGCTGTCTCCGCGGCGGTGCTGCCGCCGCGGGAGCTCACGCGCGATCGTGCGGGGGACTAGGAGCTAGCGCCGGCCAAAAGCGCAAAAGCGCAAAAGCGCGCTACTTCCGGCTCGGGTCGTACTGGCCCAGGCCATCGGAAAGCTGCCGCAGGTTTACGTTCGAGCCGTGCGCGCTGAGCTTGAGCTCGCCGTCGCGGACGTCGACGTGCGTGACCTCGAGGTCGCCGGTCGAGGAGGCGTCGATCTGCTCGCGGATGGTGTCTTCAATGCCGTGGCGGGCAGAGTCCGGAAGCTCGAAGCCGAGGACTTTCGCCTGCTGCGTGTCGATGGCCAGGCGGCCGTTCTCGGCGCGCGGGTGGATGGTCAGCGAGCCTAGCCCGCCGGCGAATTCGGCGTCGATGGTGTCGTTCTCGTCGTGGGTAGTGATGTCGGTGATGACGACATCGCCAAGCCGGTCGAAGCCGGACTGCTCGCGCACGGCGTTCTGCAGCACGACGAGGATGAGCTGGTCGGGGACGGTGGTAGAGGCGTCGAGCTCGCCGGCCACCGGCTGGTCGCTGACCGTGACGTCCTTCAGGTGCGCCTCGATAGGAGGCTGGCCGTTGACGTCGGACTCGTTGATCTGAAGCGTCGACGGGGTATCCACGTTGACCTGATCGAGGGAGCCGCGAATGAGCCCCCACGTCACCGGCACGGGCCCGAAGGTGACGTGCGGATCGGAGTCCGCGGTAGAGACCTGCGCGCCCTGCTGCGCGGTCGCGTTTTTGAACTCCTCGGTGACGCGGTGCGACATGTACCACCGAGTTCCGAACTCAGCGAGGAGAACGAGGATGAGGACAGTGACTAAAGTGCCCACGACGCCTTTCCAGGCGGCGCGGGCAGCAGAAGAGTGTGACATGCGCGCTACTCTAGCGCGGCTGGTGGACTAGTCCAGATTCTCCGAGATCCACTTCTCGGTGAGCTGGCCTTCGTTGTCGAAGAGCTCGGCCAGCGGCTCGCCGACCTTGGACTCGATAGCCGGGCCCATCATCGGGATGCCCACGGAGATGTCGTTGGTGTAGGCCAGCGTGGTGGTCTCGCCCTCGCCGGAGAGCTTGATGTCGCCACCGAAGTCGACAGGGGTGCCCTTCACGTCGGCGGTGTAGTTGATGTCAGCGTTGCCGTCGTGCAGGTCACCGACCTTCACCACGCGCTTGACCTTCAAATCCTGGGAGACCAGGGCGCGAGCGGCCTCCGGCAGCAGGGTGGTGGGCAGGACCTCGTAGAGGGTAGCGGTGTTGTCAGAGAAGTCGTGGACCTCGCCAGCCTGCGGCGACAGGTTCTCCACAATGTAGTCCCAGTACTCCTTAGTGGTAAGAGCCTGGTGGACCTTCTCTGCCGGCTGGTTGATGGTCACGGTGTTTTCGCTTCGGGTTGACATGGAAAACAGACTACCGTGGTACAGGTGGCAACTGAACTCATGACCCAGCACTTGCAAGAATTCGTCGGCGTCGACATCGACTACGATTCCTCCTTCGCCGACATGACGACGCTGCGCGTGGGCGGCCGCCCCCTGTACACGGTGCGCTGCTCCAACCCAGACGCGGTGGCGTTCGTGGTCAAGGCCTTAGACAGCGAGAACATCCCGTTCGTCATCGTGGGCGACGGGTCCAACCTCCTCGTGGCCGACGAGTCCTGTGGCTTGGCGCGCCTCAACATCGTCGCGGTCACGCTGGAGTTTACGGATATCCAGGTCAACACCGATAGCGGTATCGTGCGCGCGGGCGCCGGCGCGGAATGGGACGAGGTCGTTCGCCGTTCCGTGGAGGCGGGCCTCGGCGGCATCGAGTGCCTGTCCGGTATTCCGGGGCGCGCCGGCGCGGTGCCGGTGCAGAACGTGGGCGCCTACGGCACCGAGATCGCCGAGACGCTCACCTGGGTGCGCCTCTACGAGCGGGAGACGGAAGAAGACCACTGGGTAAAGGCCGAGGAGTTGGAGCTTGGGTACCGCTCGTCGAACCTGAAATACACCAACCGCGCGGTGGTCATCGCCATCGAGCTGCAGCTGACCACGGACGGCCTGTCCGCCCCGCTGCGCTTCGGCCAGCTCACCGAGAACCCAGGGGAGCGGCGCCCTGTCGCCGAGGTGCGCGAAGCGGTGCTGCAACTGCGCCGCGGGAAGGGCATGGTGCTCAACGAGCAGGACTACGACACCTGGTCCGCCGGCTCCTTCTTCACCAACCCGGTGGTTGAGCCCGCGGTTGCCGATGCCGTGCAGGCCAAGGTCCGCGAGATCCGCGGCGAGGAGGACGCCGCCAACATGCCGCGGTTTGCCGCCCCGGGCGGCGAGAAGCTGTCGGCCGCGTGGCTCATTGACCGCGCCGGATTCAAGAAGGGCTACCCGTCGATGGACGCGCCGGCGCGTCTGTCTACCCGCCACACCCTGGCGCTGACGAATCGCGGGGCGGCGACCACGCAGGACATCGTCAAGCTGGCGCGCCGCGTCCGCGACGGCGTGGAATGTGAATACGGCGTCACGCTCGTGCCCGAGCCGGTGTGGCTGGGCTGCGAGCTGGACGAAGCAGAGGCCTAGGTCTAGGCCACTGCTTCGTACAGAGGTGGCGGACTTGGTTTTATGCTTCGTCCAGAGGTGGCGGACCTGGTTTAGGCCTCGGAGCCGTCGGCCATGACCTGGCGCCAGCCGTCCTTGTGGTCGAGGAAGTAACGCGCCCACTTCTTAGCGCCTTCCAAGTCGTGGTCGGCGCCCCAGCCGCACTGGACCTCGTTGGCGGCGGGGACCTCGGTGGCCTCGAGGATCTCGTTGAGGCCGCCCTCAACGGCGCGCAGCAGCTCATCCCAGTCCATGTGGTTGGTGATGGCGTAAAAACCGGTGAGACAGCCCATTGGCGCGAAGCCGACGAGTCGGTCGGTGTAGTTGCGCATGAACTGCGCCATCATGTGCTCGATGGAGTGCATCGACTTGGTGTCGAAGTGCTCCTTGTTGGGCTGGCAGAAGCGGAGATCGTATTTGACGATCTCCGTGCCGTTGCCTAAATCCGTGCGCCCCGCGACGCGGATGTACGGCGCGGCGACTTTGCGGTGGTCAAGGTCAAAGGACTCAACGTTGTTCTTCTCGGTCATGCGGCCGAGCTTAATGAGCTAGCGCGGCTAGTGACGCTTTTCTTCCATGGCGAGACGGCGCAGCAGATCCGCCTGGACCTCGCGGCGGCGGATCTTGCCCATGTGGTCGATGGCCAGGGAGTCGAAGTTGTAGAACGTGCGCGGCACCTTGTAGCGGGTAAGCCGCTGGCGGGCGAATTCCTTGAACTCCTCCGGGTCGATGGGCGCGCCGGTGGTCAGCGTCACGCAGGCGACCACGTCCTCGGAGCCGTCCTTGCGGGGGCGGCCCACCACCGCGATGTCCTGGATGGACGGGTGCTCGCGCAGGGCCTCCTCGACCTCGCCGGGGTAGACGTTGAAGCCGCCGGTGATGATGACCTCCTTGAGGCGGCTGACCAGGCGGATGAAGCCCTCCTCGTCCATGACGCCCAAGTCGCCGGTGCGGAACCAGCCGTTGTGGAACGCCTTCTCGGTGGCCTCCGGGTTTTTGAAGTAACGCTTGAACACCTGCGGGCCGCGGGCGAGGATCTCACCCTCCTGCCCGTCCGGCATGTCCTCATCCGGGTTGTCCGGGTTGACGATGCGGATCTCAGTGTCCGGGAAGGGGATGCCGATGTAGCCGGGGCGGCGGTCGTCGCTCATCGGGTTGCCGATGAGGATGGGGGAGCACTCGGTTAGTCCGTAACCCTCGACGAGGAAGCCATTGGTGTGCCGCTCCCACTCCTCGACAGTTTTCACCGGCAGCGTGGCCGCGCCGGAGAAGGCGTTGCTCACGCCGCTGATGTCCGTGCCGGTCTTGTCCGCCTCGTCGATGATCTTCTGGTACAGCGTGGGCACGCCCGGCACCCAGGTCGGGGTGTGCTTTTTCATGATCTTCATGATCTGGTCCATCTTCGGCGCAGGCAGCAGGATGACCTCGCCGCCGATGAGCTGGCCCAGCGTCGCGCTGAAGGTGAGGCCGTACGCATGGAACATCGGCAAGGCAGCGAGCATCCGCTCGTCCTTGTCGCCGAGGCCTTTCACCCAGGCCTTGCCCATGAGCAGGTTGGCGTACAGCGAGCCATGGGTGAGCTCCGCGCCCTTCGGCTCGCCGGTGGTGCCGGAGGTGTAGAGGATGACCGCGGTGGTGTCGCGGTCAATGTCGGCCGGCGAGGTGAGGTCGCGGCCGTCGCCACCGATGGCATCGGAAAGCAGCGTGGCCCACGGCACCGTATTTTCTGCCGGGGCGGACAGCTGGGTGCGCAGCTTCTTCAGCGGCGGCAGTGGGATCTTGAGCGCGACCTGCTGGGACTTCGGCATCGCCTCGATCATGTTGACCGCGACGATGGTCTCCAGCTCGGTCTTATCTCGCAGCTTTTCCAGGGTGGACGCCGTCTTGTCCCAGGCGACGGCCACGCGCGCGCCGTGGTTTTGGAACAGCCCCTCGAGTTCGTGGGCGGTGTAGAGCGGGTTGTGCTCCACCACGATGGCACCGAGTTTCAAGGCGGCCCAGAAGGCCACCATGTGCTGCGGGCAGTTGGGCATGACGAGGGCGACGCGGTCGCCGGGGCGCACGCCAAAGGCCTTCAGCCCCGCGGCGGCGCGGCGGACCTGGCGGTCGAGCTCGGCGTAGGAGGTTGTGCGCCCGAAGAAGTACATGGCCGACTTGTCCGCGTTGCGGCGTTGGTTGTCGTTGTAGACGTCGAGGAGGGTGGATTCGCCGTAGTCCAGCGAATGCGGCGTCCACGGGGTGTAGTGCTTCAACCAGGCTTTATTCTCGGAAGCGGACACGGAATTCTCCCTAACTTTCGGTACCGTAAGTTACTGCGTGCAGACAGTATAACGGTTTCACCCTCCGAAGTATTATTGATGGCAAAACTGTGTGTCGTCGGCCGGTCTCGCGGCGTGGTTAGACTGGGCCACCATGAACGTGGCGATGATTTCGATGCACACCTCACCCATCGAACAGCCGGGCTTGGGCGATGCCGGGGGAATGAATGTCTACATCCTGAACACGGCGCTGCAGCTGGCGCGCCGGGGCATCACCGTGGACGTGTACACGCACGCCACCCGTCCCAGCCAGGGCGACATCGTCGAAGTCGAGGACGGCTTCCGCGTCATCAACATCGTCGCCGGACCCTACGAGGGATTGAGTAAGGACGAGCTGTCGACGCAGCTCGCCGCCTTCGCCGGCGGCATGATCCAATTCGCCCGCGAAAACGGTCTGCACTACGACCTCATCCACTCGCACTACTGGCTGTCCGGCCAGGTGGGGTGGCTGCTGCGCGATCTCTGGCAGGTGCCGCTGGTGCACACCGCCCACACGCTGGCGGCGGTGAAAAACGCGCACCGTTCCAGCGAGGACGCCCAGGAAGCGGAAGCGCGCCGCATCTGCGAGCAGCAGCTGGTGGACAACGCGGATCTCTTGGTGGTCAACACCGAGGACGAGGCGCGCGAGCTGGCCTACCACTACGACGCGCGCCCGGAGACTATCCGCACGGTCAAACCCGGCGCGGACACCCAGCTGTTTACCCCCGGAACCAACCGCAATACCGAGCGTTCCCGTCGCGAGCTGGGCATCCCGCTCAACGCGAAGGTCGTGGTCTTCGTCGGGCGCCTGCAGCGTTTCAAGGGGCCGGAGGTCCTCCTGCGCGCGACGGCGGAGCTGTTCCAGCGGGATCCGTACCGCAACCTGCGGGTGGTGATCTGCGGCGGGGCATCGGGAAACGGATCGTCCGTGGAGGACTACCGGCAGCTCGCCCGCGAGCTGGGGATCCAGCATCGCGTGCGGTTCATCCCGCCGCGCCCGCCGGCCGAGCTGGTGGCTGTGTACCAGGCGGCGGACATCGTGGCGGTTCCCAGCTACAACGAGTCCTTCGGCCTGGTGGCGGTGGAGGCGCAGGCCTCCGGCACGCCCGTGGTCGCGGCGCGGGTAGGTGGCCTGCCCATCGCCGTGCGCGACGGGGAGACCGGCGTGCTGGTCCGCGGGCACGAGCCGGCCGCGTGGGCCGACGCGCTGGGGCAGTTGCTTGACGATGACGACCTGCGCATCGGCATGGGCGAGACCGCCGTCGCGCACGCGGCGACGTTTAGCTGGGCGGCATCGGCCGAGCAGCTGGAAGACGTCTACGCCGCCGCGACGAAAAATGGCCCGGCGGACCGCGCCACGCGCCGGGCGGAGGGTAGCTAAACTGCTGCCTATGTCTAAGCTCATCCTGCTGCGTCACGGGCAGTCCAAGTGGAACGAATCCAACCAATTCACCGGCTGGGTGGATGTTGATCTCACGGAGAAGGGGGAGGTCGAAGCCAAGCGCGGCGGCGAGCTGCTGGCGGCTGAGGATGCCTTGCCGGATCTCTTATTCACCTCCGTGCTGCGGCGCGCGATCCGCACCGCCAACATCGCGCTCAACCACGCTGACCGGCATTGGATCCCAGTCGAGCGCAACTGGCGGCTCAACGAGCGCCACTACGGCGCGCTGCAGGGGTTGAACAAGGCGGAGACCCGCGACAAGTACGGCGAGGACCAGTTCATGCAGTGGCGTCGTTCGTATGGCACCCCGCCGCCGGAGCTGGCCGATGATTCCGAGTACTCCCAGGTAGACGACCCGCGCTACGCGGATCTGGAGGCGGTCCCGCGCACCGAGTGCCTTAAGGACGTCGTCGCGCGCCTCGTCCCGTACTTCGAAGAGACTATCCTCCCGCAGGTCAAGGAGGGCAAGAACGTGCTCGTCGCCGCGCACGGTAACTCCCTGCGCGCGCTGGTCAAGCACCTGGACAACATCTCGGACGAGGACATCGCCGGGCTCAACATTCCGACCGGTATCCCGCTGGTCTACGAGATCGATGCTGACGGCAAGGTCCAGAACCCGGGCGGCACCTACCTCGACCCGGATGCGGCGGCCGCCGGAGCCGCCGCCGTTGCCGCGCAAGGCGGTAAGTAAGGCGTAGATACCGCCAGGTACCCTGGGGCGCATTGTGTTGTATCTGCTCACTTTCGCCCTTGGCGTTGCCGTCTGCGCGCTCGCCCCGCCGCTCTTTCAGTGGCTGCGTGAGCGCATCCGGCAATTCCGTCAAACCTCGTCGCCGCAGGCCAACCAGATCACGACGGTCAGCCAGGTCCTGCACCTGACCGTGCAGGGATCGCCCACGGGCGTGACCGTGTTGGATCGCTCCGGCGACGTCATCTTGTCCAACGCCTCCGCGCACGACATGGCGCTCGTGCACGAGCGCACCGTCAACCCGCGTATCTGGGAGCTGGCGCAGGAGGTCTACTCGGACAAGGAAAACCGGGTGCTAGCGCTCGAGATACCCAAGCGCCGCACCGGCAATCGCGTCACCAACGTCCGCGCGACCGCGATGCCGCTCTCGCTCAACGATGACCGCTTCGTCGTCGTCTACGGCACTGACGAGACCGAAAACGCGCGGATGGAATCGGCCCGCCGCGATTTCGTGGCCAACGTCTCCCACGAGCTCAAAACTCCGGTCGGCGGCATCGCGCTGCTGGCGGAGGCGCTGTTGGATTCGCCCGACGATGCCGAGCACGTGGAGTTCTTCGGCTCCCGCGTGCTCAAGGAAGCCCAGCGCATGGGCGATCTGGTGCGCGAACTCATCGCGCTGTCCAAGCTGCAGGGCGCGGAGTCGCTGCCGGAGATGGAACCGGTGCCGGTGGACGTGGTGGTGGACGAAGCCATTTCCCGCAACCAGCTCGCGGCGGATACCGCCGGCATCGACATCCTGCGCGGCGATTCCACCGGCGTGGAGGTGCTTGCGGATCGCCCGCTGTTGGTGACCGCGGTGTCCAACCTCATATCCAACGCCATCCACTACTCGCCGGAGGCGCTGCCGGTGAGCATCTCCCAGAAGGTGGTGGGCGGTGAGCTGGTGCTTATCCGCGTCACGGACCGTGGCATCGGCATCGCCCCCGACGATCAAAAGCGCGTGTTCGAGCGCTTCTTCCGCGTAGACAAAGCCCGATCGCGGTCGACGGGTGGCACTGGCTTAGGATTAGCAATCGTAAAGCACGTGGTGGCCAATCACGGCGGGAACATCAAGCTATGGTCCCGGCCCGGAACCGGCTCCACGTTCACGATTGAACTGCCGATATACGCCGACGAAAACAAAGCAGACGCGACCGTATCGCGGGATAATGATGATCAGGTCAAGGAAAGGACGACGCTGACATGACGACTATCCTCATCGTTGAGGACGAGGAGTCCCTTGCTGATCCACTGGCCTTCCTGTTGTGCAAGGAAGGCTTTGAACCCATCGTCTGTAACGACGGACCGACGGCGCTGGAGGAGTTTTCCCGCAACGACGTCGACATCGTTTTGCTCGACCTCATGCTGCCCGGCATGTCCGGCACCGACGTGTGCAAGCAGCTGCGCGCCGAATCCTCCGTGCCCGTCATCATGGTTACCGCCCGCGACTCCGAGATCGACAAGGTCGTCGGCCTCGAGCTGGGTGCCGATGACTACGTGACCAAGCCGTACTCGTCCCGCGAGCTCATCGCCCGCATCCGCGCGGTCCTGCGCCGCGGCGGGGCCGATACTTCCGAGGCGGCCGCGCCGGATCCGTCCAGCGACATCCTGCGCGGTGGCCGCGTGAGCATGGACGTGGAGCGCCACACCGTCTGCGTCGATGGCGAGCCCATCTCCATGCCGCTGAAAGAGTTCGACCTGCTGGAGTACCTGCTCCGCAACGCCGGGCGCGTGCTCACCCGCGGCCAGCTCATCGACCGCATCTGGGGCGCGGACTACGTCGGCGATACCAAGACCCTGGATGTGCACGTAAAGCGCCTGCGCTCCAAGATCGAGGAGCAGCCGTCCCGCCCGCAGCACCTCGTGACGGTGCGCGGGCTGGGCTACAAGTTCGACCAGTAGCCCTCGCTCACTCACTAATCCTCGCGCGAATCCTTTCGCGCGGCCGTCGCCGGGTGCGTCGGGAAAGACACCCCGGCTGCGGCGGCCGCCTCGCGCGCCGCGCAGTGGCCGGCGAGGATGTCGTAGCACTCCTTGCCCATCACCGCGGTGAGCTCCGACTTATGCGAGCGCCACAGCGGATCGGGGTTGGAGTGGCACGCCGCGTTGCCGGAGCAGTACCACTGAAAGTCCTCGCCGCCGTCGCCCCAGCCGCGCCGGTCGTACTCGCCGATGGTGGTGCGCAGGATCTCCTGCCCGTCGGGGCGTTCCTCAAAGTCCTCGTGGCGGCGGATGGGAAGCTGCCAGCACACCTCGGGTTTGGCGGTCGTGATGTCGCGGCCGGAATCGATCGCCCACTGGTGTAGCGCACAGCCAGAGCCCGTCGCCCACCCGGCGCGGTTAGCAAAGATGCATGCGCCGTCCACGGTCTTCGTTTTCACCGAAGGTTCCGGCTCGCCATCGTCGCCCGCCAGCTCGTCCCATTCCAGCCATGGCTCGACGTCCTGGTTGTCGTGCGGCTTGTCGTTATTTTCCGCGCGCTCGCGCAGCCACGCGTCGGTCGCGGCCGGCCGGTTCTGCCAGTACTTGGCGGGCATTTCGGCGACGACATCGGCAAGCTGGGTGCGGTCGGCGGCATCGGCAAGAAATGCTCCGTGCACGCAACAGCCCACGTCGGGGGCAGTGGCGTCGATGCCGGGGCAGTCGCCGGAACCGAAGACGCAGTTGTAGTGCGACTCCATCCACGTCAGATCGACGGAAAAGACGTGGAATGGATCGGCCGGATCGGTGAACTCGAACCATTCACGCGGAAAGTCGGGGGCAACCTCCGAGCCGGAACGCACCGCCGCAGCCGCGGGGGTGGTGGCCGGAAAACCGAGGTACACCGTGTTCGTCTGTCCAAAAGTGTGCGGGCGATTCACACCTCCACACGGTAGACCTACTACGCTTTAACTGTGCGATTAGGTGTATTAGACGTGGGAAGCAACACCGTCCACCTCGTGGCCGTTGACGCGCGGCCGGGTGGGCGGCCGACCCCGATGAGCGACTGGAAGACCTCCTTGAAGCTGGTGGAGCAGCTGGACAAGGACGGAAACATTCACCCGAAGGGGGTGAAAAAGCTCGTCAGCGCGGTGGGGGAAGCCAAGGAGCTGGCTGACAAGCTCGATTGCAACGAGCTCATCGCTTTTGCCACGTCGGCGGTACGTTCCGCGCCGAACTCGGAAAAGGTCATCGGCGAGGTGGAAAAGCAGACCGGTGTGCGCCTGCAGGTGCTTTCCGGTGAGGAGGAAGCCCGCCTGACCTTCCACGCGGTCCGCCGCTGGTACGGCTGGTCCGCCGGCCGGATCACCAACTTGGACATCGGCGGCGGCTCGCTGGAGCTGTCCACCGGCACCGATGAGGCGCCGGACCTCGCCTTCTCCCTCGACCTGGGTGCCGGCCGGCTGACCCACAACTGGTTCGATACGGACCCGCCGGGCAAGAAGAAGGTCAACATGCTGCGCGACTACATCGACGCGGAGCTTGCCGATGCCACCGCGCAGTTGCGCGACCGCGGTCCCGCGGGGCTGGCCGTGGGCACGTCCAAGACTTTTCGCACCTTGGCCCGCCTGACCGGCGCCGCCCCGTCGTCGGAAGGCCCCTTTGTGAAACGTTCGCTCACCGCTCCGGGCCTGCGCCAGCTCATCGCCTTTATCTCGCGCATGACCGCGGCCGATCGCGCCGACTTGGAGGGCGTAAGCTCTGATCGTTCGCACCAGATCGTCGCGGGCGCATTAGTAGCGGAGGCGAGCATGCGCGCGTTAGGTTTGGAGCACTTGGAGATTTGTCCGTGGGCGCTGCGCGAAGGCGTTATCTTGAGCCGCATCGATAAGGGACTGGGATAGGAAGAAGAGCATGGCTGACGAGAAACAGTTGACCGTCGCGGAGCTTCTGGCGCGCAATGGCGAAAAGGGCAAGGGCGCGGAAGGCACCGATGGTTCTGCGCGCCGCCGTCGCCGGCGCAGTCTCGAGGAAGGCGGCATCTCCGTTGCAGAGCTGACCGGCGGCCTCAAGAAGGTCGAGGCCACCCCGCCGGAGTCGAAGCACTCCGACCAGACGATGGACCAGCCGGCTCCCGTCATCCCGGCTCCGAAGGATGCGGAGAAGAAGAACGCGGAGAAGAAGGACGCGGAAAAGGCGGATAAGAAGGACGCCCCGGTGGGCAACGCCAGCCGCATCGAGCGCCCAGCCGCCAAGGCGGAGCAGGCCTCCGGCCCGGCGGAGGACGACACCACCGTCCTCAAGCGGGTTGACCACCCGGAGCCCGCTAAGCGTGCCGAGGCGGCAGCGCCGCAGACGACCGTGGCACCGCGCCCGCAGGTTGCCGGGGACGGCAACGCCCAGGCGGATAACGCCGCCGCTGACCAGACCACCGCGTGGAACAGCCCGCAGGAAGCCGAAACCGGTGAGATCCCGGTCATCCGGGAGGACCAGCCGGTTGCCTCCACCGACACCGCTGCGCACGACGAGCTGGAGCCTGTCGATCACGAGCGTGATGCGCACGACGGCGAGGCTGACGAGGACGGCAAGCTCAATCCGCTGGCCGTCATCCTGCTCGCCGTGCTCGGCGTGGTGCTGGGCGTACTCGTCTTCCTCGGCTTTGAGGCGCTGTGGGCACGCCTGTCCAAGCCGGTCGTCGCGCTGCTGGGCGTCGCGGTCACCGCGGCGATGGTCGGCGTGGCGCACGCGCTGCGCACGGACCGCGACAGCATGTCGATGCTGCTGGCCGCCATCGTGGGCGTGGTTCTCACCTTCGGCCCGCTGCTGATTGCGTAAGGCGCTCCTGCTGAGCGCGTAACGCTCTTTTTCCGCCCGCCACGCCTAGTCGCGTTGGCGGGTTTTCTGGCACTGTTGGATCTATGACCAACATTGCAGTCTTAGGAGGCGGCCAGATCGGCGAGGCCCTCGTCTCGGGTCTCGTTGCTTCGGGCCAGGAAGCCACGAACATCACCGTGACCAACCGCAGCTCGTCGCGCAGCGAGGAGCTGGCGGACAAGTACGGCGTTACCACGACCAGCGATAACCAGGCGGCGGTCAAGGACGCCGATGTCGTCTTCGCGTGCGTGAAGCCGTACATGATTATTGACATGTTCGATGAGGTAGGCGGCTCCCTGCCGACCGACGCCGTGGTCGTGTCCATGGCGGCGGGGCTGAAGCTCGCGGACATGCAGAAGGCGCTGCCGGAGGGCACCGCCGTCGTGCGCGTCATGCCGAACACCCCGATGCTGGTGGGCAAGGGCATGAACGCGTGCGCGGCCGGCGACAACGTCAGCGACGAGCAGCTGCAGAAGGTCGAGGAACTGCTGCGCGCCGTCGGCGAAGTGGTCACCGTGGAGGAAAAGGACATGGACGCCGTGACCGCGCTGTCCGGTTCTTCCCCGGCGTACTACTTCCTCGTTACCGAGGCGCTTGTCGATGCCGGCGTGCAGCTCGGTCTCAAGCGCGACGTGGCGGAGAAGCTGGCCTCCCAGGCGGCGGCTGGCGCCGGCGCGATGCTCACCGAATCGGGCAAGGATCCGGCGACGCTGCGCGCGAACGTGTCCTCCCCGGGCGGCACGACCGTGCACGCACTGCGCGAGCTGGAGGAGTCCGGCATCCGCGGCGCCTTCTTCCGCGCCGCCCAGGCATGCGCGGATCGCTCCCAAGAGCTCGGTTAAGGCTGTAGGCGTTCCGCCGAGTCGGCCCGCGCCCACCCGTCCGCCTCATTCGGGGGAGGGTGGGCCTTTTTGTTGGTTTCTGAGTGCACGAACGGGACCGGTGGGAGGGAAGTTGTCCCGCTAGTTTCGCGTTTCCTGCGCGCTCCCTGAGGAAAAATCCACCCCTTAGGTCGCATTAGTCACAGAACTCACGCTAGGGTGGGGCAAGTACGTGCGTGTTGTCCTGCGGGAGGGGAAGCCTGCAGCGCGCGACGAGCTGAAGGGTTAGGTAACTTATGGCAAACGAAGACAAAGGGACCTTTCTCACGGTCGCTGAGGTCGCAGAAATGATGCGTGTCTCCAAGATGACCGTGTACCGCTTGGTCCACGCGGGTGATCTGCCGGCCGTGCGAGTTGGTCGTTCTTTCCGTGTCCACGAAAAGGCGGTTTCCGACTACCTGTCGAACTCGGTCTACGACGTCGGATAACTGTCGGGCAACTGGGGTTAAAGCCGCTTGGGCGGCGTCCCGCCCACACACCTTTCCGCAGCGCCTGTCGCCTGGGAATGTCTATGCACATTCACGGCCGCGGGCGCTGTGGTGGTTTTGTCGCACGTTGCGGGTCTCGGTAAACTAGCACCATTCTTATCTGCGTGACGCCTGCGTCGTGCGGCTGGTCACTATGTGGCGCCAGCCCTGGTTCTCCTTTTCGGAGGGCCTCCGCGCGTTGTCCGAGTGCACCGCGAGAGCGCGCCGGTATTCCACGCCTGCGAACGCGATAAGGCATGTACGTACTATGTCCCCGAAAGTGAGGCAATTGCTATGGGTTCTGTGATCAAGAAGCGCCGCAAGCGCATGTCCAAGAAGAAGCACCGCAAGATGCTGCGCCGCACCCGCGTTCAGCGTCGCAAGCTGGGTAAGTAAACCAGCGCGCGCACGCTTTATGCGTGCTGCTTCTTAGCCCGTCCTCCCGCACACCTCGCTGGGAGGGCGGGCTTTTCGCGTACCCAGATCCTCCGGGAAGGCCTTCGGGTTAAGGGTCAAAATGTGTGTCTGGCTCGGCGTGTCGCGGGGGTTAGATTTGGCCTTTTTGAATGCCGATTGAGTGGGTGTAGTCGGTGTCGATAGCGTTGTCGTAGAGGGCTGGGCGTCCTGTTTCGTGGTCGGCTTGGTTCTCGGTTTGGGTCAGGGTGGATACTTTGGCGAGTTGGCCCTGGCCCCAGTCGGACTGCCTGGCGATTCGTACTGGATCGTCAGGCAGTTCCGTTTTTAAGTAGAGCCACCAATCCAGCATGCGGCGTTGTCGTTCGCCTGATCTGCCGCGGTGGGTTCTGGCGAGCAGTTTGAGCTGGGCGTTGATGCCGCCTTCTAAGCTGTTGGTGGTGGATTTGATCCGCTCGGGCGCAAGGACTCCTGCTGGCGGGTTGAGGTAGACAAACAGCATCTCGGACCGCCAAAGATGGTTGAGGCTGTTGTAGGCCTTGCGCACGTTGTGAAGTGTCCCAGGTTTTGTTCCGTTTAAGTAGATGGGAAAATCTGGAATATGCCAAGAAAATTTGACCAGGATGCAAAGGACCGTGTGGTCCGTCTCGTGGAAGATCGCATCTTGGCAGAAAATATGTCGATGCAAGCCGCGTGCCAGGCAGTAGCTCCAAAGCTGGGGGTTTCATGGCATACGGCCCGTCAATGGACTCAACAGGCCCGTCGTGCGGGAAACATCCCAGAACCTGTGCCTGAAGATTTGGCCGCGGAAAACGCGAGGCTGCGTCGTGAAAATCAAGAGCTACGCGACACTAATGAGCTGCTGAAGGCCGCTTCAGCTTTTTTCGCGTCGGAACTCGACCCAAAACGTCGGAAATGATCCGGTTCATCGATGAATTCCGGGGTCGTTTCTCTGTCGAGTTCATCTGTAAGACGTTGAAGAATAACCGGGCTGGTGGGTTTATCACCTCGCGTGGCTATCGCCAGTCCAAGGCCCGTGGGTTAAGTGCTCGTCGCCTTCGTGATGCTGTGCTGGTCGAACGCATTAGAACTGTTCATCGGGATAATTACGGTGTCTACGGTGTACGGAAAATGTGGCATGCTCTCCGCCGTGACGGAATTGATATCGGTCGTGAACAAACTGCCCGTTTAATGCGCTTGGCCGGTGTTTCTGGCAAAGGCAAAGGCAGATCACCTCTCACAACCCGTAAGCCTAACGTGCCTGATCTGCGCCCAGACTTGGTCGAGCGTGAGTTCAAAGCCCCCGGCCCGAACAAACTGTGGGTGGCTGACATTACGTATGTGCGCACGAAGAAAGGCTTTGTGTATGCCGCGTTTGTCACCGACGTTTACTCCCGACGGATCGTTGGGTGGGCGTTATCAGACTCCATGCGCACCGAAGCGTTGCCGCTGCAAGCTCTTAATCAGGCGATCGTGTGTGCTGAGGAAACAACAGGTCTCATTCACCATTCGGATCACGGCTCGCAGTACGTCAGCGTGGTCTACAACGAGCGCCTTGCCCAGCACGGGATTGCCGCTTCCACCGGAACTGTCGGGGATTCTTATGACAATGCTCTGGCTGAAAACGTTAACGGCTCCTACAAGAACGAGCTGATCCATACTCGCAGGTGGGATGATGTTGTCGAGGTAGAAATCGCGACGTTCGAGTGGGTGTCATGGTGGAACGAGATGAGGCTTCACCAAAGCTTGGGATACCGAACCCCAGTCGAAGTGGAAACCGATTTTTGGAAGCAGAACCCGCCGCAAGAAATAATAGAAATCAAGGCAAATGCCTAGGAACAAAACTCGGGGCACTTCATTGTGGTGGGTCCACACGCGGGTCCATGCACCTGTTTTGGGGTCTTTGATCATGGTTTTCTCGTTCATCCATTCCCGGTAGATCGTTGAAAACTCGTGCAGTTGCACACCCCACGCGGCGGCTTCATCCAGTGTGGTGATCCGGGTCAGTTTCAGCGCAAGTCGGTAGATGGTGCGCCCGGCATCGGTGCGTGGGTTGGTGGTGGTGTAGCGGCGGACCACGCGTTGGGCGTGGACGAGGCAGCGTTGAATTTTCGTAGTCGGCCAGCACTTTTTGATTGCGCTGTATGCGCCTTGGCCGCCGTCGATGACGGCGATGAGTGGGGCTTCGATGCGTTCAAGCAGCAGTTGGTAGTCGCGGGTGGTTTCGTGTTTGCACCAGTGCCAGGCGATCACGTGGTCGATGGTCGCCGCGACGATCAGGCAGCCACCGGCGGTGTAGGTGCCATCGAGAAATACCTGGTCGTAGATCCGCTTGTGGTGGCCGGCGGTGGGGTCAGGCACATCAACGAGCCAGCACCACTTGAAGCGCCGCTTCATGGTGGCGCGGCTAACACCGTTTCGTTTGGCTAGGTCGTCGAGTGATATTGCGGTGGTGCAATGCTCGATGAACTGGGTGAACACTGCCGCGTTGGTGATGTCGTTTCGACGTTTGACGCTGGAGGCGCCGCATTGTTTGCAGCGCCATCTGGTGGTGCCTTTGCTGGTGGTGCCGTTGCGTTTCATTTCACCGCCGCAGTGGCAGCGTGGTTGGTTCTTCGACATTGCGACACCACACCACGCCGCGCATAGCACATCACGGCTGCCACACCGAGGATTTCCCGTCGGGGGCTAGATATATGCTTCCGGAGCATATACTTTCCGGAAACCTACAGGTCAATCCGTGAAAATCCGCGATTCCGGACACACTTTTTGACCCTTAACCCAGGCCTTCTGAATGCCCGCGCTGAGGGTGGGCGCACGTTTTGTGATCGTAAGCGCGAAAATCCAGACAAAAATGGGCCTTGTGATCACAAAACGTGCGCGCAGGAGCCGGGTAGGAGTCGAGCAGGGGGAGCCGGGCGGGGATGGGGATATCGCTCAGGCGCGCCGGCGGCGGACTATGCGCCACGTGAAGGCGGCGGCGAGGGCGGGCAGGCCGTAGGTGCTCACCGCGCGGCGCAGCGAGCGGTAGTCACGGACCGGCCAGCCGCGTTCTTCGGCGATGCGCTTGAGTGTGCGGTCCGGGTTCACCGCGACGGCGGTGCCCACCATGGTGAGCATGGGCACGTCGTTGGAGGAGTCGGAATAGCCCGTGCACCGCGCCATGTCGAGGCCCTCAATCGTGGCCAACGCCGCCACCGCGTGCTTCTTACCTGGACCGTGCAGGATGTCGCCCACGAGGCGCCCAGTGAATTTGCCGTCCTCGACCTCCGCGACGGTGCCGAGCGCGCCCGTAAACCCGAGGCGGCGGGCAAGGATCTGCGCGACCTGCACCGGGGTGGCGGTGACCAACCACACCTGGTGGCCGGCGTCGAGGTGCATCTGTGCCAGCTCCTTCGTGCCGGGGTAGGCGCGGTCGAGCATCTGGCGGTCCACGATGTGCTCACACAGCTCCTCCAGCTCGGCCACGTCGCGGCCCTTGATGAACTCGAGCGCCTGCGCCCGGGCGGCGCGCACGTCCGCCGGGTTCTCGTTGCCGCTGATGCGAAAGCGAAGCTGCTTCCACACGATGGGGGCGATCTCGCGAAGCCGGAAAAACCGGCGACGCGCCAGGCCTAGGGCAAATACGACGAGGGAGGAGCCCTGGATGAGGGTGTTGTCCACATCGAAAAACGCGGCCACACCCGCCTCCTGCGGGATGTCCGGGTCCGGGGAGGTCAACTTCAACGACCCGCCGCTGGCCAGGACCGCGCCCACCGAGTCGACGCCGGAGCTAAATGAGTCTAGGTCGAGTCCGAAGATGTCCTCGGCGGCGGCCGCCGCGGCGGCGTGGCCGGCGGCTAATTGCTCGGCATCGCCAAGCGGGGCGAATGCGGAGTTTTCAAAGAAATGCCGTAGGTTGCCGCGGCTGGCTACCCACTGGGCGAGGAAATCGCGCGGGTCCTCCGGCATGTCCTCTGGTGCGGCGAGTGCATTCACGGCGGCGGTCACGGGCCTTCCACGTCGGTTCTGTAACGTGTCAATGATAGACACCGCCCGCGCCCGCGGCATGCGCAAGGAGGATTGATGTCCCACACAGTCGAGTTGATGGTTCGCACCACGTGCGGATCGTGCGCCCGTGTCCGCGAACAGATCGAACCCGTGATCCAGGAGGCGGGCGCGGAATTCACTGTGGTCAACGTCGATGAGGACGCCGAGCTGGCCGTCGAGTTCGGCGACCGGGTACCGGTGGTCGTCGTGGACGGCGAAGAGTTTGCGTGCTGGGAAGTGGATAACGCTGAGCTCGCCGACGCGCTGGCCGAGTAGCACCCGTCTTTTGGACGAACGAGTTTATCCACAATAAGGTTGACGGTTGTCTCGAACCCTGTCAACCATCCCTGTGACTGGAGGAAAGTGAATGAGCGTGCTCGTAGTGGGCATGTCGCACCAGTCGGCGCCGGTCGCCCTCCTAGAGCAGCTGAGTATGGATAACACCATCCAGCACGACACCTGCTCGCGGCTCGTGGATTGCTCCGCGCTGTCGGAGGCGATGATCGTCTCCACCTGCAACCGCCTCGAAGTGTATGCGGTGACGAACTCGTTCCACATGGGCGTCCAGGAAGTTGTCGGGGTTTTGGCGGACGTCTCTGACGTGCCCGCCGACACGCTGCGCGGGTATCTCTACGTCCGATACGCTGATGCCGCGGCCGAGCACCTGATGACGGTGACCTCCGGGCTGGATTCCATGGTGATCGGCGAGCAGCAGATCATCGGCCAGGTGCGCACCGCCTACCAAGCGGCCACCGAGGAGGGCACCGTGGGCCCGCGCCTGCACGCGCTCGCGCAGGCCGCGCTCCACGTGGGAAAGCGCGTCCACTCCGAAACGGATATCGATGCCGCCGGCGCCTCCATGGTTTCCTTCGCATTCGACCAGGCGCTCACCGCCATGGAGGCCAGCGATCTGGCCGGCCAGCGGGTGCTCATCCTCGGCGCCGGTGCGATGGCCTCGCTCGCCGCCACCCACGCGGGGCGGCTGGGGGCGGCGGAGCTCGTCATCGCCAACCGCACCTTGGAGCGCGCCGAGAACTTAGCGCAGCACGCCGAAGAAGCCGGCGTGAAGGCCCGTGCCGTGCCCTTCACGGAGCGTTGTACGCAGCTGGCGGAGGTGGACATGGCCGTTTCCGCCACCGGCTCCGATTCCTTCACCATCACCGCCGCGGACCTGCCCGCCAAGGAAACTGCCGCTGCCCACCGCCCGCTCATGCTGGTGGATCTGTCCCTGCCACGCGACATCGATGACGCGGTGGCCGAGCACCACGGCGTGCGCTTGGTCAACATCGAATCGCTGAGCAACTCGCTGCAGGCCGCCAACACCGAAGTCGCCGCCGCCACCGACCCGCGGCAGGCGGCCGAGCGCATCGTGGCCGAGGAACTGGATTCGTACACGTCGGCGCAGCGCGTGCGCGACGTCGCGCCCGCCATCGGCGCCCTGCACCGCCGGGCGGCGGACGTGGTGGCCTGCGAGCTGGGCAGGCTGCGCCAGAAGTCCCCGGAGCTCACCGAACAGCAGGTGGACGACGTACGCCAGGCCTTAAAGCGCGTGGCGGACAAGCTGTTGCACGAACCGACGGTGCGCGCGAAAAAACTCGCCGCCGACTCCGGAACGGTCGACCACGCCACGGCGCTGCAGGAGCTCTTCGGCTTCCAATTGGAGGGGACGGGCGTGGCCGTCGAAGCGGCCGAACTGCCCGACCTTCCCGACCTGCCGGACACTCACCCGGAAAGAAAGGACGCGTAAGTGACGCTCAAGATTGGTACCCGCGGATCCAAGCTCGCGACCACCCAGGCGGGGCACGTGCGCGACTGGCTTATCGAGCAGGGGTTTGACGCCGAACTGCACATCGTCACCACCGCCGGCGACGTGAATATGGCACCAGTCGAGCGCATCGGCGTCGGCGTGTTCACCCAGGCCCTGCGCGAGGCGCTCCACCGCGGCGACTGCGACATCGCCGTGCACTCGTACAAGGATCTGCCCACCGCGGCCGACGAGCGCTTCCACCTCATTACCCCGCAGCGCGCGGACAACCGCGAAGCGCTCATCGCGCGGGACGGCATGGGCTTAGACGATCTCCCGGAGGGCGCCCGCGTGGGCACGTCGGCGCCGCGGCGTATCTCCCAGCTGCGCGCCTTGCGCCCGGACGTGGATATCCGGCCGCTGCGCGGGAACATCGACACGCGCATGGGCAAGGTCACCGACGGCGAGCTCGACGCGGTGCTGCTCGCCTACGCCGGGTTGAACCGCGGCGGGTATGCCGATCGCGCCACCGAGGTCTTCGACCGCGAGCGCTTCATGCCGGCGCCGGCGCAGGGTGCATTGGCCATCGAGGCACGGGCGGACGATGCGGAAACGTGCGCGGCCATCGACACGCTTGCCGATGCCGCCGTGACCGCCTGCGTCGACGGCGAACGCGCGGTCTTGTCCCGCCTGGAGGCCGGCTGCACGGCCCCGGTCGCCGCGACCTCCGATCTGACAGGCGATACGCTCACCGTCCGCGGCGGCGTGTTTGCCCTGGACGGTTCGCGCAACATCATCGTCACGGAGCAGGGCCCGGCTGCCCAGGCCCGCGAGCTGGGGGAGAAGGTAGCCAGCGGCCTCTTCGCCCAAGGGGCTGCCGACCTGCTGGGGGAGTAGCCGGCGCCCCGGTAGGTCCCCGGTAATTTTTGCACCGGGGGCACCCTAAATTAAGGTGTAACTACCACACGGCCATCTCAGCCGTCCCACGTGGTCCCCTGTGGCGGGGGATGGGCTGGAAAGCCCCTGGGTATGGCCCCGAAATGACTGAGCGTTTTCCCATCTGTCCATGGCTCGGGGGAGACTGCCGCGCGCGATCATGTCCGCGTGCGGCGCCCTTGGTGCCCAACCTTAGAAAAGAACTGTATGAGCAACGTTGAGACTGACTCGTCCACCCCGGCGCGGGGCAAGGTCCTCTTCGTAGGCGCCGGACCTGGCAACCCAGATCTGCTCACCGTCCGTGCACGGGAGATTTTGGCACACCACGCTATCGCCATCGTGGACAGGGAGGTCTTTAGCGGGATCCGCGACATCGTGGGATCTGCGCTGCCCGTACCGCAGGAAAAACTCGACGCGGCAGAAGAGGCCTACGAGCAGATGTGCGCCGAGGCGAAGGCCAACGGTGCCCGCCGCAAGCCGCCGCGCCCGGCGCCGCCGACGGCTGCGGACATCCGCGAGGTCGCCGGTTCCGTGTCAGAGTCCGCATCGGATGACGCTGCCGACGTACACAGCGATGCGGGTGCTGATGCCGACGCGGGTGCCGATGCCGCGGAGGTCGACGGCGACCTCGAGACCAGCACCGGCATCGGCTCCGGCTCCGGCACTGGTGCTGGAGACGAAGGAAACAGTGCGGCAGAAGCGGACGTCGCGGCCATCGTCAAGCAGCTCAAAGACGCGCTGGACGAGCGCCCCGACGACCCGGAGCAGGCGGCCGCATACGAGCCGCACAACGTGATTCGCCTGGTGGCGGGCAACCCGCTTAACCGCGAGTCCATCAAGAAGGAGATCACCGCGGTCGCGGCCGCGGGGCTGGATTTCCAGGTTGCGCCGGGGATGTCCCTGCCGTCGACCGTGCCCACCTTCGCCGGACTGGCCCTCGGTTCGACCTACACCGAGGCTGATGTCACCGACGGCGACGTGGACTGGGACAAGCTCGCGCAGGCCGCGCAGCCACTGGTGTTGCAGGCCACCGCGGCGGACCTGTCGCGCATTTCGGAAAACCTCCAGGATCGTGGGCTGCCGGCGGAGTCCGAAGCGTACGTGACCGTGCACGGCACCACCCGGCTGCAGCGCACCATCGAGGCCACCCTGGGCACGCTGGGCAAGCTCGAAGTGGAGCTGCCCGGCAACTTGGTGGTCACGCTCGGCCGCAGCTTCGACGACCGCACGAAGTACTCCTGGTGGGAAAACCGGCCGCTGTATGGCTGGCGCGTGCTGGTGCCGCGCACCAAGGAGCAGGCGGCGCCGATGAGCGCGCGCCTGGCCTCCTACGGCGCCATCCCGCAGAACGTGCCCACCATTTCCGTGGAGCCGCCGCGTAACCCGGCGCAGATGGACCGCGCCATCAAGGGCATCGTGGAGGGCCGCTACAAGTGGATCGTGTTCACCTCCGTGAACGCCGTGCGCGCGGTGTGGGGCAAGATCGAGCAGCTCGGTCTCGACGCCCGCGACTTCGCCGGCGTGCACCTGGCCGCGGTGGGCACCAAGACCGCCGCCGCCATCCAGGAAAAGGGCATTAGCCCGGAGGTTATGCCGAAGCCCTACAAGCAAAACGCCGAGGGGCTCGTCGAGGTCTTTCCCAATTACGTCGAGGAGATCGACGCGGTCGGCCGCGTCCTTTTGCCGCGCGCGGACATCGCGGGCGACACCCTCGTGGAAGGCCTGGAGGACCTGGGCTGGGAGGTCGACGACATCGTTGCCTACCGCACCGTGCGTGCCGCCCCGCCTGCCGCGGAGACCCGCGACATGATCAAGTCCGGCGGCTTCGACGCCGTGGCGTTTACCTCCGGTTCCACGGCGCGCAACCTGGTCGGTATCGCCGGCAAGCCGCACCCGCGCACCATCATCGCCTGCATCGGGCCGTCCACGAAGAAGGTCGCAGAAGAGATGGGCCTGCGTGTCGATGTCGTGCCGGAGCAGGCCGACGTGCCCTCGCTTGTCGATGCCCTGGCGGAGCACGTCGCCGCCCTGCGTGCCGCCGGCAACCTGCCCGCCCCGCGCAAGAAGCGCCGCACTCGGAAGAAGACGCAGAAGAAGGACTCCTAAAACCGCGGGCGCGCGGGGATGAGGCGGGGGACGCGGTCGCCCGGTGGAAACGCCGGGTTTGCGCCGTCCCTTAAGATGTAGCGCGTGTCTTCTTTCGAAATTTCTCGCCGCCCGCGGCGCCTGCGCCAAACTCCCGCCCTGCGCGAGATGGTCGCAGAAACGCGCCTGCACAGCTCCGATCTGATCTGGCCACTGTTCGTCCGTGAGGGCATCGACGCCCCGCAGGAGATCACCTCCATGCCCGGCCAGTTTCAGCACACCATCGACTCGCTGAAGCGCACCGTGGAAGACGCCCTGAACGCCGGGGTGAAGTCCGTGGATCTCTTCGGCGTCCCCCGCGCGGAAGACAAGGACGCGACCGGTTCGGTGGCGGTGCGCCCCGACGGCATCCTCAACCGCGGCATCAACGCCCTGCGGGAGGAGTTCGGCGACGACCTCATCGTCATGGCCGATACCTGCTTAGACGAGTTCACCGACCACGGCCACTGCGGCGTGTTGGATGACAAGGGACGGGTTAAAAACGACGAGACCGTCGCCATCTACCAGGAGATGGCCGTCGCCCAGGCCGAGGCCGGCGCCCACATGGTCAGCCCGTCGGGCATGATGGACGGCCAGGTGGCCGCCATCCGTTCCGCGCTCGATGCGGCCGGGCACCAGGACGTAGCGATCATGGCGTATTCCGCAAAGTACGCTTCCGCCTACTTCGGCCCCTTCCGCGAAGCCGTCGCGTCTTCGCTCGACGGCGATCGCCGCACCTACCAGCAGGATCCGCGTAACGTGCGCGAGTCGCTCCTCGAGGTCGATCTGGACATCGAGGAAGGCGCCGACATCGTGATGGTCAAGCCGGGCCAGCCGTACTTGGACGTCTTGTCGCTGGCCGCAGAGCGCTCCACCGTGCCCGTCGCCGTCTACCAGGTCTCCGGCGAGTACGCGATGGTCAAGGCCGCCGCCGAGCGCGGCTGGATCGACGAGCAGGCAATCATCATGGAGTCGCTGAGCAGCTTCAAGCGCGCCGGCGCCGATCAGATTCTGACCTACTTCGCCGTCGACGCGGCCCGCGCGCTGAACTCCTAAGCGCCGGCGCGGCGCCTCAGCTCGCGCAGTCCGTTTCCCATCCACTACAGACACCACGAAAAGATGCCTATGACCACGCCCCCGACTCCCCATCAGAACCCGAGCCCGGACGCCGGCCCCGCGAAAAAGCACCCGGAATCGGTGTACTACATGCTCCGGATGTGGCTTTTGGCCGTCGTGCTGGAGGCGATCCACCAGCTATTGACGGTCGCCATCGGGTTCACCAACGTCGACGGGCTGGTGTCCATGGTGCACAAGCAGCTGGAAGAGGCCGACCAGCCGCTGTCGGAACCGCTGGCGCGCGTGGCGGCCTACGGGTCCATCGTTGTCGGCGGGCTTATTGCACTCGCCATCGTCGGCGTCTTGCTGTGGATGCTGCACATCCTGCGTAAGGGGACGAAACGGGCCGGCGTCGCGCGGCGCATCTGGTTCGCCTTTTCCATCTACTTCACCCTCCGCCTGCTGCTGACCTTTTTGGCCACCCCGGCTGGCTCCAAGGCCCCGGACTGGCTCATCATGCTGGACGGCATGCTGGTCATCCTCACCGGCGTCGCCGCCATCCTGGGGCTTATCTTTAGCCTCCGCCGCGACACCTTGGACTACACCGGCGAGCTGGAGCAGCTCAAACAGCTGGAGCGCGAGCAGCGCGCAGCGTGGGAGGAAAAGCGGCGCGAAAAGCAGGACAAGGACAAGGACAAGGAAAAGGAAAAGCAGAAGAAGCAGGACGACCAAGACCGCGGCACGCGCGGTAGCGACTGGAAGTCGGGGTGGGGCCGATGAGCGATTATCCGCACACCGGGCCCGCCCAGGATGCCGCGCAGGAAGACGTCGCACGACCGGGTACCGCGGCGGCTGGCTCCCGGACACGGCCGCCCGCCCCGCTGGCGTGGGCGTATTGGATCCTTATCGCCGTGGCCGTCGTGTTGCTCACCTCTGGCTTCGTCGGGCTGTTCGGCACGGGCGGGGCAGACACCGGGTCGGTGGATCCGGACCTTTCCGCGGATGCCGCGGCGTACCTGGAGCGCAACCGGCGCTTCGTGGCCGTGGCTAATACGGTGTGTGCGGAGGCGCTGGGCTGTCTGGTCCCGCAGATGGCGAACGGCAGCCAGTGGGGCCGCCGCATCGTCGCCGGGGTTATGGGACTGGCCTGTCTGGTGAACATCGGCGCCATCGCCTTAGGCGTTGGCGGCATGGCCCTGCTGGTGATCCCGGTGCTGATGGCCGTTGCCGCGCTGCTGATGTTCCGCCCCGCCGCGAACTCCTTTGTCCAGGAGAAAACCTGGGAGAAGCGCCGGATCATCGACTAGGCTTACCCCTCGTCCATAATGGAGGGTATGTCTCGACGCCACCTTCCGAACGCGCCAATTCTCGCCGCCGCGCGTGGTGAAACCCCGTCCCGCCCGCCCGTCTGGTTCATGCGGCAGGCGGGACGTTCGCTGCCCGAGTACCGCGCTGTGCGTGAGGGCATTTCCATGCTGGACTCCTGCTTCCGGCCCGATCTCTTGGCAGAGATCACCCTGCAGCCGGTCCGCCGCCACGACGTGGACGCGGCCATCTTGTTCTCGGACATCGTGGTCCCGCTCAAAGCCGCCGGCGTGGGGGTAGAGATTGTCCCCGGCCGCGGGCCCGTCATGGAGCATCCGGTGCGTACCGCCGAGGACGTGCGGAACCTGCCGGTGCTTGACGGTGACACCCCCGCCGTCACCGAGGGCATCGGCCGCATCCTCGAAGAGCTCACCGACACGCAAGCGCTTATCGGTTTCGTGGGCGCCCCGTTCACCCTGGCCAGTTACCTCATCGAGGGCGGGCCGTCGAAGAACCACGAGCGCACCAAGGCGCTCATGCATTCCGACCCGCAGCTGTGGCACCAGCTGATGCAGCGGTTGGTTCCCACCATCACGCGCTTTCTGCAGATCCAGGTCGATGCCGGCATCGACGCGATGCAGCTTTTCGATTCCTGGGCCGGCTACCTCAACGAAGCCGACTACCGCGAGTTCGTCCTGCCGTACTCCAAGGAGATTCTCGCCGCGGTCGACGGCGTGATCCCACGCATCCACTTCGGAGTAGGTACCGGCGAGCTGCTCGGGGCAATGGCCGAGGCCGGCCCGGAGGTCGTCGGCGTGGACTACCGCATGACCATGGACACCGCGGCCGCCCGCATCCACGCGGCCGCCGGGCCGCACGCGCTGCAGGGCAATCTCGACCCGGCACTTTTGTTCGCTGGCGAGGACGCCGTGCGCCGCCGCGTGCGCGCGATCCGCGACGAAGTTGCCGCCGCCCAGGCGGCTGGGCATGCGACCGGGCACATCTGGAACCTGGGGCACGGGGTGCTGCCCACCACCCAGGCCGAGGACGTCACCCGCGCCGTACACATCATTCACGAGGAGGGCTAAATGCGTATTGCCATCATCGGTGCCGGCATTGCCGGTCTCACCGCTGCCTACGAGATCCATAAGGTCGCGCCGGACGCGCACGTCGACGTCTTCGAGGCCGAGGCGCGCGTCGGCGGCAAAACGCGCACGGTGCCGTTCGACAGCGGCCCGATGGACGTAGGTGCAGAGGCGTTTCTCGCCCGCAACAACGACATCGTGGATTTCTTCACCGAGCTCGGCCTGGCCGATCAGATGGTCGGGCCGTCGGGGCTGCGCTCCCGCGTGTATGCACAGGATTCGCTGCAACCGATCCCGCAGGGCGGCGTCATGGGCATCCCGTCGTCTGCTGAGCCGGTCAAGCACCTGGTATCCGCCGAGACCGCCGCGCGTATCGATGCCGAGTCCACCGCCGAACCCATCGACTGGCAGGTGGGTCAGGACTACTCCGTGGGACGCATGGTCCGCGAGCGCTACGGCGACGAGGTCGCGGACCGGGTCGTCTCCGCGCTGCTTGGTGGGGTGTACTCTTGCAGCGCCGACGACCTGGGCATTCGCGCCACCGTCCCGCAGTTGGCGGAAGCGCTCGACGCGCTCGCTGAGTCCGGCGAACCCGTCACCCTGTCTGCCGCTGTGAAATCCATCGAAGCGGAGCGCGCGGAGCGAGCGCGAGAACGCTCCGCGGACAACGACGGCGGCGTCGGTCAGCCGGCGGGCCCGCCGTTCCGCGCCTTCCGCGGCGGCTACGCGGACGTCTACGACACGCTCGCGGAAAAGTGCGGCGCGAACATCCAGATCGATACGTTCATCTCCGGCGTCGAGCCGCACAAGAAGGGCGGGTACACCGTCAAGGGCGGCGGGGAGGCGGCCCAGGAGCCCTACGACCGCGTCCTCGTCGCCACCCCGGCCCCGACCGCTTCCCGGCTGCTGAAGAAGGTCGCGCCGGATGCTGCCGAGGCCATGCGCCCGATCAAGCTGGCCAGCTCCGCAGTGGTCGGGCTGAAGATCGACTCGGATACCGACAGCGCCGGCAACCACCTGCCGGAAAACTCCGGTCTGCTCGTCGCGCTCGATCAGGGCGGTGTTCACGCCAAGGCGTTCACGTTCTCCTCACGGAAGTGGCCGCATCTGGCTGAGCGTCTCGACGGCGGTGTCATCGTCCGCGCCAGCTTCGGCCGCTTCGGCGACGACGCCATCGTCCGCGCCGACGAGGACGATCTCGTCGATTACGCCCTCGACGATCTGAAGACCATCACCGGGTTCGATGCCCGCGACGCCGGCGTCAGCGAGATCTTTACTCAGCGCTGGTTCGGCGGCATCCCGCGCTTCGACGAGCGTCACCTCGGCTACGTGAAGGCTGCCCGCGCCGCGCTTGCCGATGTCCCCGGCATCGACGTCACCGGCGCCTGGGCCGGGGGAGTGGGCATCCCGAACGTGGTCGCGGATGCCCGCGCCGCCGCCCGCCGCATTCTTTAGGCCGGGCTGCGGTAGACGAAAATAGAGGAGAAGTCCTCGTCGCCGTGGCCCATGGACTGCTGCTCCTCAAAGGACTCGATGGCGGCGTGGACGGCCGGCAGATCGACGTTGGAGCTTTCCTCCATGAGCTTCGCGTCCTTGCACAGCGCGTCGACGGTGAAATCGCCCGGGTCGGTGTCGCGCTCGCGGGTGATGAAGTCCTGCTTCATGTCCTTCATGAACTTCAGGCCCGAGATGTCCAGCATGGTGAGGATGGACTCGGTGTCCACGTTCTGTGATTCGCCGAGGTAGAGCGCTTCCCGTACGCCCTGGGCCATGGTGGCCAGCGCCAGGTTGGCGAGCAGCTTGCCGGTGGCGGCGGCCGCGGCGGAGTCGACGCCGATGAGCTTCTTCTCGCCGGCCCACGGCTCGACCAGATCCATGATTTTCTCCCGCAGGTCATCGTCAGGCGTGCCCACGTAGACGCCGAGGGTGCCTTCGCGCGCCGGACCCAGTGTGCCCACGACCGGGGTGTGCACGTAGGTGTCTACGGCGTCGGCGAATTCGCGGGCATCGTCCGGGGAAATAGTGGTCGCGTCACACCACGGGGTGCCCTCCGGGATGAGGTTCGGCTCGATGACCACCTCGCGGACCGTGTCCGGGCCGAAGAGGGAAGTGAATACAACCTCCGCGCCGTCCACCGCGGCGGCGGGGGAGTCGGCGAGGTGCGCGCCGGCATCGACAAGCGGCTGCGCCTTGTCGGCGGTGCGGTTCCATACGGTGACGTCGTGGTCTGTGAGAAGGTGGCGGGCAAGCTCGGTGCCCATGCGTCCGGTTCCTAAGAATGCGATCTTCATGGCTTCCTAGTGTGCCAAATGCGGTTACTACAATGGCGCCCATGTCTTTAACTTCTGCGTCTACTGCCCAGTCCGCCGAGTGGTTTAACCGTTCCGCCCAGTACATTGCCGGCGGGGTGAACTCCCCGGTCCGCGCGTTCGGTTCCGTGGGCGGCCAGGCCCGCGTCATCGATCACGGCAAGGGCTCCCGCCTGTGGGACGTCGACGGCAACGAGTACGTGGATCTGGTCAGCTCCTTCGGGCCGATGATCCACGGCAACGCGCACCCGCAGATGGTCGAGGCGGTGCAGAAGGCCGTGGCCGATGGCTTGAGCTTCGGCACCCCGACGGTGGGGGAGGAGAAGCTGGCGGAGGCCATCGTCAAGCGCACCGCGGTGGACAAGGTGCGCCTGGTCAACTCCGGCACGGAGGCGACCATGTCGGCGGTGCGCCTCGCGCGCGGCTACACCGGCCGCGCCAAGGTCCTGAAGTTCGAGGGCTGCTACCACGGACACGTGGACGCGCTGCTCGCCTCGGCCGGCTCCGGCGTGGCCACGTTCGGGCTGCCGGATTCCCCGGGGGTTACGGGCGCGACCGCCAAGGACACCATCGTGGTGCCGTACAACGATCTCGACGCGGTGCGTCGCGCGTTCGCGGAGAACAAGGGCGAGATTGCCTGCATCATCGCCGAATCCGCGGCCGGCAACATGGGTACCGTCGCCCCAGCTGAGGGCTTCAACCAGGCGCTCAAGGACATCGCACACGAGGACGGCGCCCTGTTGGTCCTCGATGAGGTCATGACCGGCTTCCGCACCTCCTACCAGGGCTGGTACGGCGTCGACGGCGTCGCCGGTGACCTGGTGACCTTTGGCAAGGTCATCTCCGGCGGTCTGCCCGCCGCGGCGTTCGGCGGCCGCGCGGACGTCATGGACCACCTCGCGCCGGCAGGCCCCGTCTACCAAGCCGGCACCCTGTCCGGTAACCCGGTGGCCATGGCCTCCGGTCTGGCATCGCTCACGCTTGCCGATGAATCCATGTACCCCCGCCTGGCCACCCATGCGGACCGTCTGGAAGACCTCATCGACTCCGCGCTGGATAACGCCGGCGTTGCCCACCACATCCAGCGCGCCTCGTCGATGCTGTCCATCCGTTTCGCCGAAGGCGAAGGCCGCAACTTCGCGGACATGCAGGCCGCGGACACCTTCCGCTTCACGCCGTTCTTCCACGCGCTTTTGGATCACGGCGTCATGGTGCCACCGAGCGCCTTCGAGACGTGGTTCGTCTCCGATGCGCTCACCGACGACGACTTCGAGGTCATCGAAAAGGCGCTGCAACCGGCCGCGGAGGCCGCCGCCCAGGCGCAGGAGAACTAGCGCTGGGTGGCGCCTGCTGTGCGCCGCGTGACGGTTCTTAGGGCCAGGACCGCAAGGAAAACGCCGGCATTGGCCACGGTCATGGCCGGCGACGTCGCGGCGTTGAGGTGGTAGGCGATCCAAAATCCAGCGGCGGCCGTGATGATGGCGACGGCGACTGCGGCCGCCAGCATCGCGGGCACGCGGTGGGTGAAAAGCCGCGCGGTGATGGCGGGGAAGACCATGAGCGCGATGACGAGCATTGCGCCGGCCGCGTGAAAGGCGGCGGTACAGGTGAGGGTGACCAGCGCCAGATAGACGGTGGCCAGCCCGCGCCCGGAAAACGCCCGCGCGGTCAGCCGCGGGAGCGCGATGAGCGTCACTGCGGCGTTGATTATGGCGACCGTCCCCATCACGAGGACGAATGGCGGGCGGGTCATCGCCGCGAGGTTGAGATCGCCCACCAGCACGGCGTGCACGTCGAGGTGGACGTGGCTAAACCGCGTGGAGATGAGGATGACGCCGGCGGCAAACAGCGCGGGGTAGATAAGACCGAGGGCGGCGTCGCCCGCCAGCCAGCCGGAGCGGGTGAGCCACTCGCTGCCGAGGGCCACGAGTAGCCCGCCCACAACGGTGGTGACCAAAAGCCAGGGCGAGGTGAGGCTCGCGGTGAAGAGGAACCCGAGCGCGATGCCCGGCAGCACGGCGTGACTGATGCCGTCGATGAGCATCGACTGGCGCGAGAGCACCACGAAGACGCCGGGAATGGCACACGCGACCGCGGTCACCACGGCCAAAAGGAACGCGGAGGCAGCAAGACTCATGAGCGGACCTTCCGGTTAATCAGCGAGGCCGCCACGATGGCAGCTTGGACGAGGACAATCGCCGGGCCGGTGGGGATGGCCCAGTTCACCGAGGCATAGGTGCCCACCGCGGCGCTCAGCGCCCCGAGGGCCGCCGACAGGGCGATAAACCCGGGCAGGCGGCGCACCCATTGCCGCGCCGCGGCCGCCGGGGCGACCACGACGGCGACCATGAGTACGACGCCGACGACCTTGATGCCGATGACGGCCACCACCGTGAGCACAAGAAAGACGAGCGGCTCGAAGCGCCGGTAGGCGGGGTCAAAGACGGCGAGCGCCAAGGGGAAGTGGACCGCGCCCAGCGCCAGGGCGGCGAGGGCGCCGACGACGGCGGCAGAGATGACATCGGCACGCGTGAGCGTCGACGCGTTGCCCAGCAGGTAGTCCTGAATGCCGGCCTTGCCCGGCAGGGGGTGGCGGGCCACGTACTGCATGAGCAGCATGCCGAGCGAGAAGAACGTCGATAGCACGGCAGCCATGACCGCATCGGTCTTCAGCGGCGAGTGTTTGGGCAGGTAATTGATCGCCGCGACGGCCAGGCACCCCAAGGCGACCGCGCCGCAGGTCAGCGCGACGACGTTGCGCCCGTTAAAACCCAGCGATGCAGCGACGATGAAGACCGCGATGAGCCCGGGGAAGGAGGCGTGCGAGACCGCGTCGACCATGAGTGACTGCCGTCGCAGGTAGACCAACGGGCCAACCGCGCCCGCGCACCCGGCCACCGCGACGGTCCCGGCGAGCGCCTGGGCGTAGGTGTAGTTCGTGACGAGCTCGGCCGGGCTAATCATCGCGGCCACCTCGCGGGTGGTGGGCCAGCTGTTTTTCGGAGGGAGGAAGGGAAAACAGCGTGGCGATGTTCGCGTCCGTCAGCGTCTCCTGCGTTGGCCCGCTGGCCATGATCGTGCCGCCGGCGAGCAGCACCACGTCCGAGCAGTACGCGGCGACTTCCGCCAGGTCGTGGTGCACCAGCACGATGGTGCACCCGGCGGCGTTGAGCTCGTGGAGGACGTCGACGATGGTGGCCTGGCTGGCGGCATCGACACCGGCGAAGGGCTCGTCCAGGATGATGACGTCTGGGTCGCCGGCCAGCGTGCGCGCGAGCAGGGTGCGCTGGCGCTGTCCACCGGACAGGGCGGAGATGGGACGGTTGGCCAGATCGGCGAGCCCGACCCGCTCCAGGGCGCGCCGGGCCGCGGCCTTGTCCCGCTTGCCGGGCCAGCGCCACCAGGGAAGGTGGGCGATGCGGCCGAAGAGGGCGACATCGAAAAGCGTGGCGGGAAAATCCCAGTCAATGTCGGCCTGCTGGGGCATGTACCCCAAACGCCCGTCCACCTCGATATCGCCAGTGCTGGGGATGCGGCCGACGATGGCTTTAACCAGGGTCGATTTTCCGGAACCGTTGGCGCCGATGAGCCCGGTAAAGCTGCCCGGGCGGATGTCGAGGGAGACACCCTCCAGCACTGTTCGCTTGCCGTAGCCGGCGCTTACGTTGCGGGTGCGGATCATTTAGTAGCTAGCCCATCTGCGACGGCTTCGGCGTTGTGGCGGAACGCGCCCAAGTAGGTGTCGGTCGGCGGGGTGGGGCCGAGGGTATCGGCGAAGAGCTCGGCGTCGGAGACGCCGACGTCCCACCCGCGATCCTTGACCGCCTCCTTCAGGGAGGTCACCGCCTGTGGGTTGGCCTGGTTGTCCTTGAAGATGACCGGCACCTTTTCCTTGGCTATGACGTCGGCCAGCTCGGAGATCTCCGGGGCGGACTTGGTCGCCTCGGTGGAGACGAAGTCGGTGGCGTGCACGGTGAAGTTGAAGGTTTTGCCGAAGTAGTTGAACGCGTCGTGGCCGGTGACCAGTACGCGGGTATCCACGCGGGAGAGATCTTTTTCGGCGTCCGCGGCGGCATCGGCAATCTGCTGCTGGTAGTCGGCGGACCGATCTTGGTAGGCCACCTTGTCGTCCGGGTCCATGTCCGCGAGCTTGTCCCCAATGGCGTCGACGGCCTGGGACCACAGGGTGGGGCTGTTCCAGATGTGGGGGTCGTGCTGATCCGGCGCGTCCGGCCAGGGCAGAAGCTCTTTCTGGTCCACCTTGTCGCCCACGGCGAGCTGCTTGTCGCCCAGGGATTCAAGCTGGTCCACCATCTGGGCCTCGAGGTTGAGGCCGTTCCACAGCACCAGGTCGGCATCCTTCATGGATTCCAAGTCCTTGGTGGACGGCTGGTAGGTGTGCGGGTCACCACCCGGGCCGACCATCGTGGTGATCTCCGCCTCGGGCGCGAGGTTGTGCGCGGCATCGGCGAGGTAGCCGGTGGTGGCGAAGATGTGGAGGTGATCGTTGTCGCCGGGGCCGGCCGCGGTGTCGGTGCCCGAGGAGCAGGCGGTCAGCGCGCCTAGCGTGCCGATGATGGCGGTGGCGGCAAGAGCGGTGGCGGCGCCCGGGCGATTCTGGCGGCGGGAAGCGGAGAGATGAGGTCGCATGTCTGGCTTTCTGTAGAAGGGTCGTGGAATACAAAGATCGACGCATGAAATGATGAAGTTCAATGCATTGAACAGTTGAAAACATAAGGAATGAATGGAGCGGGTGCAAACGTGCTGGAAACTGTGCGGCGGTGCTGGCGTTAGACTTGCCCGCATGCACGTTGATGAACTGCCCGAGCGGACGCAGGACTACCTGAAGACGCTGTGGAATTTCGAAGAGCACCACGGCGTGGACGCGGCCATGCCGCTCGGCGAACTTGCCCGGTCAACGGGGCAGAAGCTGCCGGCGTGCTCGGAGGCGGTCAAGCGTCTCCACGCCAAAAAGCTGGTCTCCCATGAGCGGTACGCGGGCGCGCGGCTAACTGAAACGGGGCGCTCGCTCGCCGCCGCGGTGGCCCGCCGCCACCGGTTGCTCGAGTCCTTTCTGGTCACCACCCTCGGCTACACATGGGACGAGGTCCACGTGGAGGCGGACCAGCTCGAGCACGCGTGCAGCGACCGCTTCATCGACAGGCTGGACAACTTCCTCGACCACCCCGCGCGCGACCCGCACGGCGATCCCATCCCGGGCGCCGATGGGACGGCGGAACCGCTGTCCGCGCGCAAGCTTGCCGATGTCCCCGCCGACGAAACCGTCACCATGGAACAGGTTGACGATGCCGACCCAGAGCTGCTGCGCTTCTTGGACGAGCACGGCATGCGACCCGGCACCCAGCTCACCGTGACCGCCGCACCAGCCGCGGGGCTCATGCACGTCAGCGTGGACGGCACGGCGTCCTTCGCACTGGCGGAGATCGCCGCCCGCGACATCGCGGTGCACTAAGCACACGCGCACCGAAAAGACTAAAGGAGCAACACGAGTGTCTACCACCATCGTCCACCTCGTTCGCCACGGCGAGGTCCACAACCCGGAAAAGATCCTCTATGGGCGCATCCCGGGCTACCACCTCTCGTCCCGCGGGCACTCGCAGGCGGCGCGCACCGCGCAGTCTTTCCGCGGTCACGACGTGGTCTATCTCGCCGCCTCGCCCCTGCAGCGCGCGCAGGAAACCGCGCAGCCCATCTCGGCGGCGACCAAGCTCAACGTGGAGGTGGAGCCGCGGCTTATCGAGTCGGGCAATCGCTTCGAGGGCCTGCGCACGAAGGGCTGGCGCTCCCAGCTGTGGAACCCGGTGCGCTGGCCGCTGATGACCAACCCGCTGCAGCCGTCGTGGGGTGAGCCGTACGTGGACATCGCCAAGCGCATGCTCGACGCGGTGGATAACGCCCGCGCGGAGGCGGAAGGCCACGAGGCCATCCTGGTCAGCCACCAGCTGCCCATTGTCACCGTGCAGCGCTATGTGCGGGGCAAGCGGCTCGCGCACGCGCCGTGGGATAGGCAGTGTGACTTGGCGTCGGTGACGTCGCTCGTTTTCCGCGACGGCGAGATCAGTGATATGCACTATGCAGAACCGGCACACGAGATTTAGGTAAGAAGTGTCTTTTTCGTTGCACCATTTTTCGCCCTCCCGCGCAGCCGCCGCCGCAGCCACGGCCGCGCTGCTTCTGCCCGCAGCCTGTCTGACCGGCTGCGCACAGGAGGAAGACAACGCCCACAACGCGGTGGCCTCCGGCGGCACCTTCGAGTTCGTCTCCCCGGGCGGACAGACCGAAATCCGCTACGACGAGGCGGAGCGCAAGCCGCTGAAGGAATTCGGCGGCGAATCGCTGATGGACGAGGGGAAGACCATCAACCTCTCCGATTTCGACGACCAGATCGTCGTGCTCAACTCGTGGGGCCAGTGGTGCGCGCCCTGCCGCGCGGAAAGCGACGACCTGCAGCGCGTGCAAGACGAGATGGAAGACCGCGGCGTGGGCACCGTGCTGGGAATCAACGTGCGCGATTTTAACCGTGAGATTTCCCAGGACTTTGTCAAAGACAACGGCGTGAACTACCCGTCCATCTACGATCCGCCGTTCAAGACCGCCGGCGCGCTCGGCGGCGTGCCCACCTCGGTGGTGCCCACCACCATCGTGCTGGACAAGCAGCACCGCCCGGCCGCGGTCTTTTTGCGCGGCATCGAGGACAAGGACATCATCTCCGTCATCGATGACCTGGAAAAGGAACAGGACGCGTAGATCCCTATGACAGGTTCTGACACCGGGCTAGGCGCCGCGCTTGCCGATGCCGCCGCGGCCGGCCCCCTCATCTTCGGCCTGCTGGCTGCCGCCCTGGCCGGCCTGGTCTCGTTTGCCTCCCCGTGCGTTATCCCGCTCGTGCCGGGGTACATCTCGTACCTGGCTGGCGTGGTCGGCGGGGAAGTCACCTTTGATGAGACCGGCGCGCGCGTGGGCAAAAAGCGCCAGTGGGCCGTGGTGGCCGCCGCCGCGCTGTTCATCCTCGGGTTCACCGCCGTGTTCGTGCTGGCGACGGTCTCCGTGTTCGGCGCGATCTCTGCGCTCAACGCGAATGCGCAAGTTCTCATGCGCATCGGTGGCGCGGTGACCATCCTCATGGGCATCGTGTTCATGGGCTGGGTGCCCGCCCTGCAGCGCGATACCCGCATGGCGCCGAAGCGGTGGACCACCTGGCTCGGCGCGCTGCTGTTGGGCGGCGTCTTCGCCCTGGGCTGGACGCCGTGTTTGGGGCCGACCCTGGCCGCGATCGTCTCGGTCGCCGCCGGCACGGAGGGCACCACCGCCGCGCGTGGAACCCTGCTCATCATCGCCTACTGCCTGGGGCTCGGCCTGCCGTTCTTGCTCGTTGCCTTCGGCTCCGCCCGCGCGATGCGCACAGTGGACTGGCTGCGCAAGCACTCCCGTACGGTGCAGGTGATAGGCGGCATCGCGATGATCCTGGTGGGCCTGGCTCTGGTCACCGGGCTGTGGGGCGCGTTCATCGACTGGATCCGCCAGTGGACGTACGAATTCGGTACCACGCTCATCTAGTCGTAGGGTTTTGGGCAAGCTGAAACGATTGGAGTGACGAGTGAAACAACTCAAGAGATGGCTTAGGCGGGCCTGGAACTGGCTGACCAGCATGCGCACCGCCCTCGTGCTTCTCTTCCTGCTCGCCCTCGGAGCCATCCCGGGCGCGCTGTTGCCCCAGCGTGACTTAAACGAGCAGAACGTCAACGAGTTCATCGCATCCCACGGCCGGGTGGCCGAGATCTACGACAAACTCGATCTCTTCGACGTGTTCTCGTCCGGATGGTTCATCGCCATCTTCACCCTGCTGACCATCTCGCTTATCGGCTGCATCATCCCGCGCACGTGGGAGCACTACAAGGCGTGGAAGACGCCGCCGGTGCGCCCGCCGCGCTACCTACAGCGCATGCCGATGCACGCCGTGGGCGATACGGAGCGGGACTTCGACGACATCGCCACGCGCGTGCGCGGACAGTTCACCAAGTGGCGCGTGCGGGAGTTCGACGCCGAGGAGGACCGCGCGGGCCAGTACTCGTTCGCCGCCGAGCGTGGCTATACCCGCGAGCTGGGTAACCTCGTCTTCCACATCGGCCTGGTGCTCATCCTGCTCACCGCAGCCGTAGGCCAGCTGCTGTTCTACGAAGGCCAGGTCATCGTGGTTACCGGCTCCGGCAAGTACGCGGAGGGCGAGGCACCTGCGCAGCAGTCCGAGTTCTGCAACACCTCCACGTCGAACTTCGACTCCTTCCGCGCCGGCAACTTGGTCGACGGCACGAAGATGCACCCGTTTTGCATGAAGGCGCACGATTTCGCCGCCGACTACCTGCCCAACGGGCAGGCGGAGATGTTCACCTCCCACGTCTCCTACGCCGAGGGCGACGACATCTACACCGACGAGTCCGACTGGAAGGACTACACCCTGCGGGTCAACCACCCGCTACGCCTGGCCAAAAACAGCGTGTTCCTGCAGGGCCACGGCTTCGCCCCGACGGTGACCATCGAGTGGCCGGATGGGGAAAAGCGCACCCAGACCATGCAGTTCCGCCCGGATGATCAGGTCAACTTCCTGTCCTCCGGCGTCATGCGCTTCGACCCACCCGCCGGCATGTACCCGGATCTGCAGAAGCGACGCGAAAACCAGATCGCGCTGCAGGGGCTTTTCGCCCCGACCGCGGAGTGGGCCGGGGAAAACGGCGCGCTGCTGCAGTCGAAGTACCCGGCGATGACCGACCCGGCGCTCGCCATCGATATCTACCGCGGTGACGCCGGCCTGGACACCGGGTCCTCGCAGTCCCTGTTCAGCCTGGATGAGTCCCTGGTGCAAAGTGGCGTGCTGCAAAAGATCGATCGCGTCAACATGCAGCTGGGGGAGACGGTCACGCTGGACGATGGCACCCGCGTCACCTTCGACGGCGCCAACGAGTACGCGAACTACCAGGTCTCGCACAACCCGATGAAGCTCGCGGTCCTTTTGTCCGCGCTGCTCACCTTGGGCGGTCTCATCGTCTCGCTGGCCATCAAGCGCCGGCGCGTGTGGGTGCGCCTGACTCCGCTGGAAGGCGGCGGCACCCACGTGGAAATGGCGGGCCTGTCGCGCACCGACCGCGCCGGCTGGGGCGAGGAGTTCGAGCGCATGCACCGTGAGCTCCTCGAGCTGCCCGACCCGGACGAGGTGGAAGAAGACCGCATCTGGGTCGACGAGAACGACTAGGACGCACCGACGACACGCAATCTCCCACCTTTAGCGCCGGCGCCGTCCTCCTAAAGTTGGACGCCTGATGGCCCGGTGCTAGAGTGCGTACGACATCTATCCTGAGCGAACTAGGTTGTTTATGCCTGTTAACCAGAATCTTTCCCACTTCTCCGACCTGTCCTTCCGGACGGCGTTTATCATCTACGCCCTCGCGCTCATCCTGTCGCTGGTCTACTACGGCCGGATGCACAGCGTGGTGCAGGCCCACCGCGATCTCGCCGAAGAGGGCCGTCCAGACAAGGCAGGCCGTGCCGGCTCCGCGAGCCCATATGGGGCAAACAGCCCGGATGGAGCTGGCGTGGGGCCGGACGCGCAGGCCGAGGAAGACAAGATCGCCACCCTCGAACGCCGCGCCGACAAGTTCGGCGGGATGACGCAGTCGCTCATCTGGCTCGCGCTGGTCTTGCACTTTTTAGCCATCGTCTTGCGCGGGTGTGCCACGCACCGCTTCCCGCTGGGCAACCTCTACGAGTACATGCTGGGGATCACCTTCTTCGCGCTGGTTATCGCCTCGGTGGCCCTGCAGCGCAAGGAGCGCCGCACCCTGTGGCCGTGGATCCTGACCCCAATTCTGGCGCTGATGTTCTACGGCGCCACGGAGCTATATGCCGAGTCCGCCCCGGTGGTCCCAGCGCTGCAGTCCTACTGGGTGCCGGTCCACGTCACGGTGGTCTCCCTCGGCGGTTCGCTGGGACTCATTTCTGGCATGTTCTCCATCCTCACGCTGCTGCGCCGCTGGCAGCCGAAAGGCCACGAGCATGGCTTTATGGGCGTGGTGATGAGCGTGATGCCCACGGCGAAAAAGCTCGACCAGATCGCCTACCGCATTGGCGTTATCGCCCTGCCCACGCTCGGCCTGGGCATCATCTTCGGCGCAATCTGGGCCGAGTCCGCCTGGAACCGCTTCTGGGGCTGGGACCCGAAGGAGACGATGTCCTTCGTCACCTGGATTCTTTACGCGGCGTACCTGCACGCGCGTCAGACGCCGGCCTTCCGGAAGGCCGCGCCGTGGATCAACGTCTTGGCCACCGCCGCGATGATCTTCAACCTTTTCTTCATCAACCTGGTTGTTTCCGGCCTGCACTCCTACGCCGGTCTCAACTAGGGTCGAAGCCCATGTCGGAGACCAATCGCACCCGGAACAAACCAGGTAAACCCGCCGGCGACAACGAGGCGCTCGTCGCCCTCGGCGGCCAGCTCGCCGAGCGCCGCCGCCAGCAGGGCATTCTCCAGCAGGCGCTTGCCGATGCCGCCGGTGTCTCCCGCTCCACCCTCCACACCATCGAACACGGTGGCACCGGGGTGCGGTGGGAGAAAGTAGCGGCGGTCGCTGACGCGCTGGGCTTGCGGATGACCTTTACCGAGAACTAGCTAGCCAGCGTCGCCGCCCTGCTCGCGGCGTCGGCGCTCGGCCGCCTCTTCCCGCAGCTTCTTCTCGCGCAGCTTTTCTTCCCGCATCTCCTGCGCGCGGCGCTCCTTGAAGCGCTTCTTATCCAGCTCCCATAGGAACTGTTCGTCATCGTCCGGGCCTTTGACGGACGAGTAGGCGGTGTCAGCGCCGTCGCGCGTGCGACCGCCGCGGCGCAGGCTGGCTTGAGCCTCGGAAGCAGACCCGGAGCCTTGCCCCCATGTGCCGGGGCCGAAGGCCTTCCACACCAGCACGACGGCGACAACAACCAGAGCAAATAGAATGAGCCTACCCATACGCGTTACTCTACTGGGCAGGTCAAGGAGGGAAATAACGTGTCTGAGTCAGAGTCAATCACCGGATCCACCACGCCGGAGCCGGGTTCGGCGCCGGAGCCAGAGTCGGCACCGCAGCCGGATCCGGAGCTGCGCCGCAAGTCGCGCATCGCCATGGTGAAGTACGGGCTTGCCCGCATCGCGTTGTTCTTGGTGCTGACAGCGGTTATTGAGGGCCTCGCGCTGCTCATTGGGGCCCACGTCCCGGTGCTTGTTGCCGCGATGCTCGCGTTGTTCGTGGCGCTCCCGCTGTCCATGCTCGTCTTCACCAAGTGGCGCGTGGAAGCCACCGAGTCACTCGCGGAGTACTCGCGCCAGCGCAAGGAACGCAAGGAGTGGATCCAGCGCGAGCTGGCGGGCCGCTAACACCGCGCTTCTCGCGTCCCTCCGCCACGCCGCAGAAGCTACGCCACCCAGTACAGCTGGTCGAAGAAGGTGAGGGCGGCAAGCATCACGACCGCCCAGATGAGCATGGCGCGGCCGGTGCGCGCGAGGACCGGAATGAGTTCCTTACCCTGCGCGCCGCGGTTGACAATGCGCACCGCGCCCACCGCAAAGGGCGCGTACACCAGCGCGAACAGCGCGGGCCACGCGGTGAAGGCCGCAAAGATGGTGAGGATGAACGGTGCCACCAAAAGGGCGGTGAACAGCTGGCGGGAGTGGGCATCGCCAAGCCGCACGGCCAAGGTCGTCTTCCCGGTCTGGGCGTCGGAGGGGATGTCCCGGATGTTGTTAGCCAGGTTCACCGCGGCGCTCATCGCGCCGATGCCGATGGCGAGCCACAGGCCAAGCCAGGTCACCTCGTGGGACTGGGTGTATTGGGTGCCCAGCACGGCGATGAGCCCGAAGAAGATGAAGACGGCGACCTCACCCAGACCCATGTAGCCGTAGGGCTTCGGGCCGCCGGTGTAGAACCAGGCCCCGGCGATGCACAGCGCTCCTAAGAGGATGAACCACCACGCGCCCGCGGCAAGCGACAGGATGATGCCGGCCACGGCCGCGACCCCAAAGGAGATGAACGCCGCGCGCTTGACGTCCTTCGGCGCGGCCAGTCCGCCGCCGGTGAGCCGTTGCGGGCCGGTGCGATCTTCGTCGGTGCCGCGGACGCCGTCGGAGTAGTCGTTGGCGTAGTTGACGCCGATGATGAGCGCCCACGAGACGATGAGCGCCAAAAAGGCCCGCCCCAAGTGCGCGCCGCCGGTCGTCGATGCGGCAGCAGCGGCGGTACCTGCGAGGACGGGCGCGAAGGCGTTAGCCCACGTGTGCGGGCGGGCGCCTTCCAACCAGTCGTGGGCTGTTGCGGAATAGTTTGGCCGAGCGTTGGACATGCCCACAATTGTGCCACGGCCAGCGTCGCGGCCAAGAGCTTGGCTGAGGGCTCCGAACTGCTCAACGTCCGGAACCGGTGAGGGATTTAGGCGAGCGCTTCAGCCAGGTCGGACAGGGAGTTTTCCAGGAACTTCTCGTCGAAGTTCTCGGACAGCGCGCGCACCTTGTCGCTCTCAATGTCGCTGCGGTCGTAGGTCAGGGTGACCTTGGTGTGGCCCTCGTCCTCCGGGGAGAGCTCGTAGAGCCACTTCGCGCCGACCTCGACGTCGGTGGTGATGTTGCGGACGTTCTTCCAGCCGATGACGCGGCCTTCCTCGAAGGCGTAGACCTCGTTGACGGTCTGGTAGTCGCCGTCGTCGTTGTGCATGTTCATGGTGAAGGTGTCGCCCACCTTCTGCAGGCGCTCGCCCTTGTCGGCGCTGCGCACCATGCCGGATCCGTCGGTCTCCTGGTGGCGGTCCGGGTTGGACAGGATGTCGAAGATGTCGTTTGCGGCTGCGTCGATCGTGCGGGTTGCAGTAGTCGTCGTCTCAGTCATGGCGCCCATCGTAGAGATCTCACCGCCAGCCCGGGGTAACACTCAGTCCGAGACTGGCCTGAGCGGCGGTTAGGCTGGCGGGCATGGATACTCGCACTTTCACCGCCGGTCGCACCCCGCTCACTGTGTCCCAGGTGGGGCTCGGCTGCACGTCGATGACCCCGCATTCCTATCCGGATTCGCCGCGTCGCGCGGAGATGGTTGAGGTGCTGCGCGGCGCGGTCGACGCGGGCATCGACTTCTTCGACACCTCCGAGATCCAGGGGCCGTACACCGGGGAGCAGTTGCTTGGCGATGCCCTGCCCACCTCCGACGTCACCATCCTCACCAAGTTCGGGTGGGACATTGACGCCTCCGGTACGCCGACGGGGAAGGTCAACTCCCGCCCGGAGGTCATCCGCCGCAGCGCGGAGGGTTCGCTGCGCCGCCTCGGCCGCGACCACCTGGATATCTACATGCAGCACCGCGTCGACCCGGAGGTCCCCATCGAGGAGGTGGCGGGCGCGGTCGGCGAGCTTATCGATGCCGGCAAGGTCACCCACTTCGGCCTGTCCGAGGCTTCCCCGGAGCTTATCCGCCGCGCCCACGCAGAGTGTCCGGTCACCGTCATCGAGCACGAGTACTCCCTGTGGTCCCGGGAGCCGGAGGAGGAACTGCTGCCGCTCACGCGCGAGCTGGGGATCGGTTTTGCGGCCTACTCGCCACTGGGTAAGGGCTTTCTGGCGGGCAGCGCGCAGCCCAACGACGACTCCTCGTCGCCGCGCCTGCATGCGGAAAACTTTGCGGCCAACAAAGCACTCGGCGACGCGGTGAAAGATTTCGCCGCCGCCCGCGAGGTGACCCCCGCCCAGCTGGCACTCGGGTGGATCCTTGCGCGCAGCGAGAACATCGTGCCCATCCCGGGCTCAACCAACCTGGAGCGCATCCGCTCCAACGCAGAGGCGCGTCCCCTCGACGAAGAGACCGTCGCTGAGCTTGACCGCGTTATCGCCCAGCACCGCGTCCACGGCAACCGCTACACAGACAAGCACTTGTCCTATATCCCGGGGTAATTATCGGAAGAGTTCGCTGGCCGCACGCCGATCGACCTTGCCGGAGCTGGTCATCGGCAGGCGGTCGACGCGTTTAATGTCTTTGGGGATCTGCCAGCGGGGGACGGCATCGGCAAGTCCTTCGAGGATGTCGCCTACGGTGGCAGTGCCGGCGTAGGCGGCGACAATCACCTGGCCTAGGCGCGGGTGGGGGATTGAGGTGACGGCCGCGGTGTCCACTCCGGGCACGGAGAGGATTTCTCGCTCAAGGACTTCCGGGTGCAGCTTGAGGCCGCCGGAGTCGATGATGTTGTCCAACCGGCCGGTGACGGTCAGCCGGTTGCCGTCCAGGTAGCCGCTATCGGACGTGATGAACCACCCGGGCTCGGCGAATGCTTCGTGGTCGGGGGCGCTGCGGTAGCCGTGGGCGATGGTGGGCCCGCCCAAGATGATGCGCCCGTCGGTGATCTTCACCTTCGTGCCGGGCAGGGCGTAGCCGTCGTAGACGCAGCCGCCCGCGGTTTCCGATGACCCGTAGGTGGTCACAAGTTTTATGCCCGCCTTGTCTGCCGCGGCGAGAGTGTGCGGGTGCGTGGCCGCGCCGCCGACCAGGATGGCGTCGAAGCCGCGCAGCGCGTCGCGGCCGCGATCGGAATCCATCGCCTTCGACAGCTGCATTGGGGTCAGTGAGGTGTACGCGCGGTCGCCGGTGCGGTGCAGCTCTTCAGCCGCGTCGGCAAAGGCATCGATGTCGAAGCCGCTGGACAGGTCGATCCAGGCGGGTTCCACCCCGGCCACGAGCGAGCGGATGAGGACTTGGAGGCCGGCGATGTAGTGGGCGGGCATCGCCAAGAGCCACTGCCCGGGCCCGCCCAGGCGCTGGTGCGTCGCATCCGCACTGGCCACCAGGTTGGCCGCGGTGAGCTGCGCGCCCTTCGGGGTGCCCGTCGAACCGGAGGTGGGGACCACCAGGGCAATGGTGGGGTCAATGGCCTTGCCGGCTGCCTGCGAGTTCTTGAGTAGCTGCGCGCGGGTGGGGTCAGCGGCAGGCAGGGGCAAAAACGTGTAACGCCCCGCAATCGCCTCCTCCAGGTTGGGGAGGATGGCGGCGGGGTCGGTCGGGTCGACGGGGAGAGGGGCCAGGATGCGATTCACGGCCACAGATCTTAACGGGGGCGGGAGGAGCTTACGGTTACGCCTCGGCGGTCGCGGACCTCGGGCCGCGCTTGAAGAAGGTATCCAGGGCGATCGCGCCTCCGCCGACCGCGCACAGGGCCAGGCAGCCGGCGATGATCACGCCAACGAGCTCCCAGCCGCCGTCGTTGATGAACACGCCGTTGGCAAAGTGGCCGGCGAGTACGCCAGCCAGGACCATCTGCACGATCTCGATGGCGGCGACGAAGCGCGTGTCCAGCCCCAGGATGAGGAGAATGCCGCCGACCAGCTCAATGGCGGCGGCGACGACGGCCGCGAGCCCGGCGGCCGGGATGCCGATTTCGGAGAAGGACTCAGCGGTGCCGTCGATGCCCCACTGCGTGAATTTCTGCCAGCCGTGGGCGGCGAGCACGAAGCCTAAAAGGATGCGGGAGAGTAAAAGGCCGATGGATGTCAGGGATTCGTTGCGCATGAGGGGGAGCCTACGTAGCGCAGAATGACGCGTCAACAAGTGGCTCGCTGGTGGGCCGCCGCTAGTAGTAGTACGGGAACTCGTCCCACTGCGGCGGGCGCTTTTCCAAAAACGCCTCCTTGCCCTCCACGGCCTCGTCGGTCATGTAGGCCAGGCGGGTGGCCTCGCCGGCGAAGACCTGCTGGCCCATGAGGCCATCGTCAGTGAGGTTGAACGCGAACTTGAGCATGCGCTGGGCGGTGGGGGACTTGCCGTTGATTTCACGCGCGGCCTGGATGGCTTCCTTTTCGATGTCCCCGTGATCCGCCATGATGTTGACCGCACCCATCTGCTGCATGCGCTCGGCGTCGTACGTGCGCCCCAGGAAGAAGATCTCGCGGGCGTACTTCTGGCCGACCATCTTGGCCAGGTACGCCGATCCGTAGCCGGCGTCGAAGGATCCGACGTCGGCGTCGGTCTGCTTAAAGCGCGCCTCCTGCCGGGAGGCAATGGTGAGATCGCACACCACGTGCAGGGAGTGCCCGCCGCCGGCGGCCCAGCCGCCGACCACGGCGATGACCACCTTCGGCATCGTGCGGATCAGGCGCTGGACCTCCAGGATATGGAGGCGCCCGCCCTCGACCTTCTCGCGGGCGGTGTCGACACCGGAGGCATCGGCAGTCGCGTCGTCGTGGCGGTGCTCCGTGGCGTAGCGGTACCCGGAGCGGCCGCGGATGCGTTGGTCGCCGCCGGAGCAAAAGGCCCAGCCACCGTCTTTCTTGCTCGGCCCGTTGCCGGTCAGGAGCACCGTGCCCACGTCCGGGGTGCGGCGCGCGTGGTCGAGCGCACGGTAGAGCTCATCAACAGTGTGTGGGCGGAACGCGTTGCGCACCTCCGGGCGATCGAAGGCGATGCGTACGATGCCGTTCTCGCGGCCGGCGCCGATATGCCGGTGGTAGGTGATGTCGGTGAGATCGGCAAAGCCGTCGACGGGCTTCCACTGCGAGGGGTCAAACGGGTTGTCGGTGGAGTACTGGCTCATGGTGGGCAATTCTAAACGCGCGGGGGTCTGGTTAGGCGCGGCATCGGAAAGCACGGCATCGTCACGCACGGTGTGATGGCACCATGGAGGCTCAAGCACCCCTGAAACGAGAAAGGTTGACCGCCCGTGCCCGCCTATTCCCTGCACACCGGCCCCCGTTTCCTGCGCGCCACCGCCTTAGGCCTCGCGCTCGCCGTGGGGGCGAGCTCGCTGACCGCCTGCGCGGGCGGCAAGGAGCTGAAGGTCGCCACCTTCAACATCCATGCCGGCCGGGATGACGCCGACAACTACGACCTCGACCGCATCGCCGAAGCCATCGAAGACCTCGATGTCGACGCCATCGCGCTGCAGGAGGTGGACAACAACTTCGACGCCCGCTCCGACTTCGATGACCAGGCCAAGGAGCTGGCCGACAAGCTGGACATGCACTACACCTTCGGCGCGAACGAGCCGAAGGACGTCGCCGGCGAGCAAGGCCTCGACGAGGAGGGCTACGGCCTAGCCATCTTGAGCAAGATGAAGATCAAAGACTCCGAAAACACCCACCTGCCGTTCGACGTCAACGGCAAGACCTCGTCGGAGGAGAACCCGAAGCCGGAGCAGCGCGGCCTGCTGCGCGCCACGGTGAAGTGGAACGGCGAGAAGGTCGACCTGTACTCCACGCACTGGGAGCACAAGTGGGACAGCCTCCGGGAACGGCAGGCGGATGCGGCGGCGACGGCGATTGCCAAGCGCGACATGCCCAGCATCGTCATGGGGGATCTCAACGCCGAGCCTGACGATGTCGCCGTCAACGCCCTCCTCGGCGGCGCGGTAATCAAAGACGCGCTGCAGACGCTGGAGGTCGAGGACCCGACGAACGACAAGGGGCAACACATCGACTACGTGCTCTACTCCGAGGCGTTCGCACCGGTCGATGGCGGGCCCGTGGTCAACGATGCCTCCGACCACTACCCGGTGGCCGTGACCTTCAAATCCGCGGACTAACCTGGGCAGCCATGACGCCTGAGCTTGCCGATGTCCTAGACCGCGCCCACGTAGTCCAGTTGCCGATGGCGGTGAAATTCCGGGGCATCACCACGCGGGAGGCCCTGCTTATCGAGGGCCCCGCCGGTTGGGGCGAGTTCGCCCCCTTCCTGGAGTACGGCCCGCGCGAGTCGGCGGCGTGGCTGCGCGCCGGGCTGGAGGCCGCCTACGCGGGCTTTCCCGAGCCGCAGCGCGATGTCGTGGAGGTCAACGGGACGGTTCCCGCGGTCCCGGCTGAGCAGGTCCCCGAGGTCATCGCGCGCTACCCGGGCTGCCGGACCTTCAAGGTCAAGGTCGCGGAGAAGGGGCAGGTGCTTGCCGATGACGTCGCCCGCGTCCGCGCCGTCCGCGACACCGTGAGCGCGCAGGGCCACGTGCCGGTGATTCGCGTCGACGCCAATGGTGGGTGGAGTGTCGCCGAGGCGCTAGCCGCCGCGGAGCAGATGATGCCGCTGGATTACATGGAGCAGCCGTGTGCGACTGCGGAGGAGCTGAAGGAAGTGCGCGGCGAGCTCATGCGCCGCGGGTTGTTCGTGCGCGTGGCGGCGGACGAGTCGATTCGTAAGGTCGAGGACCCCTATCGCGTCGCGGAGCTGGGGGCGGCCGACGTCGCGGTGGTGAAGCCGGCGCCGCTCGGCGGGGTGCGTCGAGTGCTCGAGGTGGCGCGCCACCTGCGCGAGCGCCACATGGACATCACGGTGGCGTCCGCGCTGGATACTTCCGTGGGCATTTCGATGGGGCTCGCGGCCATCGCGGCGCTGCCGAAGATTTACGACGACGAGGACATCGACGTCGCCCCCGCCGCCGCGGGCTTGGCCACCGGCTCGCTGTTTGCCGAGGACGTCTGCGCCCCACGCCCGCTCGTCGACGGCCACCTGCCCGCCGCCCCCGCCGTCCCCGACCCAGACCGCCTGTCCGCCCTCGCCGCGCCCGCCGATCGCCGCGACTGGTGGTTCGACCGCGTCCGCGCCTGCTGGGAGCATCTGGGCTAAAGGCGCCCGCTGCTCCTTAGTCCCGCTGCGCGAAACTAATCCCCTCGTGGAATCCCCACACGGGCGACCGCTGATACCCGCTCGCTGCCTTCGGCCGCGCCTTCGTTCCCTTTCGCTGCGCGCGGTGCCGCGCGGTCGCCGCTACCACCTCAATGACCTTGTCCATGTGGTAGCGGGTGCAGTCATCGGTAAACCGCAGCGGCGCCCACCCCATTTGCACAGCTTGGTTGCTCTTCCACGCGCCGATGATGAACGTGTCGTGGTTGTCAGTGGTGGGCGCGTGAAACTTAATCGAGTCGAGGTCAATGACCGTCGTGCCGTCCTCAATGCCCACATCCCAGTAGTACGCACCGAGTTTGAAGTTCGGAATCGGCTCGAGCCCGCCGCGCCGCATACTGCCGATGACATCCCGCTCCCACTGCGACGCCGTCCCGACCGGCGCCAACCGCGCCAACTCTTCGAGATCGTCTCGTTTCTTGCTTCGCACCGCTGCGATGTCCCGCGCGAATGCTTCCCGCCCGCGCAGGTTCCGGTACGCGGCGGCGAGGTACTCCTTCAGCATCAGCGGCGGTGCCTCTTCGTATTCGAGCACGTCGGCACAGATCTGCGCCGGCGTGGCCAGCCGCACCCCGTTGACCACGCGCGGCCTCACACGCTCCGTCCGAATAATCCGGACTGCATCGTTGTGTAACCGTCCGTGCTTGCGCGGGGCCCTAAGCAAAACGGGTAGGTAAAAGCAGTGCTTCCCAGTATCGACACCGGCTGAATTGAGTATTCCCCATCTGGTCAGTGAAGGGTGCTCTATGACCATTGCAGCAAGGCCAGTCACTGTCGTTCGCGGGTACCGAGCAGCCACCCCGCGCACGATGTCGCTGACGCTTGCCTCCTGAGAAATGTAAAGACCTGTAGCCAGGCGGACAATTTTCCCGTCGCGGGCGGCTCGCGAAATTCGCGAGTTCGAGTACCCCATCTCATGTAGCTTTTCAGTAGTCCAGAATCCCACACGCTATCTGACTGCGCGCCGCCCTATCTGGTTCCCGCACATCGAGAGGTCTGCGCCACAGTGCCCGTGCAACTCGTTGACCCACAGAGGGCCGAAAAGGTGACCAAATTGGAGCTCAGTGGGTCATCGGGTTGCACTGCGATGTTCTCGAGCGCTTTTCGGGGGATAGTACAACCGAAACGTTGTCGCATCGCAGTGCCTTCCGGGCGCAGAACGAATACGGCCGCGCGGTTACGCTAGCGGGCATGGCTTCTTCGCAGCTTACGCAGATCTCCGTCCGCGGCGCGCACCTGCACAATCTGAAGGACGTGGACGTGGACATCCCGCGCGGCCAGCTCGTCGCGGTGACGGGCGTGTCCGGCTCGGGCAAGTCGTCGCTCGCGTTCGGCACCATCCACGGCGAAGGGCAGCGCCGGTACTTCGAGTCGGTGGCGCCGTTCGCGCGCCGGCTCATCGGATCCGCGGTGGACCCGCAGGTCGACCAGGTCGAAGGCCTCCCGCCCACGGTTGCGCTCCAGCAGTCCACTAGCGGCGGCGGGGCCCGCTCCACGGTGGGAACGGTCTCCGCGATGTCGAACTCCGTCCGCCTCCTCTACTCGCGCGCGGGCGACAACCCGGAGGGCCTCTACTCCGACTCCTTCTCGCCCAACACCCCGGAGGGCATGTGCCCGGCCTGCCAGGGCCAGGGCGTCATCCACATCCCCACGGAGAACTCCATGGTCCCGGACCAGACCAAGAGCATCGAGGACGGCGCCATCGCCGCCTGGCCCGGCGCGTGGGCGGGGAAGAACTTCCACGACATCCTCGCCACCCTCGGCTTCGACCTCGATTCGCCTTGGCAGGACCTGCCGGAAAAGGACCGCGAATGGATCCTCTTCACCGAGGAGCGTCCCGTGGTCACCGTCAAGCCCCTGCGCGGCGAGGATCAGATCCAGCGCAACTACAAAGGCACGTGGCGCTCGGTGGCCAGCTACCTCAGCAAAACACTCGCCGAGACCGAATCGGACACACTGCGCAAGCGCACCTTGAGCTTCATGGAGACCCGCCCGTGCGAGGAGTGCCACGGCCGCCGCCTGAACCCCACGGCTCTCCAGGTGACGTACGCGGATCTCCCCATCGACGAGTTCAACGCGCTGCCGCTTGCCGATGTCGCCCGCCTCCTCCACCAGCAAAACCCCACCGCCCAGTCGGCGGAGGACCTGCTGCTGCGCCAGCTCGTCCCCACGGTCGAATCCGCCTTGGACCTGGGCCTCGGCCACCTCAGCTTGGATCGCCCGACCGCCACGCTATCCGGCGGTGAGCTGCAGCGCCTGCGCCTGGCGTCCCAGCTGCGCGCCGGGCTCTTCGGCGTTGCCTATGTGCTGGACGAGCCCTCCGCGGGCCTCCACCCGGCCGAGCGCGGCGCGGTTCTGGACATCTGCCGCCGCTTCATCGACGCCGGCAACTCCGTGCTGCTGGTCGAGCACGACATGGACTTGATTGCCGAAGCCGACTGGCTTGTCGATGTCGGCCCCCTCGCCGGTGAGGGCGGCGGCGAGGTTCTCTACTCCGGACCCGTGGAGGCGGCGTACGCTGCCTCCACGACTAACGCCGCCTCCACGACTAACGGCACCTTTGCGACTGACGGCTCCACGCCGACCGTGCGGGCGCTGGCACATCGCACGCTCAACCCCAACTCCGAGCCGCGCTCGGCCAGCGGCGAGCTGGAACTCCGCGATATCCACGCGCGCAGCATCGACGGGCTCGACGCCACCTTCGGTCTCGGCCAGTTCACTGTTGTGGCGGGTGTGTCCGGTTCCGGCAAATCCACCTTGGTCAGCACGGTGCTGGCGGGGCTATTGCGCGGGGAGGCCAAATCGGTCACGGACGAGGAGGAGGCCGACGCGGATGGCGAGTGGAGCATCGGCAAGCGGGCGGGCACAGAGAAGATCAGCCGGCTGGTGCAGATCACCCAGAAGCCCATCGGGCGCACGCCGCGCTCGACCCTGGCGACCTACACCGGGCTTTTCGATGCCGTACGCAAGCTCTTCGCCCAGACCGACGAGGCGAAGCGCCGGAAGTGGACGGTCTCGCACTTTTCGTACAACGTGAAGAAGGGCCAGTGCCCGACGTGCGGCGGCGCGGGGCAGATCGAGGTCGAGCTGGTGTTTCTGCCGGGAGCGTACCGCCCGTGCCCGGATTGCGAGGGAAGGCGCTTCAACGACGAGACGCTCGAGGTGACGTGGCACGGGCTCACCATCGCGGACGTGCTCGCGCTCACCGTCGACGAGGCCGCGGAGGTGTTTACCGGCGGCGGGTCCTCGGAAAAGAAGGTGGCGCGGGCCATCGAGACGCTGCAAGCCATCGGCCTGGGATACCTGCGCCTCGGCCAGGGCGCGCCGGAGCTTTCGGGCGGCGAGGCTCAGCGCATCAAGCTGGCCACGGAGCTGCAGCGTTCCCGCACCGCACGCGGTGGGCACACCGTCTACCTCCTCGATGAGCCCACTACCGGCCTGCACCCGGCCGACGCGCAGCTGCTTATTCAGGAGCTTAACCGGCTTGTCGATGCCGGCCAGACCGTCATCGTCGTCGAGCACGACATGCGCGTGATTGCGCAGGCCGATCGCGTCATCGAAATGGGGCCTGGTGCCGGCGACGACGGCGGGCGCATTATTGCCGATGCCGCGCCCGCCGAGCTGGCCGAGCGCGATACCGCTACGGGCCGGGAGCTGCGCAAGCGAATAGCGCGTTAGTAAGCGCGCTGCATGCCGGGTTCACTTCCTCTGCCGGTTGGGGCGACGAATTGTCAACGGCGTACGGAGGCGTGTGGGTGGCTGGAAAGTGGTCGTCGGGTGCGCTATGAACAACATATGGCAGCACAATGCAACAACGTCTCAGAGGATAATGAGCCCCGATACATCGGCCCCACCCAGGGAAGTTCCGACCAGCGGAATGCCCGGCCGCATCCGCGGCAGTACTTCCCGGGCGAGGATGCCCCGCGGGACTACGCGGGACAGCAGGATTTCGGGGGCACTTACCGTTACGGCTCCCAGCCGGAAACACAGTTCCAACCAGAAACGCAGTACCAACCCGCGCCGCAGTATCGGCAGCCGGAGCCGGTGCAGTCGCAGCAGCCCGCCCAGCCGACACCGCCGGCAGAGACCGCCAATGGCGGGAAGGGCTCCGGGGTGGCAGGCGTGCTGGGCGCCCTGCTCGTCCTCGCGCTTTTGGGGCTCGGAGTCGTGACCTTCCTGTGGCGCTCTGCGGCCAGCGAGGCCGACAAGCCGGCGCCCGCGCCGGAGACGGTGACGGAAACGCAGACGAAGACGCCGGAAAAGGAAACGGTCACGGAGACCGAACAGCCGGATTTGTCCACCGTGGATCCGCGCGACGTGCTGCCGTCCGACGTTCCGGACGAGCTCATGCCGGATCAGGAAAAGCTGGATGAATTACACAACGAGCTCGACGATCTGCTGGGCAACCTGCGGGATACGGCCGATCGCGCCGGCGAGCCGGCGAACTAGAATAAGGCGACATGTCTGGAAGCGACAACGCCGAAAACGTCTCTGAGAACACGGCGCCCGCATCGTCGGCCGCCCAACACTTGGCAGAGGTGGTGGCAGAACGTCTCGCCCGCCACCTCACCGACGTGGTCATCTGCCCCGGTTCGCGCAACGCGCCGCTGTCCCTCGCGCTGCTCGCGCGGGACGACATTCGCGTGCACACCCGCATCGACGAGCGTTCCGCCGCCTTCGCCGCGCTCGGTATGGCACGGGTGACCCATCGCCACGTCGGCGTGGTCACCACCTCCGGCAGCGCGGTCGCCAACACCTGGCCCGCGGTGGTCGAGTCCCGCTACTCGCACACCCCGCTGGCCATCATCAGTGCCGACCGGCCGGAGCGTCTCGTGGGCACGGGTGCGTCCCAGACCATCGAGCAGCCGGGCATCTTCGGCGCATACGCGGCCACGACGCAGGTGGCTGCGGTGGGGGATGAAGAAGGCATCGATAAGCGCTTTGCCCAGGACTTCACCGTCCACATCAACGTCGCCTTTGACGCGCCGCTGCTGGGCGATGCGCTGCCGCAGCAGACGGGGGAGCGGCACCAGCTGCCGCCGGTGGTGCCCGCCACGCAGCGCGCCGGGATGGTAGACTACGGCGAGGTGGAGGTGGACCTTTCCCGCAACACACTCGTCATCGCCGGTGATGAGGCCTGGGAGGTCGCAGGCCTCGAGGACGTGCCCACCATCGCCGAACCCACCGCGCCCGCGCCGTACCACCCGGTGCACCCAGCGGCCGCGCACATCTTCCGCAAGGCGCAGGTCTCCGCGAACGACTACGTGGTCAACACCAAGGTGGAGCAGGTCATCTGTGTGGGCCACCCAACGCTGCACCGCGACGTGATGGCGCTGGTGACCGACCCGGACATCGACTTCGTGACGCTCTCGCGCACCGCCGACTTCACTAACTTCCGCGGCGCCAGCGCGCGCCGGGGCACCCGCGTGAAGGTGACCGGTGAGCCCACAAAGGAGTGGCTGCGCATCTGCGAGGGCGTGTCGTCTGTGGGCGCGAACGCGGTGCGCGAGGTGCTCGAGGACGACAGTTTCGGTTTCACGGGCCTGCACGTCGCCGCCGCGGTGGCGGACACGCTCGCGCTTGACGATGCCTTCTTTGTCGGCGCCTCCAACCCCGTCCGGGATGCCGCGCTGGTGGGCCTTCCGTTCGGCGGCGTGGACACCTACAGCCCGCGCGGTGCGGCCGGCATCGACGGGAGTGTCGCGCAGGCGGTGGGCGTTGCCTTGGCCACGCAGTCGCTGCACCCGGACGCGCCGCGGGCGCCGCGCACCATCGCGCTTGTAGGGGACGTCACCTTCCTGCACGACGTGGGCGGGCTGCTCATCGGGCCGGACGAGCGGCGGCCGGAGAACCTCACCATCGTGGTGGCCAACGACAACGGCGGCGGCATCTTCGAAACCCTCGAGCAGGGCGGCGAGGCGTTCCGCGCCGGCTTTGACAAGGCCTTCGGCACCCCGCACGGGGTGGACATTGCGGCGCTCGCCGAGGCGTACGGGCACGACTACCGCCGGGCGGACAGCGCCCAGGAGCTGCTGGATACGCTCGCGGAACTCAAAGAGATGTCGCCGGGCATCACCATCGTCGAGGCCCGCACGAAACGAGACACCCTGCGTGCACTGCACGCGAAACTCGCCGAGGTCGTGGGCAAGTAGCCGTGCCGGACCGCAAGGAGCCGCGGTTTCCGCCGCACGTCATCGCCCGCCGCCTGCACCAGGTGGTCATGGCGCTGTGGGCCGCCGGGATGCTGGGCACAGTCGCGATGGTGGTGGGCCCGGCGCTCAACGACCGCGCGATTGCCAGCGATCCTGGCAGGGCGCTGGCCACGGTCACGGACACCGGGTGGATGCGCACCACCATCGACTACCAGGACGAGGATGGGATCTATCACTCACCGCCGACCGGCCTGCTGTACCCGACTGGCCTGGGCGAGGGGCAGCAGGTGTGGGTGACTTATCAGAAGTCGAACCCGGATCTGGTCAAGGTGGAAGGCCGCGAGTGGACTCTTTCGGTCATCCCGGCGTTGTCGGTGGCGGTGGTCAGCTGCGCGGTGGCCGCCGGGCTGTGGCGCCTCATCTCCGTGTGGGAGCGAGCTCGCGGGGAGCGGTCCCGCGGGCAGCGGTCCCGCGGGGAGCGGAACCGAATTGTTAACCGGTGTTAACTGAAAATTCGCGGCGCTTTTACTCCGATCCCTTTTCTGGCCGAAAGGAAGTTCTTAGGATGAACCCCATGCGCATTGCCATCGTCGCCGAGTCTTTCCTCCCGAACGTCAACGGGGTGACCAACTCCGTTCTGCGCGTGTTGGAGCACTTCCACGCCGCGGGCCACGAAGCGATCGTCATCGCCCCTGGCGCCCGCGCAGGCCAGGAGGAAATCGGCGACTACTTGGGGTTTTCCATTGTGCGCGTGCCCACCGTGAAGGTCCCCGGCGTGGATTCGCTGCCGGTCGGCGTGCCCACCACGGTGGTCAACGACACCCTGCGCGAATTCCAGCCGGACATCGTGCACCTGGCCAGCCCCTTCGTTCTCGGCGCGGCGGGGGCTTTCGCGGCGCGCCAGCTGCGCATCCCGTCGGTGGCGCTCTACCAGACCGATGTCGCGGGCTTTGCCACGAAGTATCACGCCTCCGCGCTGGCCTACGGCGTGTGGGAGTGGCTGCGCACCATCCATAATTCGTGCCAGATGACGCTCGCGCCGTCTTCGCCAACGATCAAGGACCTGCGTGATCACCGCATCCGCAACGTCCGCCACTGGGGGCGTGGCGTGGACGCGGTGCGCTTCCATCCGGAGAAGCGGTCGCAGACGCTGCGCCGCCAGTGGGACCCGACGGGAAAGAAGAAGATCGTCGGCTTCGTCGGCCGCCTCGCTGCGGAAAAGGGCGTGCATCGCCTGTCCGCGCTCAACGGACGTGACGATATCCAGTTGGTCATCGTCGGCGACGGTCCGGAGCGTCCGCTGCTCGAAGCGCAGTTGCCCACCGCGCATTTCACCGGTGCCTTGGGCGGCGAGGAGCTTGCCCACGCCTACGCCTCCCTGGACCTGTTCGTGCACGCCGGCGAGTTTGAGACCTTCTGCCAGGCGATCCAGGAGGCGCAGGCGTCGGGTGTGCCCACCATCGGCCCGCGCGCCGGCGGCCCACTCGACCTGATCGACGAGGGGTACAACGGGCTGCTTCTCGATGTCGACGCGTTCGTCGAGGAACTCCCCGGCGCCGTCGACGCACTACTCAACCCGGAGATCCATGACGAGCTGCGGGCGCAGGCCCGCGCGTCCATCCAGGACAAGACGTGGGATGCGCTGTGCCGCCAGCTTGTTGGCTACTACGAGGAAGTCTTGGAGGATACCCGCCGGGTGCCGCTGACCATTTTCGGTCAGCGTCCCGAGCTGCCGCGCTGGGCCACTCGCGCGCTCGGCGGGCGCGTGGCGTGACGCGGGCGTGACCGCCCGCGTCACGGAGGTCGATCGCCCGCGTCACGCTACCCGTCTTAGACTGTGTGATGTGTCTAAGGCAGATTTGGATAAGCAGCCGGTCGATGTCGCCTCCATGTTTGATGCCGTGGGGAAGAACTACGACCTGACCAACACGGTGCTGTCGTTCAACCAGGACGCGATGTGGCGCCGCCGCACCCGGGAGCGGCTCAACCTGCAGCCGGGGGAGAAGGTCCTCGACTTGGCCGCGGGTACCGCGGTGTCCACAGAGGAGCTGTCCAAGTCCGGCGCGTGGTGCGTGGCCTGCGATTTTTCCCGCGGCATGCTGGCAGCGGGCGCGCATCGCCCGGTGCCCAAGGTCGCTGGCGATGGGATGCGCCTGCCGTTTGCCGATGCCACTTTTGATGCCGTCACCATTTCCTACGGGCTGCGCAACATCCACGATTTCGAGCAGGGCCTGCGGGAAATGGCGCGCGTGACCAAGCCGGGCGGGCGGCTGACGGTCGCGGAGTTTTCCACCCCGATCGTGCCGGTCTTCGGCACGGTGTACAAGGAGTACCTGATGCGGCTTCTGCCGCCCATCGCCAAGCTGGTCTCCTCGAACCCGGAAGCCTACGTCTATCTCGCGGAGTCGATCCGCGCCTGGCCTGACCAGGAAGAGCTCGCGGGTGCCATCAACGCCAACGGCTGGGAAGACGCCGGCTGGCAGAACCTCACGCTGGGTATCGTCGCGCTGCACTCGGCCCGGAAGCCGTCTTAGCTTCCCACTTCCCACAGCGGCGTGCCCGCCCGCGCCGCGCTGACCCCGCCGCCAGCAAGCCGCCACGCGCGGGCCAACAGGTCACGGTCCTCCTCGGTGACCAGGTTGCCCATCAGGCGGGCTGCGGCGGGCATGAGCAACCGGCCGATCGGCCCGCGCATGGCTACCGGCCCGGCGGCCGGCAGGAACTGCGGGTAGGTCAAAAGGCGGGCGGCGGTGCGGGCGAGGAGGAACGCCTCGCCGAAGTGCGCGCGCAGCGTGTCCGGCCACAGGAAGGTGAAGTCGCGCTCGCCGAGCAGCTCCACGGCGAGCCGGGCGGTCTCCAGCCCGTAGTCGATGCCCTCGCCGTTTAAGGGGTTGACGCAGGCGGCGGCATCGCCAATCAGCGCCCAGTTACGGCCCGCCACGGTGGACACAGCGCCGCCCATCGGCAGCATCGCCGAGGTCACCTCGCGGGGTGCGGCGAGCTGCCACTCCGCGCGCTGCTGCGCGGCGTATTCCCCCAGGAGCTTCTTCGTGTTGAGCCGGGCCGGGCGAGCCTTCGTGGATAGCGCCCCGCAGCCCAGGTTCACCCCGCCTATCTCACGGCCGAGCGGGAAGATCCAGCCGTAGCCAGGCTGGACGTCGCCGGTGCTATCGGCAAGTTCTACGTGGGAGTGCATCCACGGCTCGTCCGCGTGCGGCGTATCGCAGTACGCGCGGGCGGCGATGCCGTAGACCTCGTCGCGGTGCCATGTGCGCCCCAGTGCCTTGCCAAAGGTGGAGCGCACCCCATCGGCGACGATGACCCAGCGCGCGGTGACCTCGCCCTTCTCGCCGGCGGAAAAGCTCACCAGCTCGCCCCCGCGCAGCTGCGGGGAATGCGCTGGGGCGTCCTCCCACAGGGTGGCGCCGGCTTGTACCGCAGCGCGCACCAGCAGGTCGTCGAAGACGCGGCGGGGCAGTGCGGTGCCCTCGTGGGTGGGGTAACTATCCGGCCACGGGGCGGTGACAGACCCGCCGTAACCGTGGAGTTTGAGCCCGCGGTTGCGGTAGCTCGTGCCCAGGTCGATGCCCAAAAGGTCCAGCTCGCGCATGGCCCGCGGGGTGAGCCCGTCGCCGCAGGTTTTGTCGCGGGGAAACGACTGGGCATCGCAAAGCAGCACGCTCTTGCCCGCGCGGGCCGCGTGGATAGCGGCCGCAGCTCCGGCCGGCCCGGCACCAACTACCGCTACGTCAAAAGATTCCGCCATGGGCTCAATTGTCGCACGCGGCTAAGCGGGGCTTTAAGTCCGCGGAGCTTAATAGACCTTTGCAGCGGGTTTAGACTACGGTAACTACCGTTATCTACCTTTTCCCGTCGATCGTGCAAGGAACGTCATTGAGCAGACCCGGTCAGACAAATCCCCGGGGTGGTTCGCAGGCCGTGGACCTGGGGGATGAGCAGCTTAACCAGCGCATTGCCGACGGAATGTCGCGGGTGGAAGAAAACCTCCGCGAAGAAATTCAGCGGGGTGAGCGCTTCCTGCACGAAAAGGCGATGCACCTCGCCGCCGCCGGCGGCAAGCGCTTCCGCCCGCTCATGGCTCTGCTGGCCTCTGAGTTTGGCGAGCGCCCGGGGAACGAGGAAGTCATCAACGCCGCCACTGCGGTCGAGATGGTGCACATGGCCACCCTCTACCACGACGACGTGATGGACGAGGCCAACCGGCGCCGCGGGGTCGATTCGGCGAACGCGCGGTGGGGCAATTCCGTGGCCATCCTCGCCGGCGACGCCCTGCTCGCGCACTCCACTCGCCTGATGAGCACGCTGGGGATGTCCACCGTGCGCAAGTTCTCCGACACGTTCGAAGAGCTGGTCACTGGCCAGATGCGCGAGACTATCGGCGCGGGTGAGGCCAACCCGGTCGAACACTATCGGAAGGTCATTTGGGAAAAGACGGCGGTTCTTATTGCCTTGCCGTCGTATTTGGGCGCCACCCACGCGGGTGCCCCGGCCGAGCACGCTGAGTCGCTGGAGCGCCTCGGTGGTGCGCTGGGGATGATCTTCCAAATCATCGACGACATCATCGACATCTTTTCCGAGTCCACCGAGTCCGGAAAGACCCCGGGGACCGACCTGCGGGAGGGCGTGTTTACCCTGCCGGTTCTCTACGCACTAGAGCACGACAGTGCGGCCGCCCAGGAACTGCGTGGCATGCTCAGCGGTGCGCTCACGGCGGACGCCGACGTGGAGAAGGCCCTCGAGCTCATCAAGCAGACCGACGGCCGGGAGCGTGCGCTTGCCGATGTCGACTCCTACCGACGCCAAGTCGTCGCCGAGCTGGATCGCCTGCCCGCCGGGCCCGCGAACGAGGCGCTGCGCCGGTTGACTTCCGCGACCGTGGAGCGCGTTGGTTAGCCGCGTTGCCCTGCCGATTTGCTTTGGGCAGGCATCGTCATAGTAAAGTATCTTCTCGCACCGCAAAGGTGCGTTCGCCAGGTTGTCCGAGCGGCCAAAGGAAGCGGACTGTAAATCCGCCGGCATTTGCCTTCAGAAGTTCGAATCTTCTACCTGGCACAGTCGCAAGCCCGCGGCGAGTTTCAGTGAGATGCTCGCCGCGGGCTTTGTGCATTTGCCGCCCCGCCGGCAGTGTCCTGCCCGCACTGCCCGTGCCGGCCCGCCTTCAGCATCCCGCCCGCGCCGCAAGCCCCAATTGGCTCCGGAGTGCCGTCGTGCCGGAGCGCGCCTAGCTGTGCGCACGTTTTGTGATCGCAAGGCTCCGTAGAGCGCCGAAACGGCCGCTTATGATCTCGAAACGTGCACGAGCGCACCCCCAGCTGCCGAGCGAGCAGCCGGGCGAGCAGCCGAGCGGTCAGGCCGGCGAGCGGCCGGGCGGAGGGGCGCGCAAAGAAGCCATAAACCGGGGCGTTGAAGTAACCGGGAAACCCGGGTTAACCAGCCGATTTGTGTTGTTGAATCGTTTCGGGTTACTCTTTTGAAGTCCGCAACGGAGACGGGCCGAGGAAATCGGTCAGGAACCGTTAGAGGATGTGCCCCCTTAGCTCAGTCGGCAGAGCGTTTCCATGGTAAGGAAAAGGTCGACAGTTCGATTCTGTCAGGGGGCTCTGTTCGTTTCATGGGGTAGATGCCTCAACCAGAAGCGGGCTGTGGCGGTGTAGCTCAGTGGTAGAGCAAACGACTCATAATCGTTGTGTCGCGAGTTCAATTCTCGCCATCGCTACTGGTCAAAAACGCCCGGCTGAACTGTCGGGAGTGTTTGACTCCCTCCAATCGGACTGGAGAACTAGTCTGGTATGGTCATGCGTGCTGTTTCTGCAAACGCATGAATAGGGGCGTGGCGCAATTGGTAGCGCAACGGTCTCCAAAACCGTAGGTTGCAGGTTCGAGTCCTGTCGCCCCTGCCACTCTTTCAACCAGGAGGATTCCAGCTGTGAGCGAAGATAAGCGGCCCGTCAAGGGCGCTGAAGCATCCCGCCCGACCGGCAAGCGTCAACTCGCTGGTACCTCCACTACGTCCACCGCGGATTACGAAAACAAGCGCGCGGTGCAGACCACCGACAAGGCCCGCGACGAGAAGCCGGGCGGTGGCGTTTCTTCTTACATCCCTGAGGTCGTCAGCGAGATGAAGAAGGTGCACTGGCCGTCCGCCAAGGAAATGGCGCAGTACACGCTCGTGGTCTTCGGCTTCCTCATCTTCACCACCGCGCTGGTGTGGGGCGTGGACACGCTCGCCGGCCTGGGAGTTGAGGCCGTCCTCACGCCTTAGGTATACTCCGTACACGTAAACGAAATCCCGCTTGTTCCGCAGACCGGAACGGCGGGATAATTTATTGGCATATGCACCCTCAGGTGGGGAGTACAACCAGACCCCGCCTTACGCATCCCCGCCACGAAAAGTCGTCAGAGACGGATGGAGTAAGAACAATGAGCGACGAGCAGAGTTTCGGCAATTCCGTGGAAGAGGCGTTCCTGAGCTCGATCCAGGAGCGTCAGTCGCGTGCTGCGGAAGATGCGGCATCGGCAAGCGCGGCGGAAGACCAGGACGGTACCGAGAACCTGTCCAACCCGGGCGAGGTCGACGGCGCGGACGCCAATGGCGGCGAGAACCAGACCGACGAGTACGAGTCCGCCACCTCCGGCGACGAGGCCGTGGAGGGTGACAGCGCCGACTACTCCGAGTTCGCCGAGGCCGCGCAGAACGCGGCCGGCGCAGGCGACAACGCTGAGGGCTCCGCGGACACCGGCGACGAGGCCGAGGCGGAGGACCCGAATGCGGCCGCCGACGCCGAGTACCGCCGCCGCCTGCGCGAGTACACCCGTGAGCTGAAGAAGATGCCGGGCGACTGGTACATCATCCAGTGCTACTCCGGCTACGAGAACAAGGTGAAGACCAACCTCGACATGCGCGCGCAGACCCTCGGGGTGGAGGACTCCATCTTCGAGGTTGTCGTTCCGATCGAGCAGGTCATCGAGAAGAAGGACGGCAAGAAGAAGACCGTCAAGCGCAAGCTGCTGCCGGGCTACGTCCTGGTCCGCATGGAGATCAATGACGCAGCGTGGTCGGTCGTGCGCGAAACCCCGGGCGTGACCAGCTTCGTGGGCAACGAGGGCAACGCGACCCGCGTCAAGGCGCGCGAGGTGGCCAAGTTCCTCCTGCCGAAGGAGTCCCCGACCGGCGGCGACGCAGCGGCCAACGTCAAGGAAGGCGAGCAGGTCGTGGCCATGCCGGAGAAGGAGGAGCCGAAGAAGGTCGCGCACGACTACGAGGTGGGCGAGGCCGTGATGATCCTGTCCGGCCCGCTCGCGTCCGTGTCCGCGACCATCTCCGAAATCGACCCGGAGACCGGCAAGATGCAGGGCCTGGTGTCCATCTTTGGCCGCGAGACCCCGGTCGAGCTCGAGCCGAACGAGATCGAGCGCGTCAACTAAGCAGGGAGCTGGCCAGCCGCGTTTTGGGAGCGCGGGGCCTTATCGCTTAGACTACTGAGCCGTATGTCTTGCCTAGCGCGCAGCGCTGGGTACAAGGCATGCGGCATTTTTCATACGTACATCCCCGGTGGCCACGCGAGGCGCACAGGCACCTCGCGGGCATCCGGACGGTAGCGCAGCCTGTCACAGACACCATCGTGGCGCGCATACCGGCAACAGGGAAAAGAGGTAAACGATGGCTAAGAAGGTAACCGGCTTCATCAAGCTGCAGATTGAGGCAGGCCAGGCCAACCCGGCTCCGCCGGTCGGCCCGGCACTGGGTGCCCATGGTGTCAACATCATGGAGTTCACCAAGGCCTACAACGCGGCTACGGAGAACCAGCGCGGCAACATCGTGCCGGTGGAGATCACCGTCTACGAGGACCGCTCCTTCGACTTCAAGCTGAAGACCCCGCCGGCAGCCAAGCTCCTGCTCAAGGCCGCTGGCATCAAGAAGGGCTCCGGCGTTCCGCACACCGACAAGGTGGGCAAGGTCACCTGGGATCAGTGCAAGGAGATCGCAGAGACCAAGTTCGAGGACCTGTCCGCTCGTGACATCGAGAACGGCGCCCGCATCATCGCCGGCACCGCTCGTTCCATGGGCCTCGAGGTCGAGGGCGCACCGGAGAAGTAAGCCGGCAACGGCTTCGCGCACTCCGGAGCGCACGCACAAACATGTGGTAGGGCCAGCTGCGGCCCGCCAACACCACAGCAATTCTTCACAGAAAAGGATTTAAGACTATGAGCACCAAGTCCAAGGCTTACAAGGCCGCGGCAGAAAAGATCGACTCCACCCGCCAGTACCGCCCGCTCGAGGCGGCTCAGCTGGCCAAGGAGACCTCCTCCAAGAACTTCGACGCCACCGTCGACGTTGCTTTCCGCTTGGGCGTTGACCCGCGCAAGGCTGACCAGCTGGTCCGCGGCACCGTCTCCCTGCCGAACGGCACCGGTAAGGACGTCCGCGTCGCCGTCTTCGCCGAGGGCGAGAAGGCCACCGAGGCGGAGCAGGCTGGCGCTGACATCGTCGGCACCGAGCAGCTGCTCGAGGCCATCAACGGCGGCAACCTCGACTTCGACGTTGCCATCGCCACCCCGGACCAGATGGCCAAGGTCGGCCGCGTCGCCCGCGTGCTGGGTCCGCGTGGTCTGATGCCGAACCCGAAGACCGGCACCGTCACCGCTGACGTTGCGAAGGCCATCAAGGAGGTCAAGGGCGGCAAGATCTCCTTCCGCGTGGACAAGGCAGGCAACCTGCACGCCCTCATCGGCAAGGCTTCCTTCGACGCCGACAAGCTGGCGGAGAACTACGGCGCGCTGATGGATGAGCTGCTGCGTCTCAAGCCGTCCGCAGCCAAGGGCGTCTACATCAAGAAGGCCACCATCTCCACCACCAACGGCCCGGGCATCCCGGTCGATGCGTCGGTGCAGAAGGACTACACCGCCTAAAAATGGTGACGGTGCTTGGGCACCGTGACTTTCTGAGAAGGCCTCGCCGAACTGGCGGGGCCTTTTCCCGTTTTCCGGCCGCCCCCAGCGTGCCGGGGGCCTAAACGCCCGTGCTTGTCGATGCCTCCCTTACCCCCGCGCCTCAGCCATACTGGGTGGCGATGACTACGACCGGAACCGGAACCGATAAGGCAATCGAGGTTACAAGCCCCGCGACGGGGCGTCGCCTCGGAGAAGTGCCGCGGCACAGCCGGGCTGAGACCCGTGCCGCGTTCGTGGCGGCGCGGCGGGCGCAGCGCAGCTGGGCTGAGGTGAGCGTGCGCCGGCGGCGCAAGGTTCTACTTGCCCTGCACGACCTCGTGCTCGAGCACCGAGACGAGATCATGGACCTCATCCAGGACGAAAACGGCAAGAGCCGGCTGAGCGCGTTCGAGGAGGTCCTCGACGTCGTCCTCACCTGCCGCTACTACGGCTACGCCGGCCCGCGCCTGCTGAAAGAGAAGCGGCGGCGCGGCCCGGTGCCGGTGTTTACCCGCACCCGCGAGCAGTACGCGCCCCGTGGCGTGGTGGGGATCATCGCGCCGTTCAACTACCCGTTCTCGCTGGCTTTAAGCGATGCCCTCGCCGCGCTTCTGGCCGGCAATGCGGTGGTCCTCAAACCCGATTCGCAGACGCCCCTGTCGGCGCTGCGCGGCCTGGAGCTTTTGCGCGAAGCCGGGCTGCCCGAAGGCGTCCTCCAGGTGGTCACCGGCGCCGGTGCGGAGGTGGGGCAAGAAATCGTCGCCCAGTGCGACTACCTCATGTTCACCGGCTCCACCGCGACGGGCGAGAAGCTCGCGCAGCAGGCCAGCGCACGGCTTATCGGCTGCTCGATGGAGCTGGGCGGCAAGAACCCGATGATCGTCGCCGACGACGCGGATTTGGATCGGGCGGTCGAGGGGGCGTGGGCCGCCTGCTTTAGCAACTCCGGGCAGCTGTGCATCTCGATCGAGCGCATCTACGTCCACCGCAAGGTAGCGGACGAATTCACCCGCCGGTTCGTCGCCCGAGTCGAGCAGATGCGGGTGGGCCCGGGCCACGACTGGGAGACCGACATGGGCTCGCAGATTTCACCGGAGCACACCGACAAGATCGCGGCATTCGTGGACGATGCCGTAGCCCACGGCGCCCGGGTACTCACCGGCGGGCGGCGGCTGCGTGAGCTTGGCGATGCCTTCTTCGCTCCCACCGTGCTTGCCGATGTCCCACCCACCGCCGACCTGTACTCGCAAGAGGTCTTCGGCCCCGTGGTTTATATCGAGGTGGTCGACTCGCTCGATGCTGCCGTCGACCGGGCCAATGACACCGAGTACGGCCTGAACGCGTCGGTGTGGGCGGCGCCGCGGACCGCGCGCGGGGTGGCCGAGCGTCTGCACGCCGGGACGGTCAACATCAACGAGGGGTACGCACCCGCCTGGTCCGCACTGGACGCCCCGATGGGTGGGTGGAAGAAGTCGGGGCTGGGCCGCCGCCACGGTGCGCACGGCCTGCTGAAATACACCGAGCAGCGCAACGTCACCCAGACCCGGTTTATCAACCTGCTAGCTAACCGGCTGCCCCGGCAGAAGTACGCGGATGCGATGGCCGCGGCGTTGCAGGCCGGGCGGCGTTTCCTGCGCTAGATAGCCCGCGGCCCGCGTCAAGGGAGGTAAGTGGTGTGATGAAAGCGGCGATTGTCGGCGCCGGGCCGAACGGCCTGACCGCGGCGGCGCGGTTGGCCCGCGCCGGCTGGCAGGTTGAGGTCTTCGAGGCAGCGCCCACGCCCGGGGGAGCGGCCCGATCCTCGCGCGACGCGCTCGGCCCCGGGACCATCGTCGACCACGGCGCGGCCGCCCACCCCTTCGGCGTGGTCAGCCCCGCCTTCCGCTCGCTCGACCTGGAGCGCCACGGAGTGGAGTGGTTGCACCCGCGCTACGCGCTGGCCCACCCACTGCCGGATCCGATTGCCCGGGAACTCGGCAGTGGCGCCCGGGCCGCCTTCTTGCACCGCACGGTCGAGGAGACCGCCGCCCAGTTTTCCGCGCGTGGGGATTCGCGCGCGTTCGCGGCCCTGCACGCCCCGGTCGCCCGCTCGCTGGAAGACATCCTGCCTGCCGCTTTGTCGCCATCCGCGGCAGTGCAGAACCCGGCGAAGGCACTCGCAGATCCCGCTGCTGCCGCCGCGCTTGTGCGGTTCGGCCTCCGCGCGGCCTGGCCGGCGCGGGCACTGGGGCGCGCCGCGTTCCGTGGCGAGGCGGCTAGGGCCCTTTTAGCGGGGTCCGCGGCGCACGCGATCACCCCACCGTCGCGCGCGCTGACGGCGAGCATCGGGGTGCTCTTCGGCGCGCTGGGGATGGCCTCCGGGTGGCCGGTGGCCCGCGGTGGCTCCCAGGCGATTGTCGATGCTTTGTGCCGCGTCATCGCCAGGCACGGCGGCAGCATCCACTGCGGGCAGCGCGTAACCGACATCGCGCAGGTGGGCGCGGCGGACGCGGTCATCCTCGACGTCTCGCCCCGTGGGGCACTCACCATGGGCGGGATGAACCTCCCGCCGCGGGTAAAGCGACAGTTTCGTCGCTGGCGCTTCGGCCCCGGCGTGTACAAGGTGGATTATCTTCTGGATGGTGCGGTGCCGTGGGCCGACCCGCGGGTCGGTGAGGCCGGCACGGTCCACGTGGGAGGCACAGCGGACGACATCGACCGCGCCGAGCGCCACGTGGCCGCAAGGCACCTGCCGCAGCGCCCCTTCGTCATGGCCTGCCAGCAGGCGGCGGCTGACCCGTCCCGCGGCCCGGTGCTGTGGACGTACGCGCACGTGCCCCACGGGTACCGCGAGGCGTACCCTGGCGAGGTGGCGGGGCTCATCGAGAAGCAGATTGAGCGCTTCGCTCCCGGCTTCCGCGACCGCATTCGGCGGCGCCGGATCACCACGCCGGCGCAGCTGGAGGCGTGGGACGCGAACCTGGTGGGCGGGGATATTGCAGCCGGGGCGATGAGCGGCCTGCAGATGATCGCCCGGCCCGGCCTCACCCTGGATCCCTACCGGGTGGCGGGGCCGGACCGGACGCCGCCCGGGGTGGGGCCGGTCTACCTGTGCTCGGCGGCTACCCCGCCGGGCGGGGGAGTCCACGGCATGGGCGGATGGAACGCGGCCCACGCCGTGCTTGCCGATGCCGTGCTTGCCGGTGCCGCACTCACCCCACCGTCTTTCTAGACGCGTTTCCGTCCCGCCACGCGTGCGGGCGGCGGTGCCTTAAGTACCTGCCGGCGGCGTTTCGTTTTTGTGTGCTTTGACCTCCCCATACGCGTCCAACGCCGCCCGGCGGGAGTGCTTGAGATCCACGATGGGCTCGGCCGGCATAGCGGGATCGAGCGGTGGCACCCACGTGGCGATGTACTCGCCGTGCGGGTCGAAGCGCTTGGCCTGAGCTTCGGGGTTGAAGATGCGGAAGTAGGGCGCGGCATCGTCGCCGCAGCCGGCCACCCACTGCCAGTTGAACGCGTTCGCGGCCGGGTCGGCGTCCACCAGGCAGTCCCAGAACCACTCCTCGCCGTGGCGCCAGTGGATGCCTAGGTTCTTGGTCAGGAAGGAACCGACGACCATGCGCACCCGGTTGTGCATGTACCCGGTGTGCCAGAGCTCGCGCATGCCGGCATCGACAAGCGAAATGCCCGTGGTGCCGCTCCGCCACGCGCCGAGGTGCTCCAGCCATTGCTCAGAGGAGTCGCGGGGCAGGCGCGGATCCCGGCCGCCGGCACTTGCTTCCGCCAGCTCGCCGTCCCGCCAGGCCCAGTCGAAGTGATCGAACTGGCGGCGCACGTTCACCCGGTGCAGCTCGGGGTTGTAAAAGAGGCGGTGCCACGCGAAGTCGCGCCACAGGAGTTCGTCGCGGAACTTCTCCACGTCATCGGCCGGCGGCAGCGTCCCGTCGGGGCCGGGCGTGTCGAGGGCTTCCTCCGCGGCTGCCCAGATCTCGCGCGGGGAAATGTCGCCGCTGGCCAGGTGCGGCGACAGGTGGGAGGTCGCATCCTGGGCGGGGACGTCGCGGTCCGCGCCGTAGGAGGAAATCTCGCCCATAAACTCCTCGAGCCGCTTGCGCGCGCCGGCCTCTCCCGGGGCCCAGTGTTCCGCAAGCCCCGTCGCCCACGCGGGGGAGGGGGCTTCGCCCAGCTCGTCGGGCTCGACGTCCGCTCCGGAAAGATCGGGGATGGGCAGCGGGGCATCGTCACGCACCTGCAGGCGCGCCGCCTCGGAAAACGGGGTGAACACACGGAACGGGTCGCCCGCCTTGGTGGTGACCTCCCACGGCTCCACGAGCGTGAACCCGGGGTGGGAGGCGACGTCGATGCCGCGGTCGCGCAGGGTGGCTTTGACCTCGGCGTCGATATCGCGCAGCGGCTCGTGGTAGCGGCGCGACCAGCTGACGGCATCTACGCCCAAAGAGTCGCAGAGCTCGGGCAGGACGGTGCGGGCATCGCCACGCCGGCGCAGAAGCGGCACCCCGCGGCGCCCCAGATCGGCGGCTAGGGCCCGGATGGACTGCTCGCGCCACCACGTGGCCGCGGCCCCCAAGGGGCGTGCGGGGCTGGGCGCGGGCTCGTCGATGAGGAGCGCGACTACGGGACCGCGTTTGGCCGCCCACGTCAGCGCGGCATTGTCGTGTAACCGCAGGTCATTACGGAACCACATCAAGGCTGGCATGCGCGCCACGATAGCAACCGCGGGGTGGGCGAATCGCGGATTTTGTTGCTGTGCTATGCCGCTGCTACAGTAATCGTCGAAGTTTGAACGGAAGCCGGGCTCCGGTTTCCGCGCTCAAGTTTCACCGAAGACCGTCGGTCATCCGAATAATCGGATCGAAGGTTCCCAATCTTGTAAGGGACGGCCCACGCAGGAGACACTTGTGCACCTCTTTTGAAGTTGTGCGCCCTGTGCTCTTGCACGGGGCTTTTTGCTTGTCGGGCGGCTGCACGCCGCTGGCAGGGAAAGCTCCGGCGGGGAAAACAAAAGAGAAGTTGTGGAAGGAGGCGAGAGGCTTAACATGGCAAACCCGAAGAACGAAACAGAGCTTGCACTGCTGCGGGAGAAGATCGATGGCGCAGATTCCATCTTCGTCACCGAGTACCGCGGCCTGACCGTGCCCCAGCTGCAGGAGCTGCGTCACAACCTCGGTTTTGACGTTGAGTACTCCGTCGCCAAGAACACCCTTTTCAAGATCGCTGCTAACGACGCTGGCATCGAGGGTCTCGACGACTACCTGACCGGCCCGTCCGCCTTCGCCTTTGTTAAGGGCGAGGCAGTCGACGCCGCCAAGGTCATGAAGAAGTTCGGCGAGGACAACGACGCCTTCATCGTCAAGGGCGGCTACATGGACGGCGACGCCCTGTCTGCCGACCAGGTCAAGGCAATCGCCGATCTTGATAACCGCGAGACCACGCTGGCAAAGCTGGCTGGCGCAATGAAGGGCAACTTGGCAAAGGCTGCTGCCGTATTCAACGCACCTGCTACCAAGATGGCCCGCCTCGGCAAGGCGCTCGAGGACAAGAAGCAGGACGAAGGCTAAAAAGCCTACTCACTCAATGCACTACATACTCCGCGGGTTGGTCGCGGGGTAGACACAGCAACAAAAGAAAGGATGCCTATCATGGCTAAGCTCTCCAAGGACGAGCTCATTGAAGCTTTCAAGGAAATGACCCTCATCGAGCTTTCCGACTTCGTTAAGGAGTTCGAGGAGGTCTTCGACGTTGAGGCTGCTGCACCGGCTGCTGTCGCCGCTGCTCCGGCTGCTGGCGCCGAGGGTGGCGCTCCGGCTGAGGAGAAGGACGAGTTCGACGTCGTCCTGACCGACGTCGGCGGCAAGAAAATTGGCGTCATTAAGGCCGTCCGCGAGATCGTCTCCGGCCTGGGCCTGAAGGAAGCCAAGGAAATGGTCGAGGGTACCCCGAAGGCCATCCTCGAGGGCGCCAACAAGGAAGACGCCGAGGCTGCCAAGACCAAGCTCGAGGAAGCTGGCGCTACCGTCGAGCTCAAGTAAGCTCGTCGCCGCATAACAACTGCGGATTTTCGCCCGCAGGCACTGGGTGCGCCCCAGGCCTGCGGGCTTTTTTGATCCGTTAGACTATGACCCCATGTTGCCCAAGTCCCGAATCTGGTCCGTGCTGGTCCTCGGCCTCGGCGTCGCCCTGCTTGCCGCGGCGATCAGCGCGGGCAGCTTTCTCAACTTCTCGCCCCGCCTCCCGCTCGACGCGCAGCGGACGACCTGGACCCTGCACGACGATTCGGGCCGGGCGCTCGTCGTCGGTGGTGGCGAGGAGAACGCGGACGCGGACGCGTCCGACAAGCCCGCGGAGCCGCATTCCCCGGAGGGGCCGGATTCGCCGGACGAGCAGGGGGCTCCGGAGGAGGCGGAAGCGCCGGAGGACGCGGAAGCGCCGGCTGAGTCGAAGGATGCCGGGGAGCACGATGCCCTTGCCGACGAGGGTAGTGACGCGGTGCCTGGCAATGCCCCGGAGGGTGAGCAGCCAGAAGGTGAGCAGCCGGAAAGTGAGCAGCCGGAAGGCGAGCAGCCCGCGGCTGACAAACCTGAGGGAGACAAGCCCGAGGGTGACAAGCCCGAGGGTGATAAACCGGCCGCGCCAAAGGGGCCAGAAATCTACGAGGGCCCGCTGACATACCAGCTGCACATGAACATTGGAGAGCAGTCCGACGCGAAGACCGCGCAGGTGCGCGTGGGAGAGACCACCGTGCGTGGCGATGACCCGAGTGCCAAGCAGGACGTGAAAAATCTTTACAGCGCGCGGGTGTGGTCGTACGTCATCGACCGCGAGACGGGCGAGGCCGAGGAACCGGCGAAGCTAACCCACACCATCGCCATGCCCGAGTCCGAGGTGGACGTGGACGGCTACTGGCTGAAGTTCCCGGCGCACGCGGAAAAAACCAACTACCCGGTCTTTGATCCGACGTTGCGGCAAGCGCGGGAGGCCGTCTTCGCGGAGGAGACCGAGATCGAGGGGCGGACCGTGTACCGGTACCACCAGGAGTTCGAGCCGGAGAACGTGGCGAAGCTGTATGCCGGGATGTTGAACACCACCTCGCTTCCCACCCCGGAGGGCGGCAGCGAGCAAGGGTTCCTCTTCCACGGGGCCAGCAACGACTTCTTCGTTGATCAGGAAACCGGGATGCTGGTCGGCATGGACGTCGACATCGATGATTACTACGGGACCGGTGACGGCGAGCGCGCCTACGATGCGCTACAGTTTGCCGGTAGCACCTCCGAGGAAGACCGCGCGGCCTTCCTCGAGCAGGCAGCGGATATCCCCGACCAGACCGCGGCGCGCATAGCTCGGTGGGCCGTAGGCGGCTTGGGCGGTCTGCTGACCCTCCTCGGGCTGCTCGGCGCGCTGGGTGCATTCGGTCGCCGGGGAGGAAACTCTTCCGGGCGGAAAGGCCAGGATCGCGCGGCAGGCCACGGCGGGCGGACCGGAAATGCCCGGTCGGTAGGCAACGCCCGACCAGTGCGGCGATAGGAAAAAGACGCCGGGTTCGACAGCGCTAATGCCCGTGTGGTAGGGCGTCACTTTACACGCGGCCGAAAGTCCTATAGGCTGTTTCTTTGCGCTGGAACCCGGTTTGTGGTTGCTCATTTAGCCTTGTTGGGCGGTGATGGGAAAGCCGACTTGACAAGGTGATTTTGTGCTATCTGCGGCCGGTGGTTCCACAGCAGACCGAATGCTAAATCTACCAGCGGTTTTGTGGACAAACGCCCGTCGAAATGGTCCACAATCCGCGTGAGGTGCTGGAAGGACCCATCTTGGCAGTCTCCCGCCAGACCAAGGCAGTAACTGACATCCCCGGAACCCCGAAGCGTTACTCGTTCGCCAAGATCAGCGAACCCATCGCCGTCCCGGGGCTTCTTAACGTTCAATTAGATTCTTTCGCATGGCTCGTCGGCGACCCGGAGTGGCGCGAGCGAGAGCAGGCCGAGCGCGGCGACGATACGCCGGTTACCTCGGGCCTGGAGGACATCCTCGAGGAGCTTTCCCCGATCGAGGACTACTCCGGCAACATGTCGCTGTCCTTGTCGGAGCCGCGCTTCGAGCCGGTCAAGTACACGGTAGACGAGTGCAAAGAAAAGGACATTAACTACTCCGCGCCCCTCTACGTCACCGCGGAGTTCATTAACAACGACTCGCAGGAGATCAAGTCCCAGACGGTCTTCATCGGTGACTTCCCGATCATGACCGACCGGGGCACCTTCATCGTTAACGGTACCGAGCGTGTCATCGTCTCCCAGCTGGTCCGCTCGCCGGGCGTGTACTTCGACCAGAGCATCGATAAGTCCACCGAGCGCCCGCTGCACTCCGTGAAGGTCATCCCGTCCCGCGGTGCATGGCTCGAGTTCGACGTGGACAAACGCGATACCGTCGGCGTCCGCATCGACCGCAAGCGCCGCCAGCCGGTCACCGTACTGCTGAAGGCGCTGGGTTGGACCGAGGAGGAGATCCGCGATCGCTTCGGCTTCTCCGAGCTGATGATGTCCACCCTGGACAACGACGGCATCGCCGGCACCGATGAGGCCCTGCTGGAGATCTACCGCAAGCAGCGCCCGGGTGAGCAGCCGACCCGCGAGCTCGCGCAGTCGCTGCTGGACAACTCCTTCTTCCGTGCAAAGCGCTACGACCTGGCCAAGGTCGGCCGTTACAAGATGAACCGCAAGCTCGGCCTGGGCGGCGACCACGAGGGTCTGTCCACCCTGACCGAGGAAGACATCGCGGTCACCCTGGAGTACCTGGTGCGCCTGCACGAGGGCGAGCGTGAGATGAAGGCGCCGAACGGCGAGATGATCCCGCTGGCCACCGACGACATCGACCACTTCGGCAACCGCCGCCTGCGTACCGTGGGCGAGCTGGTGCAGAACCAGGTCCGCGTCGGCCTGTCCCGCATGGAGCGCGTCGTGCGCGAGCGCATGACCACCCAGGACGCCGAGTCCATCACGCCGACCTCCCTCATCAACGTGCGTCCGGTGTCTGCGTCCATCCGCGAGTTCTTCGGTACCTCGCAGCTGTCGCAGTTTATGGACCAGAACAACTCCCTGTCCGGCCTGACCCACAAGCGTCGCCTGTCTGCGCTGGGTCCGGGCGGCCTGTCCCGTGAGCGCGCCGGCATTGAGGTCCGAGACGTCCACCCGTCGCACTACGGCCGCATGTGCCCGGTGGAGACGCCGGAGGGTCCGAACATCGGTCTGATCGGCTCCCTCGCCTCCTACGCGCGCGTGAACTCCTTCGGCTTCATCGAAACGCCGTACCGCAAGGTCGTGGACGGCAAGATCACTGACCAGGTCGAGTACCTGAGCGCTGATGAAGAGGATCGCTTCGCTATCGCCCAGGCTGAGGTCGAGCAGGACGCCGAGGGAAACATCACCGGCGACCGTATTGAGGTTCGCCTCCGCGACGGTGACATCGGAGTGACCGACGCCAACGGCGTCGACTACGTGGACGTGTCCGCGCGTCAGATGGTCTCGGTTGCAACCGCGATGATTCCGTTCCTGGAGCACGACGATGCGAACCGTGCGCTCATGGGTGCGAACATGCAGCGCCAGGCGGTCCCGCTGGTCCGCTCCGAGGCGCCGTTCGTCGGTACCGGCATGGAGCGCCGCGCCGCCTACGACGCCGGCGATCTGGTTATCGCCCCGAAGGCCGGTGTGGTGGAAAACGTCACTGCTGACTTCATCACCATCATGGATGACGAGGGCCAGCGTGACACCTTCATGCTGCGCAAGTTCGAGCGCACCAACCAGGGCACCAACTACAACCAGACTCCGCTGGTCAGCATGGGCGAGCGCGTCGAGGCTGGTCAGGTGCTGGCCGATGGTCCGGGTACCAACAACGGCGAGATGTCGCTCGGCCGCAACATGCTGGTCGCGTTCATGCCGTGGGAAGGCCACAACTACGAGGACGCGATCATCGTCAACCAGTCGATCGTGGAGCAGGACATCCTGACGTCCGTCCACATCGAGGAGCACGAGATCGACGCCCGCGACACCAAGCTGGGTGCCGAGGAAATCACGCGCGAGATCCCGAACGTCTCCGAGGACGTGCTCAGCGATCTCGACGAGCGCGGCATCGTCCGCATCGGCGCGGACGTGCGTGCCGGCGACATCCTCGTGGGCAAGGTCACCCCGAAGGGTGAGACCGAGCTGACCCCGGAGGAGCGCCTGCTGCGCGCCATCTTCGGCGAGAAGGCCCGCGAAGTCCGCGATACCTCCATGAAGGTGCCGCACGGCGAGACCGGCAAGGTCATCGGCGTCGCCCGCTTCTCCCGCGAGGACGACGACGATCTGTCCCCGGGCGTCAACGAGATGATCCGCGTCTACGTTGCGCAGAAGCGCAAGATCCAGGACGGCGATAAGCTCGCCGGCCGCCACGGCAACAAGGGTGTTGTGGGCAAGATCCTGCCGCCGGAGGACATGCCGTTCATGGCTGACGGCACCCCGGTCGATGTCATCCTGAACACCCACGGTGTTCCGCGTCGTATGAACATCGGTCAGGTTCTGGAGCTGCACCTGGGCTGGCTGGCCAAGGCCGGCTGGAAGGTCGACACCGAGGATCCCCGCAACGAGGAGATCCTGAAGACCCTGCCGGAGGAGCTCTACGACGTTCCGCCGAACTCCCTGGCTGCCACGCCGGTCTTCGACGGTGCGACCAACGAGGAGCTGTCGGCGCTGCTGCGTTCGTCCAAGCCGAACCGCGATGGTGACGTGCTGGTCGATGAAAACGGTAAGGCCACGCTTTTCGATGGCCGCTCCGGTGAGCCGTACATGTACCCGGTTTCGGTCGGCTACATGTACATCCTCAAGCTGCACCACCTCATCGACGAAAAGATCCACGCCCGTTCCACCGGCCCGTACTCCATGATTACCCAGCAGCCGCTGGGTGGTAAGGCGCAGTTCGGTGGCCAGCGCTTCGGCGAGATGGAGGTGTGGGCAATGCAGGCGTACGGCGCCGCCTACACCCTGCAGGAGCTGCTCACCATCAAGTCGGATGACGTGGTCGGCCGTGTCAAGGTCTACGAAGCAATTGTCAAGGGCGACAACATCCCGGATCCGGGCATCCCGGAGTCCTTCAAGGTGTTGCTCAAGGAGCTGCAGTCGCTGTGCCTGAACGTGGAGGTTTTGTCCACCGACGGCACGCCGATGGAGCTGTCCGGCTCGGACGATGACGATATGGAATCCGGTTCCTCGTTGGGCATCAACCTGTCCCACGATGAGGGCGCCGCTCCTGACATCGCCTAGCTAGCCTCGCCCCACAAGGCACAACTCATTTCCCACTGAAAACGCCACCAACTTCCTCCACCCGGAGGATGAAAGGGAGAATTTACGTGTTCGACGTAAACCTCTTTGACGAGCTCCGCATCGGCCTTGCCACCGCCGAAGACATCCGCCGGTGGTCCAAGGGCGAGGTCAAGAAGCCTGAGACCATCAACTACCGCACCCTCAAGCCGGAGAAGGACGGCCTGTTCTGCGAGCGCATCTTCGGCCCGACCCGTGACTGGGAGTGCGCCTGCGGCAAGTACAAGCGCGTGCGCTACAAGGGCATCATCTGTGAGCGCTGCGGTGTCGAGGTGACCAAGTCCAAGGTGCGCCGTGAGCGCATGGGCCACATCGAGCTGGCCGCCCCGGTCACCCACATCTGGTACTTCAAGGGCGTCCCGTCCCGTCTGGGCTACCTGCTGGATCTCGCCCCGAAGGACCTCGAGCGCATCATCTACTTCGCGGCGAACATCGTCACGTCCGTCGACGAAGAGGCGCGCCACAACGACCAGTCCACTCTGGAAGCAGAGATGCTGCTGGAGAAGAAGGACGTCGAGGACGACACCAACTCCGAGATCGAAGAGCGGGCGTCCAAGCTCGAGCAGGATCTCGCGGAGCTGGAAGAGTCCGGCGCCAAGGCGGACGCACGCAACAAGGTCAAGCGTGCCGCTGAGAAGGAGATGCAGCAGATCCGCGAGCGCGGCGAGCGCGAGGTCGAGCGCCTCGACGAGATCTGGAACACCTTCCTCAAGCTCGAGCCGAAGCAGATGATCATCGACGAGACCATCTACGAAGAGCTCGTCGACCGCTACGAGGACTACTTCACCGGCGGCATGGGCGCCGAAGCCCTGCAGACGCTGATCCGCAACTTCGACCTCGAGTCCGAGGCCGAGGAGCTGCGCGAGGTCATCAACAACGGCAAGGGCCAGAAGAAGATGCGCGCGCTCAAGCGCCTCAAGGTCGTCGCTGCCTTCCTGCGTTCCGGCAACGACCCGGCCGGCATGGTCCTGGATGCGATCCCGGTGATCCCGCCGGAGCTGCGCCCGATGGTGCAGCTCGATGGTGGCCGTTTCGCCACCTCGGATCTCAATGACCTGTACCGCCGCGTGATCAACCGCAACAACCGCCTGAAGCGCATGATCGATCTCGGCGCGCCGGAGATCATCGTCAACAACGAGAAGCGCATGCTGCAGGAGTCGGTGGACGCGCTGTTCGACAACGGCCGCCGCGGCCGTCCGGTCACCGGCCCGGGCAACCGTCCGCTGAAGTCCCTGTCTGACCTCCTCAAGGGCAAGCAGGGCCGCTTCCGCCAGAACCTGCTGGGTAAGCGTGTGGACTACTCCGGCCGTTCGGTCATTATTACCGGCCCGCAGCTCAAGCTGCACGAGTGCGGTCTGCCGAAGCTCATGGCGCTCGAGCTGTTCAAGCCGTTCGTCATGAAGCGCCTGGTGGAAAACGACTACGCGCAGAACATCAAGTCCGCCAAGCGCATGGTCGAGCGCCAGCGCTCCGAGGTGTGGGACGTTCTGGAAGAGGCAATTTCGGAGCACCCGGTTCTGCTGAACCGTGCGCCGACCCTGCACCGTCTGGGCATCCAGGCCTTCGAGCCGATCCTGGTCGAGGGTAAGGCCATCCAGCTGCACCCGCTGGCGTGTGAGGCGTTCAACGCCGACTTCGACGGTGACCAGATGGCTGTTCACCTCCCGCTGTCGGCGGAGGCGCAGGCCGAGGCACGCGTGCTCATGCTCGCGTCCAACAACATCCTGTCCCCGGCGTCCGGTAAGCCGCTGGCTATGCCGCGTCTGGACATGGTGACCGGCCTGTACTACCTCACCATGGACAAGTCCGAGGACGAGATCGGCGGCGAAGGTCGCTACCAGGAGGCCACCGAGGACCGTCCGGCGCAGGGCATTTACTCGTCCTACGCTGAGGCGATTATGGCGCGCGACCGCGGCGTACTGGGCCTGCAGGCCCCGATCCAGGTCCGCATCTCCCACCTGCGTCCGCCGAAGGATGTCGAGGCGGAGCAGTTCCCCGACGGCTGGGAGCGCGGCCAGGAGTGGACCGCGCGCACCACGCTCGGCCGCATCATGTTCAACGAGCTGCTGCCGTGGAACTACCCGTACCTCGAGGGCATAATGGTCCGTAAGGGCGGCGGCGACGGCAAGGTGCTCATCGGTGACGTCATCAACGACCTGGCGGTCAAGTACCCGATGATCACCGTGGCCCAGGTGCTGGACAACATGAAGGACGCCGGCTTCTACTGGGCTACCCGCTCGGGCGTGACCATCACCATGTCGGACGTTCTGGTCCTGCCGAACAAGACGGAGATCCTCGAGTCTTACGAGAAGGAAGCCGAGCGCATCGAGCGCAAGTACTGGGACCAGGGTGCCCTGACCGAGCGCGAGCGCTACGACCGCCTGGTTGAGCTGTGGAAGGACGCCACGGACACCGTGGGTCAGGCCGTGGAGGACCTCTACCCGGACGACAACCCGATTCCGATGATTGTGAAGTCCGGTGCTGCCGGTAACATGCGTCAGATCTGGACGCTGGCCGGCATGAAGGGCATGGTCGTGAACTCCAAGGGTGACTACATCACCCGTCCGATTAAGACCTCCTTCCGCGAAGGTCTGTCGGTGTTGGAGTACTTCAACAACTCGCACGGTTCCCGCAAGGGCCTGGCCGATACCGCGCTGCGTACCGCCGACTCGGGTTACCTCACCCGTCGTCTGGTCGACGTCGCCCAGGACGTCATCGTCCGCGAAGAGGACTGTGGCACCCGCCAGGGTGTGCGCGTCCCGATCGCGGAGGAGGTCTCCGAGGGCAAGTTCCAGGTCCACGATCTGTGGGAGACTTCGGCTTCCGGCCGCGTTGTGGCCTCCGACGTCAAGGACGGCGAGGGCAACGTGGTTGCCGAGGCCGGCGCGGAGCTGAGCGATGAGCTGACCGACAAGCTCATCGCGGCTGGCGTCACCGAAATCAAGGTCCGCTCCGTGCTGACCTGCCAGACCCCGGCCGGTGTCTGCGCGAAGTGCTACGGCAAGTCCATGGCCTCTGGCCAGCTGGTGGACATCGGCGAGGCTGTCGGCATCGTCGCCGCCCAGTCCATTGGTGAGCCGGGTACCCAGCTGACCATGCGTACGTTCCACCAGGGTGGTGTCGGTGGCGACATTACTGGTGGTCTGCCGCGTGTCCAGGAACTCTTCGAGGCCCGTAACCCGAAGAACCGCGCCCCGATCGCGTCCGTGGCGGGTACCGTCTCGCTGTCGGACGAGGGCAACTTCTGGACCCTGACCATTACCCCGGACGACGGTTCAGACAACGTGGTCTACGAGAAGCTGTCCAAGCGGCAGGGCCTGGCTCAGGTGCGCCGCCCGATGGAGTCCAACCCGGACGCCATGATCGAGCGTTCCCTGCGCGACGGCGACCACGTCGAGGTGGGCGAGCGCCTCATGCGCGGCGCTGCGGATCCGCACGACGTGCTCGAGGTCCTTGGCCGTCGTGGTGTGGAAAAGCACCTCATCGACGAGGTTCAGGCCGTCTACCGCACCCAGGGTGTGGCCATTCACGACAAGCACATCGAGATCATCATCCGTCAGATGCTGCGTCGTGGCACGGTCATCGAGGCGGGCTCCACGGAGTTCCTGCCGGGCTCCCTGGTGGACCTGTCCGAGGCGAAGCAGATCAACGCCGCGCAGGTCGCCGAGGGCGGCGAGCCGGCACAGCTGCGCTCGGAGATCATGGGTATTACCAAGGCGTCCCTGGCTACCGAGTCCTGGCTGTCCGCGGCCTCCTTCCAGGAGACCACCCGCGTTCTTACCGATGCCGCCATCAACAAGCGCTCCGATAAGCTCATCGGCCTGAAGGAGAACGTCATCATCGGTAAGCTCATCCCGGCTGGTACGGGTATCTCGCGGTACCGCAACATCTCGGTCAAGCCGACCGAGGCGGCGCGCAACTCCGCGTACTCCATCCCGACCTACGGGGATTCCATCTATGGCGACGAGGGCTTCGGTGAGTACACCGGTGCCTCCGTTCCGCTGGATGAGGACTTCACCCTCAACTAATCCGGCACGCGCCTAGCATTCGGTAACGGGCAACGCCCCGCCGTTCCACTCACCACGGGTGGTCGGCGGGGCGTTGTCCGTTTTCTCGTGCGGGGAGCGGTTGCTTCACGATGCCGCCGACAAACCGTTCACGAAGCGAGCGCTGATCGTTCAAAACTCGCCCGCAAAACGAACAAAAACAGGCCGCAAAACGAACAAAATCCGACCGCAAAACGAACATTAAAGACAATACCTGTGCAGATGGGTGCTATGGTGGGCGGGGTGGAACGCTACGACCGTTTTGTGAGTTCCTGGGTCCAGGAACTGTTGAGGAACTTCCCCGTCGTCATGATTCAAGGCGCGCGGCAGGTGGGAAAGTCGACGCTCACCCAGATGTTGGATAATCCGGTAGGTACGCAGTTCGTAACCATGGACGACGAATTGGACCGCCACTTCGTCGAGGATGATCCCGCCGCCTTTCTCTCTCAGGACGCGCCGCGTGTGGTGATTGACGAAATCCAACGCGTTCCTGAGCTCATCCTGGCCATCAAACGGCACGTCGATCGGCACGATAGGCCTGGGCAACTCATTCTGACGGGATCCGCGAACCTCCTGCGAATACCGGGAGCGGAAGACTCACTCGCGGGTCGAGCGGTATCAGTCGATCTGGAACCATTGGCGGAAGCAGAAATACAGGGGGCACGGGCCACGTGGGTCGACAGGTTCTTGGCCGGGGATGGGCTAGGTGACGGTGAAACCCTGTCGCGCGGGCAGCTCGCGGAAATGTTGGGGCGGGGAGGCTACCCGCGTCCGTTAAACATGTCGCACCAGGTGCGGGCATCCTGGCTGCGTGACTATGCGCGTCGCCTAGTCGAGCGCGATGCCTTGGATCTCGCGCGCATCGACGTGGCCAATATGTACAAACTCTTGGAATGGGTAGGGGCGACCACCTCGGAGGAGCTCGTAAAAGAGAAGATGGCTGAGACTCTAGGCATATCGCGGCCCACCGTAGCGAGGTACCTAGAGCACTTAAAGACACTCTTTCTCGTCCGAGAAGTCCCCGTGTGGTCGCACAACCAACTCAAACGGGTTGTCTCCCGGCCGAAGATTCTGCTTAACGATACGGGATTAGCCGCGGCGCTGGCGCACGACTCCGTAGACATGTTGGCGGGGCCGCGCGGCGGTGAGCGGCTTGGCTCTCTCCTGGAAACGTTCGTGGTCAACGAACTCATTAAGCAGTCTCACTGGGCCAAAAATGACTATCGCGTGGGCCATTTCCGTAGCCGGGAGGGTTCCGAGGTGGACGCGGTGGTCGAACTGCCGCACGGAATTGTCGCCGTGGAGGTGAAGACGACTTCTGCGCCGAAAACCTCACATTTCCGCCATCTCAAACAGCTGCGTGATTCCCTCGGTGATGAGTTCCTCGGTGGAGTCGTAGTCAACACTGGCCGCGCCGCACAGGCCGGAGACCGGTTGTGGGCTGTGCCCGTGTCAGCCCTTTGGAGCGGGCACTAAGGTGATCCGGTGTGAGCACTGACGACAAACAACGTGGCTGGCTGACCCGAACGCTTCTTCCCGGCGGGGAGGAGCCCGATCCGCGGTTTACTCTGGCGAACGAGCGGACGTTCCTGGCGTGGGTGCGCACCTCGCTTGCGTTGTTGGCCGGCGGGATCACCATCGGTGCGTTCGACTTCGGGAGCTTGAGCCCGACGCTCCAGAAGGCGGGGTCTATCACCGCCTGTGGCGCGGCGAGCCTGGTGGCCATCGTGGCTTTCGCACGGTGGGTGCGCACCGAACGCGCCCTGCGGGACGACCGTCCCCTGAGTGTTCCCATTTTGGCGCTCCCGTTGACCCTGCTCGTCGTCCTGGTGTGCGTGGCCGTCGTGGTGATCTTCGCGTGAGCCGCACCCCGCGCTATTACTACCCGCGCAGGCGTTCCCGCCCGCACGAGCGCCCGCACCACTCCGATCACGGCCTGCAACCTGAACGGACCTCACTGAGCTGGACCCGCACCATCCTGGCGATGGTGGTGTGCTCCCTGGTCATTCTGCGGTGGGCCACGGGCTATCCCGCCGCGGTCTTCGTGGTTCTTGCCGTCGTGTTGGTGCTGGCCGCGTGGTTGTACTTGAGTAACCGCGACCGCTACGAGATGAAAGTACGCGGGATCCGGGACGAACGGGTAGCCCCGGCGACGGCGCAATTCGCGGTCATGGCCGGCATCATTGCTGGTCTGTCGGTGCTGACCGCAGTGTTAGTCGCCCTGGAGTAGGGCTGTAGACTTAGGTCTGTCTAAGTACATCGACAAGCTACGGGTGCTCCGCTGTCAGCGGTGGGGCTGAGATGCCGCCAGCAGGGCGGCGAACCGTTGAACCTGAACCGGATAATGCCGGCGTGAGGGAGGAATAGTGGCTAATACTGCACGGCGCGGCTGGCGCGTCATCGATATCATCGTCGCCTCAATCTTGGCGGTGGCCTGCGGGTTCATTTTCTTAATCTGGAACTTCGTGGGTGGCGCATGGTTCGAAGCCATGGACGCGCTGACCCCGGGGCTCGGTGGCCTGGTCACCGGCGTCTGGCTCATCGGCGGCGTTATCGGCGCGTTGGTCATCCGCAAGCCGGGCGCAGCCCTCTACGTGGAAACCTTGGCGGCCTGCCTGTCCGCGGCGCTGGGCAGCCAGTGGGGGTTTGAGACCATCTACTCCGGCCTCGCGCAGGGGTTGGGCGTAGAAATCATCTTCCTCATCTTCGCTTTCCGGCGCTTCAACCTGCCCACGGCCATCCTCGCCGGCATCGGCTCTGCCCTGGGCGCGTTCATCCTCGAGCTGTTCTTGACCCCGAACCTGAGCAAGAGCCTCGGCTTCAACATCACCTACCTGGTGTGTTTAGTCATCTCCGGCGCAATCCTGGCCGGCGCATTGGGGTATGCCGCCGTGCAGGCGCTGGCCAAGGCCGGGGCTTTGGACCGCTTCGCAGTCGGCCGTGAACTGCGCCGTTAATGGCGGTCGCCGGTAGTAGTGCCGCCGCCGTACCGCACCCGGCACCCGTCGGAGTGACCGCCCGCGGCTTCGGGTGGGCGCATGCCGGGCGGGATGGCTACGCGCTGCGCGGGGTGGACCTCGCCGTCGAACCGGGGGAGCGGGTGCTGCTATGCGGCGACTCCGGTTCCGGCAAGTCGACGCTGCTCGCCGCGCTAGCGGGCGTGCTCGTCGGGGAAGATGAAGGCACCCAAGAAGGCGAGATTCTCTTAAATGACGGGATAAACACGCCCCAGCCACCCGGTCGCGATATCCCGGTGGGGCTGGTGCTGCAAGACCCGGATTCACAGGTCATCTCGTCGCGGGTGGGTGACGACGTAGCGTTCGGCTGCGAGAACTTAGGTATCCCACGCGCAGAGATCTGGCGGCGCGTCGAGCACGCGCTAGATACCGTCGGATTGCACCTCCCGTTGGATCACCCCACGACCCGCCTGTCGGGAGGCCAGAAGCAGCGCTTGGCGCTCGCCGGGGTCTTGGCTATGGGGGCCGGCCTCATTCTGCTCGATGAGCCCACCGCCAACCTGGACCCGGCCGGTGCCCGCGAGGTCATCGCCGCGGTGCGGTCGGTGGTGGAGGAAACCGGCGCGACGCTCATCGTGGTGGAGCACCAGTATTCGCACTGGGAAGAGCTCATTCCGCGGGCGGTGGTCTTAGAGGACGGCGAAGTAGTCGAAGACGCCGACTTCCAGACGGTGACGCAGCGCCGCGCGCTGCGGTCGGAGGACTTGCCCGGCAGGGCCTGTGGGGCATCGGCAAGCCCCGCCCTGTGGGCCTGGGGACTGGTCACCCGTTTCGGCCCGCCGCGGACTCTCGAATTGCCCGAGGGGCGGTGCACGGTGATCACCGGCGCAAACGGGACCGGCAAGACCACGTTGCTGGAGACGCTGGCTGGGCTCTTGCCCGCCCGTGGCGGGGAGATCGGCATGTCCGAAGAGGTGCGCGCCGGCGCGAAGGGCGCGCCGTGGCGGTGGTCCTCGAAGCAGCTCGCGCACCGCATCGGCTACGTCTTCCAGAACCCGGAACACCAATTCGTCGCCCGCAGCGTGGCAGAAGAGCTGCGCGTTGGCCCGAAGGTCATGGGGGAGCCGGTGCCGGAAGAGCGCATCGACGAGCTTCTCGGTCGGCTGCGGCTGCGCGGGTTGGAAAAGGCCAACCCGTTTACCCTGTCGGGCGGGGAAAAGCGCCGCCTGTCCGTGGCCACGGCGCTGGTCACCGCGCCGCAGGTGGTGCTGTTAGACGAGCCGACCTTCGGCCAAGACCCGCAGACCTTCACCGAGCTGGTGTACCTGCTGCGCGAGCTCACCGACGCCGGTGTCACCCTCGCCGCGGTGACCCACGACGACCTGTTCATCCAGGCGCTGGGGGACCACCGAGTGCACCTGGACACCCCGGAGGAGGATGACCGGTGACCGATTCGTTCAACCTCACCGGCCGCCTCAACCCGGTGACCAAGCTGCTGCTCGCCTTCCTTGTGACCACGCCGCTGCTCGCCAGCGTGGACTGGGTCTCCGCGTCGGTCTCGCTGGCCATCACGCTTGCCGCCGCGCCGCTGTGCGGGGTGGGCTGGCTGCGGCTCGTGCGCATCGCCTGGCCGGTGCTGGTCGCCGCGCCCCTGTCCGGCGTGTCGATGTTGCTCTACGGCGCACCTGGCGGGCAGGAGTATTTCTCCTGGGGGCTTGTCACCATCAGTGACAACTCCATCGAGCTGGCCGTGGCCATCATGCTCCGTGTGCTTGCCGTCGCGCTGCCGGTCATTATCCTGGCTCGCGGCATCGACCCGACGGAACTGGGCGACGCGCTCGCGCAGGTGTGGCACCTGCCCGCACGCTTCGTCATCGGCGCGGTGGCCGGGGTGCGCATGGTGAGCCTGTTCAAGGACGACTGGGACGCGATGAACCGCTCGCGCAGGGCCCGGGGGCTTACCGACCGCGGCCGCATCCGCCACTTCATCACCATGGCGTTCGGGCTGCTCGTTTTGGCCCTGCGCCGCGGCGGCAAGCTGGCAACCGCGATGGAGGCGCGCGGGTTCGGGCGCACCCCGCCCGGCGGGCGGGAGCGCACCTGGGCGCGGCCCTCGCGCCTGCACGCGGCGGACTGGTGGGCCATCGCGGTGGGCCTCGTGCTCGGCGCGGTGCCCGTGGTGGTCTCCGCGGCGGTCGGCGCCTGGAGGTTCCTCGGGCTATGACGGGTAGCTTTGCGCCCACCGTGCTTATCGATGGCCCCTCCGGCGCCGGCAAAACCACCGCCGCGGCCGCGCTGGGGCGCCACACCGGGTGGCGGGTGGTGCACCTGGACGACTATTACCCCGGCTGGGACGGGCTTGCTGCCGGATCCCGCATCACCGCCGAGAGCGTGCTGGCGTCCGGGGCAGATATCTCAGCCGCGGGGTACTACCGCTGGAACTGGGAGGAGAACTGCCGCGGCGAATGGGTAGAGGTGGATCCGTACGCGCCGCTCATCGTCGAAGGCGTCGGTGCGCTCACTACCGAGACGCTTCGGGCCGCCCGCCGGCGCGGCGGCGTGGTCAGCTGGGTGCTGGCAGCCCCGCGTCATATCCGCCGCGCCCGCGCCTTGGAACGCGACCCGTACTACGCGCCGTACTGGGAACGTTGGGCGGCTCAGGAGGCCGTGCACTTTGGGCGATGGGTAAAAGAGGGGATAGTGCCCGACTTTGTCACCGACACCGCGCGTAAAATTCGGCACCATGACTGAGAACACAGGTTTCAGTGCCGCCGAGCGCGAGGCGATGAAGCAGCGCGCCGAAGAGCTGCGCCGCGAAAAGGGCGGGAAGAAAAAGGCCCGCAACCTAGAGGCCCTTCAGGAACTCATCCAGAACATGCCGGAGGATGACAAGGCCTTGGCGGCGGAGGTGCACGGCATCGTCACGCAGGAAGCGCCGCACTTGGACGCGCGCACCTGGTACGGCATGCCGGCCTACGAAAGCGACCAAGGCGTGGTTATCTACCTGCAGGTCGCCTCCAAGTTCGGCGTGCGGTACTCCACGCTCGGGTTCAACGATTCCGCCCAGCTGGACGAGGGCACCATGTGGCCCACCGCCTTCGCCATCACCACGCTTGACGATGTCGTCCGTGACCGCATCCACAAGCTGGTGCGGCAGGCGGCGCCAGCGCCGGCGCCGGCGCCGGAGAATTAGCCAGTAGCTCGCGGCCGCAGCCAGGGCCGGCGCTGATTTGCCTTTCTGCGTCCAGCGCGAGTAGTTTTAACTCTCGGTTCGCGTGTATCTTCCGCGCGATCGTCTCTATGCAGGCGATTGGGCTAAGGTGCACCGCGAAAAGCTTTTGAAAGAACTCCGTGCGTGACGCGCTCGTGTGGTTCGACTTGCGGCAGGGCCCCGGGAAAGAGCCCCGATTTTTGCATGTTTGACCACCTTTGAGCACTCCCGCGCGGGGGTAGCTTTCACAGACTTTACTGCACCAACGGGTGCGCGACCCCGTACCCCGAGACAGGAAGAGATATATGCCAACTATTCAGCAGCTGGTCCGCAAGGGCCGCAAATCCAAGACCAAGGAGATCTCGACCGCTGGTCTGAAGGGTTCTCCGCAGCGTCGCGGCGTGTGCACTCGCGTGTACACCACCACGCCGAAGAAGCCGAACTCCGCACTGCGTAAGGTCGCCCGTGTGCGCCTTACCACCGGCATTGAGGTTTCCGCGTACATCCCGGGTGAGGGCCACAACCTCCAGGAGCACTCCATGGTGCTCGTCCGTGGCGGTCGTGTGAAGGACCTCCCGGGTGTTCGTTACAAGATCGTCCGTGGCGCACTGGATACCCAGGGCGTTAAGGACCGCAAGCAGGCACGTTCCCGTTACGGCGCAAAGAAGGGACAGTAAACAATGCGTAAGAATGCTGCTCCGAAGCGTCCAGTAGTCAAGGACCCGGTTTACAACTCCGAGCAGGTCACCCAGCTGGTCAACAAGGTGCTCCAGGACGGTAAGAAGTCCACCGCCGAGCGCATCGTCTACGGCGCCCTCGAGGCGTGCCGTGAGAAGACCGGTACCGATCCGGTGGGCACCCTGGAGAAGGCTCTGGGCAACATCCGTCCGGATCTGGAGGTCCGCTCCCGCCGCGTTGGTGGCGCTACCTACCAGGTCCCGGTCGAGGTTAAGCCGGGCCGTGCAAACACCCTCGCCCTGCGTTGGCTGGTGACCTTCACCCGTCAGCGCCGCGAGAAGAGCATGGTCGAGCGCCTCACCAACGAGATCCTGGACGCCTCCAACGGCCTCGGCGCTTCCGTCAAGCGCCGTGAGGATACCCACAAGATGGCGGAAGCCAACCGCGCTTTCGCTCACTACCGCTGGTAATTACACGCCTCGCTGTCTCGCTACGGCTGGCTCCAGCGCCTTGAGCAATGTGGCCCGCACTCACACTACGGACAACTTCACAGTCGGCATCGAAAAGCGCATAGCTTGCTCCCGCGGCAGTTCCACCCACTCGCCGCGTTCAGCAAGTTCACGCGCTCTGTCGGAGGAGTTTCCGAAAAGTGTGCGTGCGGGCTTTTGCGCTAGGTGGCCCCGCGCGATTTGCGTTAGGGAGTCCCTAGTGACTAGGGGAGCGAAGCAGTAACGTAGCATCTGGAACGTGAAGTGAGCGGCAGAGCTCGCCATGTGCCTGTCGTCTTCACGCTGCCAGCGCGGCCAATCAGTGGCACACTAATCCGAGTACTATCCATGACGGCGTACGGCTGGGGCAATTGCGGAGGGTTTACTCCGCACGGAGCTCCCTCGCCCATGCGCCACCGATCAACGAGTTGGGGTTAATACTGTGGCACAAGAAGTGCTTAAGGATCTGAAGAAGGTCCGCAACATCGGCATCATGGCCCACATCGATGCCGGTAAGACCACCACGACCGAGCGCATCCTCTACTACACCGGTATCAACCGCAAGGTGGGCGAGACCCACGACGGCGGTTCGACCACCGACTGGATGGACCAGGAGAAGGAGCGCGGCATCACCATTACCTCCGCCGCGGTCACCTGCTTCTGGGAGGGCCACCAGATCAACATCATCGACACCCCGGGCCACGTCGACTTCACCGTTGAGGTCGAGCGTTCCCTCCGCGTGCTCGATGGTGCGGTTGCGGTCTTCGACGGCAAGGAAGGCGTGGAGCCGCAGTCCGAGCAGGTCTGGCGCCAGGCCGCCAAGTACGACGTCCCGCGCATCTGCTTCGTCAACAAGATGGACAAGCTGGGCGCTGACTTCTACTACACCGTCCAGACCATCGTTGACCGCCTCGGCGCGAAGCCGCTGGTTATGCAGCTGCCGATCGGCGCTGAGGATGACTTCGACGGCGTTGTCGACCTCATCAACATGGAGGCCATCACCTGGCGCGGCAAGGTTGAGGTCGGTGCTGAGCCGACCATCGAGGAGATCCCGGCTGACCTCAAGGACAAGGCCGACGAGTACCACGAGAAGCTGCTCGAGGCCGTCGCTGAGTCCGACGAGGAGCTCATGGAGAAGTACTTCGGTGGCGAAGAGCTCACCATCGACGAGATCAAGGCGGCCATCCGCAAGATGACCGTGAACTCGGAGATCTACCCGGTGTACTGCGGTACCGCCTACCGCAACAAGGGTGTGCAGCCGCTTCTCGATGCCGTCATCGACTACCTCCCGAACCCGCTCGACGTGGGCGAGGTCCACGGCCACGCCGTGGGCAACGAGGAAGAGGAGATGACTCGTAAGCCGTCCACCGAGTCGCCGTTCTCCGGCCTGGCGTTCAAGATCGCCGCGCACCCGTTCTTCGGTCAGCTGACCTTCGTCCGCGTCTACTCCGGCCGCGTTGAGCCGGGCGACGAGGTCATGAACTCGACCAAGGGTAAGAAGGAGCGCATCGGCAAGATCTTCCAGATGCACGCCAACAAGGAGAACCCGGTCGATTACGCCGCTGCGGGCAACATCTACGCCATCATCGGCCTGAAGGACATCACCACCGGCGATACCCTCTGCGACAAGAACGAGCAGATCATCCTGGAGTCCATGGACTTCCCGGACCCGGTCATCAAGGTCTCCATCGAGCCGAAGACCAAGGCCGACCAGGAGAAGCTCGGTACCGCTATTCAGAAGCTTGCCGATGAGGACCCGACCTTCACCGTCGAGCTCGACGAGGAGACCGGCCAGACCGTTATCGGCGGCATGGGCGAGCTCCACCTCGACGTGCTGGTTGACCGCATGAAGCGCGAATTCAAGGTCGAGGCGAACATCGGTAACCCGCAGGTTGCCTACCGCGAGACCATCAAGAAGCCGGTGAAGTCCCTCGACTACACCCACAAGAAGCAGACTGGTGGTTCCGGCCAGTTCGCGAAGGTCATCGTCTCCATCGAGCCGTACAACCCGTCCGAGGACGAGCTGGAAGAGGGCGACAACCCGCAGTACGCCTTCGTCAACGAGGTCACCGGTGGCCGCGTTCCGAAGGAATACATCCCGTCCGTCGACGCCGGTATCCAGGACGCCATGCAGTACGGCTACCTGGCAGGCTTCCCGCTGGTCAACATCAAGGCCACCCTGGAAGACGGTCAGTACCACGACGTCGACTCCTCCGAGATGGCCTTCAAGATCGCTGGCTCCCAGGTCCTCAAGGAGGCCGTGGCCAAGGCTAAGCCGGTTCTGCTTGAGCCGCTCATGGCCGTCGAGATCATCACCCCGGAAGAGTTCATGGGCGACGTCATCGGCGACGTCAACGCTCGCCGTGGCCAGGTCAACTCCATGGACGATCGCGCGGGCGCCAAGGTCGTCAAGGCCGTCGTCCCGCTGTCCGAGATGTTCGGCTACGTCGGCGACCTGCGTTCCAAGACGCAGGGCCGTGCTAACTACTCGATGGTCTTCGACTCCTACGGCGAGGTTCCGCAGAACGTCGCTCAGGAGATCATCGAAGAGCGCACCGGCGGCTCCAACTAAGAGCTACGGTTCGCATCACCTCCTAGCCCGACAGCTTTAGGCACGCGCCCCGCCCACCCCGCCAGTGGCGGGCGGAGCGCCGTCGGGCGAGGTCGGTGGGGTAGCGGTCGCGCTAAGGCGATCGGAGTCATCCGGGTCGTCTTTGCCGGCCGTTACCCTTCCGGGATCCTCAGGGATTCACGTTAGTGGGGCAGCGACCGCACTAAAATCCGCGGCTCACCTCCGTAAATGGCGGTTTGAAAAATCCGCGGCGCAACTCTAGGATCGTGTAACTGGCACGTAAAGGAAGCGTCGTAGGCGCTTTTGGTCTATCCGAAGTGCCTATGACAACTGTCAACCCACGTGGCTGCGAAGGTCGTAGCCACCATATAGTCCAGGAGGACATACAGTGGCAAAGGAGAAGTTCGAGCGTACAAAGCCGCATTTGAATATCGGCACCATCGGACACGTCGACCACGGCAAGACCACCACCACCGCAGCGATCACCAAGGTTCTCGCAGACGCGTACCCGGAGGAGAACACCGCGTTCGCCTTCGACACGATCGATAAGGCTCCTGAGGAGAAGGAGCGCGGTATTACGATCAACATCTCCCACGTGGAGTACTCCACCCCGAAGCGTCACTACGCTCACGTTGACGCCCCGGGCCACGCCGACTACATCAAGAACATGATCACCGGTGCGGCTCAGATGGACGGCGCCATCCTCGTCGTCGCCGCTACCGACGGCCCGATGCCGCAGACCCGTGAGCACGTGCTGCTGGCTCGCCAGGTTGGCGTTCCGTACATCCTCGTCGCTCTGAACAAGTGCGACATGGTCGATGACGAAGAGATCATCGAGCTCGTCGAGATGGAGATCCGCGAGCTGCTGGGCGAGCAGGACTACGACGAAGAGGCTCCGATCGTCCACATCTCCGCTCTGAAGGCTCTTGAGGGCGACGAGAAGTGGGGCAAGTCCATCGTCGAGCTCATGGACGCTTGCGATGAGTCCATCCCGGATCCGGAGCGCGCTCTGGACCAGCCGTTCCTGATGCCGATCGAGGACATTTTCACCATTACCGGCCGTGGCACCGTCGTTACCGGCCGTGTCGAGCGTGGCCGTCTGGAGCTCAACGAGGACGTCGAGATCATCGGCATCCAGGAGAAGTCCCAGAACACCACCGTCACCGGTATCGAGATGTTCCGCAAGATGATGGACTACACCGAGGCTGGCGACAACTGTGGCCTGCTTCTGCGTGGTACCAAGCGTGAGGACGTCGAGCGTGGCCAGGTTGTTATCAAGCCGGGCGCTTACACCCCGCACACCAAGTTCGAGGGTTCCGTCTACGTCCTGAAGAAGGAAGAGGGCGGCCGCCACACCCCGTTCATGGACAACTACCGTCCGCAGTTCTACTTCCGCACCACCGACGTCACCGGCGTCATCAAGCTGCCGGAGGGCACCGAGATGGTTATGCCGGGCGACAACGTCGACATGACCGTCGAGCTCATCCAGCCGGTCGCTATGGACGAGGGCCTGCGCTTCGCTATCCGCGAGGGCTCCCGCACCGTCGGCGCTGGCCGCGTCACCAAGGTCATCGAGTAATTCACTCATTGACCGGAAGTTAAGCCCTCTTCGAAGGGCATAAACTTCCTTGGCGCTTGAGGCCGTCTTCCCCGCGCCACCCACTTTTCGTGAGGTGGCTGGGGAGGGCGGCCTTTTCGCATGTCTTGGGCAGACGGCCACTACAGTTGGTGGGCATGCAGGATCCCACGCGCATCGACACGACCCTGGATGCCTTGCGCGCCGCCTGGGAGGGTCAGCCCGAACTTTCCCTTTCGACCCTGTTCGGCATCGCCCAAAATCGCGGTGCCGGGTGGAACGTGGACGATGCCACGCTGGTGGAGATTCTGCGTGACATTGCGACGGAACACCCGCGCCAGCTGACGCTTGACGATGTCCGCCGCGTCCCCGCCGGCCAGCGCTGGCTCATCGTCACGGAGGAACCGACCCACCGCGTGACAGTGGACTGTTCCGTTGCCGTGGTGCGATCCCGGCACGCGGACGGCTCACTGCGCCATGCGATGGCGTGGGAGTACGCAGCCCTGCGCCCCGTTCGGCCGGGTGGCCCTCTCGTCATCGGGGACGCGGCCGGCAACGAGCACCGCCTTGGCGTGGTTCGTTACCTCACCCGGCTCCCTAGCACTGGCGTGCCGTTGGAGGATCTCGCCGGCCTGGAGCGCCGCACGCTGGGGGAGAGGGTGTACTTCCTGCGCGGCGCGAACGCCGACGGCAACGTGGTGACGGTACTTCTTGACCACGGGATGCACGTCACCACGCGCTTCAACCGCGACGTGAGCCAGGTGGATTACTCCTGGGAGAAGATACACAAATGCCGCCGGGGCACGGAACTAGTCGTTCAGTTGCCCGGCGGCAGGAGCACCACCGTGTGCACGGTGGGCGAGATCTACCTCGCGGAGGCAGAACCGTTGAGCGCTGGCGGCGCGTGAGGCGCGCTGCTACTGTTCGACAGCCTGCAGGCGCTCGAAGTGGAGGCGGTAGACGGTGTCGATGTCGAGGTTCTCGAATGCGTCGCGGAAATCTGCCTCTGCACGGTCGATGTGCTCGCGCAGGCTGTCCACGTTGGTCTCCGGGCTCGCGGTGACCGTGAACTCCGCGGTCGGGCGAGCGCGGTCGTAAGAGACTTTCTTGTCCACCGAGAGGACACCGGGGATCTCCTCCATGGAGGAGGCGATGCCGCCGGAGAGGTTCGACATCTGCATGCGGATGTCACCGTCCTCGTTCGATGCCGGCGAGTCCACGCGGTTGAAGTGCCGTGGCCGCGAGTTGGCGATGATGAACCACAGGCCCAGCAGAGCCGAGATGATGGTCAACGCGATAAGCAGCGAGAAGAACCACGGCTGCTGCGCCAGGTTACCCCACGTGTCGTGGTCTACCCAGCGTGCCGCCTCGTTGGCGAAGTCGACATCGAAATGCATGAGTATCGGCAGCAGGCCCGAGGCCAACAAAATCAGGCCGAGCAGGAACAGGATGATGCGGTCGAATGCCGCGAGACCTTTAGACATTGCTTCCCACCTCCGCGGACTTGTGCACGTTGACGTTTACTTCCGGCTTCTCGCGCAGCGCCACGAGGGCGCGGGAGACCGCCTGCTCGACGTTCTGCGTGAGTGCCGCGCTGTCGCCGTTCGACGCCACGTTGACGTTGACGCGACGGCCCGTCGCCTTCGTCTGAGCGCCGTCCACGCCGGGGACGCGGCGGGCGGCGGCGCTGGCTACGCGCGCGATGTCCACCGGGCGCATCCACACCGACGCGTGGTCGGAGGCCACCTGGCGGTGGGTGCTGCGCCGCGGCTTCAGCGCGACGATGAGCAGGATGATGCCGAGGATGGAGGCGGCTACGCCGGCCCAGACCATCCAGTCCTCCAACTGCGGGGTGGCGAAGATGTCGAGGACCGGCTGGACCCACGACTGCTCCTTGGCACCGGAGCTCATCAGCCACGCCTCGCGGCCGGTCACGACCGCAAGGGCAAGCAGAAGGAGTCCGAGGAGGATTGACCAGCCGCGAGCGGCCGGCGATCCCTTCGGCTCCTGGCCGAAACCGGGAAATGGATTAGCCACGGCGGTCTCCTTCCGTCTTCAGGTGAATCTTGTGCTTGTGCGACCGGGCGGGGCGCAGCGTCGGGTGCCAGACGTCGACCTCGCGTACCTCAACCTCGCGCAGCATGGCCGGTTTCGGCGCCTCCACGTGGAGCGGGTGTGCCTTCACCGGGTCCACAGAGATGTGGCGCAACGGCTGCGGGGTGGGCAGCGAGACCGGCTTCTTGCGGAACTTCGGCGTCGTGCTGATCTTCTTCAAGCGCTTCGCCGGGGCCGCCTTCGGGGTCTTGAGGCGCTGCGGCTGCGGCACCCGGACCTTGGTGATCCGGTTGAGCGGCTGGACCTCGATGGGGCGCAGCTTCGCCGGGCGCGGCGCCTCGACACGGCGCAGGCGGTGATCTTCCGGCGCCGTCACGCGGCGCGGCGTGTGATCCTCCGGCGCCGAGATGCGACGCAGCGGGCGCTCTTCGGGAGTGGAGACGACGCGCGCCTCATGCTCCTGCGGCTCGCCCACCGCGCGCAGCGGACGCTGCTCGGGCGCGGAGACGGAACGGGCCTCGTGCTCGCGGGCACTGCCGATAGCACGCAGCTCCTTCGGCTCCGGGGCCTCGACCGAGCGGACCTCCGGCTCCTCGCCGCGGGAGATCCCGCGCAGTTCCTTGATGGAGGTGACCTCGATCGGGGTCAGTTCCTTAAGGCCGACCGACGTGACCGGGGAGGTGACGTCAGTGTGGTGGGAGTGCGGAACGATGGCCTCGATGAGCGGTCGGTGGGCAATATCCTGGCGCGTTACGCGCTCACCGGGCACCGACTCGCCGACGGTGACATTGACGCGGCTGACGGTGTAGCCGGTGTAGACGCGAATGGCCTCCGCGATGACGTAACGGGTTTCCTCCGCCACGGCGGTGACCGGGGACGGCCACGTCACGGCGATGTCGGCCGTAGCGGCGGCAAGCTGCCGCTCGCCGTCCAGCTGGACGTTGATGCGCGGGTACCCGCGCCCGCCGAGGCCGGCCAGGCGGGCATCGAGATCCGCGATGCCCGGGATCTGGCGCACGGCTTTTTCCACGACGCGCTCGACGCCGCGCGGGGCAATGTCCGTGTGGCCGCGGTGGGTTCCCGGCTGATCGGACTGGTAACCGGAGTCGCGCATCTCCGCGATGTCGCGGGCATCCGGGTCGAAGGCGGCGGCGCGGTCATCGGCCGACTGCGCAAACGCAGCCCGCTGATCCACGGCGGCCCGCTCGTCCCCTTGGGCGTGGGACGGCTGCTGCGGGGCCGCTGGATAAGCGCCCGCGCCGGACGCCGGTGATTGAGCGTTCGGGTTGGTCATTAACCCCGACCCTTGTCGCTACCGACGATGCTGCCCCAGATTGCGCCCAAGTCAATCCGGCCGTCGTAGTGAGCGCCCACGACGCCGCCGACAGCAGCCAGGAGAATCGCCAACAGTGCCCACCACAATCCGTAGGTGAGGAAGAAGGCGAGAACCAAGCCGAAGATGATGCCTAAAGTGGTGTAATTCTTCATAAGAGCTTCCTTGATCTGACGCCGCGTTGCCGGCTCAGCGGCAACGGGAAAGCGTCGGGCAAAGGTGGATATAGAATAAAGGCCACTAGCAGGGCGCTAGTGGCGAGCTCGGGCTATGTAAACCAGGTCTGGCGGGCTCGGCGTCTAGCGGGCAAATCCGTTTCCGTCGCGGAAGCTGCCGGTAACGTCGGCGATTTCAACATCGACGCGGGACAGTTCGGGGCACGCCCGTTCTGCAGCGTCACGCACGGCGTCACCCAAGTCGGCGAGCGGTACGCCCGCTCCGACGTTGGCAACAACGTGGATTTCGATGTGGGAATCATCCCGCGGCGACGGGCGGCGGATCCCCTCGATGCGCTTCTTAGGGAAGAACAACGAGACGTCGCCGAACTGACCGCCGGCCAGGGAGTCGACACCGCGGACAGCCGCCACGGCATCGACAATGGCTTGCGCCTGATCGACCCCGAGCTCGAAGTGTGCTCGTGGTTCGGTCATAGCGTCTTAGCGGCCCTGGTTCTGGGAGATAGCCTGCTGCTCGTCCTGGTCGTCGTCATCCTCGCCCGGGAGCTTGACGTCGTGGACGGTGACGTCGACGGCCTCAACGTTCAGGCCGGTCATGCGCTCAACGGCGTTGATGATGTTGCGACGGATTGCCTCCGCCAGCTCGTGGATGGCGACACCGTACTCAGCGTTGATAGCAACGTCGATGTTGGCGGAGCCCTCATCAACGTCAACGTTCACGCCCTGGCGGACGTCCTCGGAGCCGCCGAAGGACTCGCGGATGGAACCCAGCATGCGGGCGCCGCCACCACCGAGGCTGTCCACACCGGAGACCTCGCGGGCAGCGATACCAGCGATCTTGGCCACGACGGTGTCGTCGATGGTGGTGGTGCCGTGATCGGTGCTCAGGTTCTCGTTGCGCTGCTCCTGAACAGCGACATCGTTGCTGACCGGGGTGGCCTCGGTCTTGTTGCCGGACTTGGCCGGAGCGTTCTTGACGTCGTTGTTCTTGATGTTGTTGTCGGCCATTAAGGACCACTCCTTCACAAAGTTGCGTGTCGAAATCGAACCCAAGGCAGGCCGCTAGCCGCTGGAAGAAGCGACTGTGTGCCTGTGGCCAAGACAATGCCTGTGGCCAACCGGGGCTGACACCACGACGCTACCGGCGTTCGGCGAAACGTGGCGGGCTGGAAGGGGTTTGATACCAAACCTTTACATTTCGAAACGCCCCGGGCCTGCGACACCGTGGGCGACGAGTGCGCGCGACGGGTAGTGGGTGATGTTGCCCACGATCATCGGCAAGCACCTGCGGGATGATTTGGATCATCTCCGCGGCGATGCTTTAATGCAATGGTTGCTTTAACACAGCGACCTGTCGTGCCCTCTGGTAGGGCGGGTCGTTGCTGGTGAAGCGAACATGACGCCTTCGGGTCCGCCAGTGTGCGGAGGGAGGGTCAGCTGATCGGGCTAGGTCCGCCATGGAGCGAAGACATCCCGAGATGTATGACCCGAGAAGGGGCATGGCAAATAAACAGCGGCAGTAGACGAAGATTTCGGTTCGACTACGTGTAATGCGTGAAAACCGTCCTCTTCGTCTGGCACATGACGAAGCAGCTTCCGTACTGGAAGGTGCGGACTTGAGCACTGCGTTCGGCGTTTGTTTGCCAATGCACCTCGAGGAGGCGTCATGAAAGTCCAGACAACTGGCGTTGTGCCGTTGCCTTCCACGAAGGCGGACAACGTTATAGAGAACGACAAGCAAGACCCACCGCTGCACGCCCCGGATACGCCGGGAATGTGAACGTGGGGAAGCGAGGAAGAGGATAAGCGTGGCCGGACAGAAAATCCGCATTCGGCTGAAGGCCTACGACCACGAGGCGATCGACGCTTCTGCAAAGAAGATCGTCGAGACTGTCACCCGCACGGGTGTCCGCGTCGTTGGTCCGGTGCCGCTGCCGACTGAAAAGAACGTGTACGCCGTTATTCGTTCTCCACACAAGTACAAGGACTCGCGCGAGCACTTCGAGATGCGCACTCACAAGCGCCTGATCGACATCCTCGACCCGACCCCGAAGACCGTGGACGCTCTCATGCGTATCGATCTTCCGGCGAGTGTCGATGTGAACATCCAGTGATCGACGACTAAATCTTTGGTGGAGAAATACTAATGAGTGAAAACGAGATCAAGGGCATTCTGGGCAAAAAGCTCGGCATGACCCAGGTCTTCGACGACGAGAACCGCGTTGTGCCGGTCACCGTCGTGGAGGCTGGGCCGTGCGTGGTTACCCAGATTCGCACCGCAGAAACCGATGGCTACAACGCCATCCAGATCGCATTTGGCGACATCGACCCGCGCAAGACCAAGAAGCCGCAGGCTGGTCACTTCAAGAAGGCCGGCGTGACCCCGCGCCGCCACGTCGCGGAGATCCGCATGGACGACGTCTCCGGCTACGAGGTTGGCCAGGACGTCACCGTCGACATCTTCGACGGCGTTGACTTCGTCGACGTCACCGGCACCTCCAAGGGCCACGGCTACGCCGGCGCTATGAAGCGCCACGGCTTCGCCGGCCAGGGCGCTGCCCACGGTAACCAGGCCGCTCACCGCCGCGTCGGTGGCATCGGTGGCGCTGCTACCCCGGGCCGCGTCTTCAAGGGCAAGCGCATGGCAGGTCGCATGGGCAATGACCGCGTGACCACCCAGAACCTGAAGCTTCAGAAGATCGATGCCGAGTCCAACCTGCTGCTCATCAAGGGTGCTATCCCGGGTGTGCGCGGCGGACTCGTCACCGTTAAGACCGCAGTGAAGGGCGGTGCACACGCATGAGCAACCTCCAGCTAGACGTCCACACCGCTGACGGCAGCACCAACGGCCAGGTCGAACTCCCGGCAGCCATCTTCGACACCGAGGTGTCGATCCCGCTGCTGCACCAGGTCGTGACCGCGCAGCTCGCCGCTGCCCGCCAGGGCACCCACGCCACCAAGACCCGTGGCATGGTGTCCGGCGGTGGCCGCAAGCCCTTCCGTCAGAAGGGCACCGGCCGTGCCCGTCAGGGTTCCATCCGCGCTCCGCACTACGTGGGCGGCGGCACCGTGCACGGTCCGCAGCCGCGTAACTACGCGCAGCGCACCCCGAAGAAGATGATCAAGGCTGCTCTCCACGGCGCACTGTCTGACCGTGCCCGCAACGAGCGCATCCACGTCATCGAGGAGCTCGTCCCGGGCCAGCAGCCGTCCACCAAGGCGGCCAAGGCCTTCCTCGAGCGCCTCACCGAGCGCAAGAACATCCTGCTGGTCATCGGCCGCGAGGACCTCAACGCTCGTCGCAGCGCGAACAACCTGCCGAACGTCCGCATCCTCGACGCCGGCCAGCTGAACGCCTACGACGTTCTTGACTCGGATGACGTTGTGTTCTCCGTGGAGGCCCTGCACACCTTCGTCAACCGCGTCACCGGCGCGGATAAGGAGGCCAACAATGGCTAAGATTGCCAACCCGCGGGACATCATCCTTGCCCCGGTTGTGTCCGAGAAGTCCTACGGCCTCATGGAGCAGAACACCTACACGTTCTACGTGGCCACGGACTCCAACAAGACTCAGATCAAGAATGCCGTGGAGCAGATCTTCGGCGTGAAGGTCGACTCCGTGAACACCGTCAACCGCGAGGGTAAGCGCAAGCGCACCCGTACCGGCTGGGGTCGTCGCAAGTCCACCAAGCGCGCCTACGTGACGCTCCGTGAGGGCAGCGACTCCATCGACATCTTTGGCGCTGGCGCCTAAGACGAGACGTCGAGAAGTAAGGAAGAATTATGGCTATTCGTAAATACAAGCCGACAACTCCGGGTCGCCGCGCATCCTCCGTCTCCAAGTTCGAGGAAATCACTCGTTCCAAGCCGGAGAAGTCCCTGCTGCGTCCCCTGAGCAAGACCGGTGGTCGTAACAACTACGGCCGCATCACCACCCGCCACATCGGCGGTGGCCACAAGCGCCGCTACCGTCTCATCGACTTCCGCCGCAACGACAAGGACGGCATCCCGGCAAAGGTCGCTCACATCGAGTACGACCCGAACCGCACCGCCAACATCGCTCTGCTGCACTACGCGGACGGTGAGAAGCGCTACATCATCGCCCCGAAGGGCCTGAAGCAGCACGCGACGGTTGAGTCCGGTCGAGGTGCTGACATCAAGGTGGGTAACAACCTGCCGCTGCGCAACATCCCAACCGGTACCACCATCCACGCTGTTGAGCTCAAGCCGGGCGCTGGTGCCAAGCTGGCTCGTTCCGCCGGTGCGTCCATCCAGCTGCTCGGTAAGGAAGGTAAGTACGCAGTGCTGCGTATGCCGTCTTCCGAGATCCGCCGCGTGGACATCCGCTGCCGCGCCACCGTGGGTGAGGTCGGCAACGCTGACCAGATGAACATCCGCTGGGGCAAGGCCGGCCGTATGCGTTGGAAGGGCGTTCGCCCGACCGTCCGTGGTGTTGTTATGAACCCGGTCGACCACCCGCACGGTGGTGGTGAGGGTCGTACCTCCGGTGGCCGCCACCCTGTGTCCCCGTGGGGCCAGAAGGAAGGCCGTACCCGGAACCCGAACCGGTACTCCAACAACATGATCGTCCGCCGTCGTCGCCCGAACAAGAAGCGCTAAGAGGAGGTAACCAATGCCACGCAGCCTAAAGAAGGGCCCGTTCGTCGATGAGCACCTCCTCAACAAGGTGGATGCTCAAAACGACGCTGGCACCAAGAAGGTCATCAAGACCTGGTCTCGCCGTTCCACCATTCTCCCCGACTTCATCGGTCACACCTTCGCCGTCCACGACGGCCGCAAGCATGTGCCGGTGTTCATCGAGGACTCCATGGTTGGTCACAAGCTCGGCGAGTTCGTACCGACCAAGACCTTTAAGGGTCACGTTAAGGATGACAAGAAGGGACGTCGATAAGCGATGAGTGACACCATCACTAGCGCATCCGCCACGGCCCGTTACGTCCGCGTCACCCCGATGAAGGCACGCCGCGTCATCGATCTGGTTCGCGGCAAGACCGTGTCCGAGGCTCTGGCCATTCTGAAGTACGCGCCGCAGGCCGCTTCCAAGCCGGTTGCGAAGGTCATCGCCTCCGCAGCCGCCAACGCCGAGAACAACTTCGGCCTGGACCCGCGCACGCTCTTCGTGTCTGAGATTTACGCGAACGAGGGACCGACCATGCGTCGCTTCCAGCCGCGTGCTCAGGGCCGTGCATTCATGATCCGTAAGCGCACCAGCCACATCACCGTGGTGGTCGAGAGCCAGAAGGAAGGGGCCAAGTAATGGGCCAGAAAATCCATCCTCACGGCCTACGTTTGGGTATCACTTCCAACTGGAAGACCCACTGGTACGCCGACAAGGACTACGCCAGCTACGTAGCCGAGGACATCAAGATCCGCGAGTACCTGTCCAAGGGTCTCGAGCGCGCCGGCATCGCCGACGTCGTCATCGAGCGCACCCGTGACCGGGTCCGCGTGGACATCCACACCGCACGCCCGGGCATCGTCATCGGCCGTCGCGGCGCAGAGGCAGACCGCATCCGTCGCGGCCTGGAGAAGCTGACCGGCAAGATGGTCGCGCTCAACATTCTCGAGGTCAAGCAGATCGATGCCAACGCCACCCTCGTTGCTCAGTCCATCGCTGAGCAGCTGGTCAACCGCGTTGCTTTCCGCCGCGCGATGCGCCGCGCCATCCAGGGCGCGATGCGTCAGCCGCAGGTCAAGGGCATCAAGATTGTCTGCTCCGGCCGTCTGGGCGGCTCCGAGATGGGTCGTGTCGAGCGCTACCACGAGGGTCGCGTTCCGCTGCACACCCTGCGTGCGGAGATCGACTACGGCACCGCTGAGGCGCACACGACCTTCGGTCGCATCGGCGTCAAGGTGTGGATCTACAAGGGCGACGTCGTCGGCGGCGTCCGCGAGTCCGAACTGAACGCACCGGCAGCCGGCCGCGGTGGCCGCGACCGCAAGGGTGGTCGCCGCCGCGGTGGTCAGCGCCGGCAGCGCGCACAGCAGAAGCAGGAGGGCTAATCATGCTAGTTCCCAAGCGCGTGAAGTGGCGCCGCCAGCACCGCCCGGGTCGCAGTGGCGTCTCCAAGGGTGGCACCAAAATCAACTTCGGCGACTACGCCATCCAGGCCCTCGAGCCGGCGTACGTCACCAACCGTCAGATTGAGGCTGCCCGTATTGCCATCAACCGCCACGTCAAGCGTGGCGGCAAGGTCTGGATCACCATCTTCCCGGACCGCCCGCTGACCCAGAAGCCGCTCGGTGTCCGTCAGGGTTCCGGTAAGGGCAACGTGGAAAAGTGGGTGGCTAACGTTAAGCCGGGTCGCATTCTCTTCGAGATGAGCTACCCGAACGACGAAGTTGCCATCGAGGCTCTTCGCCGCGCCGGCCAGAAGCTGCCGTGCAAGTTCCGCATCATCAAGAAGGAGGACCAGTACTAATGGCTACCGGTACCCCCGCCCACGAGTTCCGCGAACTGGACAACGCCGATCTGGAGAAGCGCCTGGCCGATGCGAAGGAAGAGCTGTTCAACCTTCGTTTCCAGAAGGCGACTGGCCAGCTGACCAACAACCGCCGAGTCAGCACGGTCAAGCGCGACATCGCTCGCATCTACACCGTGCTGCGCGAGCGTGAGCTTGGTCTGTCCACCGTCCCGGGAGCTGAGGGCTAACCATGAGTGAGGCAAACGTGACTGAAACCAATCAGGCTCAGAAGAAGGAAAAGGGCGCTCGCAAGGTTCGCACCGGCTACGTCGTCTCCGACAAGATGACGAAGACCATCGTCGTCGAGCTGGAGGAGCGCAAGCAGCACGCCCTTTACGGCAAGATCCAGCGCTTTAGCAAGAAGGTTAAGGCGCACGACGAGGAAGAGATTGCAGGGATCGGCGACCGCGTTCGCATCGCCGAGACCCGCCCGCTGTCCAAGGACAAGCACTTCCGCCTCGTCGAGATCGTCGAGAAGGCTAAGTAAGCTCTAGCCCTCGACGTCACAGACGCGAAACCCCCGCACCCAGTGTGTGGGGGTTTCGCCGTTTTCCGGTAGGTGCCCCGCAGCCTGCCGTGCTTGGCGATGCGCCACCCGGACCACCCTGTTAGCGTGAGGGGGTCTCTAACTTTTGCCACGGAAAGGACACCGCTTCCCATGACCTCGCGCATCTTCCGTTTCGCCGCCGGCACCGTCTGCGCGGCGGGTGTTTTGGCGGTGTCCGGTTGCAGTGGAATGAACCTCCCCGGCCAGGGCGGTGGCAGCGAGTCGGATGCTGCCGCGGAGTCTGGCCCGCGCACGACCACGGTGGTTGTGACCCCGAGTGAGGAGGGCGAAGAGTCCGGCAAGGCGGCGTCCGCCCATGAATCCGAATCCGGGCCGGAGCCCGACAAGGACGCCGCGGGCGTTACGACCGGCGCGGGAAACAGGGGAGGAAAGTCCCACGGATCGGTGAAGGACGCGTACCAACGCGTACTCGCTAACCCAGGATCAGTGCCGGTAAACTACGACAACTACACGCCGGGCGCTTTCGAGTACGCTCTCGCCGACGTCAATGGTGATGGGACACCAGAAATGCTCCTGCGGGCTGGCGACGGCGACATCAAGCCGGTGGTGGTTGTCGCGGCGGAGGGCACATCAGGTGAGGTAATTAGCACGGACGATGTGCTTCTCGATGGTGCCGCGACTGCCGGTGGGGCGCGGCGCGCAGTGGCCGCGGACCCGGATGGCAACGGTATCTATCAGTACGAAGGTATGAGCACGAGCCCAGAGCAGACCATCACCAAATACACTCTTAGCGGCTCGCGCCTTTCCGAGGTAGGCAGCAACGTGATCGAGCACGATGATCCAGTGCCTGGCACTCGTCTCGAATGGAGTGACGTATCAGATATGTCACTACTTGATGGGGTAGTGAACTAAACACGAAGCAGCCTGCAGTCGCCTACCCACGTGGCTCCTGTGAGGAGAAAAATAGCGACGCTTACCCTAATGAACGCTGGGGATAGTCCTTCTCCCACCGATGTTCCCAAAAATGTGTTCTCGCCTACGAAAAGCGGGAAGAATGACGCGAAAATTGCGAGCGGCAACGTTAAAGCCCCAGTAGTACGGGACGTTAAACTGATGTTACTAAGGAGCATCGTTACTGCTGTAGTGCACAAGCAAAGGCCGATTACGAGTTCAGCGTGTATACCAACAACGCCGATCCAAAGCCCGAATAATAATATGGATCCCCAAGCAGTGAGAAGTGCTCCAAGGAGGGCGAGTCGCTCGACATGCACGTGGCGCGCACGTACGGCGATTTCAAAGCGCTGATCCCACTTCCCAGTGATAAGGCTCAAGGTAGACAAGAGCAGGAGAATGGGCATCAAGTTATACAAAAAGACGGGCCGGTGGAGAGGTGGTCCGAATAGCTGAGGAACGGAAAGTTGTCCATGAATTGCATGCCAATGCCGAGCAGCACGGTGATAAGGAACTCAGGCCAACGCCGTAAGCGAAGATAAGGGTTCAGCATGATTATTTCGATGAGGGGGGATCGGAGGTCTATCGCTCGCAGCTTTTTAAGGTTTCCACATAGGGGCGTATGGCCTCGGCTTGTTCCTCAGCGGGACGCCCGGCTAGATGATGAGGGTGTCAGGAAGTTTGTGTGTGAGGCTCTGATCTAGAAGGAGTTTCACCGATAATGACTACGGTGTCACCGAAGAAAAACCATGACCCGGCAAAGGTCAATGAGATCAGCGAGAAGCTGATGGAAAATCCTGAGCTCGCCAGCTTGATCAGCGAGCTGTCGGCTTCCGCTGATGATGCAAGCGAGCTGGTCAAAGGCCTGCTACAGGCATCAATCAACGCTGGTCTGCAGGCGGAGATGGATGCGCATTTGGGCTATAGCCATTCTGACCGCAAGACCAAAGCCCAAGTCGAATCCGCACAGGGCAACAATCACCGCAATGGGTCGTACACCAAGACCGTCAATTCTGGCTACGGCGCGGTGGAAGTGACCGTGCCCAGGGACCGTGCCGGCACCTTTACTCCCCGGATGGTGCCCAAGGGCGCACGCCGACTCACAGAACTCGACGACATGATCGTCTCGCTATACGCCGGCGGGATGACAGTGCGCGATATCCAGCATCACCTCGCGACCACGCTCGGGGTGGATATGAGCCCGGATACGATCAGCACCATTACCGATGCGGTGTTAGACGAGGTCATGATCTGGCAAAACCGCCAGCTCGACGAGTTCTACCCGGTGATCTTCCTCGACGCGCTACGCGTGAAAATCCGTGACGGCCACCGCGTGGTCAACAAGTCCTGCTATATGGCGGTTGGCGTCGACATGGACGGCATCAAGCACATCCTGGGATTGTGGATCGCTGAAAATGAAGGTGCCGCATTCTGGGCATCGGTCTGCGCGGATCTGGCCAACCGCGGTGTCCAGGACGTGTTCATTGTCTGCTGCGACGGGCTCAAAGGCCTGCCGGAAGCCGTGGAAGCCACCTGGCCGAATTCCATGGTGCAGACCTGTATCGTGCACCTGATTCGGGCTGCGAACCGGTGGGTGTCCTACCAAGACCGCAAAGGGGTCTCCCGGGCGCTGCGTGAGGTCTACACGGCCGCAAACGAGGACACCGCCCGTGCCGCCTTGGATGCGTTCGAAGCCAGTGAACTGGGCCGGAAATACCCGCAATCGGTCAAAGTCTGGCGCGACGCTTGGGAGCGGTTCGTGCCGTTTCTACAGTTCCCGCCGGCGGCACGCCGGGTGCTCTACACCACCAATTCGATCGAGTCGCTGAATGCTGAACTGCGTAAAGCTACCCGTAACCGCGGCCAGTTCCCGAACGATACCGCGGCGTTGAAAACGCTGTGGCTGATGATCTGCAACATCGAAGACAAGCGCGCCGCCCAGCGAGCCAAGAAAGCGAAGCGCGATATCGAATGCAACGGCTATATTGAAGGAGCGAAAGCCACCGGGTGGAAACAAGCCATCAACCAACTAGCCGTGGCTTACCCCGACCGATTCGCGGACTACTTGTAAACCAAACCCCCGCACACAAAGAATCGGACACTCTCGATTATCCAGGCCGTATCCACTGCAAATACGGAAAACCAAGGTGCGCCACCGGGGGCCGGATGAGACGCAACTGTGTAGACCGCAATTGAGATACTGCTAGCGGTGAACGAGAGAAGGCCCCAGAAAATCGGTACGCCCGCGTAGATCACAGCTGGGTTCCATAAGCCAGTAGAGGATGAGCGTAGGAAAGCTAGATCTTGGCGTGCAGCGTGCCACGCGCTGAGCGGGCTCAGGGCTATGCCAGTGCACATCCCTAAAGCTGAAAATATTTCGGTAGCCAATGGCCATGATCCGGAGACGTCGGTACCGCGGGCCGAGGCAACCGCCAAGCACACGGTAGCGACCAACAAGGGGGCAAATCGTCTAGCTCTCACGCAGGCGACTCCTTAGAGGTAAAGCGCCGGAAAGCGTCGTCTATTGAATGGTGCTGACTTAGTAAGGCAGAAACAGTGTGATCGGCGGCGATATGTCCCCCATCGAGGAAAAGGGCTCTGTCGGCTTCTTCCACGTCTGCAGCGATATGCGTAGTCATCAAGACCGTCGTTCCCGTTACCGCCAGCTCTTTGAGTTGCTGGACGATAGAGCTGCGGTGATTCGGATCCAAACCGGCGGTAGGCTCATCAAGGAGTAAAACCTTCGGCTGACGGACGATACCTGCCGCTATCATCATGCGCTTGTGCATACCGCCAGATAAGGTCCGAACGCGTTGGTTGGATACTTCGGAGAGCCCAACAGTTTCGATCGCTTGTCGTGCGGCGAAGGTGGCTTCAGACCGATTCAATCCGCGGAGCCACGCTACGTCGCGGACGAATGAGCTAGTCCGCTGACCTGGATCCGCAGTTGCACGTTGAGGGACCCAGCCGGTGAATTCTTTCCAACGGTCCGTGGTTGCGACATCATCGCCCAGGATCGAAACCGAATGCGGCGACGGCTTTCTCTCACCAGCGATAAGGCTCATCAAGGTGCTTTTTCCGGCACCGTTAGAACCGAGGATGACATTGAAGCCCGCCGCTAGGTTGAACGTAACACTCTTCAAGACAGGAGGTTTCGCACCGTGCCTGTAATGAAGATCGCTAACCGAAATAGTCGGGTTGGTTAGTGGATGGATGCAGCGCCGCCTTCCGCGTGATCCCAGAAAGTCATGTTTTCTTTTCTATGGAATGGACCAAACCTTGGTTACCCTTACATAAACTCCGGCTGGAGGCAAGGCGCAAAATTTTAATGGGGTTCTCCAGACGATTAAGGCCTGCCCACAGGGGGCAAGCACTGGCTCCAGCGACAATTTGAGTTGGCTGCAGCTCGCGTGGTTGAATATTGAGGTTGCAGAAGCCGGTCGCCGTGTGCGGCGCGTTCCGAACCGCCGCGGCGAGACCCTTCGACACGTTCGTCGTAAAGCTGCTGCATCTTTCAAGCAAGAGACCAGGTACGTCAAGGACGGAAATCTTACGTACGTTAATCCAGGTCAGGAGACCAAGAAGTGATTCAGCAAGAATCGCGTCTGCGGGTCGCCGATAACTCGGGTGCACGAGAGATCCTCGTCATCCGTCCTCTCGGCGGTTCTGTGCGACGCTCTGCAGGAATCGGCGACATTGTGGTCGCTACCGTCAAGGAAGCCGTTCCCGGCGGCAACGTGAAGGAAGGCGAGGTTGTTAAGGCCGTCATCGTGCGCGCCAAGAAGGCAACCCGTCGTCCGGACGGCTCGTACATCGCGTTCGATGAGAACGCCGCCGTTCTGATCAAGAACGACAGCGAGCCGCGTGGCACCCGTATCTTCGGGCCGGTCGCTCGCGAGCTGCGAGACAAGCGCTTCATGAAGATTGTTTCTCTCGCACCGGAGGTGATCTAGGTGAAGGTACACAAGGGCGATATGGTTCTCGTCATTTCCGGCAAGGACAAGGGCGCTAAGGGCAAGGTCATCGAGGCTTACCCGAAGCGCGACAAGGTCCTCGTCGAGGGCGTGAACCGCATCAAGAAGCACGTTGCCAACTCCGCAACCGAGCGCGGTGCCGAGTCCGGCGGGATTGTCACCCAGGAAGCTCCGATCCACGTCTCCAACGTCATGCTCGTGGACTCCGAAGGTAATCCGACCCGCGTGGGCTACCGTTTCGACGAAGACGGCAAGAAGGTCCGGATCGCGCGTAGCAACGGGAAGGACATCTAAGACATGAGCGAGAACTACACCCCCCGTCTCAAGGCTCGCTACCGCGAGGAAATCAAGAACAACCTGAACGAGAAGTTCAACTACGACAACGTCATGCAGATCCCGGGCGTGACCAAGATCGTGGTCAACATGGGTGTCGGCGACGCCGCCCGTGACTCCAAGGTCATCAACGGAGCGCTCGAGGACCTCGCAGCTATCACCGGTCAGAAGCCGCAGCTGCGTCGTGCCCGCAAGTCCATCGCGAACTTCAAGCTCCGCGAGGGCATGCCGATTGGCGCCCGCGTCACCCTGCGTGGCGACCGCATGTGGGAGTTCCTCGACCGCCTGCTGACCATCGCTCTGCCGCGTATTCGCGACTTCCGCGGTCTCTCCGACCGCCAGTTCGACGGCCACGGTAACTACACCTTCGGCCTGTCCGAGCAGACGATGTTCTACGAGATCGACGTCGACAAGATCGATCGTCAGCGCGGTATGGACATCACCGTCGTCACCACCGCCACCAACGACGAGGAAGGCCGCCAGCTCCTGCGCGAGCTCGGCTTCCCGTTCGCGGACAAGGACGGCAAGATGCAGCAGGCATAAACTGCCGCGGTTAAAGCCCGACCCCGGATTGAATTCCGGTGGCCGGGCTTTTTGCATCTGTGCTCCTATACCGAGTGCGGCGCTCCGATGCCCGGGTCAATCTTCGGCGTCTCGCCGGCAGACGGGCGGATGTCGATGTCGAAGATTTCGGTGGGCAGGTACACGGTTGCGCAGGCGTTCGGGATGTCCACGACACCGGAGAAGCGACCCTCGATGGGGGCCGCGCCCAGCAGCAGGTAGGCCTGCTCCGGCGACCAACCGAAGGTGGTCAGGTAGTCAATGGCGTGCAGGCAGGCCCGCTGGTATGCCAGCTGGGAATCCAGGTAGCGCTGCTCGCCCTCGAGAGTGACCGACGTGCCGGAGAAGGACAGCCACTCGCTGTAGCGGGGCTCAACATTGCCCGGCATGAAGATGGCGTTCTCGGTCACGTTGTACTTTTCCATGCCGCCCTTGATGACGTCGACGTGGAAGTCGATGAAGCCGGACATCTCGATGCCGCCGCAGAAGGTGATCTCGCCGTCACCCTGCGAGAAGTGCAGGTCGCCCACGGAGAACTTCGCGCCGTCGACGTAGACGGGGTAGAAGACGCGGGTGCCCTTGGACAAGTTCTTGATGTCCTGGTTACCGCCGTTCTCACGCGGCGGGGCGGTGCGAGCGCCCTCGGCGGCGACGCGGTCGAAGTCTTCGCCCTCGAGGGTGCCCAGGATGGCCTCATCCGGCTCCGGCGGCAGTGCCAGCGGCGGCAGGCGATCCGGGTCGGTGGCGATGAGCTCGCCCTCGCGCTTGTTCCACTTGTTGAGCAGCTGCTGGGACGGGGCGGTGCCCATCAGGCCCGGGTGAATGATGCCGGTGAAGCTCACGCCCGGGACGTGGCGGGAGGTCGCGGTTTGGCCGGTGAAGTCCCACACGGCCTTGTAGGCATCCGGGAACTGCTCGGTGAGGAAGCTACCGCCGTTCTTCTTGGCAAAGATGCCGGTGTAGCCCCATCCCTGGCCGGCGAGCGGGCCCTCTTCCTGCGGGATCGGGCCGACATCGAGGATGTCGACGACCAGCAGGTCGCCCGGCTCGGCGCCCTCAATATGGAACGGGCCGGACAGTGCGTGGACGCGATTCATCGGCGCGTCGCGGATGTCGTCGGCGCTGTCGTCGTTCTTGATGAAGCCGTCGAACCATTCGCGGCAATCCACGCGGAAGGTATCGCCGGGCTTGACCGTCACGGCGGCCGGGATATCGGGGTGCCAGCGGTTGTGTCCGACCTTTTCCTGGTCGGCAAAACGGCGGGAGGAATCGAGCGGAAAGAGGTTGGTGGGCACTGTAGTACTCCTAAGGCTTAGGCAGCTTGGCGTGCTGGGGATCGCGCGTCACCGGGGTGGCGCGCTTCTTCCCGCCGCCGGGAACGGAACGGACCACCTCGGGTTCATACGCGGACTTCTGCGTGGACTCGACGGCGGACGCCTTCGCGGCATCCACCCGCCGGGTGAAGGGTGCGCTGATAATACGGTGGGCGGTTAACCCGCAGTCGGGGCAGTCGGCCTCACGCTCTTCGCTGGTAAGCGGAAGGCGCTTTTCCGAAAGGTGGCCGTCGCTGCACTGAAACTCGTAAATCGGCATCCAACATCGTCCTAGTGGTAGAGGTCACAGAAGTGCTGCCAGTCTACGGGCGGTCACTACGGCCGGCAATAGATAATTCATTCTGCGGTCGAGAATTTCGCGCACGCGGTCGCCCGCCGCGGCTGGTTAGACCCGCGCCTCGCTAAGATGACGTGAGTTAAACGCACATCAAAAGGCCAGTGAAAAGGAAGAAGCTTCTCATGTCGCTGAATGAATCGGCAGCCGCTGCCGTCAATAAGAAGGTGACGTCGCTCGACACCGACTTCGCCCGCTTTGCCACCCGCGCAACCCTCGCGGGTGTCTACCTCACCATCGGCACGGCGTTCGCGGGCGTGGCCGCCAACGTGGTGGACAAGCACGCCGAAGGTGTCGGCTCGCTGGTCTTTGCTTTCCTGTTCGGCCTCGGACTGTTTTCCATCATCATTCTCAACACCGATCTGGCGACCGGAAACATGATGTACGGCGTCTACGGCGCAGTGACCGGCCAGATCAGCTGGGGGAAGGCGTTCAAGCTCATCATCGTCACCACGCTGTTTAACCTCGTCGGTGCGCTGCTGTTTGCCTTCCTCGTCGCCCAGGCCGGCAAGTTCGCCGACATGGACGCCAACCACTTCATCCCGCATCTTACCGAGGGGAAGATGCAGAAGAGCCCGCTGGGCATGCTCATCGAGGGCGTGCTGGCGAACTTCGTGGTCAACATGGCCATCGTCGGCGCCGTGTTTGCGAAGGATCTCGCGTCCAAGTTCTGGACCATCGTGCCCATCATCGCGATGTTCGTGGTCCTGGGCCTCGAGCACGTTATTGCGAACTTCTCCCTGGTGAGCATCACCCTGTTCGCCAGCGACACCCTGCCCGCGCATGTCGATGCCGCACACATCCTGACCAACTGGGTGATCGTCTGGATTGGCAACCTCATCGGCGGCGGCTTCCTCATCGGCGGGGTCTACGCGTGGCTCAACCGCGGCAACGAGGCCTACCGCGACTAGGCCTACCGCGACTGGGCCAGCTCGCCGGCGTAGAGGTTGAACCGGTTGCCGCGGTTAAAGCCCACTAGCCCCATACCGGCCTTGCGGGCCAAGTCGACGGCAAGCGAGCTGGCCGCGGAGACCGCAACGAGCGCGGGGAAGCCTGCCATGGCGGCCTTTTGCACTAACTCGAACGAGGTCCGCGAGCTCATCACCAGGATGAGGTCGTTGGCGGGCAGCCGCCCTTCGAGCAATAGGTGGCCGATGACCTTGTCCGCGGCATTGTGCCGGCCGATGTCTTCGCGGACCACGACGGGCTCGCCGTCGAAGGTGAAGGCGCCCGCGGCGTGAATGCCGCCGGTCTTGCGGAACTGCTTCTGGTGCGTCCGCAGGGCATCGGGAAGCGCCGCGACCACGCGGGGGTTCAGGGGGACCTGGGGGATCGGGTAGTGGGTGCGCGCGAACAGCTCCTCGATAGACGTGGTGCCGCACACCCCGCACGCGGACGTGGTGGTGTGCAGGCGCAGATCGCTCAGGCCCAACGCGTGCTTTTTCGCCATCTCGATATCGAGCAGGTTGTACGGGTTTCGCCCGTCCGGGCCCACCGCGCCGGCGCAATAGCGTGCGGTGGTGACGTCCGTGGCGGTGCGGATGTGGCCCTCGCCGTGCAGAAAACCGTGGGCGAGCTCGACGTCATGGCCGGGGGTGCGCATCGTTGTGGTGACGGTCTGCCCGTCGACGCGGATCTGTAATGGCTCCTCGGCCGTGACGAGATCGGCACGCGTGTCTTGCTCCGTAACGTTGCCGTCGGCGTCGAGCTTGACCCGCGTGACAGGGTACGTCTGGTTGATCCGCCCGGCCATCTACTGGTCGCCCTCCGTAGCGGGGGAGTCGGCGGCAATCGCGCGCTGGAGCTTGGCGATGTTCTCCCGCGCCTCCTCAATATCCCCCGCTGCGAGGCCGACGAGGAAAGAGGTAAGGGGAGCGGCCGGCCGGGAGCGGTTGTGGGCGACGTCCTTGGTCAGATCCAAAAGTTCGCGGGTCAGTACGGTCGCCTCTTTTTCGTCCAAACCCAAGACGCGGGCGGCCTCGGTGAGCCACTCGTGCGCGGACTGCAGGCGCTCCGCGTCCTTCTTGTCAGTGGCGGCCTTTTGCACGTCAGCCGCGGTAGTGCGGTCTTTATCCGTCGTGTCAGTCATGCCGTCCACTGTAGCCAGGGCGGAATGTATAACATATGCCGGTCGGGATTTGGGTTTTAGGGGGCGTGCCGGATAAGGTGATCGGCTGGTGCTTTGTGCACCGGTGGTGCCTAGTGCACCTGTAAGAACTTCACATCCCAACTTTGTTGTAGGCCCCTCGCCTGTAGGCGGTCCGTGCATGCATCAACGGGTGGCGAGCGCCCCGTGGTATTGACCGCGGGGAGCGGAGTAGCCCGAAGTCACACGGCGAACGCGTCAGGTGGGCCCCGAGCTTTCGGTAACGCGAGTGCGGGGCGGAGCGGGAACCGCAACGAGAAAGGTAGACGGTCTCTTATGACCATGACTGATCCTATTGCCGACATGCTGTCGCGCGTGCGCAACGCTAACGATGCGCGCCACGACACTGTCGCGATGCCGACCTCCAAGATTAAGGCCAACATCGCCGAGATCTTGAAGCAAGAAGGCTACATCTCTGACTACCAGGTCGACGGCCGCGAGCTGTCGCTCGGCCTGAAGTACAACAACCGCGAGCGTTCCCTGTCCGGTCTGCGCCGCGTGTCCAAGCCGGGTCTGCGTGTGTACGCAAAGTCCACCGAGCTGCCGGAGGTCCTCGGCGGCCTGGGCGTGGCCATCATCTCCACGTCCCACGGCCTCATGACGGACCGCCAGGCCAAGGAGAAAGGCGTAGGCGGGGAAGTCCTCGCTTACGTCTGGTAAGGGAGGTTTGTCACATGTCACGAGTCGGTCTTGCACCCATCGCACTGAAGGATGGCGTAGAAACCAACATCAACGGTCAGACCGTTGAGGTCAAGGGCCCGAAGGGCACCATGACTGTGGAAATCCCCGAGCCGATCACCGCTTCGGTGGAGGACAACGAGCTGCGCGTCGCTCGTCCCAGCGATCACCGCAAGCACCGTGCCCTGCACGGTCTGTCCCGCTCCCTGCTCAACAACGCAGTTGTGGGCGTGACCGAGGGCTACACCATCAACATGGAAATCTTCGGCGTTGGTTACCGCGTCCAGCAGAAGGGCTCCAACCTGGAGTTCTCCCTGGGCTACTCCCACCCGGTCCTCATCGAGGCGCCGGAGGGCATCACCTTCGCCACCGATGGCCCCACCAAGTTGTCCATCACTGGTATTGACAAGCAAGCAGTCGGACAGGTCGCCGCGAACATCCGTCGCCTGCGTAAGGACGATCCGTACAACGGCAAGGGTATTCGCTACGAAGGCGAGCAGATCCGCCGCAAGGTCGGAAAGGCGGGTAAGTAAGCAATGGCTAACGCTAACTCAGCAGACAACAACAAGCGCACCCCGGTGGGCAAGGACATCTCCTCCCGTCGCCGCGAGGCACGCGCCCGCCGTCACTTCCGTGTACGCAAGAACCTGCGGGGCACCCCGGAGGCGCCGCGCATGGTCATCCACCGCAGCTCGCGTCACATGCACGTCCAGGTCATCGACGACCTGGCCGGCCACACCCTCGTCGCTGCTTCTTCCATGGAGCCGGACGTTCGCTCCCTGGAGGGCGACAAGAAGGCGAAGGCTTCCAAGGTGGGCCAGCTGGTGGCAGAGCGTGCCAAGGCTGCCGGTATCGAGCGCGTCGTCTTCGACCGCGCCGGCTACAAGTACCACGGCCGCGTCGCCGCTCTGGCCGACGCAGCCCGTGAAGGTGGCCTGCAGTTCTAATGCTTAACCTCAATGGAATCACCTACGGAAGGAACGCCTAATGTCGGCTAACGAACAGCGTGACGGCGGACGCTCCGCCGATCAGAAGAACAATAACCGCGGCGGCCGCAACAACCGCCGCAACCAAGACAACGAGCGCGACAAGTACATCGAGCGCGTTGTCGCCATCAACCGCGTCTCCAAGACCGTTAAGGGCGGCCGCAACCTGTCCTTCACCGCTCTCGTCATCGTCGGTGACGGCCAGGGCATGGTCGGCGTCGGCTACGGCAAGGCCAAGGAAGTTCCGGCGGCCATCCAGAAGGGTGCCGAGGAGGCTCGCAAGAGCTTCTTCCGCGTGCCGATGGTCGCAGGCACCATCACCCACCCGGTCCAGGGCGAGGATTCCGCAGGCGTCGTCCTGCTGAAGCCGGCCGCTCCCGGTACCGGTGTCATCGCCGGCGGTGCCGTCCGTCCGGTTCTCGAGTGCGCTGGTGTCCAGGACGTGCTGTCCAAGTCCCTGGGCTCCGCTAACCACATCAACGTTGTGCGCGCGACCGTGGCTGCGCTCAAGCAGCTGGCTCGCCCCGAAGAGGTTGCCGCCCGCCGCGGCAAGGACCTCGAGGAGGTCACCCCGGCTCGCATGTTGCGCAAGCGCGCAGGTCAGGAGGCGTAAACAATGGCTCTGAAAATCACCCAGGTTAAGGGCCTGGTGAACACCAAGCCGAACCACCGCAAGAACATGCAGTCCCTCGGGCTGCGCAAGATCGGCCAGTCCGTGGTCAAGCAGGACACCCCGATCATCCGCGGCATGGTTCACAAGGTGCGTCACCTGGTCACCGTTGAAGAAGTGGCAGGGGAGTAGATAACCATGGCAGACATCATCAAGCTGCACGATCTGCGCCCTACCAAGGGCGCTAACAAGCCCAAGACCCGCGTCGGCCGCGGTGAAGCCTCCAAGGGCAAGACCGCCGGCCGCGGTACCAAGGGCACCGGCGCACGTAAGAACGTGCCGGCAAACTTCGAGGGCGGCCAGATGCCGCTGCAGATGCGCCTGCCGAAGCTGCGCGGTTTCAAGAACCCGAACAAGTTCACCTACCAGGTGGTCAACGTGTCGGATCTGGCCAAGGCCTTCCCGGAGGGCGGCGACCTCGCGGTTGCTGATCTGGTGAAGGCTGGCCTGGTCCGCGCGAAGCAGCCGGTCAAGGTGCTGGGCGATGGCGACATCGACGTCAAGGTCAACGTCACCGCCGACAAGTTCTCCAAGTCCGCCGTGGAGAAGATCGAGGCCGCGGGCGGCTCCACCGCCGAGGCCAAGACCAAGCTGCGCTAAAACCGCAGGTTTTCCACAACGGCGACTGGGTAAGCCGCCGCTCGGGCGTTTCCTCTAATTAGGGAGGCGCGCGGGCGGCGGTTTTCCGCGTTTTCGGCAGAAGCGGAGGTGCTTATTGTGGCCGATTTGTGGCGGCTGGTAGGGTAATGAGGTCGTAATTGTCCGCACTGACCGTCGGTGCCCATATCCTGCAACGAAAGAGCCGGTAGGGCACGAGATTGTCACCGATGAGCATCCAGCGCCGGAAGCAGTGTTGTAACACTCGCTGGCACGCCAGGAGGATTGTGTAGTGTCCGCCATTATCCAGGCTTTTAAGGACCCTGACCTACGCAAGAAAATCATCTTCACCATCTTGATGGTTATCGCGTACCGCATCGGCGCCCAGATCCCGTCGCCCGGCGTGGATTACGCGTCCATTGCCGGTCGTCTGCGCGACCTGACCGAGGAGTCGGGTGACCTGTACTCGGTCATCAACCTCTTCTCCGGTGGCGCGCTGTTGCAGCTGTCGATCTTCGCCATCGGCATCATGCCGTACATCACCTCATCCATCATCGTTCAGCTGCTCACCGTGGTTATCCCGCACTTCGAGCAGCTGAAGAAGGAGGGGCAGTCCGGTCAGACGAAGATGACGCAGTACACCCGCTACCTCACGGTGGCGCTGGCGCTGCTGCAGTCGTCGGGCATTGTCGCGCTCGCGGACCGCAAGCAGCTGCTGGGCCAGGGTATTGAGGTCCTGCAGGAAGACCGCAACATCTTCACCCTTGTCATGCTGGTGCTGACGATGACCTCCGGTGCCATCCTCGTGATGTGGATGGGTGAGCTCATCACCGAAAAGGGCATCGGCAACGGCATGTCGCTGCTTATCTTCGCCGGCATCGCCACGCGCCTGCCCACCGACGGCGTGAAGATCTTCCAGGACCACGGCGGCCTCGTCTTCGCCCTGGTGCTCGCCGGCATGATCATCCTGATTACCGGCATCACCTTCATCGAGCAGGGCCAGCGCCGCATCCCGGTCCAGTACGCCAAGCGCATGGTGGGCCGCCGGCAGTACGGTGGCACCTCCACCTACCTGCCGCTCAAGGTCAATCAGGCCGGCGTTATCCCGGTCATCTTCGCCTCATCGCTTATCTACATGCCGGTGCTCATCACCCAGATCGTCACGTCCAGCCGCGGCGGCCAGGGTGGCGACAACTGGTGGCAGCGCAACGTCATCTCCTGGCTGCAATCGCCGTCGTCCTGGCAGTACATCCTGCTGTTCTTCGTACTGACCATCTTCTTCGCCTACTTCTACACGTCGGTCCAGTACGACCCGGCGGAGCAGGCGGACAACATGAAGCGCTACGGCGGCTTCATCCCGGGTATCCGCCCGGGGCGCCCGACGGCGGAGTACCTGGGCTACGTGATGAACCGCCTGCTGTTCGTCGGCGCGGCCTACCTCGGCGTCATCGCCATCCTGCCGAACCTGCTACTGGATCTTGGTATCGGCGGCTCGCGCGGCGGCGGTGCCGGCGGCGGCATGACCGCCTTCGGCGGCACGGCCATCCTCATTATGGTGTCCGTGGCACTGACTACCGTGAAGCAAATTGAATCCCAGCTGTTGCAATCCAACTACGAAGGACTGTTGAAGTAAATGCGTTACGTTCTCCTTGGCCCTCCCGGTGCCGGCAAGGGCACCCAGGCAAAGCTCCTCAGCGAAAAGCTGAACATCCCGCACATCTCCACCGGTGATCTGTTCCGCGCCAACATCGGCGAGGGCACCGATCTCGGTAAAGAGGCCAAGCAGTACATGGACGCCGGCAAGCTGGTGCCCACCGACGTCACCGCCCGCATGGTGGAAGACCGCCTGCGCCAGGACGACGCGCAGGATGGCTTCCTGTTGGACGGTTTCCCGCGCACGGTGGAGCAGGCCGAGATCCTGGACAAGCTGCTGAAGGATATGAACACCGAGCTCGATGGTGTTTTGAACTTCAAGGTCTCGGACGACGTCGTGGTCGAGCGTATGCTGGCCCGCGGCCGCGACGATGACAACGAAGAGACCATCCGCACCCGCATGGAGGTCTACCGCACCGAGACCCAGCCGTTGGTCGAGCACTACGGCGACCAGATTATCCCGATTGACGCGGAGGGTGACGTTGACGAGATCAACGAGCGCGCTCTCCGGGCAATGCAGAAGTAGCGAGGTTATACTCCACGTCATGACTAAAAATTCCCGTCTGGCGCGCGTGCTGCGCCGTACCCCTGTAGCCCTCGCCACCGCCGGTGTCGTGGGCGCGTCCCTGGTTGCTCCCGTCGCAACCGCACAGCCGGCGCAGGCCGAGACCGCGCAGAGCTCTCAGCTGCCGGGTGCAGAAGACCTGCGCGCCCAGGCCGAGGAGCTTCTTGGCGGCGGCTTCAACGTCGATGAGTTCTTAGGCCAGGCGCCGGATAACGCATGGAACGTGCGCAACCAGCTGCTGGATCAGATGGAAACCATCAACCCGCAGGCGGCCGACGTCCTGCGGGGCGCGCTGGATGGCCTGCTGGACATCGTCTTCCCGGGCCTGCCGGCCCGCAAGGTTGAGGAGGCCCGCCAGGCTCGCGAGGAGAAGAACCGCGCGGAGGCCGCGGAGCGCGAGCGCGTCGAGGCAGAGGCTCGCGCCGCCGCCGAGCAGGCTCGCCGCGAAGAAGAACAAAACCGCTTCGATACCGGCCCGTGCCCGGCTGATGCCGCGGTGTGCGTCGACATCGACGGACGCCGCACCTGGCTGCAGCAGGGCGGCGAGGTCACCTACATTGCCCCGGGCATGGCGCCGGGCAAGAACAACCCGCAGGAAGAGACTCCGCGCGGTACCTTCTACGTCAACCGCAAGGTGAAAGACGAGATCTCCCACGAGTTCGGCGACGCCGCCATGCCGAACGCCATCTACTTCACCAATAACGGTCACGCCTTCCACATGGGCGACCCGGCGTTCGATTCCGCCGGCTGCGTGCGCCTTCCGTGGGAAGCGTCCGAGCGTTACTGGAACGACCTGAACATCGGTGACAAGGTCTTTATCTACTAGTTAGCGCTCGTACAGCGTTACCGAACTGGGGCAGCGCTGATCTCCTGCAACGTAGGGGATCAGCGCTGCTTTTTGTATTAGCGGAGCCAAGCGCGTATTGTTTCTGTTCGGCGTGTACGCGCGTGCCGTGTGTCGGCCCGAGCGTATAGCCGCGAAGCAGTAGACGTACACAACTCGAGGTGGGGGAGGATCCCGCCAGAAAAGTAGAGGTTATGGCTAAGGAAGGCGCAATCGAGGTCGAGGGCCGTGTCATCGAGCCCTTGCCGAACGCAATGTTCCGTGTCGAGCTGGATAACGGGCACAAGGTGCTCGCGCACATCTCCGGCAAGATGCGTCAGCACTACATCCGTATTCTCCCGGAGGATCGCGTGGTTGTAGAGCTGTCTCCTTACGACCTGGACCGCGGACGCATCGTCTACCGCTACAAGTAAAAACTGTAAGCCTCCATACCCAAGGGCGCTGCCACACTAACGGCGCCTTAAATGGTGTTGGCGTTTGAAACGGTGCATCGTAAAGCACCGCTTGCCGATGCCGCTTCACCTCCGGCCGCGGCGGCTGGAGCCCCGGAAACACCACAGTGCTCGAACGCGATCCGTAAATTTCGCGGATCGCGGCCGTGGTGCGTTGGGGACGGATATGGAGAAAACCGTCGCACAACCCGAAAGGACACGCCTTATGGCACGTCTCGCAGGTGTTGACCTCCCGCGCAACAAGCGCATGGAGGTTGCTCTGACCTACATCTACGGCATTGGCTCCACGCGAGCTAAGGCCCTGCTGGAAAAGACCGGCATTTCTCCTGACCTGCGCACCGACAACCTGGACGATAGCCAGCTGTCGGCGCTGCGTGACGCGATCGAGGCCGACTACCAGGTGGAGGGTGACCTCCGCCGCCAGGTGCAGGCTGACATCCGCCGCAAGATTGAAATCGGCACCTACCAGGGTCTGCGTCACCGTCGCGGTCTTCCGGTCCGCGGCCAGCGCACCAAGACCAACGCACGTACCCGTAAGGGCCCGAAGAAGACGATCGCAGGAAAGAAGAAGTAACTTATGGCTACGAAGACTCGCTCCGGCGCGCGTCGTTCCGGCCGCCGCGCTGTAAAGAAGAACGTGGCAAACGGCCACGCATACATCAAGTCCACCTTCAACAACACCATCGTGTCCATCACGGACCCGTCCGGTGCTGTCATCTCTTGGGGCTCCGCCGGCCACGTCGGCTTCAAGGGCTCCCGCAAGTCCACTCCGTTCGCTGCGCAGATGGCTGCTGAGAACGCTGCCCGCAAGGCAATGGAGCACGGCATGAAGAAGGTTGACGTGTTCGTCAAGGGCCCGGGTTCGGGCCGCGAAACCGCAATCCGCTCCCTCCAGGCCGCTGGCCTCGAGGTGTCCTCGATCTCGGATGTGACCCCGCAGCCGCACAACGGTTGCCGTCCGCCGAAGCGTCGTCGCGTTTAAGGGAAGGAAGAGGTAACTAGATATGGCTCGTTATACCGGCCCCGCTACCCGTGTATCCCGCCGTCTCCGCGTCGACCTTGTCGGCGGAGATATGGCGTTTGAGCGCCGCCCGTACCCCCCGGGACAGGCTGGCCGCAACCGCATCAAGGAATCTGAGTACCTGCTCCAGCTGCAGGAGAAGCAGAAGGCTAAGTACACCTACGGTGTTCTCGAGCGTCAGTTCCGCCGCTACTACAAGGAGGCGAACCGCCGCCCGGGCAAGACCGGTGACAACCTGGTCATCCTGCTCGAGTCCCGCCTGGACAACGTCGTCTACCGCGCTGGTCTGGCACGCACCCGCCGCCAGGCTCGCCAGCTGGTGTCCCACGGTCACTTCACCGTGAACGGCAAGAACATCAACGTGCCGTCCTACCAGGTCACCCAGTACGACATCATCGATGTCCGCGAGCGTTCCAAGAAGATGGAATGGTTCGACGAGGCTCAGGACCTGCTGGCTGACGCCAACGTTCCGGCATGGCTCCAGGTCGTTCCGGACACCCTGCGCATCCTCGTGCACCAGCTGCCCGAGCGCGCTCAGATCGACGTTCCGCTGCAGGAGCAGCTCATCGTCGAGCTTTACTCGAAGTAAACAGCGCAATCCGCGGTCTATTATGGGCCGCGTGGTTGTCCCTGGAATCTTCGACAGCCTTCATCTTTCATCCCTCTACCGGCGTCAAATAGCGGTCGCCGAAAAGGAGAAGTTCCATGCTCATTTCCCAGCGCCCTCAGCTCACCGAGGAGCCCATCGATTCTTCGCGCTCAAAGTTCGTCATTGAACCGCTCGAGCCGGGCTTCGGTTACACCCTCGGTAACTCCCTGCGCCGCACGCTGCTGTCGTCCATCCCGGGCGCCGCAGTGACCTCGATCAAGATCGACGGCGTGCTGCACGAGTTCACGACCATCAACGGTGTGAAGGAAGATGTCTCCGAGATCATCCTGAACATCAAGAACCTCGTCCTGTCGTCTGACTCCGACGAGCCGGTGGTCATGTACCTGGAAAAGGAGGGCCCGGGCGATGTCACCGCGGGCGACATCCAGCCGCCGGCCGGCGTGGAGATCCACAACCCGGATTTGCACCTGGCTAGCCTGAATGACACCGCGCAGCTCAACATCGAGTTCGTCGTCGAGCGCGGCCGTGGCTACGTCCCGGCTGCCGCTACCTCCGGCGAGATCGGCCGCATCCCGGTCGATCAGATTTACTCCCCGGTGTTGAAGGTTTCCTACAAGGTCGACGCCACCCGTGTGGGCCAGCGCACCGACTTTGACAAGCTGACCATCGACGTGGAGACCAAGAACTCCATCTCGGCTCGGGACGCTATGGCTTCGGCCGGCGGCACCTTGGTCGAGCTCTTCGGCTTGGCCCGTGAGCTCAACGACCAGGCCGAGGGCATCGAGATCGGCCCGTCGCCGCAGGAAACCGAGTACATCGCGGCATACAGCATGCCGATTGAGGATCTGGACTTCTCCGTGCGGTCCTACAACTGCCTGAAGCGCCAGGAAATCCACACCGTCGGTGAGCTCGCCGAGTGCACCGAGTCGGACCTGCTGGATATCCGCAACTTCGGTCAGAAGTCGATCAACGAGGTGAAGATCAAGCTGGCCAACCTGGGGCTGACCCTGAAGGACGCTCCGGAGGACTTCGATCCGAGCCAGCTCGAAGGCTACGACGAGGAAACCGGTGACTTTAAGGATCCGGCCGCCGAGGATTCCGAGTAAGAAGCACGCCGAGCGACAGCACGGTACCGGAGTTACCCGCACACCGTGCACATACCGTTTCTAGGTCGCGCGCTCACTTAAATCCGCACACGAGGAGTACAACATGCCAACCCCGAAGAAGGGTGCCCGTCTTGGTGGCTCCGCTGCCCAGCAGCGGCACATGCTGTCGAACCTGGCTGCCAGCCTGTTCGAGCACCACTCCATCAAGACCACCGATGCTAAGGCGAAGGTTCTGCGCCCCTACGCCGAGAAGATTATCACCAAGGCGAAGCACGGCAGCGTCGCTGACCGCCGCCAGGTGCTGAAGCTCATTCCGCGCAAGGACATCGTTGCCCACCTGTTCGACGATCTCGGACCGAAGTTCGAGGGCCGCGACGGTGGCTACACCCGCACCATCCGCCTGGATAACCGTGCGGGCGACAACGCCCCGATGTCCCAGATCTCCCTCGTCCTCGAGGAGACCGTCTCCAAGGAAGCCGACCGCGCTACTCGCGCCGCTGCTTCCAAGAAGGCCGAAGAGGAGAAGGCTGCTGAGGCTGAGGCCGTGAAGGCCGACGCCGAGGAGGCCACTCCGGCCGAGGCTGAGCCGGCTGACGCCGTGCCGGCCGAGGACTCCGCCGCAGGCGATGCCGCTGAGGCTGACGCCACCGAGGCAGAGTCCGAGGAGAAGTAACACTCTCCCGGGCCTCCTACTGAGGAGGCCTCACTCTAGCCGCGGTTCTTCCCACCCCTGCTTGCAGGGGAACGGAAGGGCCGCGGCTTTCTCTGTATCTGCCCGTCGCTAAAATCTGCGGGCATGGACTCCACGGACGCCCGCTTGCCTGACCAGCTCCGGCTGCGATTCGACATCGCCTACGACGGCACCGACTTTCACGGGTGGGCGCGGCAGAAACCCCAGCCCGGTCAGGACGCGCTGCGCACCGTACAGCAGACGTTGGAGGAGACCCTGGAGCTTGTGCTGCGGGAGCCGGTAAACCTCACCGTGGCCGGGCGCACCGACGCCGGCGTGCATGCCGCCGGCCAGGTTGCGCACGCGGACGTTTCAGCCGCCAGCCTGGACCAGCGCTCCATCGACGGCGATCCGACGCGGCTGGTGCGCCGCCTGTCCCGCCTGCTTCCGGCCGATATGCGCGTCAGCGGGTGTACGGCCGCGCCCGCGGTTTTCGATGCCCGCTTTTCCGCCCTGCGCCGCCATTACACCTACCGGGTGACCACGCATCCCGCCGGCCCGCTTCCCACCCGGGAACGTGACACGGCCAGCTGGCCCAAACCAGTTGACATCGACGCGATGGCGGAAGCCGCAACGGTGCTGACTGGGCTGCACGACTTCGCGGCCTTCTGCAAGGCGAAGCCGAACGCCACGACGATCCGCTCGCTCGAATCCTTTACCTGGCACGACATCTCCACCCCGACCGAGCCGCAGCTGTATGAGGCCCGCGTGAGCGCCGACGCGTTCTGCTGGTCGATGGTCCGCTCCCTGGTGGGCTGCTGCCTCGCGGTCGGGGAGGGGCGCCGTGACGTCGATTTCGCCGCCGCCATGCTGGAGGAAACTAAGCGCTCTTCCGCCATACCGGTCGCGCCCGCCAAGGGCTTGAGCCTGACGGGAGTGGACTACCCGGACGCAGGTGAGCTCGCCGCCCGGGCGGAGGTCACCCGCGACAAGCGTTCCCTCCCGCCGCAGTAGCGGGGAGGGCCGGGCTCGGCTACGGTTAAACCCGCACTTATTCGGGGGAATTTTGTCAGTGCAAGGGGGAGCACTTCCATGGGGCGTTTTCGGCCTACCACGAAGGCACAGGTATCCGGCCACCGGTTCTTATGGCGGCGGGTGGAGCACGGCCTGGTGATGAAAGATATTCGCATGATCCACGACCCGCTGGTCGGGCGCCGACGCGCGCTCATCTTCGGCACGGTGGCGGTGGTCATGGTCGCGGTCGGCGCCGGGGTCCTGGCGTGGTTGCAACCCAACCCGCGTCCCGGCGACGCGCCCATCGTGCGCACGGCCGGCGACCAGCTGCTGGTCCGCGTGGACGGGACCTACCACCCGGTGGCGAACCTGACGTCCGCCCGCCTTATTGCCGGGGAACCGAGCCAGCCTGCGGCAGTGGGCCGCGATGCGCTCGCGGTGGCCAACTTCGGCCCGCCGCTGGGTATTGCCGATGCCCCCGGGTTCCTCGCCGAGACAGCCAACGCTAACTCCAGCGCGGCATCCGAGTGGGCGGTCTGCCGCGATCACCGCGAGGAGGATCCCAGTGCCGCAGCCACCGTGGTGCGGGCCGGCGATCCGGAGCGGCCGAGCGTTCCGCTTGGCGATGATCGTGCGGCCCTCGTTCAGGAAATGGGTGGTGATCAGTGGCTGATTACGAGCCGCGGCCGTACCCGCCTGCCGGGCGCGGAGGATCCTCTAGGCCGGGCGGTGCGCCGCGGTCTCGATATCGACACCCCCGGCGCAGCTGCGGCAGGGGTGTGGGAGGTTCCCAGCGAGTTCCTCAACGCGTTTGCGGAACAGCCGGAGTTCGCCCTGCCCGATCCGCTCCCGGAGGTCTGGAACGCCGAGGACGGCACCCAGTGGGCGCGATCGGTCGACGGGGTGGCGGAACTCAGCGACGCCGAGGCGCGGGTCCTCGCGGCCGCCGGAGCCCCCACGCGGGAGGCGCGGACGACGGAGGTGGCCGCGCTTGGCGATGTCCCGTTGCCGCCCACCCACCTGCCGCCGCGCGTCCCGCGTCTGGTGGGGACTACCGAGGGCTGGCTGTGCGCTGCCGCGGACGGCGGTGCGGAGCTCTCCCCAGCGGTCGGGGCGGTGGAACTGTCCGGCACCGCGATAGCCGATCGCTTCGCCGGATTGAATGAGGGCGCGGTGGTAGTCGACACCGGGCACAGCCTTCACCTGGTGTCTCCGACCGGCCAGCGCCACCTCGTCCCAGAACCGGCCGCGCTGGAGGCGCTGGGCGTTACCATTTCCGGCACCGCGCCGTGGGAGATCGTGCGGCTGTTGCCGGAAGGCAGCTCCTTAGACCGCGACAGTGCGCTGCGTGTGACGTACTAACTACCGGGTGCGCACCGCTTCCACAAACGGCAGGGCGGTCGCTAGACTGTGCAGAATCTTCGAATCGTCCGAATCGTTTGAATCGTTTGAATCGTTCGGTTCGTACCCCACCCTGTACATTCTGCGGCAGAAAGGCCTCGCTGTGGCATCGATGCGCGACGCGGTAGAACACCGCGTAGACCAGCTGCGCGGCTTCCACGCGGGATTGAAGGACCGCAAATACGGCTTTCTCGTTCGTCCCGCCACGCTGGTTGTTGGGTGGATCGTGCTCATCGTCGGGATCATCACCATCCCGCTACCCGGCCAAGGCTGGCTCACCACCTTTATCGGCGTGGGCATCCTGTCGCTCGAGCAGCGGTGGGCCCGCGGCCTGTTGGACTGGGGCGTGCACCAATACGACCGCTTTACCGACTGGTTCAAGCGCCAATCCCGGCCCGTGCGCTGGGGGCTTATCGCCCTGCTCGTCGCGGTGATCTGGGTGGTATTCGTCGGCCTGGCCTACGCCAGCTGGCGCGCCGGGCAGTTCGACTTCCTCACCGGTTTCTTCGAGGCCGTGGGATTAGAGCGATAAAGACCAACACGATAAATACCAGCCCGGCGCTGAGCCCGCCGAGAAGTGTCACGCGCCGCGGCGCGGCAGGTGTTTCGCGCGGCTGGATCTCCACGGTCTTGTCGCGGGCGGCCGTGTCGTAGCTCGCCGGCCGGGCGGTCACCGCGGCAAGCGGGTCGAGGTACCCGGTGTGCGGCTCCGCCGACTGGACGGCCAGCGCGCGCAGGTCCGCCGCGGAGGCATCCGGGTGGCGCTGCTTGAGCAAGGCGACGGTGCCAGCCACCACTGGGGCGGCGAAGCTGGTGCCCACGAAACCCGCGACCGAATCCCGCCCCTGGCCACGGCCCTGCGGCTGGATCGTTCCCGTCGCCCACCCCGTGGGAGCCGCGGCCAGGGCGACGGGGTGCTCGCCGGGAGCGGAGAGCGTGGGTAGCTCCGGCGACGGCGCGCCGGGCAGCGAGTAGTCGGCGAAGCGGTGCGGGTCGGGCACGTCGATAGCGCCGACGGCCAGGACCGTCGGGGAGTGCGCCGGGAACACCGCGTCCCCCGGCTCGCACCCGGGACCGGCATTGCCCGCCGCGGCGACGACGACCGCGCCGCGTTCCTCGGCGAAACCCAGCGCCGAGTCCAGCACGCCCGTGTCGAGCTGGTCGGCGACATCGCGCGGCACGCAGGAGACCACCGAGATGTTAATGACGTGCGCGCCGGCCTCGACTGCCGCGCGGATGGCTTCGGCGAGAGTGCCCAGGTTGCCCGCGGCCGCGAACCCCTCGTCGTCGGGTGACAGGCCCGGTGCCTGGTCCGCGTCTCCTTGTCGGTTCCGGAAGTGCGCGCTGGTTTGCCGCACCGCGAAGATCGTGGCGTCGGGCGCTAGCCCCGCGTCGCGTGCGGCGATGATGCCGGCGACCGCGGTGCCGTGCCCGTCGCAGTCCCACAGCGGATTCGGCGATTCCGGGGTGACAAAGTCGGGCCCGGCCTCGACGTGGGTGAATTGTTCGTGCGGGGCCACCCCGGTATCGATCACCGCCACCTTCACCCCGCCGCCGGTAGCGTGCGCGCGCAACTGTTCGCGGTCGATGCCGAGATCGTCCAGGGCAGGTGGAGCGGGTGGGGTTCCGGCGGCATCGGCAAGCGCGGGCACTGCGCACTCCACGTCGGGCGGGGTGGAGTGGGCAAACTCCGCCGGCCCATTGGGTTCTGCGGCTTCGTCGGCACGGACAGGCACGGCGGGCGTCGCCGCGAGGAATACCGCAAGCAGGCAGGAAACAAGGGCTATCTCCAGTGAGGGTTGCCGCCGGCGCGGCGAGTGGAAGTGGGGTGCAGCCATGGCGGTTTACCCCAGTCCCCGCAGCAACACGAACAGTCCCAGCAGGTGTGCGGCCAGCGGCAAGCATGCCGCGACGGCGAGGGATTCCGCCCGCTCTGCCCACCGGACCGTGGTCGGTTCCAGGGATGGCACGGCATGCGCCCACAGCGGGACCGTGAGTGCGCACACGGCAAGGATGGCTGCCACCGCGAGCATCACCCAGGGGTGCTCGGTGCCGGCGCTAGATCCGGCCCCGGCGGGCCATTCGGCCCACCGCACCCAGGCGGCCAGGCACGCGGCGCCGGCGGCAGACGCGGTCAGTGCGTTGAGAGCCCACTCCGCAACCGGCTCGCGGTGCCGGGCCGCGTGCAGCGCCATTGCGCCGGAGATGATGTACAGCAACGCTTGCGCAAACCCCGCCCCGTCCGCATGCGTACCCACGAGGGGTTCGACCGAGTCCCCCGGAAGGCCCGCCCAGCCCAGGGGAAAGCGCACCCCGCTGCCGGCGAAGGCGAGCGCCGCGCACGCGGGCAGGCAGGCGAAAGTTAACCCCAGGGTCACCCCGGAGTACAGCTTGAGTGCACGCGCGGCGTTGTCCCCGGCATCGTCCGGCGGGGTATCGGCGACCCCTAGGTCCTCGCCGGCGGTGGGCAACTGCGGCACCTTCAACCCCGCCGCCCGGCTGGTCAGCCCCGGGGCGATGGTCACGGTGATAAGCGCGGCCGCGAGCACCATGCTCGCCGAGGCCGTCGCCGGTGCCCGCGTGGTTCCCAGTGCGGACGTCGGCCCGGGCATCAGCGCCCCGAGGGCTGCAAGGGCGGCCATCACCACGCACGTCAACACCGCCGCCGTGGTGCGCGGGCCGTGTAGCCGCGCCAGGTGGCCGAGAAATAACGCAAATCCGCCGGCCAGCGCCATCGCCGCGCAAACGAGCGATAAGGAGGGTGCTACGTCGTCGGCGACCCAGTAGGCAGCCGCGAGCACCATCGCGACGGTGGCGACGATGCTCAAGGGCGTGGGATCGATGCGCCGTCGGCACCACACCCCGATGGCGCCCGTTAACGCGCCAACCGCGACGAGCGCGACCGGCAGTGGGGCAGCCGCGTGGATAACCGCGGCCGCGCACATGGCGCCGATAACGGACCAAGTGACCGGGATGCCCCGCGGGGCTGCCTCGGCGGCGTCGGTGGCTAGCGCCTCCGCCGCGCCGCGGATCACCGGTGCGGGGGCGTGTTCTTCGGGGCTTAAGACGACCACGGAACCATCGACAAGCGCCGTGTCGCGCACCGCAACCGTCGGATCGATGCGCCTTCCTGCCGCCGTGGACACCCGCCACGGCCGCGTGATCCGCGGCGCCCCGGTGAAGTCGATGATCTCGTCCACGCACTCGCCCACGCTCGATGTCGCCGGCAGAGATAAGTCCAGTTCCTTGCGGTACGTGCCCACGTGAATACGCACGGTGGCACGGATAGTATGCGTCGCTACAGCCACGATGATTGTCCCCCGAAAATGAAAGTGTGTGGGCCATTCCCCTTGCCCAACGCGCACAATTGTGGCTTACTGTGGGCACCGTGTCCACCGCTAGCGCATCGGGGCGAAAAGTGGTGGGGGGCATTTTCGGGGATAATTCGGGGACTTTCGGGGAGAGAAGTACATGAGCCACGCGATCGTGGGCCTAGATTCCGACCGTGCTGTCGAGCCGGTCGCCATGTCGTCGCGCGAGCCGGCACCGCCGTTGCCACAGGGCAACATCACGGCGGAGGCCGTGCCGGAGGCGGCGCGCCCACAACCGGTTCCACTGGTGCGCATCCTGATGCCGGTGGTGATGATTGCCGCGATGGTGGGGTTGGTCGCCCTCATCCTGCTCAGCGGGGCGAAGGACGGGCGGCAGGTCAGCCCGATGATGCTGCTGTTTCCCGTCATGATGCTCATGAGCGTGTTCATGATGTTCAGCCCGCAAGGCGGCACGAACGACCCGGATGAGACCCGGCGGACCTACCTGCGACACCTCAAGGCACTCCGGGAAAAGGCCGAGGACAACGGGGCCAAACAGCGCGCCCACGAAACGCACCGGCACCCCGGGCCGGATGAACTGGCGGCTATCATCGGCGCGCCGCGGATGTGGGAGCGCGCCGCTGGGGATCCGGATGCCCTGGAAGCGCGCGTGGGGCTCGGCAGGGCGCGGCTGTGCACGCCGATTACCGTGCCCGACGCCGGCGCGAGTGAGGACCTGGATCCGGTGTGCGCGGTGAGCCTCCGCCACACGTTGCAGGCGGTGGAAACGCTGCCGGACATGCCGGTGGTCATCCAGCTGCAGGCCTTCCCGTTCGTTGGGGTGGCGGGCCCGCAGGCGCGGGCATTCGTCCGCGCGGTGATCCTGCAGTTGGTGTCGTTCCATGGCCCGGAGGCGGTCTCCGTCAGCGCCCTCGGGGTGGGCGCGCGATGGGACTGGCTGAAGTGGCTGCCGCACGCGCGCAGTCCCCGGCAGGCGCACTTCCGGCTGCTCATCGTGGATTCCGTGCCCACCACCGGCGTCGAGGAATTCTTCACCGCGGGGTACACCACCATCATCGAGGTGGGATCGCAGCGCACCACCGCTCTGGGGCAGCGGGCGGAGCAGGAGGGGCTGAGTCTGCTTGTCGATGCCGAGGGGGATCTGCGCGTCGTCACCGCGGCCGGCGATGAGCGCCTGGGCGTGGCGGACACCGTCACGGCGGACTACGCCACGCTGTGCGCACGGCGGATGGCCAGCTATCACCGGCCCGCCGGAACCGTGGCGGCGGAGCGGACGTTCGACGGGGAGCTTTTGCCCATGGTGGGCATGGAAGACGCCGCCGACCTGCATCGTGCCGGTGGACTGTGGCCCGGGCAGGGGCGCACTGGCGCCAGCCGGTTAAAAGTGCCTATAGGTATCACCCCGGAGGGGCAGGCGGTATCCATTGACCTCAAAGAATCCGCCGAGGGTGGCATGGGCCCGCACGGCCTGTGTATTGGGGCGACCGGTTCGGGCAATCCAGAATGTGGCTTTGGGCTACAATGACCGCATGGCAACCACCACAACGCAGCGCGCGGCGATTTATGCACGTATTTCACTTGATAAGCAGGAAGAAGCTGGTATTAAGCGGCAGATACACCTTGCCACTAAGCAGGCTGAGGCTGACGAGGCTGAGCTGGTCGCTACCTACGTGGACAACAACATCTCCGCGTTCTCGGGTGAGTACAGGCCTGAGTACGACAAGCTGATCCACGCTATCGAGAGCCGTGAGATCGACGTTGTGTACGTGTACGCACTTGACCGTCTTACCCGCCGTACCAAAGACACGCTCGCTCTCTTTGAGCTATGCGAGAAGCACAACGTCACTGTGAAGGCGAACCGGGGCTACAACATTGACCCCAGCGACCCAGCATCGCGGCTTACCATCGTGATCCTCGGTCTCATCGCTGAGCAGGAGTCCATCGACCGTGCTGCACGTATCCGAGCCGCCTATGAGGACCGCGCACGTACAGGACGGCCGAAGACAGGTGGACGAAGGATGTTTGGCTACGAGGCTGACGCCGTAACCGTCATTGACGAAGAGGCTCAGGCCATCCTCGACGCTGCTGCAATGATCATTGCTGGCAAGACTCTGCGTGAAACGGTGCGAGAGATCTTTGATGCACGAGGCCTGACTGCTACAACCGGGCGACCCATGACGGCGCCGACACTGCGGGACATTTTGCTCAATCCGCGTGTGCGTGGTTTGAGTACCTTCAACCCCACTGACCCAGACACCGGCTACCGTCTTGTCAAAGACCGTCGGATCGTAGGTAAGGGCAACTGGCCTGCGATCATCGACGAAGCCACCGGCGAGAAGCTTGATGCTGTCTTACGTGACCCGTCACGGCGGCGGTCACACAGTGGCAACGCGCCCCGCTACTTTCTTGCATCAGTGCTTACCTGCACCTGCGGTGATCCTATGTACGCCCGCAGCCGAAGGAACAAGGCGGGTGAGCCGCGCCGGTACTACACGTGCAAGCGGTCTGAACCTGGTGGTACACACGTGTCCATCGGCGCTGAGGTGGACAACCTTATCGAGGCAGTCATCATCAAGCGCATGGCGCAGCCAGATGCCGTGGATGCACTACGCAACGCCTTAACGCCGGAGGATGACGGTCTTACCGAACAGCTACAGGAGCTTGCAGGCGAGCGAAACGTGCTGCTAGCGCGCCGAGAACAGATCGAAGAAGCGATTATTGCTGCAGATGTTGACATGTCCACATTCGCGCGCGTGTCGAAGAAAATCGAAGATCAAATCTCCACTATCGACGAGAAGATGCGCGAGCTGACCACGAGCCGTGAAGCTGACCCTCTCGCTGTAGAACTTGCCAATGGCCCTGACTTCGCTGAGTGGTGGAGCGGTGCCTCTGTCGAGGACAAGCGCAGGCTTACTCGGCTGCTCATGGAAATCCGTATTCTGCCCGGCAAGGCTGGTGCGAAGAAGTTCGATCCACACCGTGTGCAGATCGCTTGGCGGCAGTAGTTGCCTGCGAGGCGCGTCTATAGGGGAACGCCACGGGAGCGGACAGTTCGGGGGAGACCTGCCTCTGTGCCGGGGGGTGGCACTCTACTCAACCGTGACGTTCCCGGAAGAATTATGACACGGCTGCTGCCACCCCGCATGTCGAGCGGTGGAAAGAAATTATTTGCCTGTACGCTATCGCTAATTGGTTAGTTGTGTTACACTAGGTACTACGTATACCGATCTCGTACACCTTTGTCTTGCTGTTATGCGTTCATAACAGCACTGCACTTCTGGGCTGTACAAGTTCGACCGATTTATTACTGACATGACGAGCGTGATGACTGATGGCGAAGCAAGAGGTCAAAGTAGACCTGTGGGTTGCCAAGCAACTCGATGAGGCTGAGATTAAAGATTATGACCCGCAGGGAAGCGATATTCCCGAATTGAACGAGGCGCTTAAGACTGCCTCTAAAACTGGCAAAGGGGGTCCCGGCTACCCAGAGTATGTTGCTGTAGTCAAGGACTTCGTCATCGTGATTGAGAACAAGGCCAACCAGGATTTTCACATCAAGTTAAATGATGATGGAGTTGTAGAACTATCCGACATCAAGGCTGTCCGTGACTACGCTGTTAACGGCGCCCTTCACTACGCGCGCCACATCTCTACCAAGAGCGAGTTTACAAAAGTCTTTGCCATCGCTGTCTCCGGTGGCGAAAAGCGTCACCGGATCACGCCCTTCTACGTCGATGATCGGGGTGAGTTCAAACAGCTCGATGACATCGAATCCTTCATCTGGTTCAATGAGTCGAACATCTACGAGTACTACACCCGTCATGTGCTCGAAGAAGTCACCGACTACGAGAAGACGACCAAGGAGATTCTGAAAGACGCGGCCGAGCTTCACGAAAAGCTGCGAACGTTTGGCACTCTCAAAGACCAGGACAAGCCCTTGGTTGTCTCGGGTATTTTGCTCGCTCTCGATGAGGTTGAATACGGAAACTTTTCCATTGCCTCACTTCAGGGTGACAAACTTGCCGGGTCTCGCGATGGCGACAAGATCATGGCCGCTATCAAGGCTCGCCTAACCCGATCAAACGTCGGCCCCGACGCTAAGCGCGACAAGCTCCTGCGTGAATTTGCCGTCATTACCGATAGCGTGCGATTGAACGAGGTTAACCCCACGCTCGGGAAGACTCCTCTGAAGTACTACACCGAGTTTTTGAACAAGCGGGTCTTCCAGGCCATCAAATACCAGCAAACATCTGAAGATTTCATCGGTCGCTTCTATGGCGAGTTCATGAGCTACTCGGGAGGCGACGGTCAATCTCTCGGCATTATTCTCACGCCTAAGCACATGACTGACCTCATGGTCGACCTCGTCGACGTGCGTCCTGACGACATCGTCTTGGACCCCACCTGTGGTACTGCTGGATTCCTCATCGCCGCAATGCACAAAATGCTGCACGCTGCGGAGAGTGATTCGCAGCGTCGAAGCATCAAGAAGAAGCAGCTACATGGCTTCGAGATCCAGCCGAACATGTTTGCCATCGCAGCAACGAACATGATTCTTCGTGACGATGGCAATTCCAACATTCAAGCAGCCGGTTTTCTATCCCAGCACCCGGCAGACCTTCAACTCCAGAAACATGCCACTGTCGGGCTGATGAATCCGCCGTACAGTCAGGGCAAGGACGACCCTAATCAGTACGAGATTCTCTTCACTGAGCATCTTCTTGATTCTATGACGGAAGAAGGCCGCGTTGCGGTGATCATTCCTCAATCCAGTGTCGCTAATAAGACCAAGATTGAGAGAGAGACTAAACGGCGTATCCTCGAACGGCATACCTTGGAGGGGGTGATCACCTGCAACCCTAATACCTTCTATGGCGTTGGTACACATGCCTGCATTGCTGTCTTCACTGCTGGTGTACCTCATCCGCCCGAGCATGAGGCTAAATTCATCGACTTCCGTGATGATGGTTACGAAGTTCGACCACACATCGGCCTTATGGATGGGGATACGGCTAAGGATAAACGCCAGCACCTCCTTGAGGTTTGGAACGGAAATCTCGAAGCACCTTCCAAGTTCTGCGTTTCTTCAAAAGTGCTTCCAGACGATGAATGGCTCCACAGCTTCTACTACTTCAACGATGCCGTGCCCTCGATTACGGACTTCGAGAAGACGGTTGGTGATTACCTAACGTTCAGATTCCTTATGGTGATGCAAAACCGCGAGTATCTGTTTGCGAAGGAATCCGATTTAATCGACAGCTCCCTCCCTGTCGATGTGCCCCCGCTTGAAGAGAAAGAATGGCTTGACTTCCAGTTGCCAGAAATTTTTACGGATATGCAGCGCGGCAAGCGCCTGAAAACCGCTGATCAAGTGCCTGGTGATGTTCCGTATGTTTCCTCAAGCGCTCTTAACAACGGAGTCGATGCCTTTATCGAGATAGCGCCCAAATGCAGGGTCTTTACCGATTGTATTAGTTTGGCAAACAGCGGTTCTGTCGGAAAAGCGTTCTATGAACCCTTCACCTATGTCGCGAGCGATCATGTGACGATGCTAAAAAGAACTGGCGCTTCACCGTTTCTATACCTTTTCCTGGCTACAACTATTGAGCAGCAGAAGTCCAACTTCAACTTCAACCGTGAAATCAATGATCGGCGACTGAAAGTGCTCAAAATCATGCTGCCCACGACTTCTAACGGACAACCTGATTTTGAGTATATGGAACAGTATGTCAGGAAGCTCTTATCCCATAAGTTTCACCAGTATGCTGCGTTTTTGAATCGTCCACAGGGGTGTGAGGAAACTGAGGTGGACTAGATGCTCATCGGTTATGCACGTGTGTCCACCTCCAAGCAAGGGCAGTCGCTCGACACCCAGCGCGAGGCGCTCATCGACGCTGGCTGCGACCCGAAGCACATCTACACCGACACCATCAGTGGCACCAAATGGCAGCGCCCCGGCCTTGATGACGCACTGGCGTACATGCGTCCCGATGACACGCTTGTTGTGACCAGGCTCGACCGTCTTGGTCGCAGCCTCGCTGAGACGGTCAATACCATCACTGACCTCGCGAAACGTGATATCAACGTCAAGGTGCTAGAGCCAGCACTCGACACGTCCAAACCCACCGACAAAGTAGTCATCAACGTCATGGCCAGCCTCGCCGAGTGGGAGCGTGACCTGCTGATCCAGCGCACCCGTGAAGGCGTGGCGCACGCCCGCGCACAGGGCAGGGTCGCCGGCCCCAAGCCGAAACTCAGCGCTGAGCAGGCTGAGGTGGCTAAGGAACTCATCGAGGGCGGCAAGTCCGTCAGTGCCGTGGCGCGCACCTTCAACGTGTCGCGGCCGACGATCTACAGAGCCATCGAGCGCTTAAAAGACGTCTCGTAATAGGTCGCTGCGCCGGAAGCGCCTACCTACTGTCCGTGACTCGTAGCAGCGCTCCCGGCGCCTGTGTGTGCGGGGTGACGTCGAGCACGGCAGGGCCGTGCCGGATACGGAATTGACCATATTGATCCCGTATCCGGCAAAGGAGAACTGTCATGCCTGCTCAACAAACACTTTCGTCTCATGGCGACCTGCTCGCCAACATCCCCGGCATCCTCGGTTTCTACCCGCAGAACTCACTGGTACTCGCGTTCTTTGAGCGCGACAAGGACACCAACAGCCTCCGCCTCGGTCCGCTCGCACGGTTCGATCTAGACGGAGCAACGCAACGGCTCACCGAGGATCGCGACAAATTCGCTGCGTGGTCTGAGGCGCTGGATCTCAGCGCTGTTGCGGCGTACGTCATCACCGACGACCTGATCGAGGCCGATGCCATCACGCACTTTCTGTGCAGCGAGGACTCACCGCTGCCAAGTACAGTGCTCGCGGTCATCCAAGCCCCTGAGATCATCGCTGGTACTGCGTGGTGTGTGATGTATCTACATCCGAACTCCGGCGTGCCACAAGCAGGCCGTATCAGCGATATTCACGCCTCAGCAGCGCTACAGCAGATGCTTGAACACACCGGCGATCTTCCAGCGCTCTCGCGTGAGGAAATCGAAGAACGCCTGAACAGCACTGCGCACAACATCGACGCTGCAGAACACAACGACATCATCGAGGACGCGCTGGCGTACGTGCCACCCATCTTCCGAGACGTACTGCAGCGGGAATACGAACAGGCAGCGGCAGGGATAACCCAGCCGAGCACTCGCGCTATCCGCTCAGCACTGAAGTGCTTTACGACGCCGCGACTGCGTGACCCGCTGTTGGCAGCGCTGCTGGAAGAGCCGCAGGCAGGCTTCAAGTTCGCAGAACAGGTGATGCGTGCCGTTCCGACCAGTTGGCCGGGGATGCGGGCACAACTCACGGCTACCGTTGCCGTGCTGGCCCAGGCAACCGGCCAGACGGGTCTGGCTGGCGTTGCCGCACACAGGGCCACCGAGATCAGCAGCAAAGAGACGTTCCCGTCGCTGGTGGCGAAGTTAATCGACATTGGCGAGGGCAGTCGTCTCGCAGAAGTGGTTCACGAGGGCGGTGCTCAGGCTCGCGTGCAGTTGTTCGAAAACTAGTATTCACACCCCGTTGCAGCAGTTGCTGTAGCGGGGTTTTTCTTTTCTACCCACGCCGTGACCAGGGAAGAAGGAAATCTCCACCGAGCAGGGGAGAGGTCTCTAGACAGCAGAGCTGTCTCAAAGAACGGATTGAGAATCAATCCACGACACGGAGGCACGCCATGTACCACTACACCCACGAAGCCCTAGAGCTGCTCTACCTCATGTCTGACGGCATGGATGGCGAAGACGCCGATCCGGGTGCCGCACAAGAGCTACGCGACCTGGAAGCAGCAGGGGCACATCTGCCCTGGGCAGTGCTGTAACAGCACTTACAGCAGCAGCAAAGCCGCTGCTCAAACACACAATTGAAAGACAATCACACACTCACTCATATAAGGAGAAATCACAATGTCCAACCCGTTTAACAATGGCACCATCGTTGGCAACGCAGCACGCGAGCCGAAGATCTTTGAGCACGCAAACGGCGGTGCGACGGTGAAGCTCAACGTCTACGCACGTAATACGTTCAAGAACAAGTCCACAGGCAAGGTGGAATCAGAGATTGTCGAACTCACTGGCTACGTGGCTGACGCCAAGAACCTCGGCGTCTTCGGATGCATCGGCGCTGGTGATCGCGTTGCAGTGAGCTACTCGCTGAAGACTGCCAACTACACCGATAAGGACGGCAACAAGCACTATCCGCTGGTAGCGCGCATCGACACTGTGCAGCTGATCGACTCCAAGAAGGAGTCTGAGGCACGAGCAGCACGCCGCGAGAACAGCGCAGATAACGCTGCTGCTAATGACTCTGAAGAAGTGCCGTTCTAGTTGCAACAACACCCCGCAGGGAAACCTGCGGGGTTATTTTTTCAGCACAGACCACGCATAACGCCGTCGCCGTCCAGTACGGGAGCGCTGATACTCCTGCTCCAGACGCTCTGTCTCTACACAGTGCATTACATGAGCCATTACATGCGCTGTTTTACTGCACTGTGTACTAGCCATTCCATTACGCACTACGCTGGCGCACTTCAAGTTCATTGAAATCTTCTCAGACATTAGTGGTTCTCCTTCAAGTGAAGAATGCTTTAACTGGCCCCACCTTACCGGCATTCCTCTCAAACTTGGCCTCTGTTCGCTATGAGCGTTGGGGCACAGCGCCTAAGGCGCATACGGAAGCTGGGTTAACATTTACTCATGTCTGTTTCTGAGCTGTCCACCAGTACCCAGAACTATTTGAAAGCTATCTGGGGGCTAAAGGAATGGTCATCCGAGCCCGTTACCGCCACACTTATAGCGAAACAGCTGGGACTCAAGCTCTCCTCGGTCTCCGATGCAGTGCGCAAAATGTCGAAGCAAGGGCTCGTGTCACACACGCCCTATGGCTCTGTGGAGTTAACCGAACTTGGCAGGCAGTACGCATTGGTCATGGTGCGCCGCCACCGATTGCTTGAGTCTTTTTTGGTTCAAGCATTGGATTATACGTGGGACGAGGTCCATGATGAAGCCGAAAATCTTGAACACGCGGTGTCTGACATGCTCATAGAGCGCGTGGATAAGTTCCTCAATTACCCCACTAGGGATCCACACGGCGACCCTATCCCTACGGTTGATGGACAGGTCACTATCCCCAGTGCGCACCGTCTCACCGACAGCGGCGCACAACCGCAGGTGACCGTGGAACGCATTTCTGATTCCGACCCACAACTGCTGGCCTTCCTTAAAGAGCAAGGCATCGTCATTGGGGCTGTTCTTACCACGCGCGAAGGAACGCCCTTTTCAGAATCGCTCGAAGTACAGGTAGCCGACAGTACTCAGTGGGTAGTACTTGGGCGCCCAGCTACGGACGCAGTGTTTGTAGCACACCACAGCCTGTAGTCTTTCCCTTTCTCATTAATCCTGTCCCTACCTGCCCTTTTAAAGACTACGGTGCGGCGTAGTTTGCAACTACGGTAGTACGTAGTTAAACTTTTCGATCATCACCTATCCCACTTATGGCTAAGGCCAGGATGAGCAGGATTGTCATGTCAGACTCACCAGATTTGGTGTACTTTTCTAGCGTTTCTGAAAACACAAAAAGATTCGTCGAACGCTTAGATAGACCCGCAGTGCGCATTCCACTGCGGCCCAAGAAAACCGGAATGATCCAGGTTTCACACCCGTACGTACTCATCGTTCCAACCTACGGCGGTGGCTCGCTCAAACGCGCAGTCCCCAAACAGGTCATCGACTTCCTCAATGACCCAATCAACCGTTCCTTTATCCGGGGCGTGATTACCTCAGGCAATACCAACTTCGGAAGCGCTTACTGCGTCGCCGGCCGCATCATTTCCGCTAAGTGCCACGTTCCAGAGCTGTATCACTTCGAGCTACTCGGCACGCAGAAGGACGTTGCCGCTGTAAAGCAGGGCCTTCACAAGTTTTGGGAGCAGCAAAGCAACTAACAATTACACCCCATTGATTTCCCACAAAATGAAGACCACATCCGCAACACACAGATTGGAAACCACAATGCCGCCACTTAAGGCCACCCCCACACAGTCCATTGGCCCTACGCCCCGCACCGCTTCAGCAGACGATGCCGGCGGTGTCGGTAAGCGCAAGAGCTACCATGCACTCAACGCGCAGCTGAACCTATTCGACGATTCGGGAAGAATCCAGTTCGACAAGGACATTGAGGCAACACAAGACTTTTTAGCGCACCATGTCACTCCCCGCATGCATCAGTTTGAATCCACCAAGCAGCGCTTGGAGTGGTTGGTTGATAACGAATACTACGAGCGGGAATTCCTTGAGCTTTATGATGACGATTTTCTGTGCACTATGTACGACAGAGCCCACCGAGCCAAGCATCAGTTCCGCACTTTCCTCGGCGCATTTAAGTTCTTTACTTCATACGCACTGAAAACCTTTGATGGCTCGCGATTTCTGGAAGGCTACGAAGAACGCGTCGCCACCACAGCTTTGTACCTTGCACAGGGCGATGAAGAGCTTGCGGAGAAGCTGGTGGATGACATCATGACCGGACGCTTCCAGCCCGCCACCCCTACTTTTCTCAACGCAGGAAAAGCCCAGCGTGGCGAAATGGTCTCCTGCTTCCTCCTTCGCATCGAAGACAATTTGGAAAGCATTGGCCGCAGCGTGAACTCTGCACTGCAGCTTTCAAAACGCGGCGGTGGTGTGGCCTTGTTACTGAGCAATCTGCGCGAATCCGGAGCCCCAATCAAAAAGATTGAGAACCAAGCTTCCGGCGTAGTCCCAGTCATGAAAATTCTGGAAGATAGCTTCAGCTATGCCAACCAATTGGGCGCTCGACAGGGCGCTGGAGCCGTCTACCTACATGCGCACCATCCAGATATTCTTCGTTTCCTGGATACCAAGCGGGAAAATGCCGATGAGAAAGTCCGCATTAAGACTCTTTCGCTGGGAGTTGTTATTCCAGATATAACCTTCCAGCTGGCCAAAGAGAACAAGGATATGCATCTTTTTAGCCCGTATGACATCGCTCGCGAGTACGGCGTAGCCATGTCTGACATGTCTATCACCGAGTATTACGACGAGCTGGTTTCCAATCCGCGAATTTCTCATACGACTATCAAGGCCCGCGAGTTTTTCACCACGCTGGCTGAGCTTCAGTTTGAATCTGGATACCCCTACATACTCTTTGAGGATACGGTCAACCGCGCTAATCCCCTCAAAGGACATATCAATATGTCCAATCTGTGTAGTGAGATCCTCCAGGTCAACACGCCATCCACCTACGGCGCCTCAGGTAACTACACCACCGTTGGCCAGGACATTTCCTGCAATCTAGGGTCGCTCAACATCGCTAAAGCTTTTGAATCACCGGACTTTGGGGAAACTGTTGAAACCGCGGTGCGCGCTCTCACGAAGGTCTCAGACCTAACAAATATCGAAGCTGTTCCTTCCATCGCTCACGGTAATGCATCCATGCATGCCATCGGGTTGGGCCAAATGAATCTCCACGGTTTCCTGGCTTCCAAGCGTATTCCTTATGGCTGCGCCGAAGCACTGGACTTTACAAATATCTATTTCCTGACCGTGACCTATCATGCGCTCCGTGCATCCCATGCGCTAGCGGTTGAGAAAGGTCAACGATTCACTGGCTTTGAAGAATCCACCTATGCCACTGGCGTCTACTTCGACAAGTACATCGACCAAGACTGGGCGCCGGCCACTGACCACGTAAAACAGCTATTCCATGAGGCTGGCGTGCAGATTCCTCAACGCGAGGATTGGCTACGGCTCAAGAACCAAGTGATGCAAGACGGCATCTACAACGCCTACTTGCAGGCAGTTCCACCCACTGGATCAATTTCCTACATCAATGACTCCACCGCGTCCATACACCCGATTGCCTCCAAGATTGAAATACGCAAGGAAGGCCGCTTGGGGCGCGTGTACTACCCCGCGCCGGAAATGACCAACGACAACTTGGAGTATTTCGATGACTCCTACACCGTGGGGTACAAAAAAATCATCGACACCTACGCTATGGCCACCCAACACGTGGACCAAGGGCTTTCCCTGACTTTGTTCTTCACCGCTGACACCACTACGCGGGACATCAACAAGGCACAAATCTATGCCTGGAAAGCCGGAATCAAGACCTTGTACTACATCCGTTTACGCCAACCTGCACTCCAGGGAACCGAGGTCGAAGGCTGCGTTTCCTGTGCCCTGTAGGAACACGGTCCTTCCTTCATTCACAACCATCCATCAAGAAAGAAAGAAGCTATGTCTTCAACATCAAACACTGCTGAGCTAACCAGCATCTCAGTTACGCCGCCAAGTTACCGGCATGACCCTTCAGCCCGCATCCGCGCCATCAATTGGAATCGGGTGAGCGATGAGAAGGATCTTGAAGTGTGGAACCGCCTCACCACCAACTTTTGGTTGCCAGAAAAGGTTCCACTTTCAAACGATCTCCCGGCGTGGCAGAGGATGACACCGGAGGAACGCAACCTCACCATGCGGGTGTTCACGGGACTCACCACCCTGGACACCGTCCAGGCCACTGTGGGCGAAATCTGTCAGATCCAAGATGCCCGCACCGAGCACGAGGAGGCCGTGTATACCAACATCGCCTTCATGCAATCAGTCCATGCCCGTTCTTACTCTTCAGTGTTTTCTACTTTGAGCAGTACGAAAGAAATTGATGAGGCATACCGCTGGGCGGTGAATAATGACCTTCTCCAGGCACGCGCCAAAAAAGTGCTCACTCATTATTTTGGACCCGATCCACTCAAGCGCAAAGTGTCATCGACGCTGCTTTCCTCGCTGCTTCTCTACGCGGGTTTCTATCTTCCCCTGCATTTTTCCGTCCACGCCACCCTGACAAATACGGCAGACATGATTCGCCTCATTCTGCGTGACAAGGCAGTGCACGGTTACTACTCAGGCTACAAGTACCAGCGCGGACTGGAAACGTCTTCTCCACAACGGCAACAGGAGATGCATGATTTCACTATTTCCTTGCTCGAAGAGCTTTATGCCCTAGAGCTGGATTATTCCGGCGAGCTATATGAGCCGTTGGGGCTCATGGATGATGTAGCTGTATTCGTTCGCTATAACGCCAATAAGGCGCTCATGAATTTGGGCTACCCGGACTACTTCCCACCTGAAGAAACGGAAGTGAACCCGGAAATCCTCGCTGCCCTAGCACCTGGAGCAGATGAAAACCATGACTTCTTCTCCGGCTCCGGTTCCTCCTATGTCATTGGCACCGCTGAAGAAACGAGTGATGATGACTGGGATTTCTAAACCGTTTCCACGACCAGACCAAGGAAGCTGGCTTGAGACCATCGCGCTGTTTGAAGCCATCCGCGAAGGAAACCAACCAGCAGCCATGCGGCTTTTGGATACGTCCGCCGCACGGGAGGCCGTCCTCGGGGGACTGTTAGGACTCATCGAACTGTACTTCCGCCATGAAGAAGACAAAGTGCATAACTTTCTTACTGCCGCCCACGCCGCCGGGCCACCGCCTGCCTTTGGCTGCAAGCCTTTTCTCCCTTGATCGCACGTACCTACGCCCAACTAAGAAGAAAGGACTTCCTATGACCACCCCACGCATTAGTGTTATCGTCGGCAGCCTGCGCCGCGGCTCATTTGCGCGCAAGATTGCACACGAAGTGCTCACAATGATCCCTGAAAACTACCAGGCAGACATCGTTGAAATCCGTGACTTGCCGCTCTATGACTTCGACTACGATGACCCCTCGGTCACGGACAAGCCCATTCCAGCTGAGTACACCACTTTCCGCGACACCATCAAGAACTCGAGCGGCGTCCTCTTTGTTACCCCGGAAAATAACCGTACTATCCCTGCCTGTCTCAAGAATGCAGTGGACATCGGTTCCAAGCCCAACTCGGATGTGGCTTGGAAGAACCTTCCCGCAGGTATCATCAGTCACTCTGTAGGCCGCATGGGCGGCTACAGTTCACAGAAGAACCTCCGGCTCGCCCTGTCCTACTTCGATATGCCGCTTCCTGGTCAGCCCGAGGTATTCCTTGGCCAATCCCCCACCCTCTTCGAAGACTCCGGCCATCTCAATGAAGGCACCGCAGGCTTTGTCAAAGACTACGTTATACGCTTCCTGCAGTTGGTCGACATGACATTAACAGCCAAGCACAGCTAGCGACGGCGACTAACCCTAGCCACCGCCCTCTACGAAGTACTTGAAGGCTTCTAAAGGGCCTTCTCAAAGACACAAACCCCGGATTCACACTCATCCTTGAGTTACCTGAATCTGAACCCAGGACGCTTCAAAAAACACCGCTCTAATTCTTCGATTTTCGCTGAATTAGAGCGGTTTTAGCGCTGTCGCTGGACACTGACCCTGGCGACATCCTGTTAGGCCGCTACAGGGCCATACAGGGCAGGGGAGACCCCCCATCTACGGCTTGCCGCCGTCGGGGGACTCCTTGTCACCGTCGGGAGACTCCTTGCCACCGTCGTGGTCGCGCTGTTGCTCCTGCTGGCGGCGCTTAGCGATGCGTTCCAGCGCGCGACGCAGTACTGCAGCGCTTTCCTCCTGAGTACGGTCGATGACGATCTCGCGGTACCGTTGCTTCATCTCTGGGTTGCTGTCAATCTCGACCCGCAAAAAGTCCTGATCAACATGCGAAATCTCCTGCAACGACTGCGTTGCTTCCTCGATGATGATCTTCGCTTCCTGCTCTGCTTCCTCGCGCGTTACTGCAGCGTCACGTGTGGCCTCATCATGTTCTTCACTGCCGAATTCTTCGGCAAGGTCAAGCAGCTCATCTGCCTGAGCTTCAGCGAGACCCAGCGTCTGCTCAGCTTCTTTGCGTGCGTCACTGCGGATCTGCTCGGCTTCTTGCTCGGCCTTTTCGCGTGCTTCGCTGCGGAGCTGTTCAGCTTCCTGCTCTACACGCTTGAGCTTGGCTTCGGCGGCGCTCTCAACCTCCTTGGCACGGTCCAGCAACTCTTCCGCCTGTGCCTCGGCAAGACCCAACTCCTGTTCAGCATCCTTCTGTGCATCACCACGAATCTTTTCGGCGTCCTGCTCGGCCTTCTCGCGTGCTTCTTTGAGTACGCGCTCGGCAACCTCGCGAGCCTGCTGTTCAGCATTTTCCTGCACACGCTGGGCTTCTTCACGGGCCTGCTGCGCCCGTTCGAGTTCTTCTGCAGCTTGCTTGCGGTCTTTCGCTGCAGCATCGACATCTCGCTGTACGGAGCTGTGCTTCCGTTCCACCTCGTCCTCACGGTTCGCAAGGTCGCGCTCCCGGTCCTGCTGTTCGACGTAACGGTCAAGATTCAGCGACTCATTGTGACGTTCAGACACATCTAGCTCTACCGGGTAACCCAACGCGTACATGTGCTCTCTAAGTCCACGCTGCGCGTCGATGAACTTCTGGTTCCCGGAGATTTGTTTGCCCTTCTTCGGGCCAGATATGTACCGCACCGACTCATCAGTGTTGTACGCGATGCCGGGCCGGCAGCGGAGCTTGTCGGGATCATCCGGCTTCGGCGAGAACGTATCAGCCTGGAACTGGATGTGTGGCGTTGATTCGTCGAAGTTCATATCCCCACCGGCTACGGCATCGATGCCGCCGGGGATGAAGTTCTCGGCGAGCCAGCGCATCGACTCTTCGAGGTACTCCTTCGCTTCGTCGTAGTTCCGTGCGACAAGCCGTGCGCGCTTCACCTCACGGCCGTCCACAGTGCTGGTGTAGAAGTCGGGGACCTCTACACACATCGACTTCGGCAGATGCACGACGAACAGAGACGTCTCGAAACTGTTCTTCTGTACGCGCACGCCGTCCATCCGGGCGTCTTGGTACGCCAAGACCTCCTCGACGGACGCAGCGCGTCGGAACGTGCCGTTGCCGTCGTTGACGAACGGAACGTTCAAATGCGCATCGGCCACGACGATATTGCTATTCATCGCGGCCTGATGCGCGAGATCCTGCGGATCTAATTCTCGCATCGCCTCCTTGAGGAGTCGCTTGCGGTCTCCTCGCGTGTCTCCGCCGCAGTTGTCGCGGCGGAGATGGCGCAGATTGAACGCTGCGCGTCCCTTCTGCGCTGTAGATGTCTTCGACATATCGCGTACCTCCTGTAGATGTTGGCGCGCACTCGGAGCCTCTGTCTTCGACCCCTCCAAGTGCGCGCCAACATGGCGAACTTCAATTTCCTGGGTCCCCTAAGAATCGTTCGGGTCCCTTGCGTTGCCGTCCCAAACGATTCTACCCCAGAAAATTGAAGTTCTTTAGCCCCCTAAAGACCTCAGTCTAGCCACCTCACAAGCTCGGATAACTGAGGTCTCACGGGGGCGCCTGCAGCGGGCAATCTGCTCGCGTGAAAACCCTCCCTATTCGGTCGGCTTTTCCGCTTCGCCTTGTGCGAAAAGCTACGTGACCTGCGAAGATACGCTGTGGCGATCTCCGCAGGCCCCGTAGCAGGGCAGTGTCTTCACGGCGCTATTCGCCCCGTTCGACCCTGCCAGAGTCTTCTGACGAAGCCCGACATAACCGTCACATTAAAAATGTACCGGTTATGAAGCGGTGCGCATTTTCGGCGCGAAAATTGACGCCGGTATGTAAGCGGTGCATTTTCCCTGGTCATGCAGTGAAAATAAGACTTTTCAAAAAAGTCCTGGCGTCGCACCCCCTTATACTGTGTTTACGGTGTCAGCGCTGAAAATCAGCTCTGACACATCAAATCCGTCATCGCTGCAGCTCAGACGGTAAAAAATCGGTTATGAACCGATTGTTTTTTGCGTGTAACCGGTTCGTAACCGGTTGCCAAAATATCCTTCGGAATATCCGCCGTAGCCGGACTGTTTTCGCGTTGCTGCAGCCCTGCAGCACGGCCACGACAGTGACTCTGGGCACGACAAAACCCCGCCACGAGGACGGGGTTTCGATGGGGGAGTGACCGCTACAGCGGTACAGTTTTCGCGCTCAGGCTGTACGGCGACACGGGGTCCGGCCGCACAGTCTCGCGCCTAATTCTGTACAGACTCGCCGGAGTTATCCGGCTCGCCAGACGCTCCGCTGTCGGTACCAGACGACTTCTCACCGTCAGGCTCGGTGGGCTTGGCCGCCTTGTCGGCGTCGGTGGATGCAGACTTGTCGCTGTTGAGTAGCCTCTCGAACTCTTTGGCATACCCGTGCATCTTCTCTAGCCGTTCCTTCGCCGCCTTGTGTGCACGGCGGGCTTCATTCACGGCGTCTTTGGCCCGCTGTTCTTCAAGCATCGCGGCCTCGTAGTCTTCACGAAAAGACATGATTTTTCTCCTTGGTTGTGGTCTATCTGTAGGGCTAAGTCACTCACACGCGGTGGACCACGCGTGGGCAGTAGGGCGCTCATGTGGCACCCCTACTTACAGCCAGCCCATGACTCCGCAGGGCCTGCAGAGTCAGACAGGACAGGGACTTCCACACCGTCCTTGCCGGGCAGCGTGACGGCGTTGAAGGCAGCCATAACTGTCTGCTTGATCTCTTCTGCACGGTCACGCGGCACCGACAGCACAATCTCGTCGTGGACGAAGATACGGATCATCTCTAGCACCTCCTGCGGGAGGTTCATCACGCCCTCCAGGAACACATCACGTGCCGTGCCTTGCCCGTAGGCCGCAGGGGCTTGGGTGTACGCAGTGGAGCGGCCTACAGCCACGCGACGGCCAAACCCGGTTGCAACCCAGCCGAGTGCCTCGGCGTGCTTGCGCAGGTGGTTTTTGAAGTATTCGAGTTGCGGGAACTCGAAGTGCAAACGGTCCAACTGCCCCTTTGCCTCGACCTCGGAGATGCCAGCGTGGGCTGCAAAACTCTTTGGTCCCATACCGTAGTTCGCAGCATGGCCGAGCGCCTTTGCGTCAGCCCTGCGCTCAGCGTCACCGAAGACGCGAATAGCCATTTCCGTGTGGGCGTCGCGGCCGGGGGCAAACAGTGCAGCATAGGCAGCATCACCGCTACCTGCTGCCATGCAGCGCGCGTCGATTTGGGAGAGATCAACCGAGATCAACGCTTCACCAGCGTTGTCCGGGAGGATCATCTCACGCTGTCTGAGGAGACGCTCATTACGAGACCCAAAGACAGTCATGCCAGGTTTCGTGGTACTTAACCGGCCCGTGACTTGGCCTGCCTGAATACTCGGGTACACCTTGTCTCCGTGTGAGTACTTTTTGATCGTCGAGGCAGGTGTAGAGGACTTAAGAAGCTTATCCATCTTAGCTGCCAGCTCGACGATCTCAGGCACGTCAGCGCGCTGCTCTGCAAGCCCGTTGAACGCCTCGGAGCTGGTACTGATTTCGCCCTTGTCTGTGAGGGGTAACGCAGCGCCAAACTGGTCCAGGTACTCGGCGAAGGCCTGCTTGCCTTCCTTGGTCGTCCAGGGTGCCTTACCCTTGTCGGGGATGCCCACGTTAGCCACGAGCCATGCGCGGATCTCAGCCTTGACAGCTGCTTCCTCTCCGAGGAATTGCTCGACCTTAGCAAGGTCTACGCGGATGCCGCGAGATTCCACAACGCTCAGTGCGTGCATCTTCTCGTGCTCACGCTGCAGATAATCCTCACTGACAGCCTCCAAGGCGGCCGAGAGCACCTGGTTGTAGACGGCAACGTTCGCACGCACATCCTGCAGCGCGTACGCGACGTATTCGGTGTTGTCGACGGGGATCTTGTCATAGCCGCCGTATTGCTTCTTCAGGGCCTTTAGCGCAGACTTGCCGTCTTTCAGCAGTTTGCCGTCCACTCCGCAGCGCTCGGCTACAGCATCGAGGCCATGCTCAAGGTCAGCGCCCTCAGCAGCCAATCGGGAGAGAACCAGCGTGTCGTGCACCTTGCCAGCCTCGATAAGCGCCTTGTCGTCCAGGCCGAAACGCCGTCGAAGCGCGGGCAGGTCAAACTGCACGACATTATGGCCGACAATCCTGTCTGCACGCTCTAGCAGCGGGATGAGTTCACCAGCGATGTCAGTAGTGGCAACAGGTTCTGCACCGTTGACGGAGTAAGCGGCAAGACGCACGAAATCAGGATCATCCGTGGCCTGCAGGTCATCTGCGCCACCAGTCTCAAGGTCGAACACGACGGTTGTGCTGTCGGCAGGTGCTGCAGGGTCTGCTGGCTCGTCTACTGTTTCCGCAGGTGTTGGCGTCGGCTCCGGTGCTGGTGGGGGAGTACCGCCACCGCCGTTGCCACTGTCACCACCAGTGCCGGCATCACCGTGGTCATCGTCAGGACCATCAGGATCGACACGTACGACCTGGAACCGCTTCGTGTGATTGACCGTTCCAGCGCTTCGTAGCACGTAACCGTCGAAAGGTCGGTCTTGGAAACGGGTATACATGCGTCCAAGGCGCTGGGCCGTGGCATTCTCCACCGTCCAGAGTTCAGAAGGAAGAGGTACAAACTCATGTGCTACGTTTGCCTCCTCAATAGCCTTCTGCGCGGAGAAGGCGAGAAACGGCTCGTCACCGAAGGTGCGATGTAGCCACGCGACATGGGCAAGGTCTTCCAGCTCGCTCTCGTCGGCTTGCTTGCGCCATTCGCGCACACCCTCCATGAGGTCGCTACGGCCTGCGAAGGCGAGAATGCCACCAACCGTGAAGTACCATTCCTCGAAGCCACCGGTGTCGTAGCCGGAAGGAGGTGCGGGTTTACCGGCGACAATCCACGCGCGAATCATCGTATGCGCTGCTTCGAGGAGCGGCTTACGGTGCTCTTGTACCCACTCCAGAAGCCGAGGGTACTTAAAACCATCTCTCGCCTCGGGGTTAACCAAGTCCGTCGCCAGCTCGATAGGAACGGTTCGACGAGACATGTCTTTACGAGATGAAACATTCTTACCGACAGCGATGACACAGGCACTATTCGGCACAGACCGGTGCTCCGATTTGCCCAACGTACGGCCGGAATACTCCTCGGCAGTGATCATGGAGGCCAATGCCTCACTCTCCAAACCGCTACTAGCCTCGTCAAAAGTCAACAAGGTGCGACCTGCCAAAAGGGCAGAAAAGATCACCTTGTCCATCTCTTCATCGTTAAAGGGAATCTTTTGTGGCGGGGCAGCGCGACCAGTTGCAATAATGCTGGCGACATCGACGATCTTATTCTTGCCTACACCCTGATTATTCGCCGAGACGAGATGCAAAGGAACAGTCGAGCAGACAACCCGGGTAAGTATCGTCAATACCATCGCCACCGCACGGGTGCGATCCGCCTCAGAGGCAAACGGGAAGTCACAAAATGGCTCCAACGACATCTCCAGCGCTTCCCGGGCATCATCGGCGGTAGGAGCGTCGGGTATGTAGAACCCTTCAAGATCTTTCGAAAGGTCTACATACCGGCGTGTTTCGGTGTTATAGCCAGGCTCACAGATGATATTCCCGCTCTCGGAGAGAATAGGGGTCTCAACGATGCCCTCGATTGGCGGGTACTTCGATAAACGCTTCTTGTTTGAGATCACGGAGGCCTCAGTGAGAGTGAGGGGCCGCGTTACTACCTTCTTGGCCATGTGCTGCTCGACGCGAATGGTCTGAGCAGCCATATCAATGAAATACGGAATATCAACCGCGTCAAGCGTTTTGCGGCTATCCCTTGTATCCAAAGCCACGAGCTTATCGTTGGACCGAAACAGCGTTGTACCTGCGTGCTTGTCGTAAACGGCCTTATCTACGGTGTCATAAAAGACAGAAGGCTCAACCTCAGCGTTGACCGAGGGTTTCATGCGGCCCGCCTGCGGAGTCGATGCAGGCTGCGTGGGCACTTGTGCCATCGGAGGACGCTTCTGAGATGGCTTATCTCCAGCCTGCTTGATCCACAGCTCAAGCATCTCTTCTCGACGGTCCGCAGGGACGTTTGCGAGCACGTCATCGATGCCTTGCTTGCCGCCGCCGGGGACATTCACGAAACGAACAGGGCTTGCACCCCATTGACGGCACAGTGTGCCTAGACCGTGGGCACCGTCGTAGACCAAGCGGTTCTTCGCTGCATCAGCGTCAGCGATGATAAAAGTCGGCAGACCTCCGACGAGTTGGAATGCAGGGGAGGGACCCGCGTCACCGCCCTGCCATGACGTAATGCCTGGCAGGCAGTACACAGCAGTGTCATCATCCGTGATCGACACCACGGCAAGGGCTTGCTTCATGCCCTCGACCAGCAGGACACGACGCGTGCCAGCATGGACTGCGCGTCGCATGATCAACGGGGGCACAGGGTAGCCGGAGTCCTTCGAAGGGCCGATGTATTTGGGCGCGCGACCGTCAGCAAATACCACAGAACCAGGCTGAGGTTTTACCTGCCAGGTTGTGCCTTGACCTGCTTCTTGAAGTTCATAGACCAATACTGGAAACGCACCATTGAACCGACCAATCCACTGCAGTGGCTCAGGCAGATCCTTAACGGTATACGCCGTATATGCGCCGCAGCTGGCAATGACCTCGTCAGAGATACCGGAAGCACGCAGCTCAGCGAGGTGTTCATCCGACAGAGAACCTAACCCTAAACCTTTACTTGAGGTTGACGGTTGAACGTCAACAGTAGTAGTATCGGTGTTAGTGGTTTTGGTGCCCTCATCAGCGGTGGTGGGGGTACTTTCTTTTTGGTTCATTACGCCGCACCCCCAAGCACTGTAAGCAGCTGCTGGCGCTGCTCTTCACTGAAGGATGGAGCGGCTGCGACGATCTTGGCGACGACAGCGTCGTCCGTAATAGGGCCGTGGACGAAATTGCCAGTGCTGGCAATGAAGGCATCCAGATCTGCACGGCGGTATTTAACGGACCAACCGTCCTTGATAAAAGCCGGCTCCTGGCCGTTGGTACGGCGTTTCTCTAGCGTGCGAGGACTGCAGTGGAGGTACTGCGCTGCTTCCTTAGTAGTAAAAAGCTCTTGACTGGGCGAAAAGGTTGAAGGCATGACGAAACCTCAAAGATTGAAGGTTCCCGCACTTTTCGCCCGGCACGTGCCCGTGTGTTATCCGGCAAGCTATCCCGTTTGTCCGAGGTGGGGAGACACCTACAGCAGCTGCACACCTCCATCCTGCTTCTAGCAACTGCAGCTGGTCAGTCTCAGCAGGTGGGTTGGGGACTATCTACGCCTTGATCGGGCCACCCCACGGCCCGGAAGGTGGGATTGAACACTTTGTTCGCTGTCGATTTTACCCTACGTAGAACGCTCAAACAAGGGTCTCGTGAGAGTAAATGCGTCACAAAGACACGGTGGTCCGGGGTTGAAGCAGGTCTCTGTGTATGTGCTACAGCATCGTTACCGAGTATTCGTTTCGTAGTTTCGCGACGCTTCGTTGTTTGATGCTCAAACAACGAAAAAATTACGAAACCCCTGACCTGCGGTTTCGTAAAACCGCGAAAATCGAAGAACTAAACTACGAAACGCGCCACAGGGCTGTGACCTGCACGAATAGACGTGAATGCGTACATGTTTCGTAATTTCACTACTTTTCGACCCAACCCTTCCAAGACAGAGACACATAGATACTTTCAGTGACGTGGCTCACTCACACATGCGTGATGTTGAAACAGGGGGAAGGGGGAAACGGGGGATGATTCCGCCCCCACAGCCTAGAAAAGTAAAAAAACGTATTAGTTGGTAAATACCAATTAATGTCTTTTTTTCTTTTTTCCTTACGTGTGGGGGTATACATCCCCCTTATCCCCCTTCCCCCTACCGTTTTATGACAGCTGCTGCCGCCGTGGCACATAGGTAGTGAGGTACGTCATACAAAGGCGCACTCTATGGAGCATGCGTGTGAACACACAGTCGCCGTGTGGCATGACGCACAAAGAGAGATGCAACGTCTCTCTTTATGTAGATGTTCTTCAAAAGAGTGAAAAGTAACGAAACAAACTGCATCTGTGCTGCTTGGGCCGTGTTTTTGTGTTTCGTAATGTGCTTCTTTACTTTTCCGTGTTTACGAAACGTCCCATAAAAACACTCTTTGACCTGCAGTAACGTGTTTCGTTGTTTTGTGCGTAATTTGGCACTGACGGCGACGGACACCCTGCCGTGCTCCCTCTGTGTGCTCTCGTGGGGTTCGCCATCGTACCCACAACCCATGTTCGTTTAAGTCCGAACTCTTGCGCACCCTCGTCACTGCGCTCGCGGTGACCCACAGCCCGGACCAACTGAACCTGGTGCTCGTGGATTTCAAGGGCGGCGCGACCTTCCTGGGGTGTGAATCACTGCCGCACACCTCGGCGGTGATTACCAACCTGGAGGACGAAGCCACTCTGGTCGAGCGCATGTACGACGCCATTTCCGGGGAGATGCACCGCCGCCAGGAACTGCTGCGGCGCGCTGGGAACTTCGCCAACGTCGGTGACTACACCGCCGCCCGGGAAGCCGGCGCCTTCGACGATCCGGATGTGGACGATCCCGGCCCGCTGGCTGCGCTGGTCATCATCGTCGACGAGTTCTCCGAACTGCTGGGCCAGCACCCAGACTTCGCGGAACTCTTCGTCGCCGTCGGGCGCCTCGGCCGCTCGCTGCACGTGCATCTGCTGCTGGCCTCGCAGCGACTGGAGGAGGGAAAACTGCGCGGCCTGGATTCGCACCTGTCGTACCGCCTGGGATTGCGCACGTTTTCTGCCGCCGAATCCCGCCAGGTGCTCGGTGCGACCGACGCCTACCACCTGTCCAACCAGCCGGGCGCCGGATTCTTGAAGACCGATGCGGAGGATCTCACCAAGTTTCAGGCCTCGTACGTCTCCGGCCCGCTGCAGCGCCGAGTTGTTCCGTCGCTGCGTGGCGATGGGGCAGTAGCTACGTCACCCGCGCCGCGCGTGGAGCTGTTTACCGGATGGGAGGACACGGATGACACTGCGCCGGAGGCCGTCTACGACGACTCGACCACCGTGCTCGCGGAGGTCGTGCAGGCCGCCCGCGAAGAGGCGCACGCGCGCGGGCAAAAGGCACACCGCATTTGGCTGCCGCCGCTGCCCGCCGCCATCCGCCTGCCGGACGTGGTGCGGTTGTACGAAGGCGGCGCTGGAGGCTCCAGCGCACCGCGCCCCGGCGCACCGCGCTCCGACGCGAGGGGCGCCGCACTGCGCTGCGCGGTGGGTATCATCGACCGGCCCTACCGACAGCGCCAAGACCCGTTGGTCATCGACTTCACGGAACACGGCGGGCACCTGGCGATCTGTGGCGGCCCACAGGCCGGCAAATCCAGCGCGGTCCGCACCATCGCCGCCGCGCTTGCGGCCCACCACACCCCAGACGAGGCGCGCATGTACGTCCTTGACCTCGGTGGCGGCGGGCTGACCGGTCTGCAGCGCCTGCCCCATGTTTCGGGTGTGGCGGCCCGTGCGGAGGCGGAAAAGGTGCGCCGCGTGATTGATGAAGTCATCGGCATCATCGCCGACGCCCAGCAGGGGACCGGCGATACGCGCGATACCTTCCTGTTCGTCGACGGCTGGCATCACATCGGCACCGCCGGCGCCGACTTCGAAGACCTCGCGGAAAAGTGCACCGCCATCGCGGCCGACGGACCCGCCGCCCGCGTGCACCTCGTGGTCACCACCCCGCGTTGGACCACCATGCGCCCGAGCATCCGCGATCTCATCGGAACTCGCCTAGAGCTGCGCCTCGGCGAGGCCATGGACTCGCTCATCGACCGCAAAAAGCAGCAGAAACTGCCCGCCGCCCCCGGGCGCGGAATTACCGGCAGCGGCGAGTACTTCCTGTTCGCCCAGACCGCGACGGAAGACCTCGTGCACCTCGCTGCCACCGCCGCGAACACCGCCTGCCCACCCGCGCCGGCGCTGAAGATGCTGCCGCGCGACATCACGGTGGCCAACCTCCCGGCAGTGCCCCACACCGCAAACACCGCTGTCACTGCCGAGCTCACTGCACAGTCAGTGACGTGGGGCATCGGCGGTCCCCGCTTGGACCCGGTCGCTTGGGACCCAAGCACCGACGCCCACCTGGTCTGCGTGGGCGCATCCAGCAGCGGTAAGTCGACGTTTATTTCCACGATCGCCGCCGGCATCTCCGCCCGATCGCGGGAGGAAGCGCGCCTGGTGGTCATCGATCACCGCCGCGCGCACCTCGGTGAGTTCGACGAGTCCATGGTCGCCGCCTACGCGGCCTCCTCGTCGGCGACGGAGAAGGCGCTGCGGGATACCGCCGCCACACTTAGCGCGCGCCTGCCCGGCCCGGAAGTAACCGCCAGCCAGCTGGCGCGCCGGGACTGGTGGGAAGGCCCGGACATCTACGTGGTCATCGACGATTTCGACCTGGTCAGTGACATGGCCTTGCACCCGCTCGTGGAGCTTATCCCGCATGCCCGGGACATTGGTCTCCACATCGTGATGGCCCGCAAGGCGGGCGGCATTAACCGCGCGCTGTTCGGCAAGTTCTTCGCGGGGCTTCGCGATGCCCAGCCGGCAGTCTTCCTCATGGACGCCGACAAGGACGAAGGCCCCATCTTCGGAATCAAACCCACCCATCAGCCGCCCGGCCGAGGCACGTGGATCGTCCGCGGAACCCCGGTCGGCCTGTGTCAGTCCGCGCGCCCCACGGAAGGAGCCAACGCATGACCGCGACCCGCACCACCACGCTGACAGTGACGGTGATGGATGCCGCCACCATTTACGAAGGTCCGGAATCGGTCTACCGCTATGACCTTCCCGGCAGCGGCATCGTCGATGGGTGGGCGCTGGGCGGGGCCATCGACCAAGCCCGCAAACTCATGGGGGCGCAGTGGCCCGCGGTGACCATCACCGTCATCGCCGATCCGTCGGGAACCGCCTTCAGCGAGGAGGCCGCTCAGATCCTGCGCCGCCAGTTCGCCCTGTCCGATGCGGAGGTCCGCGACGAACAAGGGGCTACTGGCAGCCCGCAGTTTCCGGACACGACAGTGTTCGCCGCTGTAACGGATTCCGACATCGCCGGCGAGGACGCCGCGCTTGGCGATGCCCCACCCCAGCCCGCCACCCACACCACTGACCGTGCCACGGGCAGCCCCCGGCACCGCCTGGAAAGCCCATCTAGAAGCGAGATCGACACCGAGACTGGGGTCGGGACCGTTGCAGCACCGTCCGGTCAGCCGCGCCTAGCGCAGTGCCGCTCGGCTCAGGGGCGCCACGCGAAAAAGCACCCGCCCATCCACAACTTCGAGCCGCTCAACTACCTCGACCCATTCCATGGGGTGATCGCGGCGGTGGTCCTCGTGGTCATCGGCGTGTGCTGGTGGACGCTGCGGGGCACGGGCAGTGACATCGAAGCCAGCGTGGATCCCGCTGCTAGTGCCGTAGCGGACGAGGCGAGCGCGAAGGACGCACCCACCGAAGAGGCATTCCAATTCCCCACGTCGTTTCCCGCGATAGGGGAGGAAGGCGAGAAGGGGGAAGAGCCGGACACGGAAGACTTTCCAGACCAGGACAAGCACCGCGGCGGCATCCCCGCCCGTGAGACCACCGTCGGGCCGGTTGTGGTGAAGTTGCCGGAAGGGTTTACCACCTCCGAGGAAGATGGGGTCTTCACCGCCACGGGAAAGGATCCGAATCTTCGGATACTCATCGCGGCCGATCCCATGTTCTCCGTGCCGCAGGACGCCTTGTACGCCCAGTTGCGTGAGGAAATCGAGGCGGATGAAGGCTTGGACAAACCCTTCGAGCGGGATGGCCGGTTCCTATACTCGGAAGACCCGGGTGACGGCTCCGCCGTGGAGTGGACCACGTGGGTGGAAGGCGATCACCAGCTGTCCGTGGGATGTCATAGCCGCGAGGAGCCCACCACCATCCAGAAAGCCGCGTGTCGCATGGCGGTGGAATCCGCCACGCTTGTCGATGCCGCGTGAAAACCCACCACTACCAGGGAAAAGATATTTTCCAACTATTTCGGTAACCGATCGGCAGGCAGGGCAGTCCAATACAAGTGAGAAAGTCCTTCGGGCTTTTTCGGGGGATATTTTTCAAGCCCGCATTCACTTTCACTCACACACACACCACTAGTTCGAGGAGGGGCGAACAATGACCCAACTTTTCAAGACTGAAGCCGACGTCATGGTGGCCACCGCCGGCCGCGTTGACTCCACCAATGACGAAGTCCAGGGCGAGCTGACCCGTCTGCAGGGTGTCGTGGACTCCGTCCGCGGCAGCTGGGCAGGCAACGCGCAGGTGTCCTTCGACAACCTCATGCAGCGCTACAACCACTCGGCCCGCGAGCTCAACGAGGCGCTCACCGCAATCTCCGACAACATCCGCTCCAACGCCCGCAACTTTGACGACGTCGAAGCCGAAAACGCCCACGCGTTCAGCAACGTCGGCGGCGACGGCGCGGGCCTGGCGCTCTAAGACCCACAGACACCTACACCGACACAGACTTTCTCAGCACATCTAACCAAGGGGGACGACCACAGTGTCTGCAATCAAGTACGAGTTCGGCGCCATCGAGGGTGCCGCGTCCGACATCAACTCCACCGCGGGCCGCATCAATGGTCTGCTCGGCGATCTGAAGTCCATCATCCAGCCGATGGCCGCGACCTGGGAAGGTGATAGCTCCGCTGCCTACCAGGAGGCTCAGGCCAAGTGGGATAACGCGGCAGATGAGCTCAACACCGTCCTGGCCACCATCTCTTAGACCGTCGGCTCCGCCAACGATCGCATGAGCGAGGTCAACCAGCGCGCAGCTGCGTCCTGGGGCTAAACCCCGCAGCAAGCCCACAAATCTAACCAAAGCTCCCGTCGTGCTCCTCTCAAGAGGAGTGGCCGACGGGAGCTTTGGCTTTCTACTTCGCCGTAGGAACTTCGCCGGTAGGTGCTCAATCGAGCGCACTGGCCGTTTTGGTTTTTCGCGTACGCGCCAGTAATCTAATTTCCCTGTGCGTTTAGTCGGCCTGCCCGATTCACGGTGCTAACCCGTGAGCGAGCATCACCGGCACCGCGAGCTGCAGGTCTCCACCGGCCGCTGTAGTTTCGCGCGGAAGCGCACGACGATGGCCGGCAGTCCCGAGACAGGCTTTCAAGGAGTCATTTTGTCTACTTTCCACCCCAAGAGCGGTGATTTTACCCGCAAGTGGTACATCATCGACGCAACGGATGTGGTTCTGGGCAAGCTTGCTTCCACCGTGGCAGACCTGCTGCGCGGCAAGCACAAGCCGCAGTTCGCTCCGAACGTTGACACCGGTGACCACGTCATCATTGTGAACGCAGAAAAGCTGCACATTTCCTCGAACAAGCGCGATCGTGAGATGCGCTACCGCCACTCCGGCTACCCGGGTGGTCTGAAGGCTACGACCCTGGGCCGCTCGATGGACGAGAACCCGGTCCGGGTTGTCGAGGAAGCAGTGCGCGGCATGATGCCGAAAAACAAGCTTTCCCGTTCTTCCATCAAGAAGCTGCACGTCTTTGCTGGCGAGGAGCACCCGTACGCCGGTCAGCAGCCGGAAACCTACGAGTTTAAGCAGGTGGCACAGTAATGACCGAGCCGATGAACCACGACAACACCGAGAACACCGAGAACAACGTCGCCGACGCTGCCGACATCGCTGCGGCAACCGCCACGACCGAGGAGTTCACCAACACCATCGGTGACACCCTCGCAACCGGCGAGGACGAGCAGGTCGAGGACGCGGCCCCGGCTATCCACGAGGGCCCGATCCAGACCGTCGGTCGCCGTAAGCGCGCCATCGCCCGCGTCTACATGGTCGAGGGTTCTGGCCAGATCTCCGTCAACGGCCGCGCGTTCGACGAGTACTTCCCGAACAAGCTGCACCAGCAGGACATCCTGACCCCGCTGACCCTGCTCGAGCGTGAGAACCAGTTCGACATCAAGGTCCGCGTTCAGGGTGGCGGCCCGACCGGTCAGGCAGGCGCCCTGCGTCTGGCTATCGCTCGTGCGCTCAACACCTACAACCCGGGCGACCGCACCACCCTGAAGAAGGCTGGTCTGCTCACCCGTGACGCACGTGCCGTCGAGCGTAAGAAGGCTGGTCTGCACAAGGCACGTCGTGCCCCGCAGTTCTCCAAGCGCTAAATCTTCTTACGAAGACTCGCTTTTGCGAACCGCCGGTTCCCTTCTTGGGGCCGGCGGTTTTCTGTTTTTAAAACCAGGGCGGGTTTCTACTAAAACCTATAAGCTAGCGAGTCAGGGCCGTTTGGGCAGCCTTAGGCCTGAAAAGATGATGTATATGGGGAGTTGTATGACAGGTGAGAGAAAGCGGCAGCCAGCCTCTATTAGTCCGAAACTTGCCTTGCTGTACTGGGGAGTCTTCTTGCTGGCTCTTCTGTTTTGGGTGATAATCCCAGACCTTCAACCGCCGCTAGCTCTCTTTTTGCCCTTCGGCGGGCTAGGCGTACTACTCACCGTTCTTGCATTAAAGAATCGGTAGAGTACGCCCCATAGTTAGCCTCAGCTTTTAGAACACTGAGTCGTTCCACCAGCGACGTTCGGGGACGCCGGCGCGGGAGCCGGCATCGTCAAGCTTGATGCCCACGACCTGGTGGAGCTGGACCACGTTGTGCTCGAAGCCCCACTCGGAACCGGCCATGTACATGCCCCACAGCTTGGCGGTGGGCTCGCCGACGAGTTCTACGGCCTTATCCCAGTTGTCCTGCAAGTTCTCGCACCACTTGCGTAGGGTGCGCATGTAGTCGAAGCGCAGGTTTTCCTCGTGGAAGACCTCGAAGCCGTGATCTTGCATCTTGCGGATGACGGTGCCGGAGCCGGTGAGCTCGCCGTCGGGGAAGATGTAGCGGTCGATGAAGGTGCCGCGGCGCGTGCGGTGGTTGTCCGGGTAGGTGATGCAGTGGTTGACCATCACCCCGCCCGGGCGGAGCTTGCCGGAGAGGAACTCGAAGTAATCGGCGTAGTTGGGCACGCCGATGTGCTCCAGCAGGCCGATGGAAGAAATGCCATCGAAACCTTCCTCCTGCACGTCGCGGTAGTCCATGTGGCGGACCTCCGCGAGGTCAGACAGGCCCTCCTCCGCAATCTTGTGCTGTGCCCATTCGGCCTGCTCCTTGGACAGCGTCACACCGATGGCGTGCACGCCTTGGCGCGCGGCGTAGCGGACCATGCCGCCCCAGCCGCAGCCGATGTCGAGGATGCGATCGCCCTCGGTGACGTGGAGCTTTTCAAACACCAGACGGTACTTGTTTTCCTGCGCGGCCTCTAGCGTCGCGTCCGGCTTGGGGTAGTAGGCGCAGGTGTAGGTCATCGAATCGCCGAGCACGAGTTCGTAGAAATCGTTGCTCACGTCGTAGTGCGAGGAAATTGCTTCCGCGTCGCGCTCCTTCGTGTGCCGGGTCAGCCCGTGGCGGACGATGCGCTCAATGCGGGAGGCGCGCTCCACCTCCGGCAGTGGCTGGACCTGGATCGCGCCCATGGAACCGAGCGACCGCAGTATGCGCAGCAGCGTTTTCGGGGCGGGGCGCTCGAAGGCCTCGTAGAAGTCGCGCAGGCTGTCGAAGATTCCGTAGGGGTGCGCGGGGTGCTCGCCGGTAAAGGACAGGCCCTCGGTGACGTACGCGCGCGCCAGCCCCACGTCGCCGGGAGAGGTCGCGATGTAGGACAGGCCTTCCACGTTGTTGATGCGCACGGTGTATTTCGCATCCGGGTTGCCGGTAGATGAACCGTCGAATGCCTCCCAGTAGAAGGGGTTTTTGCCGGGGATGAACTCATCGATAATCTGCGCGACGGTCATCGGTTGAAACGGGCTCATGGAAGTGCGATGTCCTCTCTAATTGTGCGTGTCAGGGATGGGGTATGTGGGTCGGCCGGGGCGTGTGAGGGCTAGGCGTTTCCGACGGTCTTTTCAAACAGGGTGGGAAAACGCCCGTCCGGGTCGTAGGCCTTTTTCATCTGGTCTGGGTAGTCGCCGCCGTACAAAGAGCGGAAGTGCTCCGGCGAGTAGAACGCCTCCGAGTACAGCGACTTGTGGCCGCCGAGCTCGTTGACCTTCGCCTCGATGACGCGGTTGAAGGCGCCGGGCTCAGCGTCGGCGGAGACGTGGTCGGCGGGAACCCCGGACCAGAAGCCGGCGTTAATCCACGTCGTGCCAGCCTGCAGGGGATACAGCGGCCACGGCTCGTCGGCATCGCGAAGAATCTCGCCGGTGCGCGACAGGTCCTCCACGCCGTCGCGGAGGCGGATGGGGCACAACCAGACCGGCTGGATGTCAGAGGCCTGAAAGAACCACTCGAGCCATTCCGCGGTCTTGTCCGCGGTGATCTCAATGTCCTGGACCACGCGCTCGGTGGCGGGCAGGCCGTGCGGCTTTTTCAAAAAGTTGTACTCCAGTGAGTATTTCCGGTCGAGCCGCACGATCTTCCAGTAGAACGAGCTGCGGCGCCACTGCCGCGGCCACACCGGGCGCACGTTCGGGTTCTGGGCGCCGAAGGCGCGGGAGCACCAGAACCAGTCGGTATCCCAGCGCCAGATGTAATCGCGGATGGACAGCAGATCGTGCTTCGTGCCGCGGGGGTGCTGGATGCTGCGGTAGAAAATGGCGTCGCGGGTGTAGTCGGACGTGGCGGGGTAATTGTTCCCTTCGGCTGGGAGGGCTGCGATGATGTAGCTCTCCGCGGGACTGAAGGACACCGCGTCCAGGCCGTGGAGGCTGTCGCCTTCTAACTTCCCGGTCTCCGCAGTCTGCGCCAACGCTTCCTGGAAATCCTTCAGGTCGTCGTAGCGCACCTCGCGCAGCTCGATGGTGTCGGGCACCGGCTCCAGCTCAATAGTCAGGCGGACCGCGTAGCCCAGGCTGCCGTAAGAGTTGGGGAAAGCGCGGAAGAGGTCCACGTTCTCGTCGCGCGAGCAGGTGACGATGTCCCCGGTGCCCGTCAGCACGTCCATCTCCAGCAGCGATTCGTGGGGCAGGCCGTTGCGGAAGGACGTGGACTCCACGCCCATGCCGGTGACCGCGCCGCCAAGCGTGATGGTCTTCAGCTGGGGCACGACGAGGGGAGCAAGCCCGAAGGGCAAGGTAGCATCCACCAAGTCTTCGTAGGTGCACATGCCCTGGACATCGGCGGTGCGGGCGACCGGGTCGATGGCGATGACGCCGCCGAGACCACTGACGTCGAGGCCTGGGGTGGTGGACTCGCGCCCGCGGAAGAGGTTGGAGGTCTTCTTCGCCAGCCGCACGCGGGCGCCACGGGGAATCTCAGAAAAGCTGTCCTGCAAACGGCGCACGCCCTGTTCGTGGCGGTACCAGCCGATGGGGGAGACCGGCTGGAAGTCAACGCTGCGGCCGGGGAGACGGTCTGCCACCGCGTTGGTCACCGCGCCGAGTGAGCTTAAAAATTGTGGTGCGTTTCTACCCCGTGTACTCATGTAAAGCCAGTGTATACACGGCTTAACGATGTTGCAGAAGCTGTGCACGAATGTGGGCGGTCCCCGGCTGGCTCACACCGATCTGCCGTTTGATGGCGATGTGTGCGAGGGCGCGGGGCGCCCGTGCATAATTGTGCCCATGACTCGACTTTTCGGAACCGATGGTGTCCGCGGCCTGGCGAATAAGAAGCTCACTCCCATGCTGGCCTTAAAGCTAGGGCAGGCGGCCGCAGAAGTGATGACAGCCACGAAGGAATCTTACGAATTGCGGCCTACCGCGGTGGTCGGGCGCGATCCGCGCGTGTCGGGTGAGATGTTGGATTCCGCCATCGCGGCGGGGCTGGCGTCCCGCGGCGTCGACGTCGTGCGCGTCGGCGTGCTGCCCACCCCGGCCATCGCGTTTCTTACCGATGATTACGGTTCTGACCTGGGTGTGATGATTTCCGCCTCCCACAACCCGATGCCGGATAATGGCATTAAGTTCTTCTCGGCCGGCGGCCGCAAGCTCATGGACGAGGTAGAAGACCGCATTGAGGCCACCATGGCCAACCTCGCCGAAGACGGCCCGACCGGCACCCAGCTCGGCCGCATCATTTCCGAGGCCCCCGACGCCCGCGGCCGGTACCTCAAACACCTGCGTGAGGCCGTCCCGACCGATCTCACCGGCATTCGCGTGGTGGTGGATACGGCGAACGGCGCAGCATCGCGGGTGGCCATCGAGGCCTACGAGGCCGCCGGTGCCACCGTCATTCCCATCCACCACAAGCCGGACGCGTTCAACATTAATGACAACTGCGGTTCGACCCACATTGAAAAGACGCAGGAGGCGGTGAAGGAATACGGCGCGGACCTGGGGCTTGCCCACGACGGCGACGCGGACCGCTGCCTGGCCGTGGACGCGGAAGGAAACGTCGTGGACGGCGACCAGATCATGGCACTTCTCGCCGTGGCGATGAAGGAAAACAACGAGTTGCGGCGCAACACGTTGGTGGCCACCGTGATGTCCAACCTGGGGTTGAAGCTGGCCATGCAGGATCAAGGCATTGAGCTGCGCCAGACCAAGGTGGGTGACCGCTACGTTTTGGAGGAGCTCAACCGTGCCGATCTCTCGCTCGGCGGCGAGCAGTCGGGGCACATCGTCAAGGCGGACGATGCCACCACCGGCGATGGCTTGCTCACCGGCCTGTCCGTGATGGCGCGCATGGCGGAGACCGGCAAGAGCCTGCAGGAGCTGGCTTCGGTGATGACCGTGCTGCCGCAGGTGCTCATCAACGTCCCGGTGCCGAATAAGTCCATCATCCTGGAGTCCTCCGAGGTCAAGGAGGCCATCCAGGAGGCCGAGGCGGAGCTTGGCGATGCCGGCCGTGTCCTCCTGCGCCCGTCCGGAACCGAGGAGCTGTTCCGCGTCATGGTGGAAGCCACCGAGGAAGAGCACGCCCGCAAGGTCGCCGGGCGCCTCGCCGCCGTCGTGGCGGCTGTGTAGGGGCTAGAGAGAAAAGTTTCCCTCGGCCGGGAACCCTCGGGCCCGCTTGCCAGTCCAATTAGGGTGCTGACGATTGGCGGCAAGCGGGGAGTACAGGAAGTGGGTAGCGCTTCTCCCCGCGGCGATTAACTAGGGGAGGGCCTATGCCCGAGGTATTTTTCGATATCCGGAAGATGACGTCCGTGCTGGGCGATGTCATCGCGGACAGCGCGGAACAGCGCGCATCCTTACTAGCCCAGCGGCCGGCGTATGCTGCGCACACCGCCGGGCGCGATTTCGGCGCCCACGGTGAACGCATCGCCGGGCTGCTTTCGCAGATCCACAGCCGTGGCTTACAACGCGTGGAAACGCTGGGGGCGACAGCGGAGTCGGCGGTGCGACAGTTCGCCGTCGCGGACGACACCGATGACGGATCGGCACGCCGCTTGGGCGCGCTCGACCCCGAGGCGGCCGTGCACGCACCGGCGGATAAGGGGGCGCGCCGATGAGTGCCGTCACCGAAAGCGCCGTCACCAAGAAAGTCTTGGAGGAATACGACCGCGCGGTTTCGCAGTTCCAATTCGCCTGCAAGGGGATGTATGCGGGCCCGTCAATGGCGATTAGCCAGCTAGTCAACCTGTTTGGTGCGGTGGACGGCATCGACACCGCGTCGCTTGTCACCCACACGAACAGCGCGGTGGGAATCGATCGTCCGCGCGGCGGCGGGAATGGGTTCAGCCCAGTGTTGGGCTCGGCCGATTTCGATATCGCCCACGGCGCGGTGCGTGAGCGCATGGATTGCGTGCAGGCGGATCATGAGCAGGAGCGTGACGATGCCCGCCATTTAGCCACCTCCGCCGAGGAGTGCTCGCGCGCGATTGACGATGTCGTGCACGTCTCCGACTCCGCCATCGGCGAGCTGGCCTCAACGGCCATCGCCTTCCTAGACATCTTGTCTCTCATCGCCCGGCGCCATCCGCTTCTACGGGTCATCTTGCCCATCATCAGCGCGATAGGCAGTCAATTCATTGAACACACCAACTCCTCGATTTCCCGCACGTGCGAAGACCGCGATACGGCCATCGACTCCTGTTACTGCGAGTTCGAGCGCCGCTGCGACGAGGTGTGCGGCCGGGAGCTGCCGCCGGAGGCTCCTGATGTGTGCGGCTGTGACGACGAAAAGAAGCCCGATTCGGTTCACAAGCCAGGCCCCGCTACTGAGCCATGCCCGAAGCCGAAACAGAAGCCGGTACCGGCGACTGCTGAATGTGCGCCGGCGCCTGAGAAGTGCCCGCCACCGGCCGACAAGCCGCAACCCGCTCCGCCTGCACAGCCCGCTCCGGCGGTTCCGACTACTCCGGCTCCGACCGCGCCGCCTCCGACCGCGCCGGCTGCAGCGTGCATCGACTCCGCGCCGACTACACCCGCGGCTGTCTCAACTGCCGATCCTGAGCCACGTCCGGTCGAGCCGCGCCCTGTTGAACAGTGCCCGGCTCCCAAACCGGAACCGGTTCAGCCTTCGGTTCCAGAGAAGAATCCGGGAACGGTACCGGCGAGTGTGGAGGAGTGTAACGACACACCCCGCCAGTGCGAGTGCGCAGAGCCGCGCGCCTGCACCTGTCACTGTGAGGTTATTGATTCTGCGGAGCTGACCGAAGCTTCGCGCAGCACCGAGCCGGCCGCGGTGAATGACGCCGAGTCCGAATGCAGCGTCTCGTACGAGCAAGCGCATGCGTGCACAGGCGCTCTGGGAGCCGCTGGAATTGGCGTGGCCCTGTTTGGCCTTGGGGTGTTTATCGCCGCAGCGTCGGAATGTTTAGAACAGCTGGGGGAGGCGTGCGAGTGCCCAGAGCCGGGACCGGAACCGGAACCTGAACCAGACTGCGAGCCGGAGCCGTGCGAGCCTGAACATGAACCCGAACCTGCTCCTTGCGAACCGGAGAAAGGCGACGACGGTGTCTTTGTCCCTCCCGCTGAGCTAGCAGAGGTAGAGCAGCCGGACGCGCCGGCGGAAAAGCTGGAACGAATGGGGCTGACGGAAGCCGCGGCGGTGCAAGCCCCAGCGGAGCCTGTCAGCGGGCAGCCAGCAGAGCCAGCGCCAGCAGAACCGGTGGCGGCAGAACCGGTAGCGGAATCGGCCGCGCCTGTTGCAGAGCCGGTAGCGGAAACAACTGCACCCGAACCGCAGGAAACCAACGACAATAACCAGGCGCCGCGGGCGCGAAAGGCTGGGCAGTGGTAGTGGATTTCGACGATTTTGCGCAGCAGTTCCGCGAGCGGACCGCGGCGCGTTTGCTGGAGTTTGAACAACGGCTGGCCAAGGCACAGGCCGAGTTAGAAAAGTCTGCGGAACAGGCCGCCCGCGACTCGCGTCGCGGAGAGCACCCCGCTGCCGGCGGGGCACCTGTGGGTGGGCGGGATACTCGTCCGGCGCGGGCTGGGCGCGGCCCCGTCTCGTCGCTGCTGTCGGCGGCGGATGCACCACCACCTGCGGCGCGGGGTGTGCACGGCACGTCGCGCGCGGCGGCTGTGGATGGCTGGGGTGCGAAGAAGTCGGCATCGTCAAGCGCTGCGCCAAGTGGTGCCGGGGCCGGGGCCGGTGCTGCAGCTGGTACGCGCCAGGTGAGGTCGGTGCTGCGGAAGGGCTAGGCGTTCTCGCTGACTGGGCGGGCGACCGAGTGGCGGTTCGGGCCGGATAGCTCGTCGTCGCGGGAAAAGCCTGCGCGGTCGTAGAGATCGGAGCCGGTCAGGCTCTTTACACCCTTGCCAGCGGCATCCGGTTCGGAGAATGCGGCGTACTTCTTCTCGCCTTCCAGCTGGTGAAGAAGGAAACCGGTAACCAGTCCGCGGGCGGTCTCCATGGCGCCTGCCTGCAGGGCCCCGGTGCCCAGCAGCAGCTTGTGGAAGGTATCTTCCGAAAAGCCGGCCTGGGTGCCCTTGTCGATCTCGCGGTAGGCGACCTCGGTCGCCCAGTTGTAGGCCAACTTGGCAGGGTTGCCGGCATCGAAAAGATCGTCCTTGCCCGGTCCGATGACCAAGCCGGCGACCTTTAAGGAACGGGCGGCCTGGGTAGCGGACGGCGCGGTCGGGGCCGGGTACAACGCCGCGATGGCCTTGACCTTCTCGTTGTCCACGCCGGTAAGCACGGCCGCGCTGCCGCCCATGCCGTGGCCGACTAGGCCCAGCTTGGACGGGTTGACCACCACGTTGCCCTGGCCCAGCTTGACCGAGGCAGCCACCTGCAGGGAAGTCTCCAGGTCGGCGGCGAAGTCGCGGTGGTTCGGGTTGAAGTTCGTCTCCGTGTCCGGGGCGACGGCCACGATGCCCCAGCTAGCCAGGTGGCGCAGGGTGGCGTGGTAGTCCTTGACCTTCTTCATCCAGTCATGCGCGAATGCCACGGCCGGCTGGTTCTTGCCCTCGGCGGGGGCGTACACCCGGCCCGGAAGACCGGCGTAGCCCAAATCGCCCACCATGACGCGGTGCGGGCCGCGTTTGGACAACGTTGCTAAGTGCTTCTTCAGATTCGCAGACACAAATATCAGGATAGATGAAGAACGCGGCGTGCTGGCGTAGAGGTATTAGCGCGGTCGTGCTGTAAAATTTGCGGCCATGTGTGGAATCGTCGGATATGTCGGCCAGCCCGCGGCCGACCGGGACTACTTTGCTCTTGACGTGGTGATGGAAGGCCTGCGCCGCCTGGAATACCGCGGATACGACTCCGCTGGTGTGGCCATGTACTCCGAAAACGGAGTGGAATGGCGCAAGAAGGCCGGCAAGGTCGCCGCCTTGGAAGAAGAAATCGACAACCGCCCGCTGCAGGACTCTGTGCTGGGCATCGGGCACACGCGGTGGGCCACCCACGGCGCCCCGACGGACGCCAACGCCCACCCGCACGTGGTCGACGACGGGAAACTCGCTCTGGTGCACAACGGCATCATTGAAAACTTCACCGAGCTGAAAAACGAGCTTACGGAGAAGGGCTACGAGTTCCGCTCGGAGACCGACACCGAGGTTGCCGCGGTGCTGCTTGGCGATGTCCTGCATAACCAGGCCGCAGGCGACCTCACCCGGGCTATGCAGCTGACCTGTAAGCGTTTCGCCGGCGCCTTTACGCTGCTCGCCATCTCGGCGGATGCCCCGGACCGCATCGTCGCCGCCCGCCGTGACTCGCCGCTCGTGGTCGGCGTCGGCGAAGACGAGATGTTCTTGGGCTCGGACGTATCCGGGTTCATTGACTACACCAAGACCGCCGTGGAAATCGACAACGACCGCGTGGTCACCATCACCGCCGATGGCTACGAGGTCACCGACTACGACGGCACCGAGGTCGAAGGCCGCAAGTTCGAGATCAAGTGGGACGCCGCCCAGGCCGAAAAGGGCGGTTTCGACTCCTTCATGGAAAAGGAAATCCACGATCAGCCGGCGGCCGTGCGCGACACCCTGCTGGGCCGTTTCGACGACGACGGACACCTGATGCTCGACGAGCTGCGTATCGATGAGTCGATCCTCAAATCCATCGACAAGATCATCGTCGTCGCCTGCGGCACCGCCGCCTACGCCGGGCACGTGGCGCGCTACGCCATCGAGCACTGGTGCCGCATCCCGTGCGAGGTCGAACTCGCCCACGAGTTCCGCTACCGCGACCCGATCGTCAACGAAAAGACCCTGGTCGTGGCCATGTCCCAGTCGGGCGAGACCATGGACACGCTCATGGCGGTGCGCCACGCCCGCGAGCAGGGCGCGAAGGTCATCGCCATCTGCAATACCCAGGGCGCGTCCATCCCGCGCGAGTCGGACGCGGTGCTCTACACCCACGCCGGCCCGGAGATCGCCGTGGCCTCCACCAAGGCCTTTCTGGCCCAGATCACTGCGACCTACCTGTTGGGCCTGTACCTGGCCCAGCTGCGAGGCAACAAGTTCGCCGACGAGGTGGAATCCATCCTGGCCGAGCTGCGCGACATGCCGGACAAGATTCAGCAGGTCATCGACGGGGAAAAGCAGGTCGCCGAGCTGGCCGAAACGCGGCACGACGCCGAGTCGGTCCTCTTCCTGGGCCGCCACGTGGGCTTCCCGGTCGCCCTCGAGGGCGCGCTGAAGCTGAAGGAAATCGCCTACCTGCACGCCGAGGGCTTTGCCGCCGGCGAGCTCAAGCACGGGCCGATCGCGCTCATCGAGGAGGGCCAGCCGGTCTTCGTCATCGTGCCGTCGCCGCGCGGGCGCGACTCACTGCACGCCAAGGTGGTCTCCAACATCCAGGAGATCCGCGCTCGCGGCGCGGTGGCCGTGGTCATCGCGGAGGAAGGCGACACCGCGGTCGAGGAGTTTGCGAACCACATCATCCGCATCCCGCAGACCCCGACGCTCCTGCAGCCGCTGGTGGCCACGGTGCCGCTGCAGATCTTCGCCTGCAACGTCGCCGGCTCCAAGGGCTACAACGTCGATCAGCCGCGCAACTTGGCCAAGTCCGTCACGGTGGAGTAAACCGAGACGCATGTCTTTGTTGCGGGCCCGCGTCGATCTGGACGCCATTGCAAACAATGTCCACACGGTGAAAACCCTCCTCGGGGAGGGCACACGCCTGATGTGCGTGGTCAAGGCCAACGCCTACGGCCACGGGGCCCTGCGTGTCGCACAGGCGATGGACGCTGCCGGGGCGGAGGCCTTCGGGGTGGCCACCATCGCGGAGGCGCTCCGGTTGCGGGAAGGCGGCATCGACAAGCCGGTGCTCGCCTGGATCTGGGATCCGCGCGAGGACTTGTCCGACGCCCTGTCCGCCGGCGTTGAGCTGGCTGCCGCGTCGCCCGCGCACGTCGACGCCCTCATCCGCGCCGGGATCCCCGCCCGTATCTGCGTTGAGGTCGAAACCGGCATGTGCCGCGCCGGCGTGGACGAGAAGGACTGGGACGCGGTCTTTCGCCGGCTCGCCGCCACCGACCACCTCACCGTGACCGGGCTGATGTCCCACCTCGCCTGCGCGGACGAGGTGGACCACCCGCACAACAACACCCAGCGCGACGCGTTCGAGCGTGCGCTGCGAAGCGCCCACGCCGCTGGGCTCGAGTGCTCGGTCAACCACCTGGGCAACTCCGCGGCCGCGCTCACCCGCCCGGACCTGCGCTACCAACAGGTGCGCTGCGGGCTCGCGCTGTACGGGTACGAGCCGGCGCCTGGCCACGATCACGGGCTCCGCCCGGCGATGACCTGGGCGGCTGACGTCGTCAGCTTAAAGCCCGTCCAGCCGGGGGACGCGGTGAGCTACGGGTTGACCTGGCAGGCGGATAAGCCCGGGTGGCTCGCGAACATTCCGGTGGGCTACGCCGACGGGCTGCCGCGCCGGGCGCAGGGCGCGCTGGAGATCGGCATCGGCGGCCGCCGCTACCCGCAGGTCGGGCGGGTGTGCATGGACCAGATCATGGTGGACCTCGGCGATAACCCGGCCGGGGTGTCCGCAGGCGACGAGGCGGTGGTCTTCGGCCCAGGCGGTATGAGCGCCGACGAGCTGGCGGCAAAGCTCGATACGATCAGCTACGAAGTGTTGACGTGGCCCGGTTCGAATCGCCGGACCGCGCGGGACTACTGCGGCAAGGAGCGTGACGATGCGTGAGACCTTCCCACGGCAGGGCACCGAACTAGCTCGCACCGCCGCCGACGCGAAGGCGCTCGGGGAGCGGCTGGGCGCAGCAGTGGAAGCCGGCGACGTCGTCGTGCTGGACGGCCCGCTCGGGGCGGGAAAGACCACCTTCACCCAGGGCATTGCCCGCGGCATGCAGGTCAAAGGCAGGGTCACGTCGCCGACGTTCATCATCGCCCGCGAGCACCGCTCCACGGTAGGCGGCCCGGCGCTGGTCCACGTTGACGCCTACCGCCTTTTGGATGGGCTCGACACCGGGGAAGGCGCGGCCAGCGGCGATCCGCTCGGCGAGCTCGACGCGCTCGACCTCGATACCGATCTGGAGGAGGCCGTGGTCGTGGTCGAGTGGGGAGAAGGCCTCGCGGAACGCCTGTCCACCGGCTACCTGGCCGTGCGCATCGACCGCGAAGCCGCCGATGAGACCCGTGCGTTCGCCTGGCACTGGCACGGCGGTTAGAGTATCAACCGTTCATAATCTGCGTTGAGGAGCTTTTCAAAGTGCACCTATCCAAACTTGGTCGTGTCATCGCTACCGTTGTCGTAGCACTGTTCGCGTTGGGCCTTATCGGCCTTGTCGTCTCGGCGGCTAACCGCGACGACTCCGGTTACGTGGGCTCGCTGGAAAACAAGCTCAAGCACATGGACGAGGAAAACCTGCGCGCGACCGCTATCGCGCCGGTGGACGTCTATGGCGACGACTGGCCACTGGCCGGCATCATCTGCCCGGGCACCCCGACCGATGACGTGGAAAAGATGTACGAGGTGGACGCCAAGAAGTTGGGCATTAAGGGCGAATCCGTCCCAGCGGATGAGAACCTCGTGCTGCTACTCAACCAGGACGGCGAGACCAAGGTCGACCACATCAAGACCGACAAGGTCAACATGTGCTCCGCCGGCTCGCCGGGGCCGATGGATGCGCGCACGCTCATCCCGTTCATGAAGGATCAGCACGGTACCTGGGTTATCCCGGCAAACTAATGCGCGTACTTGCCATCGATACGGCGACCACCGACTTGGTCACCGGCGTGGTCGATGCCGGCCCCGGCCTCGACCACGAAGATCCGAAGGTTTTTGACGGCGTCATCCCGGACACCCGGGCCCACAACGAGCGGTTGGTGCCCACCATCGGCACGCTGCTTGCCGATGCCCACCTCACCTACGCCGATCTCGACGCCGTCGTCGTCGGCTGCGGGCCGGGGCCATTTACCGGCCTGCGCGTCGGCATGGCGACCGGGCAGGCCATCGCCCAGGCACTCAGTATCCCCTGCTACGGGGTCTGTTCCCACGACGCGATGGCCGCCCAGGTGTTCGCGGCGGTCTCGGAGGAGACCCGCACGGTGCTCGTGGCGACCGATGCCCGCCGCAAAGAAATGTACTTCGCGGTCTACCAGCGCGACGGTGACAGCACCTTCGCACGGGTGATGGGCCCCAGCGTGGCCCGGCCTGAGGATGCGGCCGACGCCATGGCGGGCTGCCCCGACATCGACGCCGTGTTCATCCCGGAGCAACTCGGTGACCGGCTACCGGCAGGCTTGCGCGAGCGCGTGGTCGGTGAGGTCACCCCGCGAGCGAAGCAGCTCGTCGAGGTTGCCGATTTCAGCGCTGAACCGCAGCCGCTGGAGCCGATGTATCTGCGCCGCCCCGATGCTAAGGAGCCGCCGGCGGTGCGTTCCTCGGTGGCGCTGACCTCGCGGGACCAGCGCAGCTCGGGCGCAGACGGGGCTGCGGAGTAGCCGTGGCCCTCGAACTGCGCGAGTTGGCGGCCGCGGACGCGGAGCGCTGCGCGGAGCTCGACGTTCTGCTCTTCCCTGGCGAGACCCCGTGGAGCGCGAGCGCGTTCCGCGCGGAGTTTTCCCAGCCGCACAATTTCTACTTCGGCGTGGAAGACACCGAGCTTAGCCTGCTGGTGGGGTACGCGGGCATCGGCATGCTCGGCCCGGCATGCGACCCGGAGTTCGAGATCCACACCATCGGCACCGACCCGGACCACCAGCGGCGCGGCATCGGCCGGATGATGATGGACAACATTTGCCACATCGCCGACCTCAAGGCCGCGCCGATTTTCCTAGAAGTCCGGGTGGGCAACGAGGCGGCCATTTCCATGTACGAGCGCTACGGCTTCGAGATGATGGGCATCCGGCGGAATTACTACCAGCCGTCGGGCGCGGATGCGCACACGATGCGTCGCCCCAGCGGTGCCGGGGCGACGGATAGCAGTGCGGTGGGCAGCGGTTCTGCGGGCAGCGGTTCTGCGGGCCTTAAGCAGCCGATTACACTAAAACCCCATGACTGATAGCACGATCGTCCTCGGCATCGAATCCTCCTGCGACGAGACCGGCGTGGGCATCGTCCGCATCGACGCGGACGGCCACCTCGAGGTCCTCGCGGACGCAGTGGCGTCTTCCATGCAGGAGCACGCGCGCTTCGGCGGCGTCGTACCGGAGATCGCCTCGCGCGCCCACCTGGAGGCCATGCCCCAGGTGATGCGGGCGGCGCTGGATGAGGCGGGCATCGAAAAGCCGGATGCGGTGGCGGCGACGGTCGGTCCCGGGCTGGCCGGGGCGCTGCTCGTCGGGGCGTCGGCGGCGAAGGGCTACGCCGCAGCCTGGGGCGTTCCTTTCTACGGTGTGAACCACCTGGGTGGGCACGTGGCGGTGGCGAATCTCGAAGGCGACGCCCTGCCGCACTCGGTGGCGCTTTTGGTGTCGGGCGGCCACACGCAGCTGCTCGAGGTTGAAAGTGTCGGTCGTCCGCTGCGGGAGCTGGGCTCCACGCTTGACGATGCCGCCGGCGAAGCCTACGACAAAGTCTCCCGCCTGCTGGGGCTGGGGTATCCGGGCGGGCCGGTCATCGACAAGCTGGCGCGGAAGGGCGCGGCGACCATCGATTTCCCGCGGGGGCTCTCGCGCGCGGAGGACCTGCGCGGCGAGCACCGCCACGACTTTTCGTTCTCGGGGTTAAAGACCGCCGTTGCGCGCTACGTGGAAAAGGCCGAAGCGGAAGGCCGCACCGTCGACATCGAAGACCTGTGCGCGTCGTTCCAGGAGGCGGTGTGCGACGTGCTGACGGCCAAGGCGGTGCGCGCGTGCGCGGACACTGGGGTGCAGACGCTGCTGCTTGGCGGGGGAGTTGCGGCGAATTCGCGGCTGCGCGAGCTGGCCGCCGAGCGCTGTGCTGACGCCGGGATTGAGCTGCGCGTGCCCAAGTTCAAGCTGTGCACTGACAACGGCGTCATGATTGCCGCGCTGGGCGCGCAGGTTATCCACGAGGGCGCGCAGCCGTCCGAACTCACCGCCGGCACCGACACCCAGCTCGAGGTCGAGGTGCCGGTGGTCTAGGCCGCCGCTTCAGTTGCTGCCGGCAAGCAGCGCGAGATAACAGGATTTTTCGGCTCGATCTCGCACGATCTGGGGTGAAAAATCCCGTAAACACGCGCCGGGGCAACGTTCCGCGGTGGCGCGGGTGGCCGCTGGAGGCCAGCGGCGCTGGCGTGCGCGCAGATAAGCCCGATATAGGGCGCGGGCAGGGGATACGTGACTGTTGAGACTTAGCAGTCACCGCGGTAGAGTGCCAGACAGGTTGTTTGGCCCACAGTTGTTCACCCGCGACGACGGCTGTGCTGGACTTTTGCAACCGGCACAACACTGACTAACCGTCTGCAGATTTCATACGGAGGAATCATCATGGCACAGATCAAGCCGCTGGAGGACAAGGTCCTCGTCCAGATCGTCGAGGCTGAAACCACCACCGCATCCGGCCTGGTCATCCCGGACTCCGCGCAGGAGAAGCCGCAGGAAGCCACCGTCATTGCCGTCGGCCCGGGCCGCACCAACGACAAGGGCGAGACCCAGCCGGTGGGCGTCAACGAGGGTGACACCGTCATCTTCTCCAAGTTCGGCGGCACCGAGCTGAAGTACGACGGCGAGGAGTACCTCCTTCTGTCCGCTCGTGACCTGCTCGCTGTCATCGAGAAGTAAAGAAAGTACAGGAGGTTTCAGCCACTATGGCTAAGCTCATTGCTTTCGACCAGGAAGCCCGCGAGGGCATCCAGCGCGGCGTGGACACCTTGGCCGATACCGTCAAGGTCACCCTGGGCCCGCGCGGCCGCAATGTCGTGCTCACCAAGTCTTTCGGTGGCCCGACCGTCACCAACGACGGCGTGACTATCGCCCGCGACATCGAGGTGGAGGACCCCTTCGAGAACCTCGGTGCGCAGCTGGTGAAGTCCGTGGCCGTCAAGACCAACGACATCGCCGGTGACGGCACCACCACCGCGACCCTGCTCGCCCAGTCCCTCATCTTCGAGGGCCTGCGCAACGTCGCGGCCGGGGCCAACCCGATCGAGCTCAACCGCGGCATCGCGGCGGCTGCCGAGAAGGCTGTTGAAGAGCTGAAGAAGCGTGCGACGCCGGTGAACTCGGCATCGGAAATCGCGCAGGTTGCCACCGTGTCCTCCCGCGACTCCGAGGTCGGCGACATGGTCGCCGGCGCGATGGACAAAGTGGGCAAGGACGGCGTGGTTACCGTCGAGGAGTCCCAGTCCATGGACTCCAGCGTGGATGTGACCGAGGGCGTGTCCTTCGACAAGGGCTACCTGTCGCCGTACTTCGTCACCGACACCGATGCGCACCAGGCCGTGCTTGACGATGCCCACGTGCTCCTCGTCCGCAACAAGATCTCCTCGCTGCCGGACTTCCTGCCGCTGCTGGAGAAGATCGCGGAAAGTGGCAAGCCGGTGCTCGTCATCGCCGAGGACGTCGAGGGCGAGCCGCTGCAGGCACTCGTGGTCAACTCCCTGCGCAAGGCGCTCAAGGTCGTTGCTGTGAAGTCGCCGTACTTCGGTGACCGCCGCAAGGCGTTCATGGACGACCTCGCCGTGGTGACCGGCGCGACCGTCGTCGACCCGGAGGTGGGCATCAACCTCAAGGACGCCGACACCAGCGTCCTGGGCTCCGCCCGCCGCGTCACCGTGACCAAGGACGAGACCGTCATCGTGGACGGCGCCGGCTCCGCTGAGGCTGTCGACGAGCGCCGCGGGCAGATCCGCCGCGAGATCGAGCGCACCGACTCCTCCTGGGACAAGGAGAAGCTCGAGGAGCGCCTGGCCAAGCTGTCCGGCGGCGTCGCCGTCATCCGCGTCGGCGCGGCCACCGAGACCGAGCTGAACGAGCGCAAGCTGCGCGTCGAGGACGCCATCAACGCTGCTCGCGCGGCGGTCCAGGAGGGCGTCATCGCCGGTGGCGGTTCCGCGCTCGTGCAGATCGCCAAGGAACTCAACGCTTACGCCGACGAGTTCGAAGGTGACGCCAAGGTCGGCGTGCTGTCCGTGGCTAAGGCCCTGACCCGCCCGGCGTACTGGATCGCTTCCAACGCTGGTCTGGACGGCGCCGTGGTCACCTCCCGCGTGGCTGAGCTGCCGAACGGTGAGGGCTTCAACGCCGACACCCTGGAGTACGGCAACCTCGTGGAGTCCGGCATCATCGACCCGGTGAAGGTCACCCACTCCGCCGTGGTTAACGCCACCTCCGTCGCCCGCATGGTGCTGACCACCGAGGCGTCCGTGGTGGAAAAGCCGGCCGAGGAGGAGTCCTCTGAGGCTGGTCACGGCCACCACCACTAAGGGAACTATTGGCCGCAGGCCAAGCGTCCCGTTAGTGGGAAACCCGTTGGCCGGGGAGGCTGCGCAGTAAGGGCCCGCGCTCAGAAAGCTATAGAGAGCGCGGGCCCTTTCGTGCGCGCGGTGAGCGTGCGCGCGGCTCGGCGGACTGTGACTAGACGGTGACCGCGGCGCGCTTGCGTGGCTTGTGCTTGCGCTGCAGGGCGCGGGCGCGCAGTTCCTTGTTGCGCTCGCCCTCGGACATGCCGCCCCACACGCCGTAGGGCTCGGCGGACTCCAAGGCGTGCTCGCGGCAGAGGCTGATGACGGGGCAGGTGTGGCAGATGGCCTTCGCGCGGTTTTCGCGTTCGGCGCGGGCGCGGCCGCGTTCCCCGTCCGGGTGGTAAAAGACCTCTGAGTTTTCTCCCCGGCATGCCCCGCGGAGCTGCCAGTCCCAGAAATCCGTATTCGGCCCCGGAAGGTTCTGCGGTAAAGCCACTTTGCTTATTCTCCTGTACACGTCACGCGGATACTGACCGACGTTGAGTGTGGCGCGCGTGAGTAAACTACGGGTGTCCACAGGGTGACGCTTGGGTGAGAAGGTGTGAAAAGTCCGTTAATCCACTGAAATTGCGTAACGGTGATCTATAAACCTGGGATAGGCCTCTGGAGTAGAAAGGCAGGAGCGTGTGGCTGAGACCGACGACGAACTCGCGGAACTCGTACCGCGTGCCGTAGAGGGCGATTCCCGAGCGCTCCAGCGCATCATCCGCATCGTGCACCCGCAGGTGCTGCGCTACTGCCGCGCCCGCGTCGGCGGTGGCCGGCAGCCGACCGCGGAGGATATTGCGCAGGAGACCTGCCTGGCAGTGGCCACGTCGATCCACAAGTACGTCGACATGGGCCGGCCGTTTATGGCGTATGTCTACGGCATTGCGTTTAACAAGGTCACCGACGCGCACCGCTCGATGGGGCGGGATAAGTCCTCGCCGATGGACGAAGTCCCCGAACACGCGGATACCGCTTATTCGCCGGAAGAAGCCGCCTTGGTGGGCGATAGCAGTAACAGAGTCCGCGCGCTACTCGATACGTTAAGTGAACGTGCGCGCGAGATTATTATCCTGCGCGTTTTCGTCGGGCTCAGCGCGGATGACACGGCAGAAATCGTCGGTTCTACCCCCGGTGCTGTGCGAGTGGCGCAACACCGCGCTCTCACGCAGCTGCGCAAGCGGCTTAACCCGGCGGAGTTCGGGATCCGTGAACACCATCAGTAGATGGGCCTTAGCCCACGCCACCAGGACCGTGCCCATAATCAATCGACCGCCAGGAAGGAGAGGGGACAATGAGCCACGACGCTCGCAGTGATCTCGATGCGCTGCGTACAAGCGACGAGTTCCTCACCGCCCTTTCCCACGGTGCGGATCCTTCCGCAGGTGAAGACGAACTCGCGGGCCTGCTGCTCGATGCGCGCCGCGATATTGAAGCGCCCATGCCGGACGCGCCGGATGTTACGGCAGTAGCTAGCGGCGCCTCGGCTGGCGATGCGCCTGCCCACGGCGGGGCGTCGGTGACCGAGTTGGCACCGCGGCATCGGCACGCGCGGCACCAGCGCGGTCATTTCTCCCTGAAGAACCACCCGCTGGTGTCCGGGATGATCGGCGCTGCCGCCGCCACGCTGCTCATCGCGGGCGTGGGCGCTGCCGGTTTCAACGTGGGCGAGCCGAAGGGATCGGTGTCCGAGGTGGAATTGGCCGGCGAGCTGGAGGAGCTGGAGAAGGCCTCGGAAAGCGGGGATCACGGTGCGGTGATGGAACGCGTCGCCGAGATGCGGCGCCGCTTAGGGCTGCCGGAGACGGCGACGAAGACGGAAACGCGCACCCGCACCCAGTCCGTGGCGCCCGAGCAGGAGACCGTCGTGGAGACGGAAACCCGCGAGGCCGATCCCGCCAAGGGGCCCAGCGACAAGCCGCAGCAGGACCAGTCGGCGCGGCCCGAGCGCGAGACCGTGACCCAGACCGTCGGCGGGGGCGCGGACGCACCAGGTGCGGCGGACTCGGCACCCGAGCGGGCGACCGCCACCGAGACCGTTGTCGTCACCGAGACGGTGACCGTGGCAAACGGCACGACCGAGGGGTCGGTGCGGGCGCCGGAGAACGCGCCAGAAGACCCGGCTGAGCCGACGGATCTGGAGGATCTGACGGGCGCGCCGCACTCCGCGACGGAGTAGCTCGGGCCCCGACCGGAGCTTGGGGGCGGGGCAGTGAGTTAGCGGTGAGTTACCGCGCGTCGAGCCCGTCCATGAAACCGATGGCGTAATCCCACGGGACATAGCGCATGGGGTTGGGCTCCGCACCGGGCTCGTGCACCGGGGCGAGCTCGCCGTTCAAGGTGGCGCGCATGTTGGACGCCATGATGTCCCACTCGTAGTAGTGGTACTCGTCGCAGTCCTCGCACAGGAAGAAGATCCCGTCGATGCCGCGCGGGCCTAAGTGGCGCGCGAACTCCTCGACGAGCGCCAGATCGCGGATGAGGCCGACGCGCTCCTCGTTGCTCAGCGGCTCTGCCTGTGCCTCTTCTTCGAGGAAGGAGGCGGGATCATTTGGATCGTCGGCAAATGGGTCGCGGGGCATGTTGGCGAAGAAATTCACCCCCGCAAGCCTATTGCCCGCGCGCAGCGTTGACAATTTATATGTGCGCGGAATTGTCGCTCCGCCCCGCAGGTATGCCGCAGCGGGGAGAGACATTAAGGTAAGTAGCTAACTGCGAGTTTCGGTCAGCCTCGCTGCACACCCCTCAAGGTTAGGAGATATACCGCAATGTCCACCCAGCGTATTGCCACCGGCGGCGACGATCCCGACAAGATTTTCCTCAAGGGACTTACCTTCGACGACGTGTTGCTCCTGCCCGCGGAGTCCAACGTCATCCCGTCTGAGGTGGACACCTCCGCGCAATTTACTCGCAACATCCGCCTGGGCATGCCGCTGGCGTCTGCGGCGATGGACACGGTCACTGAAGCCCGCATGGCCATCGCCATGGCCCGCCAGGGCGGCATCGGCGTGCTGCACCGCAACCTGTCCACTCAGGAGCAGGCGGAGCAGGTGGAGACGGTGAAGCGCTCCGAGTCCGGCATGGTCACCGATCCGGTGACCGCGCGGCCGGACATGACTCTCGAAGAGGTCGACGCGCTGTGCGCCCGCTTCCGCATCTCCGGGCTGCCGGTGGTGGACGAGAACGGCACCCTGGTGGGTATTTGCACTAACCGCGATATGCGCTTCGAGCCGGATTTCCAGCGCAAGGTCGCCGATGTGATGACCCCGATGCCGCTGGTCGTGGCCGAGGAGGGTGTGACCAAGGACAAGGCGCTGAAGCTGCTGAGCACCCAGAAGGTGGAAAAGCTGCCCATCGTCGCCGAGGGCAACAAGCTGGTCGGCCTCATCACCGTCAAGGACTTCGTGAAGACGGAGCAGTACCCGAATGCCTCGAAGGATGACTCCGGCCGCCTGCTCGTTGCCGCGGGTATCGGCACCGGCGAGGAGTCCTACGAGCGTGCAGGTGCGCTTGTCGATGCCGGGGTGGACGTCCTCATCGTCGACTCTGCACACGCCCACAACAACCGCGTACTGGAGATGGTCTCCCGCGTCAAGCAGGACTTCGGCGACAAAGTCGACGTCATCGGCGGCAACCTGGCTACCCGCTCTGCGGCGCAGGCCATGGTAGAGGCCGGCGCGGACGGCGTGAAGGTCGGCATCGGACCAGGCTCCATCTGCACGACCCGCGTCGTGGCCGGCGTCGGCGCGCCGCAGATCACCGCGATTATGGAGGCCGCGGCCGCCTGCTCCAAGGCGGGCGTGCCGGTCATCGCCGATGGCGGCATGCAGTACTCCGGCGACATCGCCAAGGCACTGGCCGCCGGCGCTGACTCGGTCATGCTCGGTTCCATGCTCGCGGGCACCAAGGAGGCCCCGGGTGACATCGTCGTGGTGGGCGGCAAGCAGTACAAGCGCTACCGCGGCATGGGCTCGATGGGCGCCATGCAGGGCCGTGGCCTGACCGGAGAGAAGCGCTCCTACTCCAAGGACCGCTACTTCCAGGCGGACGTGCGCTCCGAGGACAAGCTCGTGCCGGAGGGCGTGGAAGGCAAGGTGCCTTACCGCGGCGAGATCGAGCAGATCACCCACCAGATCGTGGGCGGTCTGCGCGCGGCGATGGGCTACACCGGCTCCGCCACCATCGACGAGCTGAAGACCAAGCGGTTCGTGCAGATCACCTCTGCAGGGCTGGTGGAATCCCACCCGCACCACCTGCAGCAGACGATGGAAGCCCCGAACTACCGCTAAGTATTTTCAAAGGAACGATTCCCACGTGCGTGACAACGTAGAAATTGGCCTGGGCCGCGAGGCGCGCCGCACCTATGACCTGGACGATATTTCCATCCTGCCCACCCGCCGGACCCGCTCGTCCAAGGATGTAGACACGACCTGGAATATCGACGCCTACACCTTCGATATCCCGCTCGCGTCGCACCCGACCGACGCGCTGGCCACCCCGGAGTTCGTCATCGAGATGGGCAAGCAGGGCGGCCTCGGCATCATCAACGCCGAGGGCCTGTGGGGCCGCCACGCCGACTTGGACGAGGCCATCGCTAAGGTCTGCGCCTCCCCGGAGGACCTGAGTGTGCTGCAACAGCTGCACCGCGCCGAGCTGGACACGGACCTTCTCACCGAGCGCATCGGGCAGGTGCGTGATTCCGGCGTCATCGTGGCGGTGCGCGTCTCCCCGCAGCGGGCGCGGGAGCTCGCCCCGGTGGTCATCGCCGCTGGCGCGGATCTCCTGGTCATCCAGGGCACTCTCATCTCCGCCGAGCACGTGGCCACCGGCGGCGAGCCGCTCAACCTGAAGGAGTTCATCGGCTCGCTCGACGTTCCGGTCATCGCGGGCGGCGTGGCCGACTACACCACCGCCATCCACCTGATGCGCACCGGCGCGGCCGGCGTCATCGTGGGCGGCGGCGTGAACACGAACCCGGCCACCGTGGCCATTGACGTGCCGTTGGCCACCGCGATTGCCGATGTCGCCGCCGCGCGCCGCGACTACCTCGACGAGACCGGCGGCCGGTACGTGCACATCCTGGCCGATGACCGGCTGGATAGCTCCGCGGACATCGTCAAGTCCATTGCCTGCGGCGCCGATGCCGTCGTGCTCGGCCCGCTGCTCGCCCAGGCGGCTGAGGCCGGCGGGCAGGGCTTTTACTGGCCGTCGGCGGCCGGGCACCCGCGGTACCCGCGCGGCATCATCGAATACGCCGGGGTGCTCCCGGGCGATCTGGACGCCGATTACGCCGGGGGTAACACGCCCGCTGCCCCCAGTCTGGAGACCGTTCTGCACGGCCCGTCGAACGAGCCTTTCGGTCAATTAAACCTGGTGGGCGGCCTGCGCCGTGCGTTGGCAAAGTGCGGTTATACGGATCTCAAATCGTTCCAAAAGGTGGGACTTGCGGTTCGCTAGCAAGGGAGTAGATTCCCTGGGGTGAATCGCAATGCGTCGTTGACACGCCCGCAGCCACTGCGGCGGGATAACTTCTCCGCGCAGCGGCGGCGCACCACGCAGGAGTACGCCTGGCCGAAGGTCATGTGCCTGTCCGGCGTGGACTATTTCTCTACCCTCGGCTACCAGCCCGGCATCGCCGTCGCGGCGGCCGGGGCGCTGGCGCCCATCGCCACGCTCGTCTTGGTCGCCGTCACCCTTTTGGGCGTCGTGCCCGTCTACCGGCACGTCGCCGCCCGCTCCCCGCACGGGCTGGGATCCATTTCCCTCCTGGAAAGCCTCGTCGCCGGGTGGCGCGGCAAATTCGTCGTGCTCGTTCTGCTCGGCTTCGCCATGACGGACTTCATCATCACGATGACGCTGTCCTCGGCGGACGCCTCCGCGCACCTTCTCGGCACCTCGAACTCGCCGTGGCAGCTGCCCGTCACCTTGGCGCTCATTGCGGCGCTTACCGCGGTTTTCCTCCGCGGCTTCCGCGAGGCGGTGGCCGTGGCTACGGTGCTGGTGGGCACCTTCGTCGCGCTGACGCTCGTGGTGCTCGTGGCCGCGGGCGTGGACATCGCCCACCACCCGGAGGTTTTTTCCCACTGGGCTGACTCGCTGACGCAGCGCAGCTCCAACCCGGCGATGATCGCCCTGCTCGCCCTCGTGGTCTTCCCCAAACTGGCGCTGGGTCTGTCCGGGTTTGAGGCCGGCGTGTCCGTCATGCCGCTCATCCGCGCGCAGGATCTGGGCCAGCGCATCGTGCGCGCCAAGCACCTGTTGGCTACCTCCGCCATCGCGATGTCGACCCTGCTCGTCGTCTCTTCCTGGGCGGTGAGCCTGCTCATCCCGCCGGAGGAATTCGCCGCGGGCGGCTCGGCCAATGGCCGCGCGCTGGCGTGGCTCGCGCACCACGAGCTCGGCGAAGGTTTCGGCCACGTCTACGACGCCTTCACGGTGGCCATCTTGTGGTTCGCGGGTGCCTCGGCGATGTCAGGCCTGCTCGCGCTCATCCCAAAGTACCTGCCGCGCTACGGCATGGCCCCGGAGTGGGCGAAGCGCTCCCGGCCGATGGTGCTCATCCTGTCCGCCATCGCGGTGGCCGTCACCTTAGCGTTCCGCGCCGATGTCGACCGCCAGGCCGGCGCGTATGCCACCGGCGTGTTGGTAGTGCTCACCGCGGGCGCGGCCGCCGTGACGGTGCTGCTCAAAGGCTGGCACCGCAAGATAGCCGGGGTCACGTTCGCGGTGCTGGTCCTGACCCTGGTGGTTAACGTGGTCGAGCGGCCCGACGGGCTGCGCGTCGCCGCGTTTTTCATCGTCGGCATCGTGGTCATCTCGCTCGCCTCGCGTGTGTGGCGCTCCTACGAGGTGCGCGGCGAGGACGCCACCGTGGACGCCACCGCCCGCGACATTCTGGAGCGCTGCGCGCGGGGCGGGGAAGTGGTGCTCGTGCCGTGGCGCGGGCTTATCCCGCTGGCGGAAAAGGAAGAGCGCGTGCGCCGACTCAACCACTTGAGCGCCGCCGACCCGGTCTTCGTGGAGATCAAGCTGCGCGACCCGTCCCAGTTCGCCGTGCCCATCGCGATTAAGGGCGAGGTGGACGCCGAGGGCCGCGCGGTGCTCATCGCGGAGGCCACCTCGGTGCCCAACGCGGTGGCGGTCACGGCCATGGAGGCGGAACGCATCGCGGGCCTGCAGCCCGACGTGTACTTCGAGTGGTCCCCGGGCACCCCGTGGCGTGAGATGTTCCGCTTCATCTTCTTGGGCACGGGGCAAAACGCGGTGGTCACCCGCGAGATGCTGCGCCGCGCGGTGCCCGATATTGAGCGGCGTCCGCGCATCCACCTCTGCTAGTTCGAGGGCGCGAGCAGGTAAGTTAAACTGTTCGCCGTGACTACAGCTACCCCTCGTCCTGTCCTAGTCGTCGATTTCGGCGCGCAGTACGCGCAGCTTATTGCCCGCCGCGTGCGCGAGGCCCGGATTTATTCCGAGGTCGTGCCGCACTCCGCCTCGGTGGAGGAGATCCGGGCGAAGAACCCGGCTGCCCTCATCCTCTCCGGCGGCCCGTCGTCCGTCTACGCCGACGGCGCCCCACAGCTCCAGCCGGAGCTGTTGGAGCTCGGCGTGCCGGTGCTGGGGATCTGCTACGGCTTCCAGGCCATGAACCACGTGCTGGGCGGCACCGTGGCCAACACGGGTGAGCGCGAGTACGGCCGCACCGATATGCAGGTCAACGGCGGCGTTCTCCACCGCGGCCTGGAGGAAAGCCACAAGGTGTGGATGTCGCATGGCGATGCGGTCTCCGCGGCCCCGGAGGGCTTTGAGGTGACCGCCACCTCTGCCGGCGCCCCGGTCGCTGCCATGGAGTGCCCGGCCAAGAAGATGGCCGGCCTGCAGTACCACCCGGAGGTCTTGCACTCGCCGCACGGCCAGGAGGTGCTTACCCGCTTCCTCACCGAGATCGCCGGCCTCGAGCAGAACTGGACCGCCGACAACATCGCAGAGACCCTGATTGCGGAGGTGCGCGCCCAGATCGGTGAGGACGGCCGCGCCATCTGCGGCCTGTCCGGCGGCGTCGATTCGGCGGTGGCCGCCGCGCTGGTCCAGCGCGCCATCGGTGATCGCTTGACCTGTGTCTTCGTCGATCACGGCCTTCTGCGGGCCGGCGAGCGCCGCCAGGTGGAGGAGGACTTCGTCTCCGCCACCGGCGCGAAGCTGGTGACCGTGGACGAGCGCGAGGCCTTCTTGGGCAAGCTCGCCGGCGTGACCGACCCGGAGGCCAAGCGGAAGGCTATCGGTGCGGAGTTCATCCGCTCCTTCGAGCGCGCGGTCGCGGGCGTTCTTGCCGATGCCCCGGAGGGCGCCACCGTGGACTACCTCGTCCAGGGAACGCTGTACCCGGACGTCGTGGAGTCCGGCGGCGGCGCGGGCACCGCGAACATCAAGAGCCACCACAACGTCGGCGGCCTGCCTGACGATGTCGAGTTCGAGCTCGTCGAGCCGCTGCGCCTGTTGTTCAAAGACGAGGTCCGCGCCGTGGGCCGCGAGCTGGGCCTGCCCGACGAAATCGTCGGCCGCCAGCCCTTCCCGGGGCCGGGCCTGGGCATCCGCATCATCGGCGAGGTCACCGAGGAGCGCCTGGAGACCCTCCGTGCGGCCGACCTCATCGCCCGCACGGAGCTCACCAACGCCGGCCTGGACGACGAGATCTGGCAGTGCCCGGTAGTGCTGCTTGCCGATGTCCGCTCCGTCGGCGTCCAAGGCGATGGCCGCACCTACGGCCACCCCATCGTCCTGCGCCCGGTCACCTCGGAAGACGCAATGACCGCGGACTGGACGCGCGTTCCCTACGACGTGCTGGAAAAGATCTCCACCCGCATCACCAACGAGGTCGCGGAGGTCAACCGCGTGGTCGTGGATGTGACGTCCAAGCCGCCGGGAACCATCGAGTGGGAGTAGCAGGAAAGCCCGCGGGCATGGTTTCCAGATTGCTGGCGAGGAGGACGTCGACTACGAGTTGTCACCGGAGTCCGTGACTGCCGGTGACAACGAGGAAGATGCCGCTGTGAAATTGGGGCAATCCCAGTTCCGTCTCTCCCTTGGTTAGCCGGTTGCTACTCGTAGCGCAGGGCGTCGATCGGGTCGAGTTTTGCGGCCTTGGCGGCGGGGTAGTAGCCGAAGAAGAGGCCGATGGCGAGTGAGAAGCCGATGGAAATCAGCACGGCGCTCAGAGGCGGGAATACGAAGGTGCCCATGAGTGAGGCGCCGAGCATGCCCAAGGCGGAGCCCAGGATGATGCCGATGAGGCCGCCGACGAGGCAGACGATCATGGCCTCGATGACGAACTGCCACTTGATGTCGCGGCGGCGAGCACCCAGCGCCTTGCGCACGCCGATCTCCCGGGTGCGCTCGGTGACGGTGATCAGCATGATGTTCATGACGCCGATGCCGCCGACGAGCAGGGAGATTCCGCCGATACCGGCCAGGCCCGCGCTCAGTGCGGTGAGGAACTTATTGAACTCGTCCATGCCCTCGGTGCCGTCCGACACCTTGACCTCGAAGTTCTCGCTGCCGGCGTAGTAGCCGTCGAAAACTTCCTGCACGCGGCGGGCGACGTCTTCCTTGTCTGCATCCGGGGCAGTCAGGATGTCGACGCTGCCGAAGGTCTCTCCGGCGCCGGCTTGTGCGGACACATCGGCAAGTGCCGGGTAGGGGATGAAAGCCGAGGGAAGTATCGGGGGGATGCTCAGCAAGCCGCCGCCTTCGTCCTTGGCTTTGACCACGCCGATGACCGTGAAGTCGGTGTCGATGGGTGTCTTGCTGTCGTTGCTTGTCGAGTTGATGGCCTTGCCCACCGCGGTTTCGGGGCCGCCGGGGAAGAACTCGTCGGCGAGCTCGTCGGAGATAACCGCGACGTCGCGCCCGGTTTCCACGTCGTCATCGGAAAGCAGGCGTCCGGCGACGAGTTCGAGGTCCTCGTTTCCGAGGTAGTCGGGGTTAACACCGAGGACGCTCGTCGAGTTCTTCTCGTGGGTTTCAAGCGCGTCCGAGTACTGCAAGTCTGGGCCGGCGCTGGTGTAGCTATCGCCACCGATGGCAACGCCGGTGATGTCAGAGCCCAGTCGCTCTCGGACAGCCTCCACCATGTCGGGGTTGAGGCGCTCATCCGGATCGTTGATATTGGTCATGCCGGGAACGCCGAGCGGATCGTCTTGATCCTTTACCGAGACACTCGCGGTGATCGTGTTGGCTCCGACCGCCTCCAGGGACTGGCGCATATTCGTCTTCAGCGACTGGCCGAGAGTCAAAATCGCAATGACGGCGGCAATGCCGATGATGACGCCAAGGAGCGTGAGTGCGGAGCGCATCTTGTTGTTGCGCAGGCTGGCCAGCGCCAGCTTGGATGCCTCTTTCACGTTCATGCGAGCACCCCGTTTTCTAGTCGGCCGTCCGACATGGTCACGGTGCGAGTGGTCTCCGCAGCCAGCTCCGGGTTGTGGGTAATGAACACGATGGTCTTCTCCTGCTCGCGGTTGAGCTGGTGGAACAGATCCATCACCATGCGCCCGGTGGCGGAGTCGAGGGCGCCGGTGGGCTCATCGGCAAGCAGGATGTCCGGGTCATTGGCCAGCGCACGGGCGATGGCCACGCGCTGTTTCTGGCCGCCGGATAGCTCGTTGGGCAGGTGCTTGGCGCGATCCTGCATGCCCACCATCTCCAGCAGCTCAGCGGCGCGGGCGTGCCGCTGGCTGGCGGGCACACCGGCGTACAGCAGGGGCATTTCCACGTTTTCCTGCGCGGAAATGCGGCCGATGAGGTTGAAGTTCTGGAACACAAAGCCGATGGACGCCGAGCGGTAGCGAGCGAGCTGGTCGTCGGTGCTGTCGAGGACGTCCACCCCACCCAGGTAGTACGTGCCCCGGGTCGGGCGATCGAGCAGCCCAATGATGTTCATCAGGGTCGACTTACCCGAGCCGGATTGGCCCACGATGGAGACGAATTCGCCGGCGGCAGCCGTGAAATCGAGCCCGGGGATGACGGTGAGCTCGCTGGGCTTGCCGATGTTGAACGTCTTCGTGATGCCACGCATATCGATGAGCAGATCGCTCGACGCCGGCACGCGGGGTATCTCGGTGGTGGCTGCCCCGGGATCCGTGGCGTCGTGATTGTCCGGAGTCGTCACTGGTTACGCCTCCCCGAGATCCACGGTCTGGCCGTCGAGATCCTGGTGATCCTTTACCTGGGTGATGACCCGGTCGCCCGGCTTCAGGCCGTCCTTGACCAGCGCATCGAGGTTGTTCTTGGCGCCGATGGTGACCTCGCGCTTTTCCACACGCGCGTTGTCGCCCTCGCCGGTGACGGCCAGGACGTACGTCTTATCCTCGTCCGGAGTGACGGCGGTCAGCGGAATGGTGGTCGCGTTCTTTTCTTCCGAGGTGGTGATCTTCGCCTTGCCGGTGGAGCCGATGCGCAGGCCCTCGTGGTCGCCGTCGACCATGATCTCCACCGGGAACTGCGCCTTTTCTTCAGACTCGATGTCCGAGCCCGGCATGTTGCCCTTCGTGGAGTGCCCCGGGATGGAATCGCCGGCGACGGGCGAGATGCTGGAGACGGTGCCCTCGAACTCCTTGCCCGGTGCGGACGGGGAGGTGAACGTGACGCGGTTGCCTTCCTTCACCGTGGAGATGTCCGCCTCCTTCACCATGACGGTGAGTTTGAGGGAGGAATCGTCGGCCACCGTGAACAAGGGGCCTTCGGCGGGGGAGCCGCGGTGCGCGTCGGCGGAGGTGACCACGCCGCCGATCGGGGTGGCGACCTGACCGCTGTTGATGGCCACCTGCAGGCTGTTGTTTTGCGACTGCGCCGAGTCGCGGGCGGTGGTCAGCTGCTCCCACGCGCGATCGACGCGGCGGGACGCGGCGTTGACCTGGTTTTGCAAGTCCACGCCCTCTTCCTCGGTCGCGGCCTGGGCGCGGGCGTTCTGCAGCTCCTGGAGCTCCTGCTGGGCCTGCTGGAACTGCTCCTCACTCTCGCCGAGCTCGGCATTCTGGCTTGCCTTCTGGGAAGCAAGTTCCTGCTCTTCCTTGCTGGTGTCGATGTAGGCCAGCACCTGCTGCGGCGCGACGCGGTCGCCGACGGCGGCCTCGACGCTGGTGACCGGGCCGGTCAGCTGCGTGGTGAGCGTGGCTTCGCGGTCGGCGGAGATATCACCCGTGCCGGACAGGGTGGTGGTGAAGTCCTTCTTTTCCACCTTCGTCAGATCGGACGGGGACAGTGCGGCGGAATCCGAACCGCCGCTGCTGCCGCCGCGGAGGGCGAAGGCGGCAAGCGCAGCGAGGAGGATGAGTGCGAGCAGGATCGAGCCGATGATCCACCAGATCTTTTTACTCTTCGAACGCTTTTCTACGGGGCGAGCGGCGTCGATAGCCATGGGGAGGAGGCTCCTTGTTGTAGACAATGTATTCAGTGCTTATAAAGACCGTGAATATACTGTCATAGCCTGCGAAACTGCGCATCATACCCAGGGAGGATTTAGGCGTACGCCAGTTTTCGCGATCCGTCTACGTGCGGGTACAGCAAGAAGCAAGCGATAAAGAAGCCGAACCACACCAGGGCGGAGCCCCAAGCGGGAAGTGAGATGAGCGGGGCGAGCATGACGCACAGCCACAGGACAAACAGCGGGATGATTTGTGCGACAGAGGGCATCATCGTGACGTTTTCGCGCTCGGCGAAGTCGCGCATCTGCTGCTGATACGGGTGGGTGAGGGTGAGCAGTACTGCGGCGGCGACTGACAGTAGTGCGACGATGGCTGCGACCGCGATGTCCGCGCGGCTGGCGAAGATGGTGACCGCGGTGGCGATGAGGGCGCTACCCACGAGACGAACCCATCCCGGGGTGGGGATAGGCGTGGGCCGAGTGTGCGGGTTCATGGCGGTCACCCTACCTTTCGAACATATGGTTGCATTGTGTCTGGGGTCGGGTACATACTATCTCCCGTGACTCAAACAAGCGTTCGTGCAGCCGGGGAGGCGGTGGACCTCGCGACCCTTGATCGCGGAGACCGCATCGCCGTGCTGCGCTCACGCATGGCCGCCCTCGGCGGGACGGAGGCCCCTGCGGTTGCGGACCCGGAAGAGATCCTTCCGGTCCCGTCTGAACTGGGTAAACTGCTGGTGTCTGGCGGCTTGGCTCGGCGGCAGGCGGTCGCGGTGAGCGACTGTCCGGCGCTGGTGGTGGAGATTATCTGCAGTGTCACTGCTCGCGGCGGCCAGGTGGCCGTCGTGGGATGGCCCGATCTTCTCCTCGCACAGGTAAGCGAGTCGGGAGATGTGGACAAGGTCATCGTCATCCCCGATCCCGGGCCGGATCCGTGGTCCGTGGTGGGGGTGCTCGTGGAGGGGATGGACCTCGTTATCTACCGCGGCGGGGTGCAGGGAAGCGAGAAGGTCACCCCCACGCGTGCGCGGCCGGTCTTGGCCAAGCTGCGGAAGGGTGAGGCGTCCCTGCTCACCGTGGGAGCGCATCTGCCGGGCAGCGCGCTGGTCATTGACGCGCACGTGGAGTCCTTCCGCGGAATCGGCGCGGGGACCGGCCGCATCCAGGGCTTCGACATCGCGGTGCAGGCCAAGGCGAAGGACGGGGCCCGGCGGGGAGTGGTGACGTGCGGTAAGCGCCGGCGCCGCCTGGAGGCGGTATGAGCAGCGACAGTCACGTGGCGGGCCATGAGGTGGCACACCGCGTCGCCGCGCTGTGGTTTCCGGACTGGCCGCTGCAGGCCGCGCTTCTCGATGGCGCGGTGGACACACCCGGAGCCGGTGACGCGGGCGCGGGTACTAGTGCCGGCGTCGGATCGGTGCCGCTGGCGCTTGTGCAGTCCCACCGGGTGCACGTGTGCAACGCGGCTGCGCGGGCGGTGGGGATCCGGCGCGGGATGCGGCAGCGGCAGGCTCAGGCGGTGTGCCCGGAGCTCACAGTGGTGGAAGCGAACCCGGACCGCGACGGAGCAGTGTTTGCCACGCTGGTGGGCGCGTTGGATGAGGTGGCCTCATCGGTGGAGATCCTGCGCCCCGGGTTGGTGATCGTGGACGCCGGGGCCGCCGGGCGTTTCCACGGCGGCGAGGAGGCCGCGGTGGAGATGCTGGTCGATGCCGCCGCCCGCCGCGGGGTCGACAGCACCGTGGGGGTGGCGGACGAGATCGCCACCGCACTTATCGCTGCGCGCCACCCGGGCGGCGGCATGGTGGTGCCGCCCGGGGCGTCGCGTGACTACCTCGCCCCACGTGCGGTGCGTACACTCGCGGCGGAAACGAGCCTGGGGTGCGGGGCCGAGCTGGTCGCGCACTTCGAACGGCTGGGGCTGCGCACCTTGGGCGAGCTGGCGCAGCTTCCGCTGGCCCAGGTGGTCACCCGCTTCGGGGAGGCGGGCCGGACCTGCCACGCTATTGCCCGGGCCGCCCCGGACCGGCGCGTGGCGCCGGATCTGCCGGCCAGCGACTACGCAGTGGGGGTTACCCCCGAAGAACCCATCGCGCGTGTTGACGCCGCGGCCTTCATCGCCCGGAACCTGGCCGCGCGGTTGCACGCGGCGCTCGCCGCCGCGGGGTTGGTGTGCACGCGTCTGCGGGTGGTGGCGGAATTTACCGATGGGCAGCGTCTCGAGCGCGTTTGGCGGATCCGGCACGCGCTGACGGAGGCGGACACGGCCGATCGGGTGCGCTGGCAGCTCGACGGCTGGCTGTCAGCCGCCCGCGCCGCCACCCCCGCGCAGGCGACTGGTGATGACTGGGACGGCGGGGAAAACGGCATCGTCACGCTCCTGCTCGATCCCGTGGAGACTGCCCGCCCCGGCATGGATGAGGCCCTGTGGGGAACGAAGCGCACCGCGGAGAAAGCCCACCGCGCCATCGCGCGGGTGCAGTCGACGTTGGGGATAGATCGCGTGCTTCAACCCCATGTCGCCGGCGGCCGCGGGGTGGCAGAGCGCATCACCTTCGCCCCTTACGGCGAACAGCGGGATCCGGCGCCCGCCGGCGCGTGGCCGGGGCGAATCCCCGCCCCCTTGCCGGCGGTCAGCTCCCCGGATCTGCGCGGCCCGTCAACCAACCACCCGGCCGCCCGCATCCGGCTTATCGATGCCGCCGCGTCCCCCGTCGGGGTCACCGCCGAGGCGCTGTTGAGCTCGGTGCCGTACGCGCTGGGCTGGGGCAAGCACCGCTACCGGGTCGTCGCCTGGGCCGGGCCCTGGCCAGTAGATACCCAGTGGTGGACGAATTCCCCGCAGCGGGTTGCGCGCCTGCAAGTCGTGGGGGAGGAGCCGACCGCGCAGTCCGGCCGGCAGCGGGCGTGGCTGCTGTTATGGGAAAACCAGCAGTGGCGGGTGGAAGCGAGCTACCGCTAGTGGCCTTCCCGCGCGGCGGCGTTCTTCCTAGGAAATGTCGATGACCAGACGGGACGGGTTGTCCAGCACCTGCACCGAGTACGGCCGCTTTTCCGTCAGCCCCACCACGAACTGGGAACGGCCTTCGAACGTGCCGCTGCTAATCACCTCGGTCACCCGGTCGCCGCCGCCCTTGACGGTGCCGATGTCCGGGGCGTCCTTGCCCAGCTCAAACGGGTAGGTCGTGCCGTCCACATTGACGTTGAGCGCAATCGTGCCGTCATACTCAACCGGGTTGCCGGACCCCTGCTGCGTCGGCGTGGTGGCATAATCCACGAACCAGCCCGGCGTGCCCTCACCTTCCAGATCGAAGACAACGCGGTCAAAGTCGTCGTGTTTGCCCACGCGCACGTCGGAGACGATGAGCTCGCCGGGCGCTTCCGGGCGGGCGGTCTTCATCTCCGTGTTGGCATCGCCCAGCGGGGCAATGCCCGCCTCGTTGCCGTCGTTCTTCCCGCCGGTCTGGGCCGCCTTTGTCTGCGGCGGGGTGGTGCCCGCGGCGGAGCTGGACTCCGGGGCCCGCGTCGAGGTCACGGTCTCCGGGCCAGCCTCCGAGGTGTCAGCCCCGTCAGCGGACCCCGCCTGATCCTGCGGCGCGCTGCACGAGGACAGAGCGAGAAGGAGCGTGGCGGCGGTACCTGCGGCCAGAGTGAAACGACGATGCGCGTAAGTCATAGGTCTAACCATATCCATTCGGCCAAACCATGCGAACCGAAAACGTCTACTTCTCTGCAAGCAGGAGCGGAACGTAGAGTAGTCCGCATGGATCGCGTGATGTGCTCAGATGTCGAGGTGGGCCCGCTGGCGGGCACCGCAAAACAGGAATCGGTGTACGTCCTGTTCGAATCCCCCGGCGGTTGGTCACGCGACGTTTTAGACGGCGGCACCTTCGGCGACGAACTTACCGCGCAGCTCAAATCCACACTCGCCGGTGCCGGTGCTTCCCTCCAGCTCATCCGCCGCGCCGGGCGCCGTGGCCGCGACGTGAAGAAGCTGCGGCGCTGCTACCTGGTGTGGGCGCGCCACGAGGTTATCGAGCTAGTCCTGCTTCCCGGACCGGAGGACATCCTCGGCCTCGACCTCAGTGGCCCGGGCAAGAATGGCGGGGAGAGAATCGACACCCCGCTGGTGCTCGTGTGCACCCACTCCAAGCGCGACCAGTGCTGCGCGGTCAAGGGGCGCCCGCTGGCCGCGCAGCTGACGCAAACGTGCCCCGACTCCGTGGTGTGGGAGTCCTCCCACATGAAAGGCCACCGCTTCGCCCCCACCGTCCAGGTGATGCCCTGGGCCTACAGCTACGGGCGCTTGAATACGCAGGCGGCGCAGGACATGGCCGAGGCCGCGCTGCGCGGCGAGCTGTTTTACCCCGCCAACCGCGGGCGGGGCATCTGGTCCGAGCGCGGCCAGGTTGCAGAGCTCGCCGTCGCGCGCGAGCTCATCGAGGACGGTGAAACGCCAGCGTTCGGCGATCTCGTTGTGCCCGCCGAGCTAGACGGCACGCGCGGGAAGAAAGACAAGAAGGCCCCGTCGCAGCTCGTCCGCATCGCCCACCGCCGCGATGGCCGGCAGTGGGAGGTCGAGGTGGAACCGCAGACTGTCGAGGGCGTCGTTGCCTCATGCGGCAAAGGTCCGAAAACCGAGACCGCGTGGGTGGCAGTGGCGGTCCGTCCCGTCGAGGCGGAGGACTAAGCCCCGCGCTGCGACTCGGCAGCGGGCGCCGTCGCCGGTGCTGCGGGGACGATAAGCGGGCCGCCGGTGGCCGGGTCTTCGATGATGAGCGCGTCGAGGTCGAAGACCTCGGCGAGGAGCTCGGAGGTGATGACATCGGCAGGCGCGCCCGAGTCGATGACTGCGCCGTCGCGCATGACCACTAGGTGGTCGGAGTAGCGCACCGCCAGGTTTAAGTCGTGCAGCACCATGACCACGGTGCGCTCCAGCTCGTCGCGCAGGCGCGTGACCAGGTTGAGCACCTCAATGGAGGTGGACAGATCGAGGTACGTCGTCGGCTCGTCGAGGAACAACACGTCGGTGTTTTGTGCAAGCACCATCGAGATCCACACGCGCTGGCGCTGCCCGCCAGAAAGCGCGTCGACGCGGTGATCCGCCAGGTGGGCGCTGCCGGTATTTTCCAGTGCGCGCACGACCTCTTCCTCGTCATGGGACGACCACTGGTTGATCCACGATTGGTGCGGGTGCCGCCCGCGCGCGACGAGATCGGCGACCAGAAGCCCTTCCGGCGCGATGGGACTTTGGGGCAGCACGCCGATGAGCTTGGCCAGCTCCTTTTTCTTCAGCGTGGTGACATCGCAGTCATCGAGGCGTACCTGGCCGGTCGAGGGAATGAGCCGGGACGTGGCTTTAAGCAGTGTGGACTTGCCACACCCGTTGGGGCCGATGATGGTGGTCACCTTACCGGCGGGGAAGGTGACGCCGAGGCCGGAGATGACCTCAGTGTCGCCGTAGCTGACGTGCAGGTCGCGGGCGGAGATCTCCTGCGTGCAGGTGCGGGGTGCGGTGGTCATACGGTGGTCCTCTGGTTGGTGCGGACGAGCAGGTACATCAGGAATACGCCGCCGATGGCGGAGGTGAGCAGGCCGACAGGTAGCTCTTTGGGAAGCAGGTGCTGGGTGGCTAAGTCGGCGCTCACCACGAGGGCGGCGCCGGTGAGCGCGGCGGCGATAAGTGGCGGGCGCGACAGCCCGCATAGCCTCAAGGCCAGCTGCGGGGCCACGAAGGCGACGAACCCGATAGGGCCCGCCGTGGCGACGGCCACCGACACCAGCAGGACAGCGACGAGCCACAGGCTCATGTGCGTCAGCTGCGGGTTTTGGCCCAGCGCCTTTTCCACGTCGGTGCCCAGCGAGCTGGCGTTCAAGCGGAAGGATATCCAGGCCAGCAGTGGCAGGCAGCAGGCCACCACGACGAGCAGCGGGATGACCCGGCCCCACACGGAGGAACCGAGGGATCCGGTGAGCCAGAACTGGGCGGTGGCGGCATCGCGAAGCGCTGCACGGATGAGCAAGAAATTGACGTAGGCCAAAAGCAGCGCGTTGATGATGACGCCGAAAAGCACGAGCCGGAACGAGTCGACCTCCCGGCGGAAGGCCAGCGCCCAGATGGCTACGGCGGTCAGCAGACCGCCCAGCGCGGCGGCGACGGGGATGCCCGCGCCTGCCAGCCACCCAGCCACGCCGCCGCCGGTACCGAGCACGAGCACGGTCACCGCCGCGGCGGATGCGCCCGAGGTGATCCCCAGGATGTCTGGGCTGGCCAGCGCGTTGCGGGTTGCGTTCTGGGTCAGCGCACCGGACAGGCCCAGCGCCGCGCCCACCGCGACCCCGGCCAGCGAGCGCGGTAGGCGCCATTCGAGCACGACCAAGCGCTCGGTCCGGCTGCCCCCGCCGGTAAAGAGCACCTGGAAGACGGTGCCCAGGTCGAGCTGGTAGTCACCCAGTGCAAGGGAGAAGGCGAAAGCCAGCGCGGCAACGCACAAGATGGCCACGGTGGCCATGGCCGCGCGGGGCCGCCACACCGTGGAAAACGGACCGACGCGGAGAGCTGGCCGGCTGGCCAGGCGGGCAGGGGGTGCAGAAGTAGTCGGGGAGGGCATCTATACGTTCACCACCCGATTGCGGTAGATGAGGAACATGAAAAGTGGGGCACCCACAAACGCCAGGACGATGCCCACCTGCACCTCCGCGGGGCGCGCGATGAGGCGGCCGACGATGTCGGCGTACACCAGCAATGCGGCGCCGGCCAGGGCGGAGACCGGCAGGATCCAGCGGTAATCGGGGCCGGTGATAGACCGCGCGATGTGTGGGATAACCAGGCCGATGAAGCCGATGGGCCCCGCCGCGGCCGTGGCCGTCCCGGCGAGAAGAGCGATAAGCAGCATGGCGATGATGCGGCTGCGGCCGACGTTGACGCCTAAGGCGGAGGCGGACTCTTCGCCCATGGTCAACACGTTGAGCGTCGGGCCGCAGGCGAGCGCCGCAGCGAGCGTCACGGCCAGCACGGGAAGTACCGCCCAGAAGACGTGCAAGTCACGGCCTGCCACGGACCCGACCGTCCAGAAACGCATATAGTCCAGGTTCTGGTTGTCCGTCAGAACAAACGCTGAGGTGATGGCGTTGAGGACGGCCGAAAGGGCCGCGCCCGCGAGGATGAGCGTCAAAGGGTTGACCTGCCCGCTGCCGATGGAGGACAGGCCGAAGATGGCGACGGTGGCCAGCGCCGCGCCGCAGAAGGCTAGCCCCGCGCTGGGGAGGGTGCCGCTAATCCCACCCAGTGCCAGCCCCGCCACCACGGCGAGGGCCGCGCCGGAAGAGATGCCCAGAATGCCCGGATCCGCCAGCGGGTTGCGGGTGTGGCCCTGGATGAGTGCGCCCGCCACGCCTAAGGCGGCACCGACCAGTACGGCGAGGAGGGTGCGGGGGAAGCGCAACTGGACCACGGCCAGCTGGTCCGCATTCAGCGAGTCGGGGCGTGCCAGAAGCTCGCGCAGGTGGCGCATGGAATCCCACACCACGTCGAGCGGCACGGACCGTGAGCCCAGCGCCAGCGAGAGAGGCGCGCCGACGGCAATCAGGGCGACCAAGATCGCGATGGCAGCCAGCCGGCCGCGCCGCCGGTGCCGCGTCGCAACGCTGGCGTTGGCGCTCCCGGCGCTGCCTGCTGCGACAACGGCGTCGGCGCCGGTGTCGGTAGTGGTGTCGGTATCGACGTCGGCTGCGGGCGAGCGTGTGGGGGAAAGGGGTGGCATAGTCGCGGACAATACCATTAGGCAACCCTCACCTAATAGCTGGAAGGTCTGGAGTGTAGGCGCCGGTGTAGGTGGCCTCCGGGGTGGATGTAGAACCGGCAGGTTGTAGACGCGTGCACCAAGCTTTCGTTAAGCTAGCGACGCAGAAAACATATGGCAAACCTAACCTAAAAATCAGGCCTGTGTGGTGCGCCATGGTGAATCAATGAAGCGCGGCAGACGCTGCCGGCTTCCCAGAAAGGAACCAGTGTGAATTCTCTGCGTACGAAGTCTTCCATCTTGGGTGGGGACAAGGCGACCAGCGCCGTCAAGGCGGCCGCGACGGTGTTTACCGTTGCCGCACTCAGCACCGGCGTGGCCGCCTGCTCCGCCGAGAGCGGCAACGATTCCGCACAGGGTGGCGCAGCCGGCAAGGACTCCGATATCCAGCCGGTGACCATCGAACACGCGCTGGGGAAAGCCGAGATCGACGAGAAGCCGGAGCGCGTGGTGACGCTGGGCCAGGGCTCGACCGAGACCGCCATTGCGCTGGGCGTGACCCCGGTGGCCATGGAGGAATACGACTGGGGTGCGGACGACTCGGGCTACCTGCCGTGGATCCGCGAGGCGGTCGAAGACAAGGGCGACGAACTGCCCGCCCTCATCAAGGGCCAGGACAATCTGAGCCCGGAGGAGATCCTCAAATACGAGCCGGACGTCATCCTCGCTCCGTGGTCGGGCCTGACCCAGGAGCAGTACGACCAGCTGAACAAGATCGCCCCGACCGTGGCTTACGAGGAACAGCCGTGGGTTATCAAGTGGGACGATCAGATTCGCACCGTGTCCAAGGCACTGGGCAAGGAAGATAAGGCGCAGGGGCTTATCGATGACATCCAGGGCGAGCTCGCCGACGCCAAGGAGCCGGAGTACGAGGGCAAGACCTTCAGCTACATCTACAACTCGGGCCCGGAAAACTTAGGCATCTTCTTCCCCGATGAGCAGCGCGTGGCGATGGTCCGTGCGCTCGGCCTCACCGTCGACCCGGTGGTGGAGGAGTTCCGCAAGGACGAGGTGCCCGGCACCGACTCCGCGCAGGTGTCCAAGGAGAACCTGGACAAGCTGGACAACTCCGATCTCATCTTCACCTTCTACATGGATGACGAAAACCGGAAGACCATGCACAAGGATCCGGCGTATTCGCGCATTCCGGCCATCGCAGACGGCCGCGAGGTCGCCTACACCGACCAGTCGTTGGTGACCGCGTCGTCCATGATCAACCCGCTGACGGTTCCGTGGGCCACCGAGCGCATGAAGCCGCTTATCGATGAAGCCGTGGCCAAGGTGAACAAGTAACCCGGAGACGCTTAAGACATAGAAAAATCCCCGGGCTGGGACACTGCCGGATTGGATGCCCCGGCCCGGGGATTTCCGCTTACCTACGTCGCTCACACCCGCGAACGCCGTTAGCGCCCGCTCGCGGGGGGAGCTAACGGCGCATGATCTTCGACGAGAGCCAGTTGCCAAAGAACTGGGCGGCCTGCACCAGCACGATGATGATGAGGGTGGCCACGACGGTGACCTCCCAGTCGTAGGCGCGGTAGCCGTAGACGATGGCGAAGTCACCCAAACCGCCGCCGCCGACGTAGCCGGCCATCGCGGACATATCGACCACGGCGATGAACAGGAAGGTGTAGCCCAACACCAGCGGGCCGAGGGCCTCCGGGATGATGACCGAGGTGATGATCTTCCAGGGGCCGGCGCCCATGGCGCGGGCGGCCTCAATCATGCCCGGGTCGATGGAGACGAGGTTCTGCTCCACCACGCGGGTGACAGCGAAGGTGGCGGCGATGGCCATGACGAACGTGGCCGGCTCGCGGCCGATGGACGAGCCCATCACCGCCACGGTCAGTGGCTGTGCGAACGCCAGCAGAATGATGAACGGGATGGGGCGCACGAAGTTCACCAGCACGTTGAGCAAGGTGTGGATGAACCGGTTGTGCAGGATGCCGCTCGGGCGGGTGGTGTAGAGCAGCACGCCGAGGATAAGCCCCAGAAGGCCCGCGACCAGCATGGTCACCGTGACCATGATGAGGGTATCGCCGATTGCCTCGAACAGCGTGCCGCTTAGGCGATCCCACTTGCCGCCCGCGGCGAGGAGCGTGGTGTCAGTGTTCAGCGCGTCGGTCATCGCGTGATCTCCTCAATGTCGGTGGTCTGGGACAAGGTGTTGATGAAGCGGTCGATGGCCGCGTCATCGCCGTTGAGGCGGACGGTCATCTTGCCAAAGGATTTGCGCTGCAGCGTGGTCACGCCGCCGTGCACGATGGAGATGTCCACGCCATCCTCGCGCAGGCGGGAGGCGGCCTCGAAGAAGCCGGAGTGGGCGCTTAAGTCCACGGTCACCAGCCGGCCGGAGTGGGCCAGGAGATCGTCGGCCTCCACCTGGTCCGGGGTGTTGCGCAGCGAGGTGGACACGAAGCGCTGCGCCACCGCGGTCTGCGGGTGGGAGAACACGTCGTAGATGGGGCCTTGCTCCACCACGCGGCCGTGCTCCATGACCGCAACCTTGTCGGCGATGGAGCGCACCACTTCCATCTCGTGCGTGATCACCACGATGGTGATGCCGAACTCCTTGTTGACCTGGCGCAACAAGTCGATCACCTCTTGGGTGGTCTGCGGGTCAAGGGCGGAGGTGGCTTCATCGGCAAGCAACAGCGACGGCTGCGTGGCCAGCGCACGGGCGATGCCCACGCGCTGCTTCTGGCCGCCGGACAGCTGCTCCGGGTAGGAACCGCCCTTGTCGCCCAGGCCCACGAACTCGAGCAGCTCGTTCACGCGCTTTTTCCGCTCCGCCTTGTCCACTCCTTGCAGCTTCAGCGGGTACTCGATGTTGCCTGCGGCGGTGCGGGAGGAAAAGAGGTTGAACTGCTGGAAGATCATGCCGATCTGGCGGCGGATGCCGCGCAGTTCCGATTCCGGCATGCCCACGATGTTCTTGCCGTCGAGGAGAACCTCGCCGGACGTGGGGGTGTCCAGGCCGTTGATCTGGCGGACCAAGGTGGATTTACCTGCGCCGGAGTAGCCGATGATGCCGACGATCTCGCCGGGCTCGACGGTCAGCGAGACATCGTCAAGCGCCGTCACCGCGCCCTTTTCCTTCTTGAAGAGCTTGTTCTTCGTGGTCTCGAAGGTCTTGGTGACGTCGCGGAATTCGACTCGGGTGCCCCGGGATTGGGAAACGGGGGAGCTCCCCGCACCTGGTTGCGTGCTTGGTTGTGTCACTAGTTTCTTTTCCCCTGCAGCTTCTGGGTAAGCGTGTCGGTGGGCGGGCAGTTGGTAGGCCGGCTACTTGGACGCGTTGGCGTCAGCGCCGTCGGTTTCTTCCTCCAGGCGCTTGAGGATGTCCTGCAGCTCCTCGGCGGAGCGATCCACCGGGATGGAGGTGCCCGCGGAGTCTTCCTCCACGGCCTTTTGCACCTCGTCGGAGTGCCACAGCGCGGCCAAGTCCTTCAGTTCCTGGTTGTCGGCGTCCTCGGAGCGCACGGCGAAGACGTTGATGTACGGCTCGGCTTCCTTGGACTTCGGATCGTCCTGCGCGACGGCCGAGTGCGGGTCGATGCCGGCGCGGTCCAGGAAGGAATTGTTGATGACGGCGGGCTTGCCCTCGCTGTAGGCCGAGGAGGTCTGCTCCGCGCCGACCGGGGCGACCTTGACCTTGGACTTGTCCTTGTCGATGTCGTTCGGCTGCGGGCTCAGCGGCGCGTCCGGCTTGAGCTCAACCAGGCCCTTCTGCTTGAGCAGGTTGATGGCGCGGGCCTGGTTCGTGGTGTCGTTCGGGATAGCGATTTCCTCGCCGTCAATGCCGTCGAGGGAATCGTGGTCCTTCCAGAACAGCGCCAGCGGAACGATCTCGGTGGAGACGATCGGCACCAGGTCGGTGTCGTTGCCCTTGTTGTATTCCGCCAGGTACTGCAGGTGCTGGAAATTGTTGGTGTCCAGCTTGCCCTGTTCCAGCGCCTGGTTCGGGGTGGTGTAATCGGAGAAGGGGACGATCTCTACCTTGTAGCCCTTTTCCTTCGCGGCGTCTTCGAAGGCGGACCACGCCTTCTTGGCGGCGTCGGTGGTGCCGACGCGGATGATGTCGGAATCATCGCCCGAGCCACAGGCAACGAGCCCAGTGGAGGCGAGGGTCACGGCTGCGCCGGCGGCGATAATGCGGCGGATCTGCATGGTGTACGTGTCCTTTTCTTTAATGCTGTGCTTTCCGCAGCGCCGGGGCGTATGCGCGCATGCGCTGGGAATAGTTTCGCTGGAAGTTCTGGGGCTAACCTAGCAACGTTTGAACCGCTTTGTCTACTTTGCTGAGCAACTTTTTAGACCGCTCAGTGTGTTACCTTGTGTTCAATTCGAACACAGGTGCCAATTCGGTCTACGATGGGCGCGTGAGATTCTTCAACGGGCGGGCGCTGTCGTGGTCGCGCATCGAACGCATCCTGTCCGGCCGCCCCGGACCTACGCCGGTGCCGGTCAACCACCTGGGCACGCCACCGGAGTCGGGCGCCGCCCCGGCTGCGGGCGAGGCCACGCAGAACGGCAGCGGCCGTTCGCGTTCGCCGCGCGTCGCCTTCGCCGAGCTGCACGCTACCTCCGCGTATAACTTCCTTTCCGGCGCGTCCGAGCCGGAGGAATTGGTGCGTCGCGCCGTTGAGCTTGGCCTTTCTGCCTTGTGCGTGATGGATCGGGACGGCTTCTACGGGCTGATGAAGTTCGCAGAAGCCGCCGCCGAGGCACAGCTGCCTACGGTCTATGGTGCGGAGCTCACCCTCGACGAGGGTGCGCTGCCGGTCCTGCCCGTCATCGCCCGCGGGCCGGAAGGCTACCGACGGCTGTCGCGCCTTATCGTCCGCGCCCGCATGGATGCCGGGGAGAAAGACAAGGTGTCCTACCCGCCGCTTACGGAGGTGGCGCGCCAATTGGGGGATACGTGCCTGTGTCTGGTGGACCACGCGTGGATCGAACACATTGACGCATTGCTGGAAACCTTCGGTCCTGCGAACCTCGTGCGTGAATACGCCTGCACCATGACCCCGGAAGACGCCGATCACCACGCGGCGTTGGATGCCTACAACAACCTCCGCGGCATCGTCACGGCCCTGCCCGGGGCCGCTACGCGTGACGATGTCCACTTAGCCGGCGCCAAGCGCGCCCTGGCGCGCCGGCAGTCGCTGGCGGATGCCGAGCCTGACCAGCACCCTATGGGCGCGGGCTGGCTGCGCTCCGGCGAGCAGATGGAACGGCTCGTGCCAGGGCGCGCGGACCTCATCGCCGAGACCGTCCGGGTGGCCGAGGAGTGCGCGTTTACCTGGGATGCGCTTGCGCCCAACCTGCCGGACTTTACGGTGCCAGACGGGCACACGGAGATGACCTGGCTGCGGCACCTAGTCCGCGAGCGCGCCACCGCGCGCTACGCCAGCCGTCCGGCAGACGTGCAGGACAAGGCGCGAAAGCAGATCGCGCACGAGCTCGACGTCATCGACAAGCTCGGCTTTCCCGGCTACTTCCTCATCGTGTGCGACCTGGTCGACTTTTGTAAGTCCGCCAACATCCTGTGCCAGGGGCGCGGCTCGGCGGCCAACTCGGCGGTCTGCTTCGCGCTCGGCATCACCAACGCCGAGCCGATTTCTGCAGGCCTGCTGTTCGAGCGGTTCCTCTCACCGGACCGCGAAGGCCCGCCGGACATCGACATCGATATTGAGTCCACTCGACGCGAAGAGGTCATCCAATACGCCTACGACAAGCACGGCCGGGACCGCGCCGCGCAGGTGGCCAACGTGATTACCTACCGCCACAAGGGGGCGACCCGCGACGCCGCCCGCGCGCTCGGCTACCCGCAGGGCGCGGCCGACGCGTGGTCGAAGGGGATCGCCGAGCCGCCTGCCGATGTCGCCGACCTCGCCGCCCAGTTCGAGGGCCAGCCGCGGCACTTAGGGATCCATTCCGGCGGCATGGTGCTGTGCGATAGGCCCATCGCGGACGTGGTGCCCATGGAGTGGGCGCGCATGGAAGGCCGCAGCGTGCTCCAGTGGGACAAAGATGACTGCGCGGCCGCCGGGCTGGTGAAGTTCGACCTGCTGGGCCTGGGCATGCTCGAGGCGCTGCACCACATGATCGATCTGGTGAAAGAGTCCACCGGGCGCACGGTCAACCTGTGGGAGCTGGACCTGGCCGAGCCGGAGATCTACGACATGCTCTGCCGCGCCGACGCGGTGGGCGTGTTCCAGGTGGAGTCCCGCGCGCAGATGTCCACCTTGCCGCGGCTGAAACCCCGGGTGTTTTTCGACCTCGTCGTGGAGGTCGCCCTTATCCGCCCCGGTCCCATCCAGGGCGGGTCGGTACACCCGTACCTCGCGCGCCGCGACGGCAAGGAATCCGTCACCTTCGACCATCCGGTGCTGGAGAAGTCCCTGGGAAAGACGCTGGGTATCCCGCTGTTTCAGGAGCAGCTGATGCAGATCGCCGTCGATGCCGCCGGGTTTACCGGCGCGGAGGCCGACGACCTGCGCCGCGCGATGGGGTCCAAGCGCTCCCCGGAGCGCATGAACGCGCTGAAATCCCGGTTCTTCGACGGGCTGGCGCGAACCAACGGCATCACCGGTGACGTGGCGGAAAAGCTGTGGCAGAAGATCGTGGCGTTCGCCGCCTACGGTTTCCCGGAGTCGCACTCGCAGTCGTTCGCCTCGCTGGTGTACTTTTCCGCCTGGTTTAAGTACCACTACCCGGCGCAGTTCTGCGTGGGGCTACTCCGCGCGCAGCCGATGGGCTTTTACTCGCCGCAGTCGCTCATCCAGGACGCGCGCCGCCACGGGATTGAGGTACTGCCGGCTACCGTTAACGATTCCGGGGCCGAGGCCCGCGTCGTGGGCGGGAAAGATACCCCGGCGAAGATCCGGCTGGGCCTGAACCTCATCAAGGGGCTGGGCGATAAGGCCGCCGAGCGCATCGAAGCGGCAGCAGCCGCCGAAGGACCCTTTCGCGACGTGCCGGACCTGTCGCGCCGGGCGGATCTCACCGTCTCCCAGGTGGAGGCACTTGCCACCGCCGGCGCGTTGGACTGCTTTGGGCTTACCCGCCGCCAGGCGCTGTGGCAGGCGGGAGTCGCCGCCACCGAACGCGACGGCATGTTGCCGGGCCTGTCCGCCATCGAGGCCCCCTCGCTTCCCGGGATGAGCTCGTTTGAGCTTTTGGCCACCGACGTGGCCGCCACCGGGGTCACCCACGACAAGCAGCCGATGGAGACAATCCGGAACCTGCTTGCCGATGCCGGCATCCTCACCGCCGCCCAACTCCGCGACGTTCCCGACGGCACGCGCGTGCGCATCGCCGGCGTGATCACCCACCGCCAGCGCCCCGGCACCGCCTCGGGACTGACATTCCTCGGAATGGAAGACGAGACCGGTCTGATGAACGTGATGGTTTCGCCGGGGCTGTGGAAACGGCAGAAGGTGCTCGCCCGCACCGCCCATTCGCTCATCATCCGCGGTGTCGTCGAAAACGCTACCGGCGCCATTAGTGTCGTCGCCGACAAGCTGGAGCCGCTCGAGGTGGGCGAGTGGTTCAGCCGCGGCTCCCGCGATTTCCGGTAGTGGCCCAGTAAGTCTGGTCCGATAGGGTCATGGCTATGGATTTCACCCCGGTCTCGCCCAAACTGATTGCAGCGCGTTTTCTCGCTACCGGGATCGTCTTTTCCGTCCTCATTGTCGCGTGCGTGGTCTGCGCGGTGTTGTTGCACTGGGCGTTTTACATCCCGGCCGGAATTTTCGCCGTGTGGGCGGTGGTTGAATTCGCTTTTATCCGTTTGCAGGTTAAACGCCTGGGGTGGAAGGAAACCGAGCACGACCTGCTCATCACCCGTGGCAGGTGGTGGCACACCCTCACCGTTGTGCCGTATGGCCGTATCCAGTTCATTGACGTCACTGCCGGCCCCATTGATCGCCTCTTCGGGCTGCGAAAGGTTCAGCTCAACACGGCATCGGCAAGCACGGATGCATCGATCCCTGGCCTGCCTGCAGCCGATGCCGACGCGTTGCGGGATCGGCTGACCCTCCAGGCCCGCGAGAAAGCGAGTGGCCTGTGAGTAGCGCCGACATCACGGAGCAGGGGTATCACCGGGTTCATCGCGCGACGCCCCTGTTGAAATTCTGGTCCGGCATCGTGGCGTTCGTGCTTGCCATCGTCATGCATTACGACAAGGTGGTGGCCATGCTGTGGGATTTTCTCACAACTGGCCACGGCAAGATTGCACTGGTAAGCGCGGTTGTGGCGGCGCTCGGTTTCGCTGTGGCCTGCGTCGGCATCTGGTTCGTTTCCGGTGTGTGGTGGCGGCGTATGGGCTATCGCGTGGGGGATCAGGAACTGTCGTTTCGCCACGGCGTCTTGTCCTCCCACGTGCGGACGGCGCGCTTTGAGCGCACCCAGGCGGTTGACGTGGTGGAGCCGTTCATCGCCCGCCTCTTCGGGCTGGCCGCTGTGCGGGTGGAGACTGCCGGCGGCGTCGATTCGGTCATCGTGATCAACTACCTACGCATGTCCGACGCTGAAGCACTGCGTGACGTCGTCTTGCAGCGCGTGCGCGGCGCCGACGTCGTAGGCGGTGGGGAAGACGAACCCGCGTCGGGGTCAGAATCGGGACTCGAGACGGAGCCGGATGCGGATCTAGGGGCAGATGCGCTGATTTCGGAGATACCGCTCAATCGTTCCGTGGGTGGGGTGCTGCTGCACCCCTGGGTCATTGTGCTGGTTATCGGCGGGGGACTCGCACTGCTCAGCCCGCTGGGATGGGCGGCGGCGTTGCCCTTTGTGTTGGGAACTGTGCCCTCCGTTTTCCGGTTCCTTAACGAGGCGTGGCGGTTCACCGCGCACGTGAATGAGGATCCGGCAAGCGGGGACAGGCAGTTAGTGGTGTCCTACGGGCTGACTGAACGCCGCCGGCAGACCATCCGCGTCGACCGCATCCACGCGGTCGCGGTCCAGCGGCCGATGTTGTGGCGCTTCGCCGGGTGGTACCGGGTGGAGGTGTCCGTCGCCGGCTACGGCAGTGTGCTGAGGGACAATTCGGGGTCGACTCGGGTCTTGCCCGTCGGGACGCGCGACGAGGCACTCGCGCTGGTGCAGCTGGCCACGGGCCTTAACGCGGAGGAAGTAGAAGCATTTGCTGACCCGGACGGTCATACCAACCCCACCTACACCACGCCCCGGGCGGCGTTCTGGGCCACGCCCATCGACAGGGCACAGCAGGCGGTCACACTCGTTGAACCCACCGCAGAGCACGCGGAGTGCGCGGTGGTGCATAAAGGACGGTGGGCCCGCCGGATGTCCGTAGTGGCTACGCCGCACATCCAGGAGCTGACCTATACGCGTGGCCCGCTGAACCGGATGATGGGGGTAAGCGACCTGCGGTTTAATCTCGTTCCCGGGCCTGTGTCCATGAACGCGCAGCAGCTACGCGCCGCGGACGCCACCGAGCTTTTGCACCACCTGCGCGGGAGGCAGCTGCCGCGTGTGCAGGAACGCTGTTCGCATTGATCCCGGGGCGAGCGGGCCGGCGCAGCGTAAGCAGTACGGGCCCGCGCGAATGGGCGGATCCACATACCGCGGCCGCGCTGCAAGAACCGCACCCCGCCGCTGGGCAGGCGGTCATCGTCTCCGCTGTGAGATCCCCGGTGGCTTCCAGGTGCGCCAAGACCACGTCGACGGTGCCCGGTTCTAAACCGGTACGCGCGGCCAGGGCGCGGCGGGAGGTAATACCTTCGGCCATCGCGGCGCGCACCGCGTCAATGGGGCCGGTCGTGTTCGGTGAATTCATGGCTTACACAAACAGTCGGAGGATTTGGAAGGCGCCCACGGCGAGCACCCAGGCGGTGACGAGCTGGATGCCGAACCCGAACAGCGTCCACCGCCAGCCCAACTCGCGGCGTTGGGCGGCAATCGTGGCCACGCACGGGGTATAAGCCAGCAGGAAGAGCATGTAGGCCCACACGGCAGCGAGCGGGTGGCCGCCGGACGCGCCCGCGAAATCCGCGCGGACGTGATCGCTTAAGTCGCTTTGGGCCTGCTCTTCCGGCGAGGCGTCAGTGACGTCTTCGACCGCGTAAGTCTGTGACCAGGTAGAGATAAGCGCCTCCTTGGCCACGAACCCGGTGACCAGCGGGCCGGTGAGTGACCACGAGTCGAAGCCGGCCGGGGCGAAGGCGGGCGAAATGGTGCGCGCTACCGCACCGTACGCGGAGTCCTCAGGGGCCGGCTGCCCCGAGTCCAGCGGCGCGCCAACCGGAATGGCCATCAGCAGCCAGACCACTACGACGGTGCTGACGATGATGCCGCCGGCGGTGCGCAGGAACCCTTTGAGCCGGGTCCACATCACGGACACGGCCAAGCGCACCGTGGGCAGCTGGTAGGAGGGCAGATCGATGACCAGTGCTTCTTCCGGCACCGCCCGCCACAGCGTGCGGCGCAGCGCCAGTCCCACGAGAACGAGCAGCGCAATAGAAATGACGTACATGGCAAAGACCACGGACCCGGCGTGCGCGGGGAAGAACGTGGTGGCCAGCATGACGAAGACCACCAAGCGTGCCGAACACGACGTAAACGGGATGAGCAGGGACGTCATGATGCGGTGGTGTGGGTTGCCCAGCACGCGCGTGGCGGAGATGGCCGGCACGTTGCAGCCGAAGCCGACGACGATGGGGATGAACGCCTTGCCCGGCAGGCCGATGGCGCGCATGACGCGGTCGGTGACCACCGCCGCGCGGGCCATGTACCCGGAATCTTCCAACACGGCCAGGCACAGAAACATCAGCGCCATGAGCGGGGCGAAGGTGAGCACCATGCCCACGCCACCAATGAGACCATCGACGAGTAGACCGGTGACCAGCCTGTTGCCCAGGCCGATGGCGCTGAGCGCGGCGCGGGCGGCGTCGCTGAGCGGGCCGGTCACCCACGCCTCGAGCCCGTCTTGGAGCGGGGCGGCGACCGTGGTGGTGATGTGGAAGACCACCCACATGACCGCGAGGAACAATAGCGGGCCGGCGACCGGGTGCAGCGCCACGGCGTCGAGGCGGTGCGACAGCGGGGTGGTGTGGTCAGTGGTACGGACGGCGGCTTTGGCGGCGGCATCGAGATCCGCAAAGCGGGTGTCGATGGACGCATCGTCCCGCAGCGTTTCCGGCCCCTCGCCCAGACGCGCACGCGTCTGATCGCGCAAGCTGTCCAGGCCCGTGCGGCGGCGGCCGTCGACGGGGAAGACGGGGATGCCGGTGGCGGTCTCTAATGCGGCGGCGTCCACGTGGGTGCCTTGTGCCGCGGCGACGTCGAGTTTGGTCAGCGCGATCATCAAGCGGTTGGGGTGCTCGGCCAGCTGGAAGGCCACGTTAAGGCCCCGGGCGACAGCGGTGGCGTCCACCACCACGATGACGGCGTCCGGCTTTTCGGCATCCGGGCAGTCGATGAGCATCGCGCGGGTCAACGCCTCATCGGGGCTCAAGGGGTCGAGTGAGTACGCGCCGGGGAAGTCGATGACGTCGGCCGTGACCGGCGGTTCGACCGGGCACGGCGCGCCGAGTTTCCACGCGCCGCGGCTGATTTCCACGGTGGTGCCCGGCCAGTTGCCGGTCTGCGCGCGAGCGCCGGTCAGGGCGTTGAACAGGGTGGACTTTCCGGAATTCGGGGCGCCGACAAGGGCGATGATGGGGGAGCCAGCAGGGGCGACGGCGCCGCCGGGATCGCTGTGGCAGCTAGGGGAGGCAACAGACACGGCGGCGTTACACCTCGATGGCGCGCAGAGTGCGCTTGTCGATGGCATAGCGGCACGTCCCCACGGTGACGAGACGGGCACCGCCGGCGACGCGGCGGCCCATGGTGACGCTAGCCCCGGGCCGGATGCCCAGCTCGCCGAGCCGGACCGCGAGGGCGGAATCGCACTGGCCGGAAATGCACTTTTCACCCAAGGTGACGGTGGCGCCCTCGGGCAGAGTATCGGCCGTGGGCAACGGGTGGGTGGTAGTCATAGCAGTAAACCTTTCGCAGGTCAGCGGGCCTAACCGGAGTGTTAGGTTGCCTAACCTTCATGCAGGGATAGGTTTACTCTTTTGTCTGTAGGTTTGTCTAGCCTAAACATGCGAGGCGGGCAGGGTTGTTGTCAATGTCACCAATTTGGGGTGTGTACAGGCCTTTCGTCTGGGCCGCGGCGGCTGAAAACGGAGGAGTCGGGAACTAGACCGCCCCGTTGAAACCCAGCTGCCGCCATGCCTCGTAGACGGCGATGGCGGCCGAGTTGGACAGGTTCATCGAGCGGCGCGCCGGAAGCATGGGGATCCGCACCTGGTCGGTCACGCGCGGGTGGTTGCGGTGTTCTTCCGGCAGGCCGGTTGGCTCGGTGCCGAAGAGGAGCACATCGCCCGGCTGGTAGTCCACGTCCGTGAACCAGCGGGTGGCCTGGGTGGTAAACGCGAAGACGCGCGCACCGGGCAGCGCGTCCATGCAGGCGTCGAAGTTGGCGTGGATGTCCATGTCAGCTAGGTCGTGATAGTCCAGGCCTGCGCGCTTGAGGTGCTTGTCTTCGAAGTTGAAGCCCAGCGGCTCGATGAGGTGGAGCTTCGCGCCGGTGACCGCCGCGGTGCGGATGGCGTTTCCGGTGTTGTTCGGGATGACCGGATTATCGAAGACGAGGTGCAAGCGGCTCATGGGGAGAAGTCTAGGATGGTGGCCATGAGCGCAACCAAACTGGACGGCAAACTCTACCGCGACGAGATTTTTGCAGACCTGAAAAAGCGCGTTGACGCGCTCAAAGAAAAGGGGGTGACCCCGGGTCTTGCCACCGTGTTGGTGGGCGAGGATCCCGGCTCTCAGTCCTACGTGAAGATGAAGCACAAGGACTGCGAGAAGCTCGGCATCGAGTCCATCCGCAAGGATCTGCCGGAAGATATCAGCCAGGAGGAGCTGGAAAACGTCATCGCGGAGCTGAACGATGACCCCGCCTGCACCGGCTACATCGTGCAGCTGCCGCTGCCGAAACACCTGGATGAAAACCGCGTGCTGGAGCTTATCGATCCGAAAAAGGACGTCGACGGCCTGCACCCGGTCAACCTGGGCAAGCTGGTCCTCAACGAGGAGGCGCCGCTGCCGTGCACGCCGAACGGCTGCATCTCGCTGCTGCGCCGCTTCGGTGTGGAGCTTGACGGGGCGAAGGCTGTGGTCATCGGCCGCGGGGTGACCGTCGGCCGCCCGATTGGGCTCATGCTCACCCGCCGCAGCGAGAACGCCACGGTCACGCTGTGCCACACCGGCACCAAGGATCTCGCGGCCGAGACCCGCGCGGCCGACATCATCATCGCCGCGGCCGGCAAGCCGCACATGCTCACCGCCGACATGGTCAAGGAGGGTGCGGCGATTCTCGATGTTGGCGTCTCCCGCGTCGATGGAAAGCTCGCCGGCGACGTTGCCGATGACGTGTGGGACAAGGCTGGGTTTGTCTCCCCGAACCCGGGTGGCGTGGGTCCGCTGACCCGCGCGTTCTTGGTCAAGAACGTCGTAGAAAACGCCGAGCGGCAGGCGGAAGAGCGCTAGGGCTAGCACTCCTTATGGCCGGAACCGGACGACACGCGAAGCGGCAGCCGCTGAACCTGGACAACCCGCATGACCGGGCGCTGCCGCCTTCCCGCTTGCCGGACGCAGTGCAATGGATCTGCGTCGGCGCTTTTGTCGTGCTCGTCGTCGCGTCCGGTCTCTTTTCTTTCCTCGAGCACTGGCGCCGTGCCACCTTCGCCCTGGGCGTGGGCATGCTGTGGCTGGCTATCTGCCGCCTGGTGTGTGACTCCCGCGTCATGGGTGTTCTCGCGGTCCGCTCCCGGCGCTTCGACATGGCCTTTTCTCTGATCACGGGCGCTGCGCTGGTGTGGCTCGCGGTCTCCGTCGACGCGCTCGGGTCCTAGCGATATCGAAGGCCGCTCCTTTCGGTGGTGCGCGGTTGTGGCAGCCTCGGCCGGTACTAGATGGCGTAAATGCCGCCGGTGACGGCGCGCTCCGTCGCGGAGGGTGTCTGCTCCGACAGCGACAGGAAGTTTCGCAGGATGCGATCCATCTGCCGGTCCTCGGTGAGGAACGCGTCGTGGCCGACGGGGGAGACCACCTTGGCCATCGCCAAGAGCTCGCCCACGTTGCGGGAGAGGTGTTCCTGCTGGTGGTAGGGGTAAAGGATGTCGGTGTCCACGCCGACGACCATGGTGGGCACCCGGGACGCGGCCAGCGCCTTGTTCAGCCCGCCGCGGCCCCGGCCGATGTCGTGCCGGTTGAGTGCCTCGGTCAGCGTGACGTAGCTGCCGGCATCGAAACGCTGCGCGAGTTTTGCGCCCTGGTGCTCCAAGTAGGAGTTCACGGCGAAGCGCTGCTGCGGATCACGGTGTGGACCCAAAGGGTTTTCGCCCTGCTGGGCCCGCGCGCCGAAGCGCTCGTCGATCTCTAACTCGCCGCGGTAGGTCAGGTGCGCCAGCCGCCGGGCCGCGGCGAGCCCTGCCAGCGGCACATCGCCAGACGCGTAGTAGTCGCCGTCGTGCCAGGCCGGGTCGTTGGTCACCGACGAGATCTGCGCCGACTGGATGCCGATCTGCCAGCCGGACGCCCGGGCGGAAACAGCGATGACACACGCGGCGGTAACAAAATCGGGGTAGAGCAGCGTCCACTCCAAGGCGCGCGCCCCGCCCATGGAACCGCCGATCACCGCGTGCACGTGGTGGATGCCCAGTTCTTCCAACGCGCTGCGCTCAGCCGCGGCGTGATCGCGGATGTTGACCGCAGGAAACCGCGAGCCCCACGCGCGGCCGTCGTCGGGGTGCGGGGAAGACGGGCCCGTGGAACCGGAACAGCCGCCCAGCGCGTTGAAACAGATGACGCACCACTCGTTGGTATCGAGAGCCTTGCCGGGGCCGACGAGCCCGCCCCACCAGTCGGCGGCGTTCGAGTCACCCGTTAAGGCATGCTCGACCAACAGCACGTTGTTCTTGCCCGCCGGGTCGCCGCGGAACTTGCCCCACCGCTGGTACGCCAGTTGCGCACCAGGGATGAAAGCGCCCGCCTCCGTCCGGAACCGGCCGAGGTCGACGTGGGCAAGTTGCCCCTCGGCAGCCAGCAGATCCGTTGGCGCATCATGGCTGGTGTCCTGCCGGGGATTTGTGGTGCGCGCGGGAGGTGTCATGCGAGGCGGGTTCCTTTCGCTGGTCTACGGCAGTTAAATAGCGTTGAAGCCCTGCTCGAGGTCAGCGAGGATGTCGTCAATGTCCTCGATGCCGACCGACAGGCGCACCGTTGCCTGTGTGATGCCGGCGGCCTCGAGCGCGGCATCGTCAGACTGCGAGTGTGTCGTCGAGGCCGGGTGGACCACCAGGGAGCGGGTATCGCCCACGTTGGCGAGGTTGGAGTGCAGCTGGAGGGCATCGATAAACGCCCACGCCTCGTCCTTACCGCCCGCGATGTCGAAGGAGAGCACGGAACCGGTGTAGCGGTAGCCCAGCTTGTCCTTGACGGACTTCCACGGGGAGGACTCGAGGCCGGCGTAGTTGACCGTGGCCACCTTGTCGTGGCCCTCGAGGTACTCGGCGACCTTCTGCGCGTTGGCGTTGTGCTTGTCCACGCGCAGCTGCAGCGTCTCCAGGCCGAACAGGGTGATCCACGCGTTGAACGGCGAGATGGACGCGCCGGTATCGCGCAGCACACCCGCGCGGGCCTTGAGCGCGAACGCCGGCGCGCCGAGGTCGGCGTAGACAAGCCCGTGGTAGGCGGGATCCGGGTTCACGAAGTAGGGGAAGACCGGCTCGCCGTCGCGCTGGACGGTCCAGTCGAATTTGCCGCCGTCCACGATGACGCCGCCCAGCGAGGATCCGTTGCCGGAGTAGAACTTGGTGGTCGAGGCGACAACAATGTCCGCGCCGTGCTCGAGCGGGCGGGCCACCGCCGCGGTGGCGAGGGTGTTGTCCACGATGAGCGGGACCTGGTTGTCGTGCGCGACGCCGGAAATCGCCGGGATGTCCAGCACGTCGGCGACTGGGTTGCCGAAGGTTTCGCCGTAGAAGGCCTTAGTGTTCGGGCGCACCGCCGCGCGCCAGGACTCCGGGTCATCGGGGTTGTCCACGTAGGAGACCTCGATGCCGAGGCGGTTCAGCGTGATGTCGAAGAGGGTGTTGGTGCCGCCGTACAGGCGCGGTGATGCCACGATGTGGTCCCCGGCGGATGCGAGGTTGATAATCGCGGCGGTCTCTGCCGCCTGGCCGGAGGAGAACGCGACGGCGGCGACGCCGCCCTCAAGCGCGGCGAGGCGGGTTTCCAGTGCTTCCTGGGTCGGGTTGGTCAGGCGGGAGTAGATGGGGCCTTCATCGGCAAGCGCGAAGCGGTCCTGTGCGTGCTGGGCGTCGTCGAACACGTAGGACGTGGTCTGGTAGATGGGCACGTTGCGGGCGTTGGTCGCCCCGTCGAGCGCCTGGCCCGAGTGCAGAGCCTGGGTCGCGAGCTTCCAGTCGGTGGTTTGCGGGTTGGTCTCGGTGTTGTCGTATTTCGTCGTCATGGCAACTTAGGCTAGACCAAGCGGTTCATTCTGTGCGGGCGCTTTGTTCATTCCGGTCGCATCTGCGCAGTTCAAACAGTGAATTAAAATGAATACGGTCCGGTGCTGTGTGGTGCGAAAATGGGCGCGGGTGCGCGGGCGGGTCTAGGATGGCTGGGTCCCGCATGCGAAACTTCCGTCAGGAGAAGAAATGACAAAGGCGCACGAGTCCACGGCGAACCAGCGCTTCCCGTGGCCGGCACTGTGGTCAATGATGATCGGCTTTTTCATGATCCTGGTCGACTCCACGATCGTGTCTGTCGCCATCCCGGCGATTCAGCACGGACTCGACGCTGACGTCAACCAGGTCATCTGGGTCAACAGTTCCTATCTATTGGCGTACGCGGTCCCGTTGCTTATCACCGGGCGCCTCGGCGACCGTTTCGGGCCCCGGAATATCTACCTGCTGGGGCTCCTACTGTTCACGCTGTCGTCTCTGTGGTGCGGCCTGGCGGGCAGCATTGAAATGCTCATCGTCGCCCGCGTCTTCCAGGGGTTGGGTGGTGCGCTGCTCACGCCGCAGACCATGTCGGTGATGATCCGCATCTTCTCGCCCACGCAGCGTGGCGCCGCGATGGGCGTGTGGGGCGGCGTGGCCGGCGTGGCCACCATCGTGGGCCCGCTGCTAGGCGGTTTGCTTGTCGATGCCGCCGGCTGGGAGTGGATCTTCTTCGTCAACGTCCCCGTCGGCATCATTGGCATCATTCTGGCGTGGATCTTTGTTCCCCGTCTCGAGGTCACCAACAGCCGCTTCGATGTGCTCGGCGTCCTGCTCAGCGCGGTGGGGATGTTCTGCCTCATCTTCGCCATCCAGGAGGGCGACAACTTAGGTTGGGACTGGCGCTTCTGGGTGCTGCTCATCGCCGGGCTGGTGCTGTTGGCGCTCTTCGTGGCCTGGCAGGCCCGCGTCGGCGCGACGGCGCTGGTGCCGCTGTCGCTGTTTAAGGACCGCAACTTCTCCCTCGCGTGCATCGCCATCGCCACGGTGGGCATGAGCATCTCCACGTTCGCTATCCCGTGGATGATCTACATCCAGACGGTCAAGGAGTACACCCCGACGGACGCGGCGCTGCTGCTCGTGCCGTCCGGGATTATCTCCGGCGTGCTCTCGCCGCTGGTGGGCAAGCAGACGAATGTGCACTCGCCGAAGCCGTTAGCCATCGCTGGCCTTACCATCACCGGCATCAGTTTCGGGCTCATCGCATTTATCACCAACCCCGACATCAGCCCGCTGTGGTTGCTCGCCATCGCGGCCCTGTCCGGCCTGGGCAACTCGATGATGTGGGGCCCGCTGTCCATGATTGCCACCCGCAACCTGCCCGGCGAGCTCGCCGGCGCCGGCTCCAGCGTGTACAACACCGTCCGCCAGGTCGGCGCCGTCATCGGCTCCGCGGGCGTTGCCGTGCTCATGTCCTCGCAGCTGGCCAAGCATCTCGTCGAGGGCGCGGGCGACAGCGCGGGTGCTGGGGCCGGCGCCGGTGCGGGAGCAGGTGCTGGCGGAGGCGGCGAAGGCGCCCTGCCGGAGTTCCTCCACGAGCCGTTCGCCACCGCGATGAGCCACTCCCTGTGGCTGCCTACCATTGCCATTCTGGTGGGTGCGGTCTTCGCCTTCAGCTTTGAGAAAACCCGGTCCTGGAAGGGGTGAGGCATTGCTAGGAAAAGGGGGCTAGGCGGGTTAACCGCCTAGCCCCCTTTCTGCTTCCAGAAGTGGAGGGAGTTTAAGCCTCGGTCTTGTTCAAGATGTCGTTGAACTTCTCCACCGGGCGCATGACCTGGGTGGTCTTCTCCTCATCCGGCCAGTAGTAGCCGCCGAGGTCTGCCGGCTGGCCCTGAACGTCGAGCAGCGCGGCATCGATGTCGTCCGCGTTCGACTTCAGGTCGTCAGCGTAGGTACGGAAGGCATCGGCAAGCTCGGCGTCGTCGGACTGGTTGGCCAGCTCCTCGGCCCAGAAGGTGGCCAGGTAGAAGTGGGAACCACGGTCATCGATCTCGCCAGCCTTGCGGGACGGGGACTTGCCCTCGTTGAGCAGGCGCTCGGTGGCCTTGTCCAGCGCCGCCGCCAGGACGCCGGCCTTGGCGTTGTCGTTCTTCTGCTCCTCGTGGCGGAAGGACTCCGCCAGAGCCAGGTACTCACCCAGGGAGTCCCAGCGCAGGTGGTTTTCCTCGAGCACCTGCTGGACGTGCTTCGGGGCGGAACCGCCCGCGCCGGTCTCGAAGAGGCCGCCGCCGGCCATCAGCGGCACGACGGACAGCATCTTCGCGGAGGTGCCCAGCTCGAGGATGGGGAAGAGGTCGGTGTTGTAGTCACGCAGCACGTTGCCGGTCACGGAGATGGTGTCCTCGCCGCGGCGGATGCGCTCGATGGACTTCTTGGTGGCGCTGACCGGGTCCAGGATCTCGATGTCGAGGCCCTCGGTGTCGTGATCCTCGAGGTACTTCTTGACCAGCTCGATGAGGTTGGCGTCGTGGGCGCGCTCCGGGTCCAGCCAGAAGATGGCCGGCATGCCGGACAGGCGGGAGCGGGTCACGGCCAGCTTGACCCAGTCCTGGATCGGGGCGTCCTTGGTCTGGCAGGCGCGCCAGATGTCGTTTTCCTCGACCTCGTGCTCGATGATGACGTCACCGCCCGAGCGGCGGACCTGAACCTTGCCGTCGGCCGGAACCTTGAAGGTCTTGTTGTGGGAGCCGTACTCCTCAGCCTTCTTGGCCATCAGGCCGACGTTCGGGACGGTGCCCATGGTGGTCGGATCGAAGGCGCCGTTTTCCTTGCAGTCCTCGATGACTGCCTGGTAAACGCCCGCGTAGGAGGAATCCGGGATGACGGCGAGGGTGTCCTGCTCCTCGTCGTTCTTGTTCCACATGTGGCCGGAGGTGCGGATCATGGCCGGCATGGAAGCATCAATAATCACGTCGGACGGGACGTGCAGGTTGGAGATGCCCTTGTGGGAGTTGACCATGGCCAGGTCCGGGCCGTTTTCGTACGCGGCGTCGAAGGCCTTCTTAATCTCCTCGCCGCCGTCGAGGTTCTCCAGGCCCTCGTAGATGGCGCCCAGGCCGTTCTCGCCGTTGAGGCCGGCCTCGTTGAGCTTGTCGCCGTACTTTTCAAAGACGTCGGCGAAGAACGCGCGGACCACGTGGCCGAAGATGATCGGGTCGGAGACCTTCATCATGGTGGCCTTCAGGTGCGCGGAGAAGAGCACGCCCTCTTCCTTGGCGCGGGCAACCTGCTCGCGCAGGAACTCATCGAGCGCCTTGGCGGACATGAAGGTGCCGTCGATAACTTCCTTGTCCTCGACCTTCAGGCCCTCCAGGAGGGTGGTCTCGGTGCCGTCGGCGGCGACGTGGACGATGCTCAGCTCGTCCGCGCCGTCTATGATGACGGACTTCTCGTTGTGGCGGAAGTCGTTGTCCGCCATGGTGGCGACGTTGGTCTTGGAGTCCTTCGTCCACTCACCCATGCGGTGCGGGTGCTTGCGCACAAAGTTCTTCACCGCCTGCGGCGCGCGGCGGTCGGAGTTGCCCTCACGCAGCACCGGGTTGACGGCGGAGCCCTTCACGGCATCGTAACGCGCGCGGATGTCGCGCTCCTCGTCCGAAGCCGGGTTCTCCGGGTAATCGGGAAGGTCAAAGCCCTTCTCCTGCAGCTCGGCGATGGCCTTCTTCAGCTGCACCAAGGAAGCGGAGATGTTCGGCAGCTTGATGATGTTGGCTTCCGGCTTCTTGGCCAGCTCACCCAGCTGCGCCAGCGCATCGTCCATCTTCTGGTCGTCGTTCAAACGCTCCGGGAACTGGGCGATGATACGGCCGGCCAGCGAGATATCCGCGGTCTCCACGTCGATCCCCGCGTGGGAAGCAAAAGCCTCCACGACCGGCTTAAACGAGTAGGTGGCGAGCAGAGGGGCTTCGTCAGTACGAGTCCAGACGATCTTTGCCATGATTCTCCTTTTAGCTATGGGAAACGTGGAAAACTAACGCGTTCTAGAATACCTACAACCCAATTCGTATGTGACGAGGTCGGGGTAGGATCAAGTGTCGTATCACGCGGCCATCGCCACGCCGCGCTTCCAGTAGCCCATAAACGACACCTGCCGGCGAGCGATCTCAACTTCTTTCACCAGCATCCGCCGCATACGGGTCACCATGCCGGATTCGCCGGCGATCCAGAAGTAGCAGTCGTTCAGGTCCGTGGCCGAGGCGGGAACCGGGGCAGGGTTTTCTGCGTGTGTGGGCTCTACCGGTTCGCCGGCGGCGGAGTAGCACGGGGTCTCCCAGACGAGCGCGGAGGATGCAGCCTGGGCATCGGATCCCGGCAGTGTGGCGTCAGATCCGTGCGCAGATCTGTCTGCGGATCCATCTGCAGCGGTCCGGATGCCGCATAGGCATGCCAGCGCGTGGGTAAGGTGCGCGCCGTGCGCTGCGCCGGACTCGCGGTCAAACCAGTGCACGCGCACTGAATCCGGCGCGTCCACCTCTTGGCGGTCGGCGGCGGTGGGCGTTTCTAAGAACACCTTGCCGGAAAGGCCCGCCGGCCACTCCGCGAGCGTGCGGGCAATGGCGGGCAGGGCGGTCTCATCGCCCACCATGACCGCCCGGGAGCTGCTACCGGGCTGGAACTCGATGCCGCCACCGGAGGCATCGTCACGCGTGGGCGCGATAAGGAAAAGCTCGTCGCCCGGCTTCGCAGACATGGCCCACGTCGCGGCTGGGCCGGCGCTATCCGGACCGGTGTGGAGGACGAAGTCGATGTCGATCTCGGTGGGGCCCGGCGCTGCGGTGCTGCTAGCTGCTGCCCGCCGCACGTCGCGGATGGAATAGGTGCGCATGGCGCCGCGGGTGGCCGGGTCGAGTGAGGTCCAGTGCGCGTACCAGTTCGCGGTATCCGGGAAATCGGGCAGGCCGTTTGTGCCGGGGAGGATGAGCTTGATGCGCAGATCCCGGATCGGCCCGGCCGGTCCCATGTCGGCGAGGTCAGGTCCAGTGACAGTGATGCGCTGGAAATTCGGTGACAAGCGCGTGGTGTGGGCGACCGTGGCGCGAAAGGGGATAAACGGCATGGTGCAGGCAGCTCCTCTGTAGTCTTGTCCGGGTAAGACTAACCTAACTATTCAGTGTGGACAAGGTGTGGCCGCACTGCCACCTCAGATGCACTGCTGGACGTATGCGGGTAACCTACCGGGGTGAAATTCCCCCTCCCACGCACCCCTGAAGTCCCTGGTAGGTCAGTCATGCAGAAGGCGCGCCGCCGGCGGCCGCTGCCGCTGCAGACCCAAATTAATTCTCGCCGCCGTGCCATGGTGATGGTCGCGCTCGCGCTGGGAGCGTTCGGAATCGGCACCACCGAGTTCGTGTCCATGGGCCTGTTGTCCATGATCGCGGACGACTTCGGCATCACCGAAAACACCGCCGGGCACGCGATCTCCGCCTACGCCCTCGGCGTGGTGGTGGGCGCGCCCATCATTACGGCGGTGACCGGCAAGATGCCGCGGCGGCGGCTGCTGCTCATCCTCATGGGCGCCTTCACCTTAGGCAACGCCTTGTCTGTGGTGGCGGGCAGCTACCCGATTCTGCTCGCGGCGCGCTTCATCGCGGGCCTGCCGCACGGCGCGTACTTCTCCGTCGCCGGCCTGGTTGCCGCGTCCATGGCGCCGGAAGGAAAGCGCGGCAAATCCGTCGCGCTGGTGGGCATGGGCCTGTCGGTGGCCACCGTCTTTGGTGTGCCCGCCGCCCAGGCGCTCGGTGCGGCGCTGGGCTGGCACGCGGCCTACGTGCTGGTCGCCTGCATCGGCATCGCCACGGCGACCTCCTTGTGGTTCCTTCTGCCGCACATGACGGAGATGCCGGCTACCTCGGTGCGCACGGAGCTGGGCGCGTTCAAGCGCTCGCAGGTGTGGCTCACCCTCGCGATGGGCACGGTCGGCTTTGGCGGCATGTTCGCCATCTACACGTACATCTCGTGGACCATGACCACCCACGCGGGCATGGATCCGTCCTCGATGTGGATCGTGCTCATGGCCTACGGCATCGGCAACGTCGCCGGCGCCTACTTCGGCGGCGTGCTTTCCGATCGGAGCCTGGAGAAGGGCATCTTGTTCTCCCTGGTCATGATCGCGGTCTCCCTCGTGTGCTTCTACTTCACCTCCTCCAGCGCGGTGCTGGGAACCATCAACTTCGGTGTAGTGGGCTTTTTCGGCTCCTCGCTCACCCCGACGCTGCAGGTGCGCCTCATGCACGTCGCCGGCGACGCGCAGACCCTCGCCGCAGCGCTCAACCACTCCGCGCTCAACCTGGCCAACGCCTCGGGCGCCGCGCTCGGCGGCGCTGTGGTGGGAGCGGGCTTTTCCTACCAGGCGCCCGCCCTCGCGGGTGCCGGCCTTGCCATCGCCTCCATCGGCGTGTGGTTCGTGACCATGGCGCTCAAGCCGCGGGGGAGGGGCAAGAGCACCTCGCGCGCGAGTGTTGTCCAGACCGAAAGTTAAGGTAGCTGCATGTCTTTGACCATCGCGACGGTAAACGTCAACGGAATTCGCGCCGCCTGCAAGAAGCGCAACGACGACAACCTGGGGATGAACGAGTGGCTGCGCCACACGCCCGCCGATGTGGTGCTGTTCCAGGAGGTGCGCGCCACCCCGCAGCAAGCGGAGAAGGCGCTAGCACCCGCGCTGGATAACGGCTGGTGCATGGTGGTGGCCGATGCCGTGGAGGACGGCATGAAGGGCCGCGCCGGCGTGGGTATTTTGTCCCGCACGCCGATTGACGATGTCGCCGTGGGCTTCAACAGCGACGTCACCCGCTTTGCCGATTCCGGGCGCTGGATCGAGGCGACTACCGGCGGGATCCGCGTGGCGTCTTTGTACCTGCCCTCCGGCGACGAGGGGACGAAGAAGCTCGACGATAAGTATGCCTTCCTCGACGAGTTCGGCGACGTCCTCGCCGCCCGCGCCGAGGCATACCCCGACATGGTCATCGGCGGCGACTGGAACATCTGCCATCGCGCCCAGGACTTGAAGAACAACCGCCCGAACGAAAAGGTCTCCGGCCACCTGCCGGAAGAGCGCGCGTTTATGGATTCCGTCTTCGGCGCGTTCCCGGACGCGCTCGTACAGGAGAAAAAGGACCTGGGCGAGTGGCGCGGCACGGTCGACTACTCCCCGCAGCGCCTGTGGGAGCCGACCGCGAACCCGGCGTGGTTCGACGTGGCGCGCCGCCTCAACCCGGACCCGGAGCTCAAAGGCCCGTACACCTGGTGGACCTACCGCGGTCAGGCGTTCAACAACGACGCCGGCTGGCGCATCGACTACCAGGCGGCGACGAAGAACATGCTGGACCGCGCGCAGCGCATGTGGGTGGACAAGGCCCCGTCGGTGCCGCAGCGCTGGTCGGATCACTCGCCGTTAGTGGTGGAATACGCCTAGCTGGGACGAAAGGCAGTTGCGTGGCACGAGTGTGGGAGAAAAACCAAGCAGGAGGTAGCGCGTGTCCCCTTTGATTACGACGCTCTACGTCATCGGGATCACCGCTGAGGCGATGACCGCCGCGCTGTCCGCGGGGCGGCAGAAACTCGATCTGTTCGGCGTCATCCTCATCGCCTCAATCACGGCGTTGGGCGGCGGCACGGTGCGCGACATCGTCTTGCAGCACTATCCCATCCGCTGGGTGAACCAGCCGGTGTACCTGCTCATCGTGGTGTGTGCGGCGCTGTTTACGATGTCGCTGTCGTTTTTGATGCACTACTTCCGCCACGTCTTCCTCATTGCCGACGCGATCGGGCTCGCGGTGTTTTCCATGCTCGGCGCCCAGGTCGCCCTGCACCTCGACCTCGGCCTGCTCATCGCGGTCGTCGCGGCCATCATCACCGGCGTGTTCGGCGGCATCCTGCGCGATCTCCTCTCCGACCGCGTTCCCCTTGTGTTCTCCGGCGAGTATTACGCAGCCATTTCCGTGTTGGCCACCTTGATCTTCTGGGGGCTTATGCACCTGTCGATGCCGGAGGAGGCCGCCGCCATCACCACGGTCGTCATAGCTTTCGTCTGCCGCCTTTTGGCCATCCACACGGGCAAAGGGCTGCCGGTGTTTGAGTACCAGGACGAAAACCAGCCCATCGATCCGCGTTTGCGGCTGTCCGCCCGCATCATGCGCGACGGTGCCCGCGCCGCCAAACGCCGGGCGTCTAATAGCCTGCGTTTCGATGCCGCCGCGTACGCCTCCGTCAACCGGCAAACGGGCAAGCACGCCCGGCACTCCCGCGCCGCGGACACCAGCCAGCAGTGGCAGGTCGAGCGCGATAATTCGAAGCGCCCGAAGAAGCACGGGCGGAAAAATCCGCCAGCTCAGTAGCAGCCCGCTGCACGACGGGTGTTAGACTGTGTGCAGATTTTCTACAGCTTTATCCCGCTTGTACTGGAGGGTCGTACATGACGCGCGCAATCATCGATTTCGTCATCGGTGCCGTTCTTCTCGCCCTGGGTCTGTGGTGGTGGCAGGCCATCGGCCCGTCCTTCGCTTTCCTGGCGCCCATCATCGTCATGGGGCTCGGCGGCGCGTTCATCGTCATCGGCATCGCGAATGCCCTCGACGCCCACGCACCGACCTCGCGCAAGGTCTAGCCACCGCGCGCTTTTCCTGCGCCGCGAGATAGACCACGACGTTTAGCCCCGCCGCCACAGTTGGAAGGACCAACCAGGCGGCGGGGTTTTCCATGCTTATCACTCATTAGAATGCGAGAACATGACTGACCACACTGCTGCATCCACCGACCACTCCGCGCACAAACCGCGCGTCCTCTCCGGCATCCAGCCGACCGCCGACTCGTACCACCTGGGTAACTACTTGGGGGCGGTCAAACAGTGGATCGACCTGCAGGACGACTACGACGCGTTCTACTTCATCCCGGATCTGCACGCGATCACCGTTGAGCAGAACCCGGAGGAGCTGCGCCGCCGCACCATCGCGGGCGCCGCACAGCTCATCGCGCTGGGCATCGACCCGGAGCGCTCGACGCTCTTCGTCCAGTCGCAGGTGCCAGCCCACACCGAGCTGACTTGGATCCTGCAGTGCCTGACCGGCTTCGGTGAGGCCTCGCGCATGACGCAGTTTAAGGACAAGTCCCAAAAACGCGGTGCCGACCGCACCTCCGTCGGGCTTTTCACCTACCCGATGCTTATGGCCGCGGACATCCTGCTCTACTCGCCGGACTTCGTGCCGGTGGGCGAGGATCAGCGCCAGCACATGGAACTTACCCGTCACCTGGCCGAGCGTTTCAACGCCCGTTTCGGCGAGACCTTCCACGTGCCGGAGCCGCTCATTCCGGAAGGCGCAGCGAAGATTTACGACCTGCAGGATCCGACCTCCAAGATGTCGAAGTCGGGGGAGAACCCCAAGGGCATCGTCAACCTGCTCGACCCGCCGAAGACCTCGGCTAAGCGCATCAAGTCCGCCGTGACGGATGACCTCGGTGAGGTCCACTTCGACCGCGAGCAGCAGCCGGGCGTGTCCAACCTGCTGGTCATCCAGTCGGCGCTGACGGGGGAGAAGATTGAAAACCTCGTGGAAAAGTACGCCGGCAAAGGCTACGGCCACCTCAAGGTGGATACCGCGGACGCCCTGCAGGAATTCACCACCCCGCTCAAGCAGCGCTACGACGAGCTGATGGAGGATCAGGGCGAGCTCGAGCGCATTTTGGCCCGCGGCGCCGAGCACGCCACCGAGATTGCGCAGCCGCTTGTCGATGCCGTCTATGACAAGGTCGGCTTCATCCCGCGGCCGCGGCGCTAAATTGAACTAACTAACGCTAAGCTGGCTCAACGTTAAGCTGAAGCGTACACATTTTCCTCTAAGCAGAATAAGAACAGAAGGGATTCAGGCCGTGGCCCCACGTACCAAGGCACACCCCGACGAGACCGATCACTACGGCATCGAGCGCAGCCACTCCGATGACACCGGGGCGGTGGATAAGGTTCGCGAGCGCTCACCGTTTATCGATCACGTCATGCGGATGACCGAGCGCTACGGCTCGAACGGCGGCAACCAGTACGCGGCCGGTATTACGTACTACTCGGTGCTGGCGATGTTCCCGATCCTCATGCTCGTGGTGGCCACCGCCGCAACCGTCCTGGCCCGCAACCCTGACCTGTTCAACCAGCTGCAGGACAAGGTGACCTCAGCGTTTAGCGGCGACTTGGGCGACGCGATTAACTCCATCCTGGAGACCGCCATCGATCAGCGTGGCGCCATGTTCGGCATCGGTGGTCTTACCGCCCTGTGGTCCGGCTTGGGCTGGATGAACAACCTGCGCGTGGGCATCTCCGCGATGTGGAACGTGGACGCGAACGAGGGCGGCTCCTTCATCAAGAAGAAGCTAAGCGACCTCGTCGGACTCATCGGCCTCCTTATCGCCCTCGCCATCGCGTTCGGCGTCACCATCGCCGGCACCTCCGGCCTGCTGCAGAAGATCTTCCACTGGGTTGGCGTGGATTCCTTCCCGGGCATGGGAGCGGTCATCTTCTTCGCCGGTCTGGTCATCGGTCTGGTGGCCAACTTCCTGGTGATGCTCTGGCTCATCAAGATGCTGCCGCGCACGCACGTGCCCATGAAGGCGGCCGTCAAAGGCGCCCTGCTCGGCGCCATCGTCTTCGAGCTCATCAAACAGTTTTCCACGCTGTTTATTTCCTCGGCCTCGTCCAACCCGGCGGGCGCGACGTTCGGCCCCATCATCGTGCTGATGATTACCCTCTACCTGGTCTGGCGCGTGGTGCTCTACTCGTCCGCTTGGGCGGCGACCGCGAAGGAGTCGATGGTCGAGGAGAACCCGGAGACCCCGGGACCGGCTATCATCCGCGTGCGGCAGGAGGCCGCGGCCGGCGGCCGCGCCACGGCGGGCTCCAACACCGGCGTCACGCTGGGCGTGGGCGCGGCCCTCGGTGCCCTGGGCGCTGGCGCATTCTCGCTGCTCCGCCGCAAGAAGTAGCGGATAAGCGGGGCGGTCGAACGCTAGCGCACAAATATCATCCCTGGGTGGGACGGCAGATGTCCTACCCGGGGTTTAGTGTTATATGCATGACCGCTTACGCTGCCGTGCCGAATCTATATCAGGCTTACAACGTTTCACCTCAGGATTCCTGCCAGTCCATTGGCATTTTGCTCGCCGGAAAGGACGCCCAAGCGGAATCCGCGGGGCTCAAGACGGAGGATCCGGAGCGACATCGCCTGGGGATTGCGTATTCCGTGCTGTCCTCGCCGGACAAGCGGCGGCGATATGACCAAACCTTGACCGCCGGCACTACCCCGACGTGGAACCAGCTGGAATACCTGGGCAATTTCGGTGACTGGCCGCCGGCCGAATACAGCTCGTATGAGGCAAAACAGCAGCAGCGCCAGCGGCACGCCGCGGCGTACGCGTCGCCGTACGCGCAGCCGTTTAACCCCTTCCAGGTGCAAGGGAACATGGCGCCGGGCGCGCAAGCCCCGGGCGGTGCGGCGCAGGTCCCGGTGCCGTATCAGAACCAGCAACTGAGCGCGATGGATGAGATGGCCCAGCGCCCCTCGGCCGGCACACGCATTGCCATGTGCCTGCTGGACTGGTTCTTAGCCGCGATGGTCGGCGGCGCCGCCGCTGCGGCCGTGGACGGGGTGGTGCCGGACGCGGTGGGTGGGCTGTTGCCCGTTTCTGCACTGAGCGTCGTGATGGTCTTGTACTACATCGTCTGCGAGTCGGTGGCCGGGGCTACCCCGGGCAAGATGATGTTCGGCTACGAGGTCCGTGACCGCGAGACGAAGAAGAAGCTCACGGCCGGCGCTTCACTGAAGCGCAACTGGTTCCGCGCTATCACCTTGGTGCCGTTTATCGGCTGGCCGATCGGGTTTATCGGCGGCGTGGTCTCGCTGATGACGATCAGCCCGAAGAACCAGCTCACCGGTTCGCATGACGACCTCGCGAACGCCGAGGTAGCAAAGCGGCGGCGGCGATAGCGGCGAGGGCGATAACGCCCACCGCGACCCCGCCAATCCAGGGTCCGTAGCGGCCCAGATCGCCGAACTGGCCGGATTGACCTGGGCCGCCGGCGCCGTCCTCGCCCGGGCCGGGGGAGGGGAGCGTGCTGGGATTCGCAGACTCCTCGCGTGCCGGCTCGAGCGAGCCGACGCCTTTACCCGGGGCGACGTCGTAAGCCGACTGGAGCAATTTCTGCGCCTGCTCCCACGCGTGCGGCCCGTGCTCGATGGTCGTGTCGAGGAGAACCACCTGCAGGCGCCGGCCATTGCGATCCATGGCGCCGGCGAAGGTGTGGTGCGCGTCGTCGGTGTATCCGGTCTTGCCGCCGATGCCGTCGGCATCGTTAAGCAACAGCCCGTTGTCGTTGCCCATCTCGTAGGCCGGATGATCGTCGTAGCCGGGGAACTCGACGGTCTTGGTGCGCACGATCTCCGCGAAGGTCGGGTTTTTGAACGCCGCCTGGTACATCAGGGACAGATCGTGGGCGGTCGTCTGCATGCCCGGCGCGTCCAGTCCGGAATAGCTGGCCACGTACGTGGACTTCGCGCCGATTTTCCGCGCGCGTTCGTTGACCAGGTCGAGCGTCTTCTTCTCGCCGCCGAGCTCGTCCGCCAGGGCATGGGCGGCGTCGTTGCCGCTGGCCATGAGCAGGCCATGGAGCAGATCCTCGACGGTGTACTCGCCGCCGGCGCCGATGCCGACGGCGGATCCGTCCGCGTCGGCCGCTTCCTCCGAGGCGGTGACCTTCTTATTCAGATCAAGCTTGTCGATGACCTCGAGCGCCAGCAGCACCTTAATGATGGAGGCGGGCCGGTAGCGCCCGTTCGGGTCCTTTTCCGCGATGATCTCGCCGGTGTCGATATCACTAATGACCCACGCGCTGGCCACCACGTCCTTGTCCACGGTAAACCCCGGCGGCGCAGTCACGCCGCAGTGGGCGTCGTCCACGGGAGGCGGCGCCTGCGGGGAGGTTTGCCCCGGCGCGAGGCGCTCGGAGGTGGTGACAGGTTCCGCGGGATGTTCGCGGTGCGGGCACTGATCCGTGTTCGGCGCCTCGGTGCGGATGTCGGGGTGCTCCGACTCCTTGTCCGCGTCGTCGCCCTGGTCCCCGTCTGCGTTACCGTCGCCAACTTGATCTGCGTCGCCCGGCGTCGCCGGCGCGGCTGCCGGGGCAGCGGGTTCCAGTTCCTGGGCGAGCGCCGCCGTGGGGGAGGCGAGGAGCGCGGCGGCGGTCGTTGCCGCGAAGAGACGGGGGAAGATCTGTGCATTATCCATGGCGTGCAACATCTTAGGGGGAATACGATTGGGCGCATGCATGACGCACCAGCTATTAGCCCGGATAACAAGGATTCATCCGCTGACGATTTCCGCGCCCTGCCCAAGGTGGCGTTGCGCGCCGAGGTCACCGCGCACGCCGGCGGGGACGTGACCCAGGCCGTGCGCCAACGCGCGCAGGAACTCGCTCGCGATAATGTGGCCTACGCCGAGCTGCACGTTTCCCCGCGTGCCTTCGATCCCGCCGCCGATATTGAGGCGGTCGTGGACGCGGCGCTGGCGGGGGTGCGCGAAGTAGACGGTATCGATGCTCGTCTCGTGCTCGTGGTGGCAGCCGAGGATACCGCGGATACCGCGGCGGACATCGTGCGCGTAGCCATTGCGCGCGCCACGGCGGATCGCCGCGATGTCGTCGGAGTGCGCGTCGCGGAGCGCGATGTCGCGGGAGGCGACTTCGCGGCGGTGCAGGAGGTCATCGACAAGGCCCGCGCCGCGTTCGTTCCGGTCACCCTGGATGCCGGCCGCACGGGCAGCACGGATTCTATCGAGGCGGCCGTGCGCGCCGGCGCGGATCGCATCGGCCTGGCTGAGAACATGATCGACGACTTCACGGCGGACATCGACGGCATCCAGCCCGGTGTGGTTTCGGCGTGGGTGCGCGACCGCCACATCGCGCTGGAGACGGCCCCGCTGGACGCCGAGGGGGAAATCGCAGATCACCCGCTGCCGCTGTTGCAGCAGCTCGGTTTCACCTGCACCGTCGGCCTCGGCGGGGATGGGGATCTCACCGAGGTGTTCGCCGCCCTGCACGATGCGCTGGGTTATGGCCTCGAGGAGTTTTTCGATCTCACCATCAAGGCGGTGGAAAATAGCTTCCACACCGAGCCGGAGCGCCAGCACCTCATCGAGACGGTGATCCTGCCCGCCTACGAGGAGCTCTCCGACGCCGAATTCGCCGAGGACGCGGAGCTTGCGGACGCGGACTCCGTGGACGCAGAGTCAGATTCGGGTGCCGAGGCCTAGAACTTAGAGAAGCGCTTGACCAGGATGTCCTCGAGCTTCTTCCACGCCTCCGCGTGGTCGGTGTACGGCTTGGACGGCACGTACCCGGCGTGCTCGGTGGAGCCGAGCATGTAGCCGAGGTAGTCCTGGAACCGCGGGTTGGACAGCATCAGCGAGTTCACCGAGTCATCGCCGGCCCAGTCGGCGGCGTCCGCGCACACCTCGTAGCAGCGGCCCATCTGCTCGCTGTCGACGGCTTCCGGGCCCTTTTCGATGTCCTGGGTAATCCCGTTGAACGTGTATTCGTTGTCGGGGTGGACGGTGAAGTCGATATCGCCCGCATTCGCCGCGCTGACAATGTCCTCCCACGTGGACACGGTTGCGAGATCGTGATCATCGTTGTCGATGATCCACCGGATGAGCGTCTTCGGCGAGTCGAAGGTGCGGATCTCGCCCCACTTGCCTAGGAAGATCGGGTTGCCGTCCACGTAGGTGCGCAGGCTGTAGACACTCTGGTTGTCGATCGTGATCTTGATCGGGTCGATGCCCGCGGCAGCCCACACGGAGTTGTCGTACGGATCGGCCTGGGCCTTTTCCTGCTCGCGCCGGGCTTCTTCCTCCGCGCGGGACTTCTCGGCCGCGGCGGTGGCGGCGGCAATGCTGTCCGCCGAGGCCTGCGTGGCGTCTGCCCCGAGCTCGCTGTCGGGGACGACGCGCACCTTGCCGTCGAGTTCTTCGATGACGTCCTTCCAGTTGCCGGCCACGACCCGGCCCACGCCGGTCCACTCGTGCATGCCGTGCTCACCGGCGTAGTGATCCGACCCGCGGGAGACGTTGCGCAAAACGGAGTGCGAAGCGAAGAAGATGGTGGTGTGCTCCGCCCCGGCCACAGCGGCCAGAGACTGGGCGAGCTCCAGGTTGCGCGCGACGGTGGAGACGTTTTCGTGGCTCGGGCGCCCGGCCAGGTACTCCGGCATGCCGATGAGGTCGTAGACGTCCCGCTCGCGGGGGACGACGCGGTCCGCCGGGCGGGAGTTGAAATTCTCCCACTGCGGGTGGTCGGCTAGGTCATGCTGGCGGTGGTTGTCGATGTAGGTCAGCAGCCCGCCCTCGGATTCGAAGACGAGGACGTCTTCTGCAGTACCTAAGAACGCCTGCCACTCCGAACCGTTCTGGCGCCAGCTCGGCGCCCAGAGAGTGTAGAAGTCGCCTTCGGACAGCGAGAACTTAATCGGGACAATCGCGCGGGTCTTCATGGCGTGTAAGTGTAGCGAACCACCTCGCCATATTCGCTTACCCCGTCGGCCGCCAAAACCCCTTGAACGCCATGTCCAAATTCGTCGTGCGCAGCGGGTTGGTCTGCACCGGGTCGCCAGCCTCCACCATCATGCCGTCGCCGGCGTACATCGCAACGTGCCCGTCCCACACCACCAGGTCACCCGCCTGCAGCTCCTCCGCGGTGACCTGCCGGCCGACGGCCTGTTGCTCCGCGGTGCGCGGGATGTCGACCCCGGCCTGCGCCCACGCGTACTGGGTCAGTCCGGAGCAATCGAAGCCGCCGTTTCCGGTCCCACCCCACGCGTAGGGGGTTCCCATCTGCGCCATCGCGGCGGCCACCGCCGCCTGACCGGACGCATTGTCGCCAGGCGAGTCGCCCGTTGGCGCGCTGCCCGCGGGCGCGCTGCCCGCCGGCGCGTCGGTGTCGGCGGCCGGGATGAGCGTGCTTTCCGTACCCGCCGTCGCATGGAATTCACCGGGATTCGCGGCGGTCTGCTCGAGTTTGTCCACTGCCTTTTCACCGGACGAGGTAATTACCCGCTCGGCCTCGGTGGCAGCGATGTCGATGAGCGGGGCCGCAATCTCCGCGAGCTCCGTCATCAGCTGCGCCAGGCGCTGGGTAGCGCGGGCGAGGAACTCGTTGACCAAAGCGGTCAGGCGGGCCTCGGCCAGCTGCTGCATGCCAGGCACTGGGAGGAGCGCGGCGGCAGCAATGGGGATGGCCTGCTGCCCCAACTCGAGCGCGAGAGCGACCAGGTCCCTCCCCGCGGCCTCGATGAGTGGGCGGGCTTGCTCCACCGCGGCGTCGATGGCCGCGCGGTCGCCCACCAACTTTTCGCCTGCCTCTAGTACTGCGGACGGGTCGACGCCGGCGATGTCCGCGAGCGGGCCGACCGCATCGAGCTCAGGAAGGGCGGGCAGATCCACCGCCGGCAGCTGCGGCGGACGCTTGTCACCAATGGCCTTGATCCCGTCAATAACCTGCAACATCGTCTACACCCCCTGGGCCACCGCGGGTGCGGTAGGTGCGGTCGGAAGTGCCGGGGAGGACAAGGCTCGGGCGGCGGCGTCATCGGTGGCCACTGCGGCATCGGCAAGCGCGGCCCCCGCCCGTGACAGGTGGCCGAGATCGTCACGCAGGGCCTCCGCGCGGGCCTGCACGCTGTCGGTGGCCTGCTGCACGGCCGTGGTGAAGGCCGCAAGGCTGGGGACACTAGGGAGTAACAACGGTGGGGTGTAGGTCGGCTGGGCGGCGCGGTGCAGGTCGGTGGCAAGCGAGCGGGTGTATTCCGGGTCTACGAGAAATTCAGTCATGGTTTATTGGACTGCGCTGCGCGGTGATCGGTTCCCCGCGTTTCTGCCTGTCCTACAGTGGGGAGCTATGGACATCCACGTCGTTGATCACCCCCTGGCCGTATCCCGTCTGACCATCCTGCGCGACAAAAATAGCGACAACGCTACCTTCCGCGCGGCACTAAACGACCTCGCCACCATGCTCGTCTACGAGGCGTCCCGTGACCTTCCCGTCGAGCACTTCTCGCTGGAGACCCCCGTGGCTACGACGGAGGGCACCCGCCTGGAGGACCCGCCGATCATCGTGCCCGTCATCCGCGCGGGGTTGGGCATGATCGATCCTGCCTTGTCGATGATCCCGGATGCCCAGGTCGGCTTCATCGGCCTGGCCCGCAACGAGGAAACCCACGAGCCGGTGCCGTACCTAGAGGCGCTGCCGGAGGACCTTTCCAACCGGACCGTCTTCGTGGTGGATCCGATGCTCGCCACCGGCGGTTCGCTGCTGCACGCGATGGACTTGCTCGCCGCCCGCGGCGCCACCGACATCACGGCCGTCTGCGTGATTTCCGCCCAGCCGGGCGTCGACGCCCTGGCCAACTCCGAATACCCAGTCCGCCAGCTGGTGACCACGTGCATCGACCCGTCCCTCAACGACGATGCCTACATCGTGCCGGGGCTTGGCGATGCCGGCGATCGCCTCTACGGCCCGCGCAACATCGACCTTTAAGCTAGGCTCCCTACTCGGAACCGTTCGGGGAGGAACCAGTTTCGGGGGAGAGGAGACTCGCTGTGTCCGGGTCTGCAGGTCAACTGATGTGGGCTAGCTACGGTTTCGGCTTCGGCCGAAACCTGCGTCAGCTGCGGCTCGCGCGAGGGCTATCGCAGCAGGCCTTGGCGGACATGTCGAAGGTCTCGCGCAACCAGATTTCCAACCTGGAACGCGCCGACGCCACCGCGGTGGCGGACCCGGCGATGTCCACGGTGTACAAGCTGGCGCTCGCACTTAATATTCCGCCGGCGCTTCTGCTGCCCGGGGCAAGCGACGCGCTCGCCGCGGAAGGGGAGGGCGGCGCAGAACCCGCGGTCACCCAGTTGCGCGATATCGCGCCGTTCCCGGCGAGTTACGTCGCGCAGCGCCGCAAGGAGGCGGACTTACTGAACCGCATGGTCTAGTTGTAGACTCAAGGCCATTCTGGACTGTGAGGAGGCGACTGTGACCGAGGCGAAGGACATCTCGAGCTATGTCAACCAGTGGTTCGACCAGCATCGCGCCGAGGTGATCGGCTGGCGCCGCCACATTCACCAGCACCCGGAGACCGCCAACCGCGAGTTCGCCACCACCTCTTTTATCGCAGACACGCTCACGAAAGCAGGGCTGGAGCCGCAGCTGCTGGCCGATACGGGGCTCTTCGTCGACATCGGCCCCGATACGGAGCTGGGGCGCATTGCGTTTCGCGCCGACATCGACGCGCTCCCGCTTACCGAGGTGACCGGGCTCGAATTCTCGTCTGTCAACCGCGGCGTCACCCACGCCTGCGGCCACGACGTGCATACCACCATCGCCCTCGGGCTGGCGTGCGCGTTGGCGGATTACGCTCGCGCTCACTCACTGGAGATCGGCGTGCGCGTTATCTTCCAGCCCGCTGAGGAAGTGTGGGTGGGTGGCGCCACCGACGTCATCGAGCAGGGCGTGCTCGATGGTGTCCACTCCATTTTCGCCGTCCACGCCGAGCCAAAGCTGCGCGTCGGGCGCATTGGCGTGCGCGCGGGGGCCATTACCTCTGCTACCGACGTGGTGGAGATCAACGTCAAGGGGCCGGGCGGGCACACCTCCCGCCCGCATTTGAGCGCCGACGTCATCTACGCGCTGGGGAAACTGATAACCGATCTGCCGGGGTTGCTCTCGCGCCGGGTCGACCCGCGCACCGGCACCGTCTTGGTGTTCGGCACGGTCAATTCCGGCTACGCGCCGAACGCCATCCCGCAGTCCGGCAGCGTGACCGGCACGGTGCGCACCGCGGACATCACCATCTGGCGCGACATGCAGACCTTGTTTAGCCAGCTGGTCGAAGGCGTGCTCGAACCCATCGGGGTGGAGCACGAGCTGACGTACCACCGCGGGGTGCCGCCGGTGTTAAACGACGACGTGGCCACCGCGCTACTCGCCTCTGCCGCCCAGGCCATCGACCCGCAGGCGGTGGTGCAGGCGCCGCAGTCGTCGGGCGGGGAGGACTTCTCGTGGTACCTGGAGCACGTGCCCGGTGCGATGGCGCGCCTGGGCTGCTGGTCCGGGGACGGCGAGATGCACGATCTGCACCAGGGCGACCTCGTGGTGGACGAGCGCGCCTTGGGCGTAGGCATCAAGCTGTTCGGATCGTTGGTTGAGCAATTTCGCAGCGAGGTCGCGGCCGCTGCCGGGCTGACGCGATAATGTTCCAGCGAGGCGATAGACTGTCAGAGCGATTGACCTTCCCGTGAAGACGTCTTAAAAGGAGCTCTCGACTTGTCTCAGTATCAGCAGCGAATTGTCATTATCGGCGGTGGCCCGGCAGGCTACGAAGCCGCGCTGGCGGGCGCGAAGTACGGCGCTGAGATCACCCTGGTGGAGGACCAGGGAATGGGCGGCTCCGGCGTGCTTTTGGATTGCGTCCCGTCGAAGTCCTTCATCGCGGGCGCGAACGTGAAGACCGACCTGCGCCGCGCCGAGGCCATGGGCCTGAAAGAGCACCTGGGCGAGACCGAGCTGGCCTTCGAGGCTCTCAACCGCCGCGTGCAGACGCTCGCGGGCAACCAGTCGGCGGATATCGCCGGCGACATGGAAAAGGCCGGCGTGCGCGTTATTAACGGGCGCGGCTTCTTCGACGAGGATCAGCACGCACGCTCCATCGCGGGTCACAAGGTGACCGCGGTACACAACGAGACCGGGGAGAAAGAAGTTCTCGATGCGGACCTCGTCCTCATCGCCACCGGTGCCACCCCGCGCGTGCTGCCGGGCGCAAAACCGGACGGGGAGCGCATCCTGACCTGGCAGCAGGTGTACAACCTGGACGAGCTGCCGGAGCACCTCATCGTGGTCGGTTCCGGCGTGACCGGCGCGGAGTTCGTCTCCGCGTTCGCCGAGCTGGGCGTGAAGGTCACCATGGTCGCATCCCGTGACCGCATCCTGCCGCATGACGATGCCGACGCCGCCGACGTGCTCGAGACCGTCCTGTCCGAGCGCGGCGTGGGGCTGGAAAAGCACGCGCGCGTCGAGTCCGCCACCCGCACCGAGGACGGCGGCGTGTGCGTCACCACCTCCGACGGCCGGGAGATCTACGGCTCGCACGTCCTGATGTCCATCGGTTCCATCCCGAAGACGCAGGATCTGGGCCTGGAGCACATCGGCGTGGAGACCACCAAGTCCGGCCACATCGTGGTCGACCGCGTTTCGCGCACCAACGTGCCGAACGTCTACGCCGCAGGCGACTGCTCCGACCTGTTCCCGCTGGCGTCCGTCGCCGCGATGCAGGGGCGTATCGCGATGTACCACGCCCTAGGCGAGGGCGTGGATCCGCTGCGCCTGAAGACGGTCGCGACCGCGGTGTTCACCCGCCCGGAGATCGCCGCCGTCGGCTACACCGAGGCTGCCATCGAGCGCGGCGAGGTCGCCGCCCGCACCATCACGATGCCGCTGAAGACCAACCCGCGCGCCAAGATGCGGTCGCTCCAGCACGGCTTCGTCAAGCTGTTCTGCCGCGAGACCTCCGGCCGCGTCATCGGTGGCGTGGTGGTCGCTCCGACCGCGTCCGAGCTCATCTTGCCCATCGCGGTCGCCGTGACCAACCAACTCACCGTCAACCAGCTGGCGGACTCCTTCTCGGTCTACCCGTCGCTGTCGGGCACCATCACTGAGGCGGCCCGCCGCCTCGTCGCCCACGACGATCTGGAGTAGATAAACCCAGAGTCATCCACCTTTACAGGCCCAGTGCGTCTACGGCGTGCTGGGCCTGTTTTTCTGTGAACTTGTCGCCGTATTCGGACGTCAGCTGGTCGAACAGTGCCGGGCCGGACATGGGCATGAAGTCCTGGTAGTTCTTTGCCGCCTGCTCCGCTTCCTCGAAGTAGTCCGCGTCCACGTTGTCCAGGGCGTACTGGGCGGCCTCGGGGGAGTACTGCTCCGCGTACTCGGAGGTTAGCTGGTCGTACAGGCCGCGCTCCGAGAAACCGGAGAATCGTAGGTAGTTCTTCGCCGAGCGCAGGGCGTTCTTGTACTCGAGCGGGACGTCAGAATCGTTCTTTGTAGTGTCTGCCACTGGGGCATCGGCAAGCACGGCGTCCTGGATCGGGGCGGACTTTTCGATGTTCGCGGCCTCTACCGCAACGGTCGGGGAGGTGGAGACGGTGGCGTCGGCGGCGTCGCGGCCGGAGCTGGAGCCGTCGCCGGTTCCGGTGAGCGCACTGCCGATGATGAAGACGCCGGCGATACCTGCGACCCAGCCGAGCAGGCGGTGCTTCTTCTTATTCTTCGGCTGCGCGGGCGCATCCGCGTAGGGGTTGGAGGAGGGGAAAGCAGGGGAAGGGGTCTGGGAGTTCATGGTCTTCGGGGCCATACCTTTCGGGGAAGTGACGCGCGCGCCGTGCGCCCGTCGGATGACTACATACACTGCCACCCACCGCGGACATGACCACGCGAAGAATCGAACACATGAACTAATCTCTCCAAACCAGTGTGTTCTATAACTCCCTTGGTCTAGAGTGTGATCCACACAACTCACATACTTTTTGGCTACCTAGGGAGACACACGAGTGCGCACATTAAACGTCAGAACCCGTAAATCAGCCGACGATTTCCCTCTGGAAGAACACCTCGCCTATCAGCTGGCGGAGCTTGCCGCCGACCCGGTAGAAGTCGGCCCGGAGGTCACCGACATGGTGATCAACCGGGTCATCGACAATGCGGCAGTCGCAGTCGCCTCCGTGCCGCGCCGGCCGGTGACCGTGGCACGGGCGATGGCCCAGTCCCACCCGGTCTCTCAAGGCGGTGGGCACGTCTTCGGCATCGATGGCACCTTCTCGGTGGAGTGGGCGGCGTTTGCCAATGGCACCGCCGTCCGCGAACTCGACTTCCACGACACCTTCCTCGCCGCGGAGTACTCGCACCCCGGCGACAACATTCCGCCCATCCTCGCCGTGGCGCAGCACAAGGGGTTGTCCGGTGCTCAGCTCATCCGCGGCATCGCCACCGGCTACGAGGTCCAAGTCGACCTCACCAAGGCGATCTGCCTGCACGAGCACAAGATCGACCACGTCGCCCATCTGGGCCCGTCGGTGGCCGCGGGCATCGGCACGCTGCTCGGGCTCGATACCGCGACGATCTATCAGGCCATCGGGCAGGCCCTGCACACCACGACGGCGACCCGCCAGTCGCGCAAGGGGCTTATTTCTTCGTGGAAGGCGTTTGCCCCTGCCTTCGCCGGGAAGATGGCCATCGAGGCCGTTGACCGAGCCATGCGTGGCGAGGGCGCGCCCGCGCCCATTTGGGAAGGCGAAGACGGCTTCATCGCGTGGATGCTGCACTCCCCGGACGCCGTTTACGAGGTCGCGCTGCCCGGCCGCGGTGAGGAAAAGCGCGGCACCTTAGAGACCTACACCAAGGAGCACTCCGCCGAGTACCAGGCCCAGGCCCCCATCGACCTGGCCCGGCGGTTGAAGAAGACCTTGGCGGAAGAGGGGAGGGACACTGCAGACATCGAGTCGATTGTTCTGCACACCTCGCACCACACCCACTACGTCATCGGCACGGGAGCCAACGATCCGCAGAAGATGGACCCGGACGCCTCGCGCGAGACCCTCGACCACTCGCTGATGTACATGTTCGCCGTCGCGCTCGAGGACGGCGTCTGGCACCACGTCGATTCCTACGCCTCGGAGCGCGCCCACCGCCCCGAAACGGTGGAGCTGTGGCACAAGATCTCCACGGTCGAGGACCCGGAGTGGACCCGTCGCTATCACTCCCCGGACCCGGACGAGAAGGCTTTCGGGTGCAAGGCGGTCATCACGTTCCCCGACGGCAGCGTGGTGGAAGATTCCATCGCCGTTGCCGACGCCCATCCGTACGGCGCGCGGCCGTTTGCGCGCGAGAACTACATCGAAAAGCTCCGCACCCTCGCCGACGGGATCGTCGCACCCGCGGAACAGGAACGTTTCCTCACCGCGGCGCAGTCTTTGGCCACGCTCGATGACCTGGGGGAGCTCAACGTTCGCGTGACCCCGCAGACTCTGCAGACCGCCCCGGAAACCGGAAAGGGAGTGTTTTAAATGTCCGGACTGTTCGGCTCCGCCATCCCGGCGACCGAAAAGCGCGCGGACTTCCGCTGCTCACTGGAAAGCGCCACCATCACCACCCTGCCTGGGGCGTTCAACCCGCTGACGGCGCGCCTTATCCAAGACGTGGGCGGCTTCGGCGGCGTGTATGTGTCCGGCGCGGTTTTGGCCAACGATCTTGGTTTGCCCGACATTGGGCTGACCACCCTTACGGAGGTTGCCCAGCGTTCCGGCCACATCGCCCGGGCCACGGATCTGCCGGTGCTTGTCGATGCCGACACCGGCTTCGGTGAACCCATGTCTGCCGCGCGCACCATCGCGGCGTTGGAGGACGCCGGCCTCGCCGGCTGCCACTTAGAAGACCAGGTGAACCCGAAACGGTGCGGGCACCTCGACGGCAAAGAGGTGGTGAGCACCGAGTTGATGGTCCGTCGGATTTCCGCCGCGGTGGCGGAGCGTCGCGACGATAACTTCGTCATCTGCGCGCGCACCGACGCCGCCGGCACCCACGGCATCGACGAGGCCATCGACCGCGCCCGGGCCTATACCGAGGCGGGCGCCGACCTCATCTTCACGGAGGCGCTGCGCCAGCCGGAGGACTTCGAGAAATTCCGCGCGGCGATAGACACCCCGCTGCTGGCGAATATGACCGAATTTGGCAAGACCCAGCTCCTTTCCGCCCAGCAGCTCGAAGACATCGGCTACAACGCGGTCATCTGGCCGGTCTCCACCTTCCGCGTCGCCATGGGACAGACCGAGGAATTTCTCCGCGACGTGAAAGAGACCGGCATCCAAACCGACTGGCTGGGCCGCATGCAACACCGCTCCCGCCTCTACGAGCTCGTCCGCTACGCGGAATACAACGCCTTCGACAGCGACGTGTTCACCTACTCGAAAGGAATAAACGATGTCTAAAACTGCAGAAAACAACGCGCAGGACACTAACGCCCCCGAGATCCGCAAGGGACTGTACGGTGTCGTGGTCGACGAGACGAAAGTGTCCAAGGTCGTGCCGGAGACCAACTCGCTGACCTACCGCGGCTACCCCGTCCAGGAGCTTGCCCGCTACTGCTCGTTCGAGGAGGTCGCCTACCTGCTGAGGAACGGGCGGCTGCCCAAGCAGGAATCGCTCGTGCGCTTCTCCGCCCGCGAGAAGGCGCTGCGCCACCTGGACCGCCACCTCATCGACCTCATCGACCTCATCACCTCGATGCCCAAGTCCTGCCACCCGATGGACGTGCTGCGCACCGCCGTGTCCTTCCTGGGCGCCCAAGACGCCGAGGCCTACACCCGCGACTCCGAGCACGTGCGCCGCACCGCGCTGGAGCTCATGGCGAAGATCCCCACCATCATCGCCCTCGATATCCGGCGCCGCCGCGGGGAGGGCTATATCGAGCCGTCCCGCAAGAAAGGGTTCGCGGAAAACTTCTTGTGGATGGTCTTCGGCGACGGCGAGACCTCGCCGGCGATGGACCGGGCAGATATCGAGGCCTTCGACAAGTCCCTCATCCTGTACGCGGAACACTCCTTCAACGCGTCGACCTTCGCTGCCCGCGTGGTCACTTCCACGATGTCGGATACCTACTCGGCTATCGCCGCAGCCATCGGCGCGCTGAAAGGGCCTCTCCACGGTGGCGCCAACGAGGCCGTGATGAAGAACTTCCTCGAGATCGCCGACCCGCAAAGGACCGAGGAGTGGACCAAGGAGCGCCTGGCCAACAAGGAAAAGGTCATGGGATTTGGCCACCGCGTGTACAAAAACGGCGACTCCCGCGTGCCCACCATGGAGGCGGCCTTCCGGGAGCTTGCCGCAAAGCATGGACAGACGCAGTGGGTAGAGATGTACGAGGCCATGGAAAAGACGATGTACGACAACACGTCGATCCACATCCGCCCGAACCTCGACTTCCCGGCTGGGCCGGCCTACCACATCCTGGGATTCGACATCGAATTCTTCACGCCCATCTTCGTCATGGCGCGCATCGTGGGATGGACCGCGCACATCATCGAACAAAACGAAAACAACCTGCTCATCCGCCCGCTGTCGGCATACGTGGGCGAGGAGCAGCGGCCCGTTCCTCCGAAGTCGTTCTAGACCGGCAGGCGACAAACAAAAATCCCCGCGGGAAAATCGGTGCAGCGCAGAGTCCGTCTGCGAAGATGAGATGAACAGGTTGCTCTCGGAGCAGAAAGGACAGTCTGCATGTCTAACCACACACTTCCCTCGTTCGACAAGGTGCTGGTGGCCAACCGCGGTGAGATCGCCGTGCGTGCGTTCCGCGCCGCCTTCGAAACAGGGGCGTCGACCGTGGCGGTCTACCCGCGGGAAGACCGCAATTCCTTCCACCGTTCCTTCGCCGAAGAAGCGGTGCAGATCGGCGAGGAAGGCCAGCCGGTTAAGGCCTACCTCGACATCGAGGAGATGATCCGTGCGGCAAAGAAGACCGGGGCGGACGCGTTGTACCCCGGCTACGGCTTCTTGTCTGAACGTGCGGACTTAGCGCGCGCGTGCCGGGACAACGGCATCACGTTTATCGGCCCGACCCCGGAAACGCTGGAGCTGACCGGCGACAAGGCGGCCGCGGTCGCCGCCGCGGAGGCAGCGGGCCTGCCCACTTTGCAGGACTCGAAGCCTTCCACGGACGTGGACGAGCTGGCGGAGTATGCCCAGGACTTCACCTTCCCGGTCTTCGTCAAGGCCGTCGCCGGCGGCGGTGGCCGCGGCATGCGTTTCGTGGAATCCCCGGACCAGCTGAAGACGAAGGCGGCAGAGGCATCCCGCGAGGCGGCCGCCGCGTTTGGCGATGGCCACGTCTACCTCGAAACCGCCGTTCTCAACCCGCAGCACATTGAGGTGCAGATCCTCGCCGATTCTGCCGGTAACGTCATCCACCTCTTCGAGCGCGACTGCTCCGTGCAGCGCCGCCACCAAAAGGTCGTGGAAATCGCCCCGGCGCCCTTCCTCGATCCACAACTGCGCGATCGCATCTGCGCCGATGCGGTGAAGTTCTGCGAGCACATCAACTACACCGGCGCGGGCACCGTGGAGTTCCTCGTGGACGATCGCGGCAACCACGTCTTCATTGAGATGAACCCGCGCGTACAGGTCGAGCACACGGTCACCGAGGAGGTCACCGGGGTCGACATCGTCAAAGCACAGATGCAGATCGCGGCCGGCGCGTCACTGACTGAGCTGGGCTTGGTCCAAGACGACATCACGGTGACCGGCACGGCCCTGCAGTGCCGCATCACCACCGAGGATCCGAATAACGGCTTCCGCCCCGACTCGGGGACCTTGACCGCCTACCGCTCGCCGGGCGGTGCGGGCGTGCGCCTCGATGGCGCCACGTTCGTCGGCGCGGAAATTTCCCCGAACTTCGACTCGCTGCTGGTCAAAATGACCTGCCGCGGCAAGGACTTCCAGCAGGCGGTCGCCCGCGCCATCCGGGCGCTCAACGAATTCCACGTCTCCGGCGTGGCTACGAACATCGGCTTCCTCCGAGTGCTGCTGCGCGAACCGGACTTCACGGCGCGGCGGATCGATACCGGTTTCATTGCCAACCACCCGCACCTGCTGGGCGCGCCGCCGGCTGACGATGAGCCCGGCCGCATCCTCGACTACCTCGCGGAAGTGACGGTCAACCGGCCGCACGGCAAGCGCCCGACCAACATCCGGGCCTTTGACAAGCTGCCGCAGCGCTCGCACCGCAGCGCGGACCTGCCGCGCGGCTCCCGGGATCTCCTGCTGAACCTGGGCCCGGAGAAGTTCGCGGAGCGCGTGCGTAACCAGAGCGCCCTCGCGCTGACGGACACCACGTTCCGCGATGCCCACCAGTCGCTGCTGGCCACCCGCGTGCGCGGGACCGCGTTGGTCTCCGCGGCGGAGCACGTCGCCCGGCTCACCCCGGATCTCTACTCGGTAGAGGCATGGGGTGGCGCGACCTTCGACGTGGCCATGCGCTTTCTCCACGAGGACCCGTGGGTGCGCCTGGATCTGCTGCGCGAGGCCATGCCCAACGTCAACATCCAGATGCTCCTGCGCGGGCGCAACACCGTCGGCTACACCCCGTACCCGGACAAGGTCTGCCACTCTTTCGTCCAGGAAGCGGCGCGGTCCGGCGTCGACGTCTTCCGCATCTTCGACGCCCTCAACGACGTCTCCCAGATGCGTCCCGCCATCGACGCGGTGCTAGAGACCAACACCACTGTCGCCGAGGTGGCCATGGCGTACTCCGGCGATATGATGTCGCCCGCCGAGGATCTCTACACCCTCGATTACTACCTGCGGCTGGCGGAGGACATCGTCAAGGCAGGCGCCCACGTGCTGGCCATCAAGGACATGGCCGGATTGCTGCGCCCGGACGCCGCTTCGAAGCTGGTGATGGCGCTGCGCAAGAACTTCGACCTGCCGGTCCACGTGCACACCCACGACACGGCGGGCGGCCAGCTGGCCACCTACTACGCGGCGGCCCTGTCGGGCGCGGACATCGTCGACGGCGCCTCCGCGCCGCTGGCCGGGACGACCTCACAGCCGTCGCTGTCGGCCATCGTGGCCGCGTTCAGCCACACCAAGCGGGACACGGGCATCGCGCTTGCCGATGTCGCCGACATGGAACCGTACTGGGAGGCCGTGCGCCACATGTACGCCCCGTTTGAAAACGGCATCCCCGGCCCCACGGGACGCGTTTACCAGCACGAAATCCCCGGCGGGCAGCTGTCCAACCTGCGTGCGCAGGCCCGCGCGCTGGGGCTGGCGGATCGCTTCGAAGTCATCGAAGACACCTACGCCGCCGTCAACGAGATGCTCGGCCGCCCCACCAAGGTCACCCCGTCGTCGAAGGTGGTCGGAGACTTGGCGCTGCACCTCGTGGGCGCGGGCGTCGACCCGGCCGACTTCGAGGCGAACCCGACCAAGTACGACATCCCGGCGTCTGTCATCGGTTTCCTCAACGGTGAACTGGGAACCCCTCCCGGGGGCTGGCCGCCGCTGCGCGACAAGATCCTGGAGGGCAAGTCGACCGGCCCGCAGGTCAGCGAGGCAGGGGAGCTGTCCGCAGAAAACATCCGCGCCGACCTGAACCACCTGCTGTTTCCCACGCAGTACGCGGAGTTCAACGAGTTCCGCCGCCAGTACGGCAACACGGAAGCGCTCACGGACGCGGTGTTCTTCTACGGGCTCACCGAGGGCGAGGAGACCGTCGTGCACTACTTCGCCGGCGAGGACGGCGACCGCGACGCGCTCAACGCGATGGTGGTGCGCCTCGACGCCATCGGCGAGCCGGATGAGAAGGGCATGCGCTCGGTCATCCTCAACGTCAACGGGCAGGTGCGCCCGATGAAGGTGCGGGATCACTCCGTCGATTCGGTGACCTCTACGGTGGAAAAGGCCGACCCGGACAACCCGGGCCACGTCGCCGCGCCGTTCGCGGGCGTGGTCAACGTGACCATTGATCCGGGCACCGAGGTCGCGGAAGGCGACCAGATCGCCGTCATCGAGGCGATGAAGATGGAGGCGGCGATCTCCGCGCCGCGGGCGGGCACCGTCGAACGGGTCGCCATCGGCCAGGCCACCCAGGTGGAGGGTGGCGACCTCATCGCGGTTATCGCAGACGCTTAATCATCGTCGGCTCGTCGACGTGGCCCGGCACGTCGATGTCCTCGAAGCCCTCGCGCTCGTACAAACGGCGGGCGCGGGGGTTGTCCGGATCCACCCACAGCGCGATGGCGGGAGCGCCCTGCTCCTTGGCCAGGTCGCAGGCGCGGCGCAGTAGCTCCTGGCCCACCTTGAGACCCGCGTAGCGCCGCTCGACGGCGATGCACACCTCCGGGATGGTGCGCGGGTCGTGCTCGGTGGCGCGCTCTTCCGGATTGTCCGGATCCTTCCGGTTGGCCATGTACGCGTCACCCTGGGTCGCGCCGCGGAAGAAGCGCAGCCACGCGCCGCCGGCGGGAACGCCCAGGTTGCTCTCGGCGATGATCGCGCCGTCGTGGTCGGCGGACCACTCCTCGAGGTAGTGCGGCAGATCGGTCTCGAAACCGGCGTCGAGCTCCGCGTACTCATCGCCAAAGACGTAGGCGAGGAAGTACAGCCGCTTCAGGTAGGTGCGGTCACCGTCGGTGGCCGCGCGGAAAGTGATCTCGGTGTCGTTAACGTGAGTTAAGTCCATGTCCCGCGAGTTTACGGGAAATTACTCGATCTCCATCAGCACGTCGTTCTTGGTCACCTGCGCGCCCTCGGTGGCGGTAAGCGCGGCCACCGTGCCGGACTTGTGGGCCTTGACCGGGTTTTCCATCTTCATCGCCTCTAGGATGGCCACCACGTCGCCCTCGGCGACCTCGTCGCCGTCCGCCACGTTGACCTTGATGACGGTGCCCTGCATCGGGGCGGCGATGGTGTTGCCGGACACCGCGGCGGCCGCGGCGCTGCGGCGACGCTTTTTCTTCTTGCGGCCGCCGGCGCCGATGATGAGATCGGCAGGCAGCGCGACCTCGAGGCGGCGGCCGTCCACCTCGACCGTGTAGGTCTGCGGGGACGTGGTCTCCTCCGCCTCCGCGGTCTCACCCGCGTACGGTTCGAGCTGGTTGTCCCACTCTTCCTCGATCCACTTGGTGTAGACGTCGAAGCCGGAATCGGTACCGATGAATGCGGGGTTGTCCACGACGTCGCGGTGGAACGGGATAATCGTGGGCAGGCCCTCGACGCGGTATTCCGCGAGCGCGCGGGAGGCGCGGCGCAGCGCCTCGGTGCGGTTTTCGCCGTAGACCACGAGCTTGGCCAGCATGGAATCGAACTGGCCGCCCACCACGGATCCTTCGCGCACGCCGGAATCCACGCGTACGCCTGGGCCAGACGGCTCGGAGTAGCTCACGATGGTGCCCGGGGCAGGCAAGAAGCCGGTCGCGGGATCCTCGCCGTTGATGCGGAACTCGAAGGCGTGGCAGGTAGGTTCCGGATCCTCGGTAAAGCGCAGCGGTTCACCCTCGGCGATGCGGAACTGTTCGCGCACCAGATCGATGCCCGTGGTCATCTCCGTGACCGGGTGCTCGACCTGCAGGCGGGTATTGACCTCGAGGAAGGAGATGAGTCCGTCGGAGCCCACCAGGTACTCAATGGTGCCCGCGCCGACGTAACCGACCTCGGCGCAAATCCGCTTGGCCGATTCGTGGATGGCGGTGCGCTGCTCGTCCGTGAGGTAGGGGGCGGGGGCCTCCTCCACAACTTTCTGGAAGCGGCGCTGCAGCGAGCAGTCGCGGGTGCCTACGACGATGACGTTGCCGTGGGCATCGGCAAGCACCTGCGCCTCCACGTGGCGGGCCTTATCCAGGTAGCGCTCGACGAAGCACTCGCCGCGGCCGAACGCGGCGACCGCCTCGCGGGTGGCCGAATCGTACAGGTCAGCAACCTCGTCCTGGGTGTAGGCGACCTTCATGCCGCGTCCGCCGCCGCCGAACGCAGCCTTGATCGCGATGGGGAGACCGTGCTGGGCGGCGAAGGCCTCGACCTCCGCGGCGTCCGCCACCGGGTTCTCGGTGCCGGGGGCCATTGGGGCATCGGCACGCTGCGCGATGTGGCGCGCGGTGACCTTGTCGCCCAGATCCGCAATGGACTTCGGCGACGGGCCAATCCAGATAAGGCCCGCTTCGATCACCGCGGCGGCGAAGTCAGCGTTTTCGGACAAGAAGCCATAGCCGGGGTGGATGGCGTCCGCGCCGGACTTGCGGGCGGCGTCCAAGATCTTGTCCGCGTCGAGGTAGGAGTCGGCCGAGGTCTGCCCGCCGAGGGCGAACGCCTCGTCGGCGAGGGTGACGAAGGGAGCGTCCGCGTCCGGTTCCGCATACACCGCCACGGATGCGATGCCCGCATCGCGCGCGGCACGGATGACGCGCACCGCGATTTCGCCGCGGTTTGCGACGAGAACCTTGGTGATCTTCCTCTTCTTATTCGCCACGGGCCGAAGCCTCCTGCATTGTCGGATTAATTAACCGGGGTGATTCTAGCGCTCGACGGGCATTTTGATCATATTGCCCCATTCCGCCCACGAACCGTCGTAGACGCGCACATCAGAAAAGCCCAGCAGGAACTTCAGTACAAACCAGGTGTGTGCCGCCTGCGCACCGACGTGGGAATACAGCGCTGTAGGTGTATCCGGTTCGAGGTTCCCAAACGCTACATGCAGATCAGAAAGTGGCCGAAAACACCCGTTGGGAAGGACCGCGCGGCTCCACTCGAGGTTGGTCGCACCCGGGATGTGCCCGTGGCGCGCGGTGGTGCCGTACCGCGAATCGCCCTGCGGGGACTCCGCGGTCGGCTGCCCGGAAAACTCCTCCGGGGTGCGCGTATCCACCAGGGAAATGGTGCCCGCGTGCAGCATCTCCTGCAGCTTTTCTACGAAGATGCGCTCGTCGGCATCCGCGTAGGAGACCTCCGGGTAGTTGCTCTCCGGGTGTGCGTCAACCATGAAGGACGTGTCGCGCTCCTCGGCCATCCAGGCGTCGCGCCCGCCGTTGAGCAGGCGCACGTCCGGGTGCCCGTACAGCTGGAAGATCCACAGGGCGAAGGCGGCCCACCAGTTGGACTTGTCGCCGTAGAGCACCACCGTGTCCTCGCGGTTGATGCCCTTGTCCCGCATCAGGGCGGTGAACCCTTCCGGCGTGACGATGTCCCGGGTGAGCGGATCCAGCAATTCCTCTCGGAATTTAATGCGGGTAGCGCTCGGGATGTGGCCGATGTCGTAGAGCAGGCCGTCCTCGTCGACCTCGATGACGCGCAGGCCTTTCATGCCCAGGCGGGCTGACAGCCACGGCGCGGATACGAGACGGCCGGGGTGCGCGTACTCCTGAAACGGTGGGTAAGGATCGAGATCGAACACAGCTAGTACCGCCCTCGAAAGCTAGTTGGGGATGTGGGAGGAATTATTGTACGCGGCCAGTCAACAAGGGTTGAGTGGCGTCCGCGTCGGCATCGTTAAGCATCTGCTCAATGCGGTCATACTCGTCGTCTTCGCCGATGAGCTTTGCCGCTCGGCCCAGCGCCGCGATGGCGCGGAGCACGCCCTGGTTGGGCTCGTGGCTAAACGGCACCGGGCCCCAGCCTTTCCAGCCGTTGCCGCGGAGGCGATCCAGGCCGCGGTGGTAGCCGGTGCGTGCAAAGGCGTAGGCGACCAGCTTGTCCGGGTTGTCCTTGTCCAGCTCGCGCTCGGCCAGCTCTGCCCACGCAAGCGGGCTGTCCGGGTGGCGGAGCGCGTCGCGGTCGTTCTGCGCCGGGTCTTCCGGCAGGTGGAGCGGTTTCGGTGCGAGCATGTCGTTGAATTCCATGCGTAACACTCTAGTGCCGTTGTGAACTGGTAGTCTCCGGAATGCCCCCAATCCCATTCCCTTACCTTTTGAAAGGACTGGTTTCGCATGTCTGAGCACCAGTATCCGCACGGCGGTTTCGACGATTCCGATAACTCCGACAACTCGGGGCACGTCGACAACTCCGGGTTCGCGAACGCGGAGCCTTACTCGGCCAGCTCGAACAATGAAGAAGCGCACTCCCAGCCCCGCGCTCAGCAGACCCAGTTCGGCCAGCAATCTCAGTTCGGCCAGCAGAACCAGCAGCAGCCTCCATTCGGGCAGGGGATGGGCCCGCAAGGGTTCCCGCCGCAGGGCGCTATGCCGCAGCCGGGGCCGATGCAGCCGGGGCCGATGCAACCGCCCCGCCCGCCGATGCACGGACAGCTTAACAAGCCCAAAGGCTTTTTCAGCGCGCTCTTTGATTTCGAATTCCGGAACTTTGTGACCATCGATTTTGCGAAGATTATCTACATCATCGCGATTGCTCTCAACAGTATCGTTACTATCGGATGGGTCATCTTCGGGCTGATTGCGCTCTTCGAAGGTATGGAGGAAGGCGGCTCAGAGCTCGCCCTCGGATTCATCGCATTCCTAGTGACCCTCGTCTTGGCTACCCTGTGGTTTTTCACCACCACGATCCTGGTTCGCGTGCAGATCGAGTTCATCGTGGCCGCGATCCGCACCGCGCAAAACACCGGTGAGATGGTCGAACATCAGCGCCGCACCGAGCACGGAGAGCGCTACTAATAGTCGGCTGATAGGCGCCCGTTGCTAGTTGTCCCAGAACTGGGACACGCTCAACCCGAAGTCGTACAGCGCGCGCCGAACAACCGGCAGCGACAAACCGATGACCGACGAGGGATCGCCCTCGATACGGTCGATAAACCAGCCGCCGAGTGCCTCCAAGGTGAACGCGCCCGCGCACTCGAGCGGCTCCCCAGTGGCGGCGTAAGCCCGAATATCTTCCTCCGTCGCGGCGGCGAAGTGGACCGTCGTGCGGGACGTTTCCACCACCTCGCGGCCGCCGAATCGAACGCAGTGGCCCGTCAGGAGTTCCGCCGTCTTCCCGGCCTGGGCGTTCCACCTTTCGATGGTCGCCTCCACCGTGTGCGGCTTACCTTGCAACTCGCCGTCTAAAAGCAGCATGGAATCGCCGCCGATCACCACGTCGTCGGGGTAGTCGACGGCAGCGGCCTTCGCTTGCGCGAGCTCCGCGACGACGACGTCCGGTGCCGCGTGACCGAGCCGCGCCCGGATCGCCTCCTCGTCGACGTGAGCCGGGTGTAGCACCGGCTCGATTCCGGCCCCGCGCAGGATGCTGGCGCGGGACGGGGACTGGGACGCGAGGACAATGCGCATTAGTAGTACCGAATGTTGCGGTAGGCCGACGGATTGAACTGCGGGTGCGCCGGGTCGAACTGCTCGGCGGTGCGGCCCCAGGCATCGGCAGGCTCGGTAGCGCCGGCAGCTTTCGCGCGCGAGGCGGCGGTGAGCTGCTCGACGAGCTTTTCCACCGCCTTGGCTTCCTGCTCGGTGGGGTTTCCGCGCACAATCTTCATGGTGTGTCTGTGTCCTCCCGGTGTTGTCTTCTCGCGGCTTACAGCGCGATGTTGCCGTGCTTCTTCGGCTGCGGGGTGTGGATCTTCCGCTCGACCAGTCGCAGGCTCTCGATGAGGTAGCCGCGGGTGGCGGCGGGCTCAATGACGGCATCGATAAGTCCGCGTTCCGCCGCCGCGTAGGGGTGCAGGAACTGGTGTGCAAGCTCCTCCTCCTGCTCTGCGGTGGCGTCGTCGCCGTAGATCTCCGCCGCCGGGTTGTCCGCGACCGCGATGGTGGCGGTGGGCCAGGCGTAGGCGAGATCCGCGCCCAGGTCCTTCGCGCCCATGAAGACGTAGGCGGGGCCGACGGCGCGGCGGGTAATGACCGTCACCTTGCCCACGGTCGCCTCGGCGAACGCGAAGGCGAGCTTGGAGGCGCGGCGGGCGCTGGCCGTCACGCCGGCGGAGTCGACGAATTCGATGATCGGGATGTTGAACGCGTCGCACACCCGGATAAACCGCGCGGCCTTTTCCGCGCCCGCGTCATCGATTTCCCCGTTGGAGCTCAGCGGCTGGTTAGCCACCAGCCCGACGCACCGTCCTTCGATGCGCGCGAAGCCGGTGAGCATGTTCGGCGAGTCCGCCGCGGTCAGCTCCAGGAAGGAGTCCGCGTCCACGGTCTTTTCCACGACCTCGCGCATGTCGTAGTGGGCGTCGTCCGGGACGATGTCGTTGAGCTCGCGGTCGGAGTCGGTGATGCGGTCAGCGATGGAGCCGTGCGAAATCTCGGCGTTCGTTCGCGGTACTTCCGCCCGGTTGTTCTGCGGGAGGTAGCCCAGCACGGAGCGGGTCGCCGCCACCGCGTCGTCATCGGACTCCGCAGGCAGGTGTGCGCCCGCGCCGCCGATGACGATGTCTGCCATGGCCGGCGGGAACTGCGCCATATCGCGGGTCTCGCCGAAGATGACCGAAACCTGGGGGATGAGGCCGGACGCCTCGGTGATGCGTGCCATGACCTGGGCGTACATCGCCAGCGTGACGATGCCCTCTTGCACACGCGGACCCGCCGACTCGTACATGCCCACAATCGGCGTGCCCGTCTTAATGGCCAGGTCGTAGACCTTGGTCAGCTTCTCGCCGAAGACCTCGCCGAGGGTGCCGTCGAAGACGGTGATGTCCTGGCTGAATACGCAGACCTTGCGGCCAGCCACCGTGCCGTAACCGGTGACCACGCCGTCGGTGACCGGGCGGTCGTGCTCACGGCCGAAGTCGGTCGAGCGGTGCCGCGCGAGTGCGTCGATCTCGACGAAGCTTCCCTCATCCAGCAAGCTCTCCACGCGGTGGCGCGCCGCGCTGTCCGGGGCTTCCGCGGTCCGGTTGTGCAGATCGGCGATCCTGCCAGCGGTGGTTTTCAGGTCCGGTTTCGCATCCATGGTGCCGTAGTTTACAGCGGAATATTCCCGTGTTTCCGCACGGGCCGGGCGACTTTCTTGTCGCGTAACAATCGCAGATAGCGTTCGATAGTGCGGCGGGTGGTGTGGGGTTCGATGACGGCATCGATAAGTCCGTTTTCTGCCGCGGCCTGCGGGGAAAGGATCGTCGAGTACTCGTCGCGGAGCCGCGTGACCTCCGCGGGGGAGGCGTCCTCCAGCTCGCGGCGGAAAATGAAACGCACCGCGCTGTCCACGCCCAAGACGGCGATCTCCGCGGTGGGCCAGGCGAGGTTCACGTCCGCGCCCAATCCTTGCGATCCCATGACGCAGTAGGCGCCGCCATAGGCTTTGCGCAGCACCACGGTGATTTTGGGAACGCTGGCTTCCGCGTAGGCGTACAGCAACTTCGCCCCGCGGCGCACGAGCCCGCCGTGTTCTTCGTCCGTTCCAGGCAAAAATCCCGGCACATCCACCAGGTAGAGCAGAGGAATGGAAAACGCGTCGCAGGTGCGGGTAAACCGCGCGGCCTTTTCCGCGGCGGCGGCATCGATGGCGCCGGCGAGCACGAGTGGCTGATTGGCCACGATGCCGACCGGCTGGCCGCTGATGCGCCCGAATCCGCACACCATGTTGTCCGCGCGTCCGGCCTGGATCTCGAGGAAATCCTGGGCATCGACAAGCGCGGCGATGACCTCGTGGATGTCGTAGGGAACCTCGGGGGAGGTGGGCACCGCCAAGTCCCCGCAGGCGGGTTCCGCCGAGTGCAGCTGGGGCAGCGCGTGGCAGTTGTTCGGCAGGTAGTCGAGCAGGTCCCGGATCCAGTCCAGTGCCTCCCTCTCCGACGGGGCCACGTAATGGCACGACCCCGCGGTGGTTAGGTGCAGGTGCGCGCCGCCCAGCTCTTCCTGGGTGGTGTCTTCGCCCGTGACATCGCGCAGAACGCCGGGGCCGGTAACGAACATTTTCCCCTGGCCGTCGACCATGACGACGAAGTCCGACAGCGCCGGGGAATACGCGTTGCCGCCCGCGCACGGGCCCATGATGGCCGAGATCTGCGGAACGACGCCTGAGGCCTGCGTATTCCAGCGCAGGGTGCGGGCAATGGCGTCTAGGGAATCGGCACCTTCCTGGATCCGCGCACCGGCGCCGGCGTACAGGCCAATCAGTGGGCGCCCCATGTGCACGGCCATCTCCATGACCGCGCACATCTTGTCGCCGTGCACCTCGCCGAGGGCGCCGCCGAAGACCTTCTCGTCCTGGGCGAACACGCACACCTCGCGGCCGTCGATGGTGCCCCAGCCGGCAATGAGGCCGTCGCCGGGTACCCGTTTTTCTCCCATGCCAAACGCGGTGGCTCGATGGATCGCCTGGGCACCGATTTCCTCGAAGGAATCGGAATCAAGGAGGTAGTCGAGTCGTTCGCGCGCGTCCACGTATTGCAATGTAACACCACCCGCCGGCCGCTAAGGTGATCTCTATGACACTCGATCTCTCCCGCATTCGCTCCGCGCTTGTCGATGCCGGCTACTTCACCGCCGTCGACTACGTCGAGCAAACCGGCTCCACCAACACCGATCTGCTGGAGCGTGACGATGTCGCCTCCGGCACCGTCCTGCTTGCCGATGAACAGGTGGCCGGCAAAGGCCGACTCGGTCGCGCGTGGTCCTCGCCGAAGGGGGCCCAGGCGATTCTGTCGGTAGCCCTGCAACCGGAAAGCGTGGACCGCCTCGGCGTGCTTCCGCTCGCAGCCGGGCTCGCCGTCACCGACACCATCCCCGGCGCCGTGCTCAAGTGGCCTAACGACGTGCACCTCAACGGAAAGAAGCTAGTCGGCATCCTGTGTGAGGCGGGCTCCCGCGTGGTTATCGGCATGGGGATTAACGTCACCTTGTCCAAAGAGCAGCTGCCCATTGCGGCGGCGACGTCTTTGGCACTGGAGGGGCGAGACACCGACCGCACCGAGCTCATCATTGGGGTGCTGCGGAACCTACGCCGCCGGATCGACCAGTGGGAACACAACGATCCGCAGTTGATGGTGGACTACCGGGAGGTGTGCTCGAGCATCGGCAAGCGCGTGCGCCTCGAGGCTCCCGGCGGCGACATTCACGGCACGGTCGACGGGGTGACGGAGACGGGGCAGATCACTATTGACGGGGTGAGCTACTCCGCCGGGGATGTCACTCACCTGCGGGTTGTAGACTAAGCGCCCATGGAGAAGCTCGGCCACGGGGAATATACGCGCGCGGACGTCAGCGCGCCGTACCGCTCGTTGGTATTCCCGCTGCTCGAGCTCATTCTTATTACGGGTGTTGCGTGGATCGCCATCGGGTGGGCGGACGTGAATATCTTTAACCCGCTGGTGCACAACGGCCTCGTCGTCCTTTGGGGCGTGCTGGCTGCGTGGCGTTTTCTCCTGCCCCTCGTGCGGGCGCGACGGAAGCGGTTCATCGTCACGAACCAACGCGTCATCGCACGCGAGGGCAAGCGGACTGCGTCCGTGCCCCTAGGGGACATCGCGGGCGTGCGCCGTCGCCGGGGCGGCATCTCCCTCGCCATCCGGGGTTACGACCGAGCGATGTACTTTCCGGAACTGCCGAAGAACCGGAAGCTCGAGCGGATTATCGATGACGCGGTGCAGGAATATCGCGATCCAATCTGGGGGTAAAAGCTAGGTCTTCCGGGGCTTAGGTCGTTGCTCCCTCGTGTGCTCGGGTTCGGCGGGCGTGGATTCTCTGTGCGGTGGTTTGCAGCCACCGCTTGGAGCGCTGGGACATCGGTCCGGTGGCATGGGTGCGGTGCCACGTTCCGTTGTCGAATAGCCAGATGAGGTCGTCTGTCGCGGGGTCGATGACGTAGGTCGCGCGGCCGTCGGTCTTGATGTTGTGGTGGTGCTGGCACAGGTTGACCAGGTTGTACGGCGCGGTGGGGCCGCCGCTGTGGTGGTCGACGGCGTGGTCTTTCTGGCAGCGCATTGCCGGTACTGTGCACTGCGGGAAGCGGCAGGTGCCGTCTCTTCCTTCCGTGTAGGCGCGCATGCGGTTCGGGGTGACGTAGTTCGTGGTCTTCGCTTTCGCTCCGCTTGTGTGGTCGACCACGCGGGAGGGCGAAGCGGTGAGTACGTCGCCAATGAGAGGGTCAATCCACCCGAAACCGCGCACGTACACCGGGGCACTGTCCACGTCGCAGGCGCGGTAGACGTGCAAGGTGACGTCGGGGGAGGGGTCGAACTTCCGCGTAATGAGCCCTGCCAGGGCTGCGGCGGCGGAGATGTTGCGCTCCCGGGCGGTCTGGGTGATGACCGCATCGAGTGAAGCGGCGATCTCATCGGGGAATTCTGCGATAAGAGCGGTAGAGGCACCAGAGCTGCGAGAGACGGAATAGGCGCTTTCGCCGGCAGGCTCCGCCGGGGTGTCTGGGTCGTCCTCGGTTTTCCGCGGTTTGCGCAGGATGGTGTCGTCTTCGGTCATGATGAGCGTGTGCAACTTGCGCCGGAGGTTGGCTTGGGAAGGAAGCGCTGCGCCCGGGGATTTCGGCGTGAGGTACGCGGTAATGGCCGCATCTAGGCGTTCGAGAACATCGTCTTCTGGGTGGCCGAGTTTGCTTAAGACATCGTCGATGGCGATAAGCCGCGGGAAGTTGAGGTGGAAGTGCTCTTCCTGGGAAGCCTTCAGGCGCGGTAATTCGTCGAGACGGTGGAGCGCGCACGTGATGTTGATGATCCGGCGGGGTGATTCGCCGGTGCGACTCCCGAGGTCGTGGGCAGCAAGTTCAATATCGGCATCTAAAGGGGGCCGGTATTTCTGCCAAAGCCAGTATTCGTCGCGGCGCAAATCGCGCGCGGCTTCACACAGGGGATCGCCCGGCGTGAGATGGCGGTAGTAGTTGTTCACGGGGTTCGTCCAATCGTTCGGATATCAATACGTGTATGCGGGTTGGCGTCGGATTTTTAAGAGGTAATCGCTTGTATGTTCGTTTCGGTTTAAGCGTATAGTACACCCCGGACACGTACCGTAAGCTGCGGAAACGCGATATCCGAGAGGCGATAAAGAGCTGATGTGCTGAGGCCGGGTGCTGAGGTGGGTCGAAGCGGAAGATTCGGGAGGTGCAGGAGGGGAGGGGCGCTAGCTGCATGGACTAAACTCGTCGTCTGTGATTGAGGACGAAGGAAACATCGAAGTACATGCCCCCGGGCTTCCCGTCGTGGCGATTATCGGCGACGGGCAGCTGGCACGAATGACCCAGACGGCCGCGATTGAGCTCGGCCAGTCGGTTCGTCTTCTGGCTGGTAGCAAGAACTCCTCGGCCGCCCAGGTGTGCGCGGACGTGGTGGTCGGCGACTACCACGACTACGACGATCTTCTCGCTGCCGTGAAGGGCGCGGACGCGGTCACGTTCGACCACGAGCACGTGCCCAATGAGCACCTGCTGGCGCTTATCGATGCCGGCTACAACGTCAACCCCCGCCCCGCCGCGCTGATCAACGCGCAGGACAAGCTCGTCCAGCGCGAGCGTCTCTCCGAGTTGGGGGCGCCGGTGCCGCGTTTCGTGGGCATCGACAAGCTGGAGGATGCGGAAGCCTTCTGGGACGAGACCGGCGGCCAGGTGTGCCTGAAGACCCGCCGCGGTGGCTACGACGGCAAGGGCGTGTGGTTCCCGCAAAGCCGTGAGGAGCTGTGCCGCTTGGTAGAAGAAATCGATTCGCCGCTTTTGGCCGAGGAGAAGATCGACTTCGCCCGGGAGCTTTCGGCACTGGTCGCGCGTACCCCGTCGGGGGAGACCCGCGCGTGGGACATCACCCAGTCGGTGCAGGCGGACGGCATCTGCTCCGAGGCCATTGCACCGGCGCCGGGGCTGGATGCGGAGACCGCCCGCGAGGTGGAGGCCCTGGGGTGCTCGGTAGCGGAGAAGCTCGAGGTCACCGGCGTGCTGGCGGTCGAGCTCTTCGAGGACAAGGCGGGCGACATCTTTGTCAATGAGCTCGCCATGCGCCCCCACAACACCGGACACTGGACCCAGGATGGGGCGGTGACCAGCCAGTTCGAGCAACACGTGCGCGCAGTCCTGGACTGGCCGCTAGGAGATACGACCCGGACCGTGCCCGTGACCGTCATGGCGAACGTGCTGGGCGCCGAGACGGATCCGGACATGGAAATGCAAGACCGCATGGTGCACGTCGCCCGCCGTTTCCCCAACGCGAAGATGCACCTGTACGGCAAAACCCACCGCCCGGGCCGCAAGATCGGGCACGTAAACCTCACCGGCAACGACGCGGACGCCACTCGCCGCGATGCGCGCCTGGCCGCCGGTTTTCTGCGCGATGCGGTGTGGGCTGACGGCTACGCTGAGTAACGACACCTTTTTGAGACAAGGAGCATTTCTTACATGGCTAACCCGCGCGTAGGACTCATCATGGGTTCTGATTCCGATTGGCCGACCGTGGAGCCGGCGGCCGACGTACTTACGAAGTTTGGCATTCCCTTCGAGGTAGGCGTGGTCTCCGCGCACCGCACGCCGGAGAAGATGCTCGACTACGCGAAAAACGCCCGCTCGCGGGGGCTCGAGGTGCTCGTCGCCTGCGCTGGGGGTGCGGCGCACTTGCCGGGAATGGTCGCGGCCGCTACGCCGCTGCCGGTCATCGGCATCCCGCGGGCGCTGAAGAACCTGGACGGCCTCGACTCGCTGTTGTCCATCGTGCAGATGCCCGCCGGCGTGCCGGTTGCGACCGTCTCCATCGATGGGGCGAAAAACGCTGGTCTGCTCGCCGCGCGCATTCTCGCATCTGGCGATGCCGAGGTCGCCGACAAGATGGAGGCGTACCAAAAGGACATGGCCGCCGCGGTGGAAGAAAAGGACGCGCGCCTGCGCGACAAGCTACTCGGGGAGTAGGTCGCCTGCGCCCGGGTACGAATCCTGGGCGCCGGACCGGGTGACGGAGAAAGCTCCGACGCGGGCGGCGTGGCGCGCGGCATCGGCAAGCGCGATGCCCGGCTCGGCGAGCAACTTCGCGCACAGTGCCCCGGCGAACGCATCACCCGCGCCCACGGTGTCGACCGCCTCGACCTGCGGGGTGGGGATATCGGTCAGCTCCGGGTCTGCGACCAGCGCGCCGGCCGCGCCGAGGGTGATGACGGCGGAGGAAAAGCCGGCATCGATAAGCGCGGCGGCCAGGGCGTGTGGGTCATCGTCGTCGGCCGGTGTTCCCAGCTGATCCAAGATGAGCCCGGCCTCGTGCTCGTTGGCAATGAGCGGATCGGCGCGCAAGAGGCTCTCGCGATCCACGTCCACCACCGGCGCCAAGTTGATGATGACCCTTCCCTGAGCCGCAGCCACCGCCTCCCGGAACCCGCTCGGGGGAATCTCACCCTGGAGCAGCACGATGTCCGCCGCGGCGATGCGCTCGCGGTGGCCAGAGACGTACTGGTCATCCACGCGCGCGTTCGCGCCCGGCACGACGATGATGGTGTTTTCGCCCTTTTCGTCGACGGTGATGACCGCTAGGCCGGTGAGCTCGTCATCGATTTCGGTTACGGCGGTCATATCCACCCCGGACGAGTGCAGGTTCCGCACCGCGGGCTTGCGGTAGTGATCGGCACCGACCGCCCCGACGAACTCCACGTGCGCGCCCTGCAGGGCCGCGGCCACCGCCTGGTTCGCTCCTTTGCCCCCGGCCTTGATGTCATCGCCGCGCCCGAGGAGGGTCTCGCCGGGCTGGGGGTGGCGTTCGACGTGCGTGACCAAGTCCGCGTTGATTGAACCGACTACAACGAGGGTGCCTTCCATGCGCCCTATGATGCCACGGTGGGCGGTAGGATCTCGGCTCGTGTCGTGCATCGTCGTGTTGGGAGCCCGGGTTACCAACGGGCAGCCGGAGGCCGTGTTGCGGTCCCGGCTTTTTCGGGCTGCCGAGCTGGCCCGGGAGGTGCCGGGGCCGGTCATCGTCAGTGGCGCCGGCGAGTCCGCTGCGATGGCCCGCACCTTGGTGGAATTGGGAATAGACCCCAGCCGCATCGTGGAAGAAGACGCCGCCACCAGCACGAACGAGAACCTGGAGAACGCGTGGGCTCTCGCCGGCGCGGACCGTCTAGACGTGGTCACCAACGAATTCCACGCCCTGCGGACCCGGCTGTGGGCCTGGCATCTGGGGATTCCGGTCACGGTCCATACGACCCCGACGCCGTGGCGCGTCCGGCTGGGGCACTGGGCGCGGGAGGTTGTGGCCACCCCGCACTCGGCCGCGCGCATCCTCTGGCGGCGGATTCGGGGGTAGTAACCGGGCAATATATCTCACAAAGATTATGCCGAGCTGCGTGCCTGGGCATAAGGTGTGGAGCAAAAAGTGAACCTATGGTTACAGAAGGTTGACGCTAAGTTGAATAACCTCACGCCCGTGTACACCATCCGGGCAGACGGCTACGCCGCGCAGATCGCGGCGTTCGGCGGCGGGGTAAAGTCGCTGACCTTTCGCGGTGCCCCGCTCGTGGAGACCTACGACGGTTTCCCGCCGCTAGCCGCCGGCGTGGTACTCGCTCCGTGGCCGAACCGCATCGCCGACGGCACCTATACCTGGCGCGGCGAGCGGCATCAGCTTCCCATTACCGAGCCGGAGCGCAACAACGCCATCCACGGGTTCGTCGCTGACCGCGTCTGGGAGTGCGTGTCCCACTCGGTCGGTTCGGTCACCCTGGCGGTGAACATCGCCCCGCAGGCCGGGTATCCCTGGTTTGTGCGGCTGGTCGCCCGCTACGCGCTGGGGCGAGACGGGCTGACCGCCACCTTCCACGCCGAGTCCCCGCACCCCGAAGTGCCCTACGCCTTCGGCTGGCACACCTACCTCACCGCCGGCGGAGCGCCCACCGATACGTGCCGGCTCACGCTCAACACGACCACCGACGTCGAGCTCGATGGTGCCCGCAACCTCCCGACGGGGGTGGAGCGCCCAGCGCAGTTTAAGGACGCGGCCGTGGCAGGCCTCGAGTTAGATCACTGTTTCTCCGCCCCGACCGGGGTGCGAGCCGAGCTTGCCGATGCCCACGGTCTCCGCACCCGCCTGGAATGCTCCGGGGACGTGCGGTGGGCGCAGGTATACACCCCGCACGATTACCCGGGGCGTGGGAGAGCGATCGCGGTCGAGCCCATGAGCGCCCCGCCCAACGCGTTCGCCACCGGCACCGGTGTGCGAACCTTGCCCGCGACGGACTGGGTGCGACTTTCCGCTGCGGATACAGGTACTGCCGCGGATACAGGCTTTTTCGGGCACGGGAACGTAGAAAACTAGAAAGGCAAGCAGATGGCAACTGCTGAATCAGCGCTGCGCTTGGACGCAACGTGGGTCGACTACCTGTTGGTGTTGATCTATTTCCTTTTCGTCTTGGGCATCGGCTGGATGGCGAAGTCCAAGGTGTCGAATTCCATTGACTTCTTCCTGTCGGGGCGCGGCCTGCCGGCCTGGGTGACCGCCCTGGCGTTCGTCTCCGCCAACTTGGGCGCGGTGGAAATCATCGGCATGTCCGCCAACGGCGTCGAATACGGCTTCCAGACCATGCACTACTTCTGGATCGGCGCCGTGCCCGCCATGATCTTCTTAGGCATCGTGATGATGCCCTTCTACTACGGCTCGAAGGTCCGCTCCGTACCGGAGTTCATGCGCCGGCGCTTCGGCAACGGCGCACATTTGGTCAACGCCATTTCTTTCGCGCTCGCGCAGCTGCTTATCGCCGGCGTGAACCTGTTCTTGCTCGCCACCATTGTGGAGGCCCTTTTGGGTTGGCCGATGTGGGTCGCGCTCGTCGTGGCCGGAATCATCGTCTTGTCCTACATCACCCTGGGCGGGCTGTCGGCGGCGATCTACAACGAGGTGCTGCAGTTCTTCGTCATCATCGCGGCACTCGCGCCGCTCACCGTCATCGGCGTCAACCGCGTCGGTGGCTGGCAGGGGCTGAAGGAGTCGGTGGCATCGCAAAGCATGTTGCACACCTGGCCGGGCACGGACATCTCCGGGTTCGGAAACCCCATCTGGTCCGTCATCGGCATCGTATTGGGTCTCGGTTTCGTGCTGTCGTTCGGCTACTGGACCACCAACTTCGTCGAGGTCCAGCGCGCGATGGCCTCCGACTCGATTTCCGCCGCGCGGAAGACGCCCATCCTCGGCGCGTTCCCGAAGATGTTCATCCCGTTCCTCGTCGTGCTGCCGGGCATGGTCGCCTCGGTCATCGTCGGTGACATTGCCGATGGCTCCGCCGCGCCGAACGAGGCCATCTTGTACCTCATGCGCGACCTGTTGCCCAACGGTCTTCTGGGCGTCGCCATCGCCGGCCTGCTCGCGTCGTTCATGGCGGGCATGGCGGCCAATATCTCCGCATTCAACACCGTGATGTCCTACGACATCTGGGAAACCTACGTGGTCAAAGACCGCGAGGACAGCTACTACCTGCGCTTCGGTCGCTGGATGACGGTGGTGGCGACCTGCATCGCCGTGTTCACCGCGCTGCTCGCACGGAACTTCGGCAACGTCATGGATTACCTGCAGACGCTGTTCGGCTTTTTCAACGCCCCGCTGTTTGCCACCTTCATCCTGGGCATGTTCTGGAAGCGCATGACCCCGCACGCCGGCTGGGCCGGCCTGGTCTCCGGCACGGTCTCGGCCATCGCGTACTGGGCCGTCGCCAACTTCAGCGGCGCGGAGGCCGCCCTGTTCAACCTGCCGGGCCAGGGCACCGCGTTCGTCGCGGCGGGCATTGCTTTCGCCGTGGACGTCATCGTCTCGGTCGCCGTCACCTTGTTCACCACGCCCAAACCGGACCACGAGCTGGTCGGCTTCGTCTCCTCGGTGACCCCGAAGGACCACTTCGCAGACTTCACCGAAAAGTCCCTGCCGTGGTACCAGCGCACCGTCCCGCTGGGCATCATTGGCCTCATCTGCGTCGTCGCTCTCAACGTGATCTTCGCCTAAAAGGAGCATTTCATGAATTCCGCATTCGATCTCCGCAACGTCATCGCCGCGCTCATCGGTTTGTACGGCATCGTCTTGGTGGCCTGCTCCTTCGCGCTCGATCCGGGCATCAACCCGGATACCGGGCAGGCGAAAGACCCGATGGATAACCTGTGGGCTGGAGTGGCCATGCTGGTGGCCGCCGCAGCGTTTTGGGCGTGGGCGAAGCTGCGCCCCGTCGTCCCCGCTGCGGAAGGACAGGAAAGCGAGGAGTAAATGTCTGTGTCCGTGACGAGTGCCACGCTTGCCGATGGCCGCGAAATCATCTACTTCGACGACTCGGATCCCGCGCCCGGGGAGCGCGTCCTAGACGATCCCCGCGAGCTGCCGCAGGTGACCGCCGCTTCCGAAATGCGGCGCGACCCGCTCACGGGCGAGTGGGTGGCCTTTGCCGCCCACCGTATGAACCGCACGTTCATGCCGCCGGCCAACGAAAACCCGCTCGCGCCGAGCCAGCCGGGACAGCTGCCCACGGAAATCCCGTCGCCCAGCTACGACGTCGTGGTCTTTGAAAACCGCTTCCCGTCGTTTTCCACGCACATGGACGTGCCGGGCGACTTCGCCTACGAGGTGGATGGGGTAGAGCGCAGGCCGGCCGCCGCGCGTTGCGAGGTGGTGTGTTTTACCTCCGATCCGGGATCGAGCTTCAAGGAGCTCAGCCCGCGCCGCATCCGCACCGTCATCGAGGCGTGGGCGGACCGCACCGCCGCGCTGTCCGCAATCGACGGGGTGCGCCAGGTCTTCCCGTTTGAAAACCGCGGGGAAGAAATCGGCGTGACCCTGCAGCACCCGCACGGCCAGATCTATTCCTATCCTTTCTTGTCGCCCCGGCTCTCGCGCATCGTGGAGAAGGTGAAGGACAACCCGGGGTTGTTCGCCGAGATTGTCGAGCGCGAGTCGAACGGCGACCGCGTACTGAAAGAGACCGCCAACTTCCTGGTTTACGTGCCCGCCGCCGCGAAGTGGCCGGTCGAGGCGATGGTCATGCCCAAGCGCCAGGTCGCGGACTTTACCGAGCTCACCGACGCAGAAAAAGACGAGCTCGCCCCGTTGCTCAAACAGCTTTACACCGCCATCGACGGCTTCTTCCCGGGCGTGGAGAAGACCCCGTATATCGCCGGGTGGACGCAGGCGCCCGTCGCGGGCCCCGAGCGGGAGGCGGTGCGGATGCACCTGCAGCTGTTTTCGCTCATGCGCTCGCCGAACCGCCTGAAGTATCTCGCCGGCTCGGAGTCCGCGCAGGCGGTGTGGATTAGTGACACCACGCCGGAGAAGATTGCCGAACGCTTCCGGGAGGTGTGGCCGCAATGAACCAGTGGGTGACCTCCCGCGGCGACCAAGAGCTAGGCCGCGCCGCAGCGGAGCTGTTTAGCAGCGAATACGGTTACGAGTGCGCGGGCGTCTATGCCGCGCCGGGGCGCGTGAACCTCATCGGCGAGCACGTCGACTACGCGGCGGGCGCGTCCATCCCGTTCGCGCTCCCGCACAGCACGGCGGTGGCTGCCGCCCCGCGTGACGATGGCCGCGTGCGTGCCGTTTCCGCCGCCGGCATGGTGCGCGGCGAGGTGGCGCTTGCCGATGTCCACCCGGGCCACCCCGCAGACTGGCTCGGCTACATCGCGGGCACCGTGTGGGCCCTGTTCCCGGAGAGCACCGGGACCGGGTTCGACTTCGCCATTGTCTCCGACGTGCCGCTGGGGTCGGGGCTGTCCTCGTCGGCGGCTCTCGAGTGCTCGGTGGGGCTGGCGGCCTTCGACCTGGTGGAGGGGCGCGAGCCGTGCGATGCCGACCGCGAGCGCATCGTGGCGGCGGCGATCCGCGCCGAAAACGAGGTGGTAGGAGCCGCCACCGGCGGGCTGGATCAGAACGCGAGTATTTTCTGCCGTGCGGGCGAGGCACTGTTTTTGGACTTCGCCACCGGGGACAAGCACCGCGTTCCCTTCGATCTAGAAGAAGTGGGCATGGCCCTGGTCATCGCGGACACTAACGCCCCGCACACCCTGAGCGACGGGCAGTACGCGTCGCGCCGCGGCCTCATCGACCGGGTGATGGGGGACCTGGGAGCGAAAGGAATTCGTTCGCAGGAGGAGGTCCGCCGGTGGGCAGAGTCTGCCGGGGAGGATCCGGAGCTGGTGGCGCGACGCGTGCGGCACGTCGCCCGGGAGACCGACCGCACCTTCGCGGCGGAAAAGGCCCTGCGCGCCGGCGACATCGACACGTTCCGCTCCCTGATGCGGGACAGCCACGTCTCGCTGCGCGACGATTACGAGGTGACCACCCCGGAGCTAGACTGCGCGTTTAGCGCCGCGGGGGAACTCGGTGCGCGTATGACCGGTGGCGGTTTCGGCGGGGCGGTTATCGCGCTGGTGGAGGCCGAAAAAGTGGACCGTGTGGCCGCCGATATTGCCGCCGCGGCCGCGCGCCGCGGGTTCCCGGAACCGACCTTCTACCTTGGCTTACCTGGGCAGGGAGCGCGAAAGTTGCACTAATGGTGCACCCGCGTGCCGGTCCGCCTTTGCACGAGGTCTGCACCCCCTTTATGATGTTCCGCGATACATGCGATCCACATCACGAAGGGTAAAAATTAGTGACCTCTGAGACCGCACAGACCCCGGCTGCGCAGCCGGTGGGTAATGATTCTCCCTCGCCCGCCAAGGTAGGCATTGGCCCGATGATCGGCGCCATGTTCCTCATGGCGACCTCGGCCATTGGCCCGGGATTTTTGACGCAGACCAGCGTCTTTACCGTTCAGCTTGGCGCGTCGTTCGCCTTCGCGATTCTCATCTCCATCCTCGTTGACATCGCCATCCAGCTCAACGTCTGGCGCGTGCTCGGCGTGACCGGCATGCGCGCCAACGAGCTGGGCAACACCGTCCTGCCGGGCCTCGGCTGGGTCATGGCGGCCTTCGTGTTCGTGGGCGGCTTGGTGTTCAACGTCGGCAACATCGCCGGCACCGGCCTGGGCCTCAACGCAATGCTGGGTATTGATCCGAAGATCGGCGGCATCATTGCCGGCGCCATCGCCGTGTTCGTCTTCCTGTCCAAGCGCGCCGGCATGGCCCTGGACCGCCTGGTCGGCGCGCTGGGCGCCATCATGATCCTGCTCATGCTGTACGTGGCCATCGTCTCCAACCCGCCGGTGGGGGAGGCGCTGAAGAACACCGTCGCCCCGGAGAAGATGGACTTCTTCGTCATCACCACTCTTATTGGCGGTTCCGTCGGCGGCTACATCACCTTCGCCGGTGCCCACCGCCTCATCGACTCGGGCATCACCGGCCGCGAGAACGTCGGGCGCATCGCCTACACCTCGATCTCCGGCATCATCGTCACCGGCCTGATGCGCATCCTGCTCTTCCTCGCCGTCCTCGGCGTCGTGGCCACCGGCGTCGCGCTGTCTGAGGACAACACCGCCGCGGACGTCTTCTACCACGCCGCCGGCGAGATCGGTCTGCGCGCCTTCGGACTCGTGCTCTTCGCCGCCGGCCTGTCGTCGGTGATCGGCTCCGCTTACACCTCGGTGACCTTCGTGACCACCCAGAACGTGTCCAAGCGGACGACCAACCTCATGACCGTCGCATTCGTCACGGTCTGCACCCTCGCGTTCATCATCCTGGACTCGCCGCCGCAGCAGCTGCTCATCTTCGCCGGCGCGTTCAACGGCCTCATTTTGCCCATCGGCTTCATCATCATCCTGTGGGTCATCTACCTGCGCCGCGACCTGCTGCAGGGCTACAAGTACCCGGCGTGGCTGGGCGTGCTGGGCGTCATCGCCTTCCTGGTCAGCACTTACATCGGCATCAACGCGATTACCGCGCTGATCGATCTGTTCCAGTCATAATGACCACTCCGCACCAGGCACGCGAGCTCGCCCGCAAGGGCGGGCTCGTTACCACTTCCGGCCTCGCCCACGGCTATCTGCAGGCGAACATGATCGCCCTGCCGCGTGAATACGCCTTCGACTTCTTGCTGTTTGCGCAGCGTAACCCGAAGCCGTGCCCGGTTGTCGGCGTGCTGGAGGAGGGCGAGGTGAACTCCAGCCTGCTGCCCGGCGGTGACATCCGCACCGACATTCCCGCCTATCGGGTCTTCCGCGACGGCGAGCTCGTCGACGAGGTGGATGACGCCACCGACGTGTGGCGCGATGACCTCGTGACGTTCCTCATCGGCTGCTCGTTCACGTTTGAAAACGCGCTTGACGATGCCGGGCTGCACCTCGCCCACATTGACCAGGGCAAGAACGTGCCGATGTTTGTCACCAATGTGCAGACCACCCCGGCGGGCGCCTTCGCGGGACCGCTGGTGGTCTCAATGCGCCCGCAGCCGGCTAATCGTGTGGCGGACGCGGTGCGGATTACGTCTCGTTACCCGTCCGTGCACGGGGCGCCCGTGCACGTGGGCGACCCAGCGGGCATCGGCATTGCCGATATCAATTCCCCCGATTACGGCGACGCCATTGATATCCCGGAGGGATGGACCCCGATGTTCTGGGCTTGCGGGGTCACCCCGCAGGCGGCGGTCATGGCCTCCCGCCCGTCGTTCGCGATTACCCACTCACCGGGCAAGATGCTGGTGACGGATATGCGCGACACGGACGTGCAGGTGCCGTAGACCGCGCGGGTGCGGGCTACTTCTCCTGGCTGAGCTTGTAGTCCTGCGTGGAGAAGCGGTAGAGCTTCTGGTTCACGAACTCCTCCACGCCCCACTCGTTGAGCTCTCGGCCGTAGCCAGAGCGGCCGATGCCGCCGAAAGGCAGATCCGGCTTAATGGTGGAGGCCTCGTTGACCAGCGACATGCCGCACTCGAGGCGGCGAGCGACCTTCTCGGCGGTCTCCACGTCGGAGCCCCAGACGGAGCCGCCCAGGCCGTAGTCGACGTCATTGGCCAGCTCGACGGCCTCCTCGACGTCCTTGACCTTGAACAGCAGGGCAACCGGGCCGAAGACCTCGCCCTTGGCGATGTCGGCGTCACGGTTGACGTCGGTGAGCAGCGCGGCGTTCATGTACGCGCCCTCGCGGTCCAGCTTGTCACCACCGACGACGATGCGGGCGTCGCCATTCTGCTCCGCCGCGGTGATGGTCTCGACGACCTCGTCGCGAGCACCGACGGAGGAGAGCGGGCCGAAGTCCGCGTCCGGCTCGTTGTAGGCGCCCGGCTTGAGGTTGCCGATCTTCTCGGTGAGGTAATCGAGCACGCGGTCGTAGATGTCTTCCATGACGATGAGGCGCTTCGGCGCGTTGCACACCTGGCCGGTGTTGGTCATGCGGATGGCCACGTACTGGTCGAGCACCCACTCGAGGTTGCTGTCATCGAGGACGATGAACGGGTCGTTGCCGCCGAGCTCCAGCAGGGACTTCTTCAGGTGCTTGCCGGCGGTCTCCGCCACGGAGGCACCCGCGACCTCGGAACCGGTCAGCGAGACGCCCTTGATGCGCTTGTCCTCCAGGAACTCTGCCACTTGCTTGCCGGAGGCGTAGACGTTGATGAAGACATCGTCAGGCAGGCCGGCCTCGGCGAAGATGTCCTGGCAGGCTTGTGACGACAGCGGGCAGATGGACGCGTGCTTGAGCACGATGGTGTTGCCCAGCAGGAGGTTGGGCGCCGCGAAGCGGGCGACCTGGTAGTAGGGGAAGTTCCACGGCATGACGCCCACGAGCGGGCCGAGCGGCTCCTTGGCCACGAAGGTGCGCTGCGCGTCGTCCGAGTAGAGCTCCTGGTCCGCAAGCAGTTCGTGGGCGTGCTGCGCGTAGTAGCGGTAGATGTCGACGACGATCTGCAGTTCCGCCTTGGCCTGGTCGGTGGGCTTGCCCATCTCGCGGCCGATGTGGTCGGCGAGCTCGTCGGTTTTCTGCTCGTAGATATCGGCAGTCTTTTCCAGCACGGCAGCGCGCGTGTCGATGTCCGTCTCGCGCCAGCTAGCGAATGCCTTGGTGGTGCGGGTCAGGACATCCTGGATGCCGTCATTGTCGATGCGGGAGAAAGCTTCTTCGGATTGGCCGTTGTTCGGGTTCTCAAGGTGGAATTCAGTCATACGGCCATTTGTACGCCGAAAAACCGGCGCCCGCAGTGATTCAGCGCACAAATAACCTGTAGGTGTAACCCTGGCCCTAGTCAGCGAATGCCGTCTGCGCGGCGTAGGCGTGGATGGCCTCGGTGGCCTCCAGCTGCTTTTGCGCGCTCTTCGCCAGTGCGTGGCAGGCATCGGCGTTGAGCCCCAGGTTATCGGCCTGCAAGAACAGCGTGCGCCACAGCGAGTGCTTGGCGGCTGCGGCGGCGTACAGCGCCTCCGATTCCACGAGGAGAGCCAGCGGGGAAGAGGAGACCGCCCGGCCGTTGGGCTTGAAGCGCCCGAGCTTCTCCCCGGCCCACGCGGCGGCGCTTTGAGTCGGCTTGGTCTCCAGCCCCAGCTGCTTTATCACCCGCTCGAGGAACGCGCGGTCGGTGCGCTCCGCCTGGGCGACCTCGCCGATCTCCTTGAATACCGGGGTGTCCTGGTAGTTCAGCGTCATCTGGTCGGCGCGCTCGACCGTGCCGCGCTGGGCGGCCAGGTGGTTGGCCAGGTAGGTCGAAACGAGCTCGCGCTCGATGTTGTCGTCTGAGCCCGCCTCCGTGCGCGGGCCGGAGGTGGGGGCGGCCACGGCATCGTCCATCGGCAGGCCCAGTGCCGGCACGAAGCGTTCGGAATCGTCCAGTGCCCACAGGCTGGGGGAGGGGTGGCCGGCGCCCTCGATCATCGCGCGGGTAAACGAGGCCAGCGCGTCCTTCGCGGAGGTCGCCGGCTGCCAGCCCAACTCGCTTTTGGCGCGGGCATTGTCCATCAGCGGCACGCCGAGCCCCATGTCGAGCCAGCCCGGATCGGCGGGCAGCACACCCGACTTGTGGGCGCTGGCCATGCCCGCGCGGGCGACCTGCGGCGGCACCTCGATGAAGCGCCCGTTGCTCAAGATGTCCGCGAAGTCCTGCGGGTGGAGGATGTCGTCGGCGCAGATGTTGAACGGGCCGGTTGCCGCCGGGTTCTTGGCGGCTAGAAGGTAGGCCTGCGCGACGTCGTCGGCGTGCACACCCTGGGTGACCATTTTCTTCGGCAGCGGCAGGACCGGCAGCGATCCCTTGTCCAGCAGCTCGACGGGCATTGCTGCGCCGAGGAAGAAGCGCTGCACCTCCGAGGCGGCGTCGTCCTGGAAGATGAGCCCCGGGCGCAGCCAGGCGACGGAGATGTCCGGGTGGGCGGCGGTGAACTGCTCGAGCAGCTCTTCGACCTTGCCCTTGTCCTCGCTGTAGTGCGAGCCCTCGACGCCGCGGGCCGGGAAGTCCTCCGCGCGCAGCGGCGGGGTGTCCTCGGGGCCGGAGACCTCCTGGCGCGCAGCATCCACGGAGTACGCCCCGACGGAGGAGGCGACGACAACGCGGCGGACATCGGCACGCTCTACGGCATCGAGAACCGCCTCGGTGCCGGCGACGTTGATGCGGCGGATGAGCTCGCGGTCGTGGTTGGGGTAGATGAGCCAGGCGAGGTGGATGACGGCATCGGCACCCGCGAACGCGTCGGCGAGACGCTCCGGTGCGTTCTCGGCGGTGACGTCGATGCTGTGCCACTCCACGTCCGTATACGGCTCAACCTGCGGCGGCACGCGGCGGGAAATGCCGACCAGTTCGGTGACCTCCGCATCGCGGTGCAGCGCGCGCAGTACCGCCGTGCCGACGTTGCCGCTGGCACCTACAACTGCAATCTTCATGGTGGGAACTCTCCTAAAAAGTAAAAAGCGTGTCTATCGCACTCCACGATAGACACGCTCGGAAAGTCCCAGCCAGAACTTTCTAGTCGATGGTGGCGATCACCGTCTCCGGGGTCAGGCGGTCGCCCGCCTTGGCCTGAAGGGAGATGGTGCCGGACTTCGGCGCCTTGATGGAAGACTCCATCTTCATGGCCTCGATGGTGGCGATGGCATCGCCCTCGGAGACCTCGTCGCCGTCGGAGACCTTCCATTCCACCAGGTTGCCCTCGAACGAGGAGGTCACCGCGTTGTCGTCGGCGGCCTGCGGGCCGGCGGAGGACGGGGCGGTGGACGCGGCGCCCGAGGCGTTGGTCGGCGCGTTGAAGAACTCGACCGGCAGGCCGACGTTGATGATCTTGCCGTCAATCTCCACGGCGACGTTGCGGCGCTGGGTGTAGATGGCGTCGACCTTCTCGGTCTTGTTCGCCGCGGCCGGGCGGTAGTTGTGATCCACCCAGTCGGTGTAAACGCCCAGCTCTTCGCCGATGAGCGCCTCGTTGTGGATCATGTCGCGGTGGAACGGCAGCACGGTGCGCACGCCGGAAATCTCGAACTCCGCGAGGGCCTGCTGCGCGCGGCGGATGGCCACCTCGCGGGTCGGGCCCCACACGACGAGCTTGGCCATCAACGAGTCGTAGTACGGCGGGATGATGGAACCGGAGCGCACGCCGGCATCGATGCGCAGGCCCGGCCCCGTCGGCGGCTCGAAGGAGACCACGGTGCCGGGGCAGGGCGCGAAGCCGTTCAAGATGTCCTCGGCGTTGATGCGGAACTCGAACGCGTGGCCCTGGATCTCCGGATCCGGGTGATCCTCGGTGACGAACGAGATCTTCTCGCCGGCCGCGATGCGGAACTGCTCGGCGATGATGTCCACGCCGGTAACCACCTCGGTGACCGGGTGCTCGACCTGGACACGGGTGTTGACCTCGAGGAAGGAGATGGTCCCGTCCTCGGAGACGATGTACTCCACGGTGCCGGCGCCGGTGTAGCCCACCTTGCGGCAGATGTCGCGGGCGCCCTCGTGGATGCCGTTGAGCTGCTCGTCGGTGAGCCCCGGGGCCGGGGCCTCCTCGATGAGTTTTTGGAAGCGGCGCTGCGTGGAGCAGTCGCGGGTGCCCAGCACGGCGACGTTGCCGTGGGTATCGGCCAGCACCTGCGCCTCCACGTGGCGCGGGTGGGTGAGGAACTTCTCCACGTAGCACTCGGCGCGCCCGAAAGCCTCCATGGCCTCGCGGCCGGCGGAGTTGAAGGCGTCCTCAATACCTTCCATCTCGTCGACCACCTTGAGGCCGCGTCCGCCGCCGCCGTAGGCCGCCTTAATGGCGATGGGCAGGCCGTGCTCCTCGGCGAACTCGCGGGCCTGCTGCCAGTCATCGATCGGATCCGAGGTGCCCGGGGCCAGCGGGGCGCCGACCTCGGTGGCCACGCGGCGGGCGGCGATCTTGTCGCCCAGCAGGTCGATGGCGTCCGGGGACGGGCCAACCCAGGTCAGGCCGGCGCTGGTGACGGTGCGGGCGAACTCGGAGTTCTCCGACAAAAAGCCGTAGCCCGGGTGGACGGCATCGGCGCCGGCGCGCACGGCGACATCGAGAAGCGCGGGCACGTTCATGTAGGTATCCGCCGCGGAATTGCCCGGCAGGGCGTAGGCCTCGTCGGCGACGCGGGTGTGCAGGGCACCGGCGTCCGCCTCGGAGTAGACGGCGATGGAGCGGATGCCCAGATCGCGGGCAGCGCGCGCGATGCGCACGGCGATTTCACCGCGATTGGCGATGAGAACAGATTGAATGGCCATTACTCTTCTCCTACGAGTTCAAAACGAACGCGCGCCCCCGGCGGGAGCTGCGCCGCGATATCAATATCTTCTTTCACAACAGTTGCAATAACCGGGTAGCCACCGGTGACGGCGTGATCCCGCATGAAGACGACCGGCTTGCCGTTCGGCGGAATCTGCACCGAGCCGGCAACCATGCCCTCCGACGGCAGCTCGCCGTCGCGGTTGCGCTCCAAGGTCACCTCGTCGTTGGCCAGCCGCAGCCCGACGCGGTTGGACTCCGTGGTCACGGTCCATTCCGTGTCCACGAAGCGCGCGAGCTCTTCTTCGGCGAACCAGTCATCGCGCGGGCCGCGGATGCAGCGCAGCACGCCCTCGGTCTTTCCGGGCTTGCCCTGGATGCGCAGCGGGTTGGACAGCTGGGCATCGGTCATGGTGTGCGTAAACGGCAGCACGCCGATGACGTCGCCGGTGCGGACCGGATCCGGGCCGAGGCCGGACAGGATGTCCGTGGCCGCCGAGCCGAGCTCCGACTCCGCGACGATGCCACCGCGCACCGCGATGTAGTTGCGGAAGCCGAGTACCGGCGGCTGGATGACCAGGTGGCTGCCCGCGGTCATGAGGATCGGCTTGGCCAGCTGCACCGGGTAGTCGTTGTAGAGGATGCGGGTGCGCGCACCGGTCACGCACACCACGGTGTCCGTGAGCGCGCGCAGCTCCATGCCACCGACGTTTTCCAGCACGGTGGCGGTGCGCTGGTTGCCCACCGCGATGTTCGCCGTGGCCGCAGCACCGCGGTCGGCGGCACCGGACGGGGTCACGCCCAAGTCACCGAAGCCGGGGCGGCCCAGATCCTGATACAGGGTGAGCAGGCCGGCGTCCTCGACCTCCAGGCGCGGCAGGCGCGGCGGCGACTGCTTCACGCGGTCGGAGTTATCCGAGATATCCGGCAGCTTGTCCACCGCCTGGTAACGCACCCGGTCGCCGGGCTGCACCAGCGCGGGCGGCTCGGCGTGCGAGTCCCACATCGGCGTGTTCGTGGTGCCGATGAGCTGCCAGCCGCCGGGGGAGCGGCGCGGGTAGACCGCGGTGAAATCACCTGCGATGCCCACCGCGCCGGCGGGCACTGCCGTGCGCGGATCCTGGCGGCGCGGGACCGCCTTGCTATCTGCCGGATCCTCCGGGGCGCAGTACGTAAAGCCCGGGGCGAAGCCGCCGAACGCAGCGGTCCACAGCGTGGAGGTGTGCCAGTCGACCACGGCCTCGCGGGACATGTCGAGGAAATCGGCCACCTCGTCCAAGTCCTCGCCGTTGTACTGGACGTCAATGTCCACCGTGCGCGGATCGCGGTGCGCCGACTTCGACGGCCGGTAGTCCTCCAAGTCGCGGGCGGCGTCGGTCGCGCCATCCGGGGAATCGAAGCTCAGCAGGATCGTCGTCGCCGCCGCGATACAGTCCACCTGGTGGCGCAGCGGCTGCGCCGTCAGCCCCGCGTGCCAGGCCATGACCTGGTTGAGGTCGTCTAAGTCAATGAGGAGAGAGCGTGTTCCTACCTTGTGAATCTGCATTACAGGAAGCTCCGGATCTCGATGCCATCGTCCGCGAGGCGGCGAACCATACCGCGCAGCAGCTCCACCGCACCGGGGGAATCGCCGTGCGTGCACACCGACTGCGCGTCGACTTGCAAGGTGGTGCCGTCTACCGCCGTGATGGAGCCGGTGGTGGCCACGTCGTAGACGCGCTTGACCACCTCGTCGGCGTCGTGCATCACCGCGTTGTCCTCGCTGCGCGGCACGAGGGTGCCGTCCGGGTTGTAATTGCGGTCGGAAAAGGCCTCGCGCACGACGGTCAGCCCTGCCTTTTCGGCCACGTCGACGGCCACGCCACCCGGCAGCAGCATCAGCGGGATGTCGCCGAAGGCGCGCACGCCGTCGACCACGGCCTTCGCCTGCTTCTCGTCGCGCGCAATGGTGTTGTACAGCGCGCCGTGCGGCTTGACGTACTGCACGCGGGTGCCCGCTGCGCGGGCCAGCGCCTCGAGTGCGCCGATCTGGTACGTGACCTCGCTGGCCAGCTCGGCCGGGTTGTAGTCAATGAAGCGACGGCCGAAACCGGCCATGTCGTTGTAGCCCACGTGGGCGCCCACGACAACGCCGCGCTCGGCAGCGGCCTTGACCGTCTTCGAAATCGAGTACGGGTCGCCGGCGTGGAAGCCGGTGGCCACGTTCGCGCTGGAGACCATCTCCAGCATCGCCGCGTCATCAGCCACCGGGTTTCCGCCGGTCGTTTCACCTAAGTCAGCGTTGAGGTCAATGCACAGGTCGGAGCCTGCCATGCGCCCTCCTTAATGAATAAAAATTTAAGTGGTATGGGACTAAGCCACGGACAGTGTAGCGCCGCCCACGTGGCCCTGTGAACTCGGTTACGCACATCAATTGTGCTCGGCCCCGGCGCGGTGCGTAGCGGCTCGGGGAGGCGTGCCGCGAGGCCGGACTGGAAGTAATCGAGCCCCGTTAGTCGCCCCGGATTTCTTCTGCCGCCGCCACGTAGCCGGCGATGAGTGCGCGGGCGGTCATCTCCACTGCCTCCTCCGGCGGCAGGAATTTCGCATCGTGTAGTGACGGCGCGTTCTTAGCCCCAGTGCCGACACCGACGAAGCACATCAGCGTCGGCACGATGTCGCCGTAGAAGGAAAAGTCGTCCGCTCCCAGCGACCGCATGATCGGGGCGGACCCCAGCCCGGCGCGGCGCGCGGTGTCTGCGAAACGGGCGGACAGGGCGGCATCGTTAATGAGCGCGGGCTCGCCCGGAACGTGGGTGACCTCACCCCGGCAACCGAAGGCCTCGGCGGTGCCGCGGGCAAAGCGGTCCACGGCGGTGACGACGCGTTCCGTGGCCGCCGTGCTGGTGGTGCGGATGGTGGCGAAGACTCGGCCGCTGTGGGGTAATACGTTCGCCGCGCCGTTTCCCACCTGGATCGTGCCCACGCTGATAAGCGCTGGTTCCATCGGATCGTTGGAGCGGCGGACGACCTCCGCCAGCCCGGTGACGATCTGGGCGACACACACGGCGACGTCCGTGGCCTGGTGCGGGTAGGCACCGTGCCCGCCCGCGCCGGTGACCTCGATGGTGATTTCCCCGGCCGCGGCGTTGACGAACCCGTCGCCTGCCGCCACCGCGCCCAGCGGCACGCCTGGGTGCACGTGGGCGCCAATCGCGTGGGTGACCTGCAGATCGGCGAAGCGGCCCGAGTTCTTAATGTCCTGCGCGCCGGAGGGGTAGGTTTCCTCCCGCGGCTGGAGGAAAGGCACGAGGCCGTAGGGGAGGTCGAGGTCCGCCGCGGCGCGCACCACCGCGGTCAGCGCCGCCAGGTGGACGTCGTGCCCGCACGCGTGCATGGCCCCGCTTGTCGATGCCCACCCCACCCCCGTCTCCTCCCGCACGGGCAGGGCGTCGAGCTCCCCGCGCAGCGCGACCGACGGACCGGTTGTAGGGCCTAAGCGCGTGATCGCCCCGGTATTTGCGACCTGGTCGAACTCAACCCTCATCGCCCGGGCGACGGCATCGGTCGTTGCCTGCTCGTCACCGCTTACCCGCGGGTTCGCGTGGATTGCGCGGCGCAGCTCGTGCGCGGCCGGCAGCTGCGCGGGCAGGCGGCGCAGCCACGTGTCAAGCAACTGCGAAAGATCAGACATGGTCACGCTCCTTGGTTAGTTCTTCCGGTCATCCACTCCGTAGAGGCGGGCGGCGTTGTCGTAGCACATGAGCTCGGCGACCTTCCTGCAGTAGTGGTCCGGCCAGCCCCATTCGCGCTGGTAGTAGTCGAGCACTTCCGCAAGCCCGCGGCGGAACAGCTGTGCGCCCACGAAGTACAACTCCGGCAGGCCGAACGCGTCCGTGCTGAACAGGATCTTTCCAAACGGGGCGAGCTCCAAGGATTCCGCGATCACGCGCGGCGAGTGGCTGCCGGTGTAGTTGATGGCTAGGCCGACGTCGAAGTAGACGTGTTCGTACACGTCTGCCAGGTAGCCGGCCTCGCGCACAAACGGGTAGCAGTGCAATAGGGCAAAGCGCGCGCCGGTGTCGCGGGTTGTGCGCAACAGCTCTGTCAGCAGCAGCGGGTTGCAGCGGTGCAGGTCGACGTCGTCGTCGCCGTAGCCGATGTGCAGCTGGATGACCTGCTTTCTGTCGATGGCGAGCCAGAGCAGGTGCCGGATCAGTACCGGGTCGTCGAGCCGCATGGTTGCAGGCTGGGATAAAAACTCTACGGCGGCGGCGATGACCTCGTCCGTGGCGGGGCGCGCGGCGAGAAAGTCGAGCCCGTAGCGGTACGCGGCAATGGACTTCACCCCGATGGCCCGCGCGAGCCGCATATCCAGCGGGTCCTCCAGTTTCTGCAGGAAGAGCGCGGCGTTATCCCGGGAGGGGGGAAGCGGGTTTTCTTCTGCCCGCATCGTGTGCGCGACGCCTTCCGCGAGGCTTTCCAAGCGCACGACCTCGTGGGCTGTCGCGCCCGCGAGCTCGCCGAGTCGCTCCGGTCCCGTGATGAGCCCGGCAGCGTGGCCGGTGTCTACCCCCAGGGTTGTCAGGCGTGCCGCTTTGAGCAGTCGGCGGTCTACCTCATCGGCGCCCAGCGCGGCGCGGGCGTCGAGGTAGGCCGTGGGCGAACAAAAACGCTCCGCGCCGAGCACGGGCGCGCACTGCGACAGCACCTGCACGCCAATCTGCGAGTCGAAGCGCGTGGTGCCCGGCGCTGCGGGGCGAGAAGACTCCGAGATGAGCGACTCGAATTCGGCCGCCGAAAGGTCGTATTCGATGACCCCGTGACAGTGGTGATCAAAAAGCGGCAGCCCGTCAACCATTTCGCGCTGAGAATTAGTAGACCGCGGCATAGATATCGCACTGCTCCTCGAAAGACTTGCCGCGCAGCTGCTCGACCTCGTCGCGCTTGACCTTGAGGTAGGTGTCCGAAAATGCCGGCGCGAACCAAGAACGCACCGTCTCGGAGGCCTCGAACACGTCTAGGGCCTCGGACAGGGTTTCCGGCAGCTTGGCCAGCTCCGAGTGATCGTCTTCGAGGTCCAGCTCGCCCTCGACGATGTCCACTGGGTCGAGCCCCTCGTCCAGCCCCGCCAACCCGGCGCGCAGGATGACGCCCAGCAGCAGCCACGGGTTCGCGCCCGCGTCGGCGCCGCGGAACTCGAAGTGCAGCTGCTGTGCCGGATCCTTGCCACCAATCTCGTTGGTGGGGCACACGCGCACCAGCGACTCGCGGTTCTGCAGTCCGCAGAAGGCGCGGGCGGTGGACCAGTTGTCGGGCTTTAGGCGCAGGTAGCTCACGGTCAGGGGAGCGAAAATCGCGGTGAGCTCTGGCGCGTACTTGATGATGCCCGCGTTGAACACGCCCGCAAGCTTGGATACGCGGCCGGGGCGATCGGCGTCGAAGGCGAGTGAGTCGCCGTTCTCGGCGTAAAGACCGTAATGGATGTGTACACCCGATCCGCCCTTTTCGGGATGAGTGACCGGGGTGAACGTCACCTCACGGTCGAAGGCGCGGTAGACGTTCGTGGTGATGTCGCGCAGCAGGAGCGCCCGGTCGGCGGCCACCACGGGCTCGGCTGGCTTCATGGTCAGTTCGTACTGGTGCTGCGCGTACTCCGGCAGCCAGCACTCCGGCTCCACTCCCGCGTCCTCAAGCACCTTGAACAGCGTGCTGCTTACCGGTTCGGCGGACATGAAGTTGGAAAAAGAAAACGGGTGTGGGTAGCGGGTCGTGGCTCGCTCCACGAACTCGTGCTCGAACGCGGCAGTGAAGGTGATGCCGTACTTGTCCCGCAGGGTACGCACGGTGTTGTTCAGAAACGTGCGGGAGCAGGATTCCCACGGGCTGCCGTCGGTGTTGACGATGTTGCCAAAGCAGTAGTCCAGATCCGCCTGCCCGGGGATGCCGGTGATGGTGGCGCGCGAGGAGGCATCGGCAAGCAACCGCAAATCCCCGGACGCGCCGTAGGGCAGGTCGTCGACGATGTGACCGAGCGGGCCGATGCCCAGGTTCGCCGGCACCCAGCCGACGCTGGAGGTGTCGGTGAAGACCTTCGATGCCATCGCCCGGCCCTTGGTGCGGGCGGAAAAATCGCAGGTGGCGATGAAGGTGAAGATGTTGTGGGCGATTTCGGTCTGGGTGCTCTGGTCGGTGGTGAGCGAGGTGTTCATGGAAACGGCCTTCCGGCGTGTGTGGGGATACATCCGTCCGTATGTGTTTTGGCACATAGTAGTGAAAAACTATGCGGCCGTTCACCCTTATTGCCGGAAGTGGTATCGCGGCGACAGTCGCCCCGCTGTCGTGACAATTGTCCCACCGCATTCGGTTTCGACGCTCGCGCGCCGCGGCGTAATTTTTTAACTATGAGCACCCCAGTTTTGAATTCCCGCACGTCTGCCGGTCAAAAGCCCCGGCAACAACGGGCCGATGTGGCCCACGCCCTCGCGTCCGAAATCGGCCGCGACGAGGCGATCCACACCCGGCTCATCGACCGCTTGAAGTACGCCCACGACGCGTCGCACTACCTCTACACGCCGCAGGCTGTGGTGGAGGCCAAGGACGCGCGCGACGTCGCCGCCGCGTTCCGCGCGGGCGCAACCCGCGGTGTTCCGGTAGCCCTGCGCGCGGGCGGCACGTCGCTGTCCGGGCAGTCCTCCGGCGACGGCATTCTGGTGGACGTGCGCAAGCACTTCCGTGACGTCGAGGTCCTCGACGGCGGCAAGCGCGTGCGCGTCCAGCCAGGCGCGACGGTGCGGCAGGTCAACGCGCGGCTCAACCTGTACGGCCGGAAGCTCGGCCCCGACCCGGCCTCCGAGAGCGCCGCGACGATGGGCGGTGTCATCGCCAACAACTCGTCCGGCATGGCCTGCGGCACGGAGTACAACACCTACCGCACCCTGGAGTCCCTGACCTTCGTCCTGCCGTCCGGCACGGTCATCAATACCGCCGATGCGGACGCCGACCAGCAGTTCAAGGCGCAGGAGCCGGAACTTTTCGATACCCTCCAGAAACTCCAGCGCCGGGTGCGGGACAACAACGAGTCGGTGCGGATCATCGAGCAGCACTTCTCGCTGAAAAACACGATGGGCTACGCCCTCAACGCGTTCCTCGACTTCGATTCGCAGGTCAAGATCTTCGAGCACCTCCTCGTCGGCTCCGAGGGCACCCTGGCGTTCATCGCCGAGGCCGTCCTGCGCACCATCCCGGTGCCGAAGCTGAAGACCACCAGCATCGCCGTGTTCAAAAGCATCGACGCCGCCACCCGGGCGCTGCCGGATCTTTTCGATTCCGAGGCGGCCACCCTGGAGCTGATGGACTCGCGCTCGATCACCGTCGGCCGCGGTTTCGATGCCGTGCCGGAGGAGATCACCGGCTTCGACGTCGACGGGCAGGCCGCCCTGCTCATCGAGTACCACGCGGATGAGGAAGAAAAACTCCGCGAGTACGAAAAGACCGGCGCGGACATCCTCGCCGAGCTGGACCTGGAGTCCGCCGCCGAGTTTTCCACCGACAAGAAGCAGGCGGCCAAGGCCTGGAACTTCCGCAAGGGGCTTTACGCGCAGGTGGCCGAGGCCCGCCCGTCCGGCACCACCGCGCTGCTGGAAGACGTCGTGGTCCCGGTCGCCGACCTGGCCGATACGTGCGGGGGCCTGCAGGAGCTTTTCGATGCCCACAGCTACGACGAAGCAGTCATCTTCGGCCACGCCAAGGACGGCAACATCCACTTCCTCATCACCGACCGCTTCGAGGGCGACGAGGCGCTGGGGCGCTACGACAGCTTCAACGAGAAGATGGTCGACCTCATCCTGTCCGCCAAGGGCAACCTCAAGGCGGAACACGGCACCGGCCGCGTCATGGCCCCGTACGTGCGCCGTCAGTACGGCGACGAACTGTACGACGTCATGCGCGCGCTCAAGCGCGCCGTCGACCCGGCGAACACGATGAACCCGGGCGTCATCATCACCGATGACGACAAAGAGCACATGCGGAACATGAAGCTCAACCCAAAGGTCGAAGACCGCATCGACAGCTGCGTGGAGTGCGGCTACTGCGAGCCAGTGTGCCCGTCGCGGGATCTGACCATGACGCCGCGCCAGCGCATCGTCATCCGCCGCGCCCGCGCGAAGGCCCTCGAGGACGGTGATATGGACACCGTGCGCGAGCTGGACCGCGACTACGACTACGACGGCATCCAAACCTGCGCGGTGGACTCGATGTGTGTCACCGCCTGCCCGGTCGGCATCGACACCGGCAAGTTCATCAAGGAGTTGCGCAAGGAGAAAAACGCCGCCCCGGTCAAGGCGGGCTGGGAGGCCGCCGCGAAGGTGTGGGCGCCCGGTAATCGGGCCGCCTCCCTGGCGCTGACTGGTGCGCACTACCTGCCCACCGGCCTGGTGCAGAAGGTCACCGACGTGGCCCGCGCGCTCACCAGCACGGATCTGGTGCCGGAGTACCAGCCGGAGCTGACCAAGGGCGGCAAGCCCCGCAGCCGGTTTGGCGCCCAGGTGGGCAACCGCTTTGAAAAGCCGATCGCGGTCTACGCACCGGCGTGCGTGAACTCCATGTTCGGCCCGCAGGGCGACGGTAAGGGCGTCACCGACGCGTTCGTGGCGCTCCTGGAGCGCGCCGGGGTCTCGCTGGTTGTCCCAGACGACATCGACGGCCTGTGCTGTGGCACCCCGTGGACCTCGAAGGGCATGGCCGCAGGTCACGACGTGATGAAACAGCGTGTGCAGGAATCCCTCATGCGCGCCTCCGACAACGCGCGCCTGCCCGTCGTCGTCGACGCGTCCAGCTGTACCGCCGGCTTCCAGGAGATCGCCGAGGAGGTGGGCATCACCGTCATCGACGCCATTTCCTTTACCGCGGAGCACGTCGTGCCACGGCTAAAGCCGGCCCACAAGGCTGAGTCCGTCACCCTGCACCCGACTTGTTCGGCGTACCAGCTGGGGCTTTTCGATGACCTGCGCACCGTCGCCGAAGCCGCCGCCGAGACCGTTAATTTCCCGGTGAACTGGAACTGCTGTGGCTACGCGGGCGACCGCGGCATGCTCCACCCGGAGCTCACGCACTCCGCCACCAAGGCCGAGGCCGCTGAGGCCAAGCGCCTGAATGCGCAGTACCACGCCTCCACCAACCGCACCTGCGAGCTGGGGCTGACCCGCGCCACCGGCGAGGACTACCACCACATCCTCGAGCTGCTGGAAAAGGCGACGCGCTAAGGCCGAGGGCTGCATTTCGCAGCCCCCCTTTCCCTTTCGGCGCACCTTCGACGTCAGGTTAAAATTCAGTGAACTGCAGGTTACCCGGCCGCGTGCCGGCGCTTCGTCGCCGCACGGCCGAGTCGAAACAAGGGGAGTGGGTGTGCAATGTCCGACCTCAGTGGTCTCTTAAGAGACGACGCCGTCGCACTCGATGTGACTGTGCGCGATTGGCGTGAAGCCATTCGTGTGGCTGGCGGGCTGTTGGAAGACACTGGGAGCATCACGTCGGCGTACACGGACGCGATGGTCGATAGCGTCGACGCGAATGGCCCGTACATCGTGGTCGCGCCGGGATTCGCGTTCGCGCATGCGCGACCCAGTGAGGCGGTGAAAGAAACCGCCCTGTCTTGGGTACGGCTGAAACACCCCATCCACTTCGGCCATGCGAAAAACGATCCGGTCACACTCGTCGTGGCGCTGGCTGCACAGAACGATTCCGCGCACACCTCCGCGATGAAAGACCTGGCCAAGTTGCTGGGCAACCGCGCCAAGCGCGAACGCCTCGACACCGTCACCTCGGCCAGCGAACTGCGCCAGGTGCTCGACGGGTCCGAGAAGCAGGCGCCGGTGGACAAACCCGCGGCGGAAACGGCGGCGGCGCACAAGGCGGCATCGGCAAGCACCGGCGCCGCAGCGGATCCGGCGGCTGACACATCGGCACCGCGAGACGAGGAAACCGTCCCGTCCAAGGGCAAGATCCTCACGGTGTGCGGCAACGGGCTGGGTACCTCGCTGTTTTTAAAGAACACCCTCGAAGACGTGCTTACCCAGTGGGGCTGGGCGAAGTACCTGACCGTGGAGGCGACCGACACGATTTCGGCCAAGGGCCGGGCCAAGGAGGCCGACTTCCTGTTGACCTCCGGGGAGATCGCCCGCACGCTGGGCGATGTCGGCGTTCCCGTCTACGTCATCGACGACTTCACCGACGAGATCGAAATCGACCGCGCGCTGCGCTCGCTGTACGCGGTGTAACTGGAAGGGACGCTCGACATGGACATTCTGCTCAACATTGCGCAATTCGTAGTCAACGACATCCTCGCCGTCCCCGCCTTCCTCATCGGCATCATTACCGCCGTGGGCATGGCCGCCATGAAGCGCGGGACAGGGCAGGTGCTGGGAAGCGCCATCAAAGCGACGCTCGGCTTTCTGCTCATTGGCGCCGGCGCCGGACTGGTCACGGCTTCGCTCGAACCGCTGGGCGCGATGATCGAGGGCGCCACCGGCGCCCACGGTGTTGTGCCCACCAACGAGGCAATCGCCGGCATCGCGCAGGCCGAATACGGCGGACAGGTCGCCTGGCTGATGATCCTCGGGTTCGTCGTCTCCCTGCTTTTGGCCCGGTTTACGCCGCTGAGCTACGTCTTCCTGACCGGCCACCACGTGCTGTTCATGGCCACCATGATCACCATCATTTTGGCCTCGGCCGGATTCAACTCCTGGATCGTGGTGCTCGCCGGGGCGTTACTCCTGGGCATCCTCATGGTGTCCCTGCCGGCCATCGCCCACCCGTGGACGCGGAAGGTAACGGGTGATGACTCCATTGCTATCGGACACTTCGGTACCGCCGGCTACATCACCGCTGGGGCGATCGGCGCGGCAGTAGGCGGTAAGGGCCGCCGCCAGAGCACGTCCACCGAGGAGCTCAAACTCCCGGAGGGGCTGCGGTTCCTGCGCGACTCGATGGTGGCCACTGCCTTGTCGATGGCGCTGATGTACGTCGTTCTCGCCGTGCTGTTCATCGCTCGCGCGGGGACCGAGGAGGCGTTTAGTGCCTTCGAGGGTGGCGCGGAAAACGTGGGCAACTACCTCATGCAGTCGGTGACCCAGGGCCTGCAGTTCGGCGTATCCGTCGCCGTCATCCTCTTCGGCGTGCGCACCATCCTCGGCGAGCTGGTGCCCGCCTTCCAGGGCATTGCCGCCAAGGTCGTTCCCGGCGCCATCCCGGCGCTGGACGCGCCCATCGTCTTCCCGTACGCGCAGAACGCGGTGCTCGTCGGCTTCCTCACCTCGTTTGTCGGCGGCCTGGTGGGCCTTGCTGTTTTGTCGCTGTGGCTGAATCCCGCCTTCGGCGTCGCGCTCATCCTGCCGGGACTGGGGCCGCACTTCTTCACCGGCGGCGCGGCGGGCGTGTACGCCAACGCCACGGGCGGGCGCCGCGGTGCGGTGCTCGGCGGCTTTGCCAACGGCCTGCTCATCACGTTCCTGCCGGCGTTTTTGCTCGGCGTGCTTGGCAGCTTCCGCGAGGCGGACACCACGTTCGGCGATACCGACTTCGGCTGGTTCGGCCTGCTGCTCGGTGGGGCGTCCCACCTGGGGCAGGGCGCAGGAACCGCGCTCATTCTCGTCATCGGCGCCGTCATCTTCGGGCTGGGCCTGTGGTCGCAGAAGCGCTTGGTCGAGCGCCGGTGGGATCCGGCCCCGCACCGCGGTGGCACGGATACGGAGGCCGATACGGACAGCGACGCAGACGTTGCTGCGGAAGGTGGGTCTGCGGCAGCCGGGCCTGCGGCCACTCGTCAGTACCCGAAGATTGCCCCGCCGGCGGGCGCCCCGGTGCCGCCGCCGGCGCTGGATGCCTCCGCGGCGAGGCGCTAGGCACGAGCGCGGGTGTCGGGTTTCGAGGTTCGGGGTAGCGGCCCGGGAAGGGAGTTCCCGCCTTGCGGGGGCTGCTACAGCACCAGCTGGTAGATGCCGTAGTAGAGCAATACGAAGGCGAAGCCGATCACCGAGACCAGCACCTGGTTCATCGTCCAGGTGCGCAGGGTGGTGGCAACGTCCATGCCCATCAGCCGGCCAATGAGCCAGAAGCCGGAGTCATTGACGTGGCTGGCAAAGATGGAGCCAGCGGCGGTGGCGAGCACGATGAAGACGACGTGCAGCTCGGTGAAGTTGCCCGCCTCCACCGCGGGCACCATGAGCGTGGCAGCGGTGGTCAGCGCCACCGTGGCCGAACCCTGCGCGACGCGCAGGAGGGCGGCGGTGAGGTAGCACGCCACGATGACCGGGATGCCCAGGCCCGCCATGCTGTCGGCCAGGGCATCGCCAATGCCGGAGGCGCGCAGCACCTCGCCGAACATGCCGCCCGCGCCGGCGAGCAGCATGACCGAGCACACCGGACCCACCGCGGACTCCAGGGACTTTTCAATCTCCTTGGCGCGGATGCCGCGCGCGGTGCCCAGGATGACCATAGCCGCGAGCGTGGTGATGAGGAGCGCGATGGGGGTCTGGCCGAGGAAGACCAAGAGGTGCACCCAGCGCGCGTCCCCGTTGACCGCTCCGGTCTTGGTGAGCGCGGTCAGGCCCGTATTGCAGAAGATGAGGAGCAGGGGGATGAGCAGGATGCTGATGACCGCGCCAGCGGTCGCCGGCTGTGCCGGTTGCTCCTCCGGCGCGGTCTCCCGGCCGATAAGCACATCCGTGACCTTGAAATCGGGATACTTCTTGCCCAGAAACAGGCCCCAGCGGTAGCCGGAGAAGTACCAAGTGGGCAGCGCGACTAAGAGTCCGAAAAGGAGGACGAGGCCGAGGTCCGCGCCGAAGAACTCACTGGCCGCCACCGGGCCGGGGTGCGGCGGGAGGTAGATGTGCATGACCGAAAACGCGCCGGCGGCAGGGATGCCGTAGGCGAGCACCGGCCCGTCCAAGCGGCGGGCGACTGCGAAGATGGTGGGCAACATGACGATGAGCCCGGCGTCGAAGAAGATGGGAAAGCCCAGCATGAGGGAGGCGACACCCAACGCCAGGGGCGCTTTGTCCTCGCCGAATTTCCGCACGAGGGCATCGGCAAGCGACTGCGCGCCCCCGGATTGTTCGACCAGGCGGCCGGTCATTGCGCCTAGGCTGACCAAGAGGGCGACCGGCGCCAAGGTCCCGCCGAAGCCGTCAGTCATGATGCCGACGGTCTCACTCAGCGGGATTCCGGCCGCGATGGCGGTCAGTGCGGAGACGATGATGAGTGCCAAAAACGCGTGGATTCTGAACCAGATGATCAGAACCAGGCTCACAATGATGGCGGCGGCTGCAACGCCGAGTAGGGGACCGGCATCCAAGGTCGGCTCCCACGTAGCTGCGTCCATGGGGATACCTTTCAGGAACTAATAATGGCTCCTGAACTGTAACATTCACATGAACGGCAGGTTAGCAGCGCGGTAACTGCTCCCAGTGCAGGTCAAGATCGGTGCCCTCGCCGAGGTGCGCGTAGGCCGACTGGGTGCCGTCCTCGATCCCGTCGGCGACGTCTTCGCCGCCGGAGGTGATCTCGAGGACCACCTGGGCATCGTCACGCATGGCCTCGCGCACGCCCCAGCCGCCGGAAAAGTAGTTGCCCTCGCCGTCGGAATCCAGCTGGGCCAGCCAGGCGTCGACGTGGCTTTCGGCATCGTCACGCTGGCCGTTGGTCACCGTCAACCGCACCGTGGCCGGGGTGCCGTCGTTGTGCGGCGGGTTATCCCACAGCCAGTCGTAGTCCACCGTGTATTCCCTGGGATCGCTCATGGCAGCCCAGGATACGGCAGGGCCTACTTGCCGGCGGTGATCCCTTCCTGTTTGAAGCGCTCTTCCAGCTCCTCCAGGGAGGAGTTGAAGGTCTCGGGCACGTGGCGGGAGTAGTAGATCCACGCCGCGACGTTGATGGCCACGAAAAGCCCGTAGGTAAATACCGGGCCAACGCCGTCCATGATGACGGGGAAGAGCAGAGTGACCAGCATGTTGGTCATCCAGTTCATGAACACGGACACGCCGGTGGCGGAGCTGCGGATCTTGCTGGGGAACAGCTCCGAGAGCATGACCCACATGACCGGGCCGGGGCCGCCCTGCATGCCGATCATGAAGATGACGATGACGCCGACAGCCAGGTACGGCAGGTAGTTCGGGATGTCCTGCGAGATGGTGCCGTCGTCCTGCATGTACGGCGAGATGCCGAAGAGGAACAGCAGCGTCATGAGCAGCAGAGCGATAGTGAGGATGGTCTGGCCGCCGAGGAGCACCGTGCGGCGCGGCAGTTTACGCAGCGCCACGATGCCGATGACCGCGCCGATGATTGAGGCCAGCCCGGTGAAGATGTTGAGGATGATGGACGCCTCCGACGATAAGCCGGCGGCGTGGAGCACGCGGGGTGCGTAGTACATCATCGTGTTCACGCCGGTCAGCTGCTGGAGCACCGCCAGTGAAACGCCGAGGATGACAAGGGAGCGCAGCCATTTCACCTGCATCGCCTTGCGCAGGCTCAAGTTCTTGCGGCGCTTTTCCTTGCGCAGGCTGGTGTACATCTCGCGCAGCTCGGTTTCGACTTCCTGCTCGTTGCTGCGCACGCGCTTGAGTTCGGCGGCCGCCGCAGCAATCTCGCCGCGGGCCATGTGCCAGCGCGCGGAGTCCGGCATGAGGCGCACGCCGAACCACAGGCCGATGGCCGGCAGGCTGGCCACGATGAGCATCCAGCGCCACACTGCGCCGTTGCCCCCGTCTACGGTGACGCCGTTGATGCCGGCGAGCATGTCCCAGGCGACGGTTTCGCCGGCGGCGAATTTCCCGGACGGATCGTCCGCCACGGTGGCCTCAGGGCCGCCCTGGAGGGCGGCGAGGAGGGCGTTCATGGCAAAGGCGGCGAACTGGCCGGTGACGATCATGAGCTGATCGATGGCCACCATCGACCCGCGCAGGTTCTTCGGGGCCATCTCGGCCAGAAAGACCGGGACGGTGGCGGACGCGCCACCCACCGCGAGGCCCAGGACGAAGCGCGCGAGGTAGAGCAGCGCGAGGTTGGGCGCCAGGGAGCAGCCCACCGCGCCGATGAGGAACACGACGGCGAGGACGAGCAGGTTGCGGCGGCGCCCGATGCGATCGGAGAGCGCGCCGAAGATAATGGAGCCGAACGCGCAGCCCAGCAGAAGTAATGCGCCGATGAGCCCTTCCTCCACCGCGGTGAGGTGGAGGCCGCCCGCCTCCTTGGGCATGTGCATGTACGGCAGGGCGCCGGAGATGACGCCGGTGTCGTAGCCGAAGAGGAACCCGCCCAGGGTGGTGACCAGGGCCAAAAGGCCGATGGAGACCTTCTTGCCGCTGGGGTCCGTGCTGTCTACTACGCGCCCTATCCGGTCGCGCGTGCGCTGGCCCGGGAACCTGGTGCGCAACCGTGGCCGCGCCCCAGGTTTCTTCCCACCGGACCGCTTCGCAGAATCAGACAATCTCGCTCCTTCACGCAACTGGTGTTGACCCGGTTTATTATAAGCCAGGTCGCGGCCAGTTAGCCGAAGAGATCGATGAGCGTGGTGATGATGAGCGCGATGCCGCAGGCGAAAACGAAGTAGTTCGACGGCAGGTGGCGGTACTTCGCGTAGTCCTTGTGCTTTTGGTAGACGAACATCGGGGAGATGAACACCGTGGTGGCCACGAAGATGCCGCCCACGATGGAGATGAGGTCCAGGATCGACGGGTTAATAATCGCCGCCGCCGACGCCGTGACGATGACAAACAGGTAGGTCGCCCAGTTCAGCTTCTTCGCGCCCATGCGCTCCGCGGTCTTGGGCGCGGCCGTCTTGAACAGGTACTGCGTGCTCTCCTCCGAGCCGAGCATGAACCCGAAGTAGGACGAGCACACCGCGCACAGCGCGATGACCGGGGTCATCACCGACATGAACGGGGTGTTGGTGACGTTGGCAAAGTAGGACAGGACCGGAATGTTTTGCGCCTCGGCGTCGTGCATGCCGTCGGCACCGAGCGCCAGCACGCACGACCACACGAAGAACATGACGAAGACGACGAGCAAGACGGTCGCGTAACGCTCGGTCTTGGTGACCTGCTTTTCCGCGTTCTTGCCGTGCGCGCGCTGCATGTCGAGCGAGAACTGCGACAGGGCCGCGTCGTGGCTCAAGGAAAACATCAGCACCGGCAGGATGAGGAAGGTCGCCTTCACAAAGTCCCACAGGCCGAAGTCGGCGTAGTGGTAGAAGCTGGAGAAATCCCAGCGCGGGATGAGGTAGACCGAGGTGATAAACAGCGTGGCGATGAGCGGGTAAATCATCAGGTTGGCCAGCCACAACATCGGCCGCCGCCCCAGTGCGTACGCCCCGGTGAGCAGCAAGACCGAGCCGATGGCGATGGCGTTGCGCGGCACGTCCACGCCCACCTGGTTGCTTAAGAAACTATCGAGCGTGTTCGTCGCCGAGATCGCATAAATCAGCACCGTGGGGTAGGAGCCCATCCAGTAACAAAACCCCAGAGCCAGGCCGAAGGGCCGGCCCATGATGTTGGTGACGCGCTCCAAGAGGTTCTCGCCGTGCACCGACGACGCACTGACGATGCGCGAGTACATCCGGTGCGAGTAGAAGCAGATCGGCGCGATTAATAGGGTGCCGGCCAAAAGTGGCCAAAAGCCGAAGGCGCCGGCGTCGATGGGCAGGAACAACACGCCCGCGCCGACCGCGGTGCCAAACAGGGTGATAGCCCACGTTGCCGTGGAGCCGCTGGCCTTGCTCGTGCCCGTTGCGGAGTCGGTATCAGCACCGACTCCGGCGCCCGTGCTTGCCGATGCCCCGCCCGACGCAGAAACCGGCACCGCGTCGGTGGTGGTACCGGACGCGGCGCCGGGGGCGCTGGTGGCGGGATCGGTGAGCGCGGAAGAGTGCTCGGCAGCGGACTCGGACTTCGACATGAGCTCAAAGTTATACGTGCATAGCGATAATATGCAAACTAGCTCGCCTGCGCCGCCGCCTTCTTCTTTGTGGTTAGTACACCCCGCACGACGTCGCTGACCTCTGCGCGGGTGCGCGCCGCGTAGAGCTCGGAGCGGAACGTATCTTTCATCAGCGATCGCGCCAGTGTGGACAGCAGCTTGAGATGTTTTTTGCCGGCGTCTTCGGGCACCGCGATGAGGAAGACCAGGCGCGTCGGGTCTTCACCCGCCGCCCATTCGATGCCGGGCTCGGCCACGCGTGCGAAACACAGCACCGGGGCGGTCACCGCGGCCGACCGGGCGTGCGGGATGGCCACCCCGTGGCCCACGCCCGTCGAATGCTGCGCCTCGCGGTCAAGCGCCGCGCTGGCAAGCTCCCGCGCATTGCTGACGCGCCCGACGCGGACCGCGGCAGCACTCAATGCTTCGATGGCCGCGTCCCGGGACTCAAACTCCGCGTCCAACAGAATCGCGTCCTCGGGCAGCAGCTGGCTGTCGGCCCCTGCATGCGCGCTTGAATCTGCGGCCGCATCCGCATCCGCATCGGCTGCTGCCTTCTTTGTACCAGCCGCGGCTGCGGTTGTGGCTAGGTCTTTCCGCCGGGACGCGCCGACGAGCACGACGATGAGCAGGGCCGTGACCGCCACGCCGGCGGCCAGCGCGAGGAAGTACCCGCCCACGTGGTCCACGGCACCGAGGACGGCGACGATGGGCCCGCCGTGCATGACGTTGTCTTCCACCATGAACAGGCCGGCCAGCGCGCCGGAGACCGCGCCGCCGATGACGTTCGCGGGAATGACCTGGAAGGGGCGCGCCGCGGCGAGCGGGATGGCACCCTCCGTGATGCCGAAAAAGCCCATGAACAGCGCGGCAATGCCGGAGTCGTTTTCGGCCTTGGTGAACCAGCCGCGCCGCACAAGCGTGGCCACGCCCACTGCCAGTGGGGGAACCGCAATCGCGGTGGCGGCCATGCCCATCGGGCCCGCGTTGCCGGCCGCGATCATGCCGCCGCCGAAGAGGAACGCCGTCTTGTTAAACGGCCCGCCCATGTCGAACGCGATCATCGCGCCGATGACCGCGCCCAATGCGATGGTGGACGCGCCTTCCATCCCGGACAGCCAGTGGGTGAGCAGACCGAACAGGGACGACAGCGGCGCGCCGATGAGGAGGACGAAGGCCAGTCCCACGACGAGCGTGGTGACGATCGGGATGACGATGATGGGCCAGATCGGCTGGATGTACTTGTGCACCGGAATCTTTTTGATCGCCAGCGCCACATAGCCAGACAGAATGCCGGTGACGATGCCGCCGATAAAGCCGGCGCCCGCCTCCGATCCGTACAGGGATCCGGTGGTGGCGATAAGCCCCGTCATCACTCCGGGGGCGAGCCCCGGTCGGTCCGCGATACCCATCGCGATGTAGCCCGACAGAACCGGCACCATCAGGGAGAATGCCAACTGGCCCAGCTGCGAGATGGTGAACCAGAAGGAATCCTCCGGGATGGCCAGGCCCTCCGGGGTGGGTTGCCCGCCAATGGATAGCGAGACCGCGAGGAGGAGACCACCGGTGACCACGAATGGGATCATGTGGCTGACGCCGTTCATCAGCGCCTTGTACAGGTTAGAGCCCACGCCGCTCGCGCTGGGCGCGCCCAGCGCGGGACTGTCGTCATCGGCGTGCGCGGAGTGGGCGTCCTCGTGCCACTCGGGGGAGCTCAGCGCCTGCTCAAGCAGGGTATCGGGCGTGTCGATGGCCGCGTCCACCCCGGTGGCCACGAGCCGTTTGCCGGCGAAGCGGTGCTTGTCGATGACGGTGTCCGCCGCCACCACCACACCCGCCGCGCGTGCAATGTCGTCGTCGGTGAACGTCCCCTCCACGCCAATGGACCCGTGCGTCTCGGTCTTGAGTTCGTAGCCGAGCTTGTCCGCGGCGGCCTGCAGGTTTTCCGCCGCCATATATGTGTGGGCGATCCCGGTGGGACACGCCGTGATCGCCAGGATGAGGGGATGCTCCCTTGAATCACTGGAGTCTTGATGCATAACAGCATCTTAGACCGCAGGTTCAGGTGAGCTTAAGGCCCCAGCGAGTGCGCTTGGCCACTTACGGCGTCGGGCGGCCGCCGGCGATACCGAGGGTCTCGCCCGAGATGAAGGAGCCGTCGTCCGAGGCCAGCAGGACGTACGCCGCGGCAAGTTCCGCCGGCTGACCAGCGCGGCCCAGCGGGGTGTCCTTGCCGAACTTCTCGATCTTTTCCTGCGGCTGGCCGTGGCTGGGCTGCAGAGCGGTCCACACTGGGCCGGGTGCCACGGCGTTGACGCGGATGCCGCGCGGCCCGAGCGACTGGGCCAGGCCCTTGCTGAAGTTGTTCAGCGCGGCCTTGGTGATGGCGTAATCCATGAGCGTCTCGGTCGGGTCGTAGGCCTGGATGGAGGAGGTGAAAATAATGGACGAACCCGCCTCCAGGTACTTCAGCGCGGCTTTGGTCACGCGGAAGGAGCCATAGATGTTGGTCTTCATCGTGCGGTCGAACTGCTCGTCCGAGATGTCTTCCAGGTTTTCCTGCCAGATCTGGCGGGAGGCGTTGTTGACCAGGATGTCGAGACCACCGAAGGCCTTCACGGTCTCTTCGACGATCTTCTCGCACTGCTTGCGCTCGGCCAGGTCACCGGGCAGGGCCAGCGCCTTCTGGCCGGCGTCCTCGATGGCCTTGATCACGCGCTGCGCATCTTCTTCCTCGGCGGGGAGGTAGGCGATGGCAACGTCGGCACCCTCGCGGGCGTAGGCGATGGCCGCGGCCGCGCCGATGCCGGAGTCACCACCGGTCACCAGCGCCCGGCGGCCCTTGAGCTTGCCGGAACCTTCGTAGGTATCCAGGCCGATGTCCGGAACCGGATCCATGTGGGTATCCAGCCCTGGCTCTTCCTGAACCTGGCGGCGCGGTTCGATGGACGGGTAGAGAGTGCGGGGATCGTTGAGGTTATTCATCACACGTACTCCTTATCTATTACGCGTTTGGGTACGGCGCGCATGTCTCTTCCATGCGTGCCCGTCGCGTGGTGCCGACGATACGCATTTCCCGCCGCGGCGGGCGGGAGCGGGGCTGGACTGCGGCAGTGTAGAAAGGAGGACACGCACATACGGAAGGAGTTAGCAATGGCTACGTTCGATTACTCGGAGGTCACCCACCTCTTGGACGGGGTCCCCACCGGCATTCGCCTGGGCCACGAGGACACCCCGGCCACGGGTAACGGCACATTCGAGGTTGAGGATCCGGCCACGGGGGAGGTCATCGCCAAGGTGGCCGACGCCCAGTCGGCGGACTGGATGCGCGCACTCGAGCTTGCCGATGCCGTCCGCGACGAATGGGCTGCCGTTGCGCCCCGGACCCGCGCCGACATCCTGCGCGAGATCTTCGACCGCGTCATGGACCGGGCCGATGACTTTGCCACCCTCATGACCCTGGAGATGGGCAAGACCTACGCCGACGCCAAGGCAGAAGTCACCTACGGTGCGGACTACCTGCGCTGGTTCGGCGAGGAGGCCGTGCGTATGTACGGCAACCACTACGCGTCCCCGGCGGGCAATGGCTCGATTACCACGTCGCTGCGCCCGGTCGGCCCGGCACTGGCAATCACCCCGTGGAACTTTCCGCTCGCTATGCCGACCCGCAAGATTGGTCCGGCGCTGGCGGCGGGCTGCCCCATCATCGTCAAGCCGGCGAAGGAAAGCCCGCTGACGATGTTGCTGTTCGGGCAGATCGCCACCGACGTGCTCAAGGAGTACGACGTCCCGTCCGGGGTCATTTCGATCGTCCCGTCGCAGTCGTCCACCGATCTCTCCCGCGAGCTCATGGCGGATCCCCGCCTGCGCAAGGTGACGTTCACCGGTTCGACGGCCGTGGGCAAGAAGCTGGTGGAACAGTCCGCCGAGAACCTGCAGCGTACTTCGATGGAGCTGGGCGGCAACGCGCCGTATATCGTGCACCGCGACGCCGACCTTGACGAGGTCATTGAGGGTGCGAAGACGGCGAAGATGCGCGGCGGCGGCGAGGTGTGCATCGCCGCGAACCGCTTCATCGTCCACGAGGACATCGCCGCCGAGTTCGCTGACCGCATGGTGGAGATGATGGAGTCCTACACCCGTGGCCACGGTCTTGCTGAGGGCACCACGCAGGGCCCGTTGGTCTCCGCCAAGCAGCGCGACCAGATCGCCGAGCTTGTCGATGCCGCCCGCGACGCCGGCGCCACCATCCGCACCGGCGGCGCGCCGATTGAGGGCGAGGGCTACTTCTACCCGGCGACGGTCATCACCGACATCCCGGACGACGCCGACATCCTCCGCCAGGAGATCTTCGGCCCGGTGGCGACCATCACGACCTATTCGGATGTCGAGGAGGCCGTGCGCAAGGCCAACGACACCGAGTTCGGTCTGGCCGCTTACGCGTTCTCAAAGGACTTCGAGACGTCCGAGTACTTCGCCCGCCACCTCGACGCCGGCATGGTGGGTATCAACCGCGCGGGCATTTCCGATGCCGCTGCGCCCTTCGGTGGCGTAAAGTTCTCCGGCTTTGGCCGCGAAGGCGGCCCGGAGGGCATCCACGAGTACGTGGAAGTGCACTACATCGCCAAGCCTTAACGTGGAAAGCCCTCAGGAGGCTTTCCACGTCAAGAACCCGAACGAAGGCTTTCCACGTTAAGAACCCGAACGAAGGCTTTCCACGTCAAGAACCCGGTCAGAGGGCCAACCTCCGACCGGGTTTTAGTGTGTGGGGGCGGATTATACGAACAGGGACCAAATGGTGGCCACCAGCACGATGGAGCCCATGACGATGACGAAGTAGTTGCTCGGCCGACCGCGGTACTTCTTCAGTGCATCCATACGGTGGACCGCGTACATGGGAAGCAGATAGGTCATCAGCGCGAAGAAGATGCCGCCGACCAGGGTGATCATGTCCAGGATCGACGGGTTGAAAATGCCCACCAGGCTCGCGCAGATGAAGATGAACAGGTAGGTCCAGAGGTCGAGCGCGCGCGGACTGAGCTTTTTCGTAGCGCGGGGCGCAACGAGGTTGAACAGGTACTGGGTGCCTTCGACCGTGCCCAGCGCGTGGCCGAAGTACGACGACGCGATGGCGCAAACCACCACGACCGGCGCCATGTAGGCCATAAACGGCGTGCCGGTGACGTTGGCGAAGTAGGACAGCACCGGCAGGTTGTTCTCGTTGGCGGTCGCCATGCCGTCTGCGCCCATCGCCAAAGCGCACGACCAGACGAAGAACATGGTGAATACGGTCAGAAGCAGGGTGGTCCAGCCAATGACGCGGGTAGAGCGCTCCTGGTGATCTGGTCCGTGGTGCTTTTCCATTTCCAGGCAGAACTGAGACAGGGCCGCCACGAAGGAGAAGGAAAAGACAAGCACCGGCAGGATGAGGAACATCGAGCGGATTAGCCCGCCCGCGCTGGAGTCTCCTGCCTCCATGAAAGAACCCAGGTCCCACTGGGGGATGAGGTAGAGCGAGACCGCCGCGAGCGCGAAAATGAGCGGGTACACGATGAACTGGGCAATAGCCAGCATGATCTTGTGCCCGAAGGCGAGCGCCAGGGTCATAAGTCCGACCAGTACAGGGGCGAGGATTGCGCGGGGGATTTCTGGGCCGTGGAGTTGGTTGACGATGAAGCTGTCGACCGTGTTGACGATGCTCACGCCGTAGATGAGAACCACGGGGAAGAAAGTGAACCAATAGATGACGGCGAGAATGACACCGGAGCTTTTGCCGAAGTAATCCGTGAGTACCTCGAGCACGTCTTCTCCCGAGAGGCGGGAGGAGCTCATCATCCAGGAAAAGGCGCGGTGCGCGCAGAAGGTCATCGGCCCGATGAGGACCGTGGCTATGAGCAGCGGCCAGAATCCGAAGCTGCCGGCGGAAATGGGCAGGAACAAAATGCCCGCGCCGACCGCGGTGCCAAACAGGGTGATGGTCCACATGGCGTCCATGCCCCGTTTGCCGCCTTGGCCGTGGCTGCCTTGGTCGTGGCCGCCCTGTGCGCTGTGGCTGACCTGCGAGCGTCCGCTATGGAGCGGAGTGTCCTCCGCGTCGGGGTGGGGTGTGTGTAGTTTTTCCTGCATGCCTGAATGACTCCTCATGCTTGATGTCAGGGGTGTGATCCAGGCTATATGATCGCCGTCACAAAAAGGCGAATTTTGCATAAAAATAACCCGGTTTCCTTTCCGCTTGTAAAGCGGGCGGGAAACCGGGTGAAGCTTTAGCCCCTCACAGGGGAGGAGCTAGCTAGCGGGCCTTAGAACAGGCCGCTGTGCTTCTTGCCGAAGTCGGTGACGGTTTTGTCGTGGGAGTCAACGTTCTGGTCGTTGTCCTTGGACTTGTCGCCATCGAGACGGCTGGTCTGGGTGACCTCGATGTAGTTCTTGATGCGGCCTTCCTTGGTCAGGCCGTCACCGAAGTCCAGGTTTGCAACGCGGGCCTTGTCGCCTGGGTTGACCGGGTTGGACAGGGTGACCTCGAAGGAGCGAACGCCCTTGTCGTAGTCGTAGCCCAGGTCGCGGATGTGCGCACCGTTGGAGGAACGCGGGGTGATGAGGCGGTCAACCTTCTCCGGGCCCTCGTCGGTCTTGACGTCGACGCGGAACTGGGTTGCCGGGTACTCGCCGTAGTAGCGCTTCTTGCCCACGTTCTCAACGTGCAGGGCGACGGTGCCTGCGAAGCCCTCAGCCTTCATGCCGGAGGTCTGCAGGTACGGCTTCAGGTCGAGGTCCTCGGCGGACTCGGAGTCGCGGTCCTTCGCGTCGGAGATCTCGTCGGTGTCGGCCGGCTCGGAGTCGACGTCCGGGCCCTGGTTCTCCTCGGCGTTCTCGTCCTGGTTGGTCTCAACCTTGTCGGAGTCCTCGGAGTCGGAATCCTCGTCCTCGCCGATCTTCTGGGTCTCGTCGTCGGCGGTAGCCTCGGTCTCCTTCTTGTCAGATTCCTTGGAGTCGGACTCCTTGTCGCCCTCGTCCTCGGACTCCTTGACGTCGGAGTTGTCCTTGCTGTTGCCGTCGGAATCCAGATCCTGATCCTCGACGCCCTCGATCTCGTCGCCGACCTTGTCCTTCGGGGCATCGCCCTCGTTGGACTCGGTGGAGTTCAGCTCTTCGGCGTCCTTCTCCGGATCCTTGTCTTCCTGACCAACCTGCGGGTTCTTCGCGTCGGTGGTGGTCTGGGCGTTCTTGTTCGGCGCGTAGGAATCCGACAGCTTGTCGTAGTTCTTAACGCGAACTTCGTTCTTGATCGGCTGCAGCGCGGACCAGAAGGTCGGGGTGGACCAGGTGCCGTTCGGCTTGCAGTACTGCTGGGTGCCGGTCATGTTCAGAACGCGGAAACCGTAGGTGGCCTCACCGGTGTGGTTCGGCGGAACGTCGTACGGTCCGATGGACTGGCCAGCCTCCCAGGACAGGGAGTAGGAAGCGGAACCGCTGATCTTCTTGGCGATCTCGTGGGAGATGCCGGCGGAACCGGTCAGGCCGCTCTTGGAGCCCTCGCCACCGAGGTTGAAGCCGGTGGTCTCGGTGCGGTCACCGCTGATGGAGACGCTGATCTCCTGCGACTTGGACAGATCCTGCTGGAGCTTGATGCTCTTGTCGGTCTGGTTAGTGGTGGAGATGGTGCCAGCCGGGGCAAAGGTGTCGGTGGCCTTGTAGACGACCGTGCGGAAGTCCTCGGCGGAGTTGCAGACCGGGTGCGGGTTCAGGATGTTTGCCTTGATGTGGTCCGAACCGTGGGAGGTGTGGACGATCGGCAGATCCGGGTTGGTGGTCGGGGTCTCAGGGTGGGACTCGGTCTGGGTATCTGCGCCCGCGAGCGGGGTGAACAGAGTGCCAGCCAGAGCGACGCCGGCGGCGATGCCGGAAACGCGGCGACGAATATTCATGACTTACTCTCCTTGGAAACCAGCTAGTGAAGTTCAAACGCATTGACCTGAATGCGATATTCGTAGGCTAAGGGGATCCTCAGAACGTGGCAAGGGTTTAAAGCTGAAAGACAGGAAAAACTGCAACGGTTGTTGACTCCGCCCGGCCCGGCCCGGCCGTCGCCGTGTATGCCGGTAGCCCTGCGAATACAACGGAAATTCTCGGCTCATACGCCGGATTTTTGATCGGAAATCGCTAGCGACGTCATCGGGTCAAAATACCCTATTGTGGGGGTAATTAGCCGGGGTTGGGGCGGGTGCTTGCCCGTGATGATCCGAACGCACGGCGGGCGGCGCGTCATTTCGGGGGTGAGCCTGACGCGTCGGCGCCGTCTTGGCCGAGGCGACGAACCCTGCTGTGAACTGCGTATTTTCGACCCATTTCGCGCCAGATTGAAGGGCATAAAAGTCTGACAAACGGTGGGTTAGTCATGGATTGGGCGGGGTAAACGCTCCCCAATTTTGTTTACGTGTCAGTGAAAATATGTACGGATCAACGTTCCGGGATAGTGGGAGGCAGCAAAACTGAAGTGCCGGAAGTTCTGCATGTGAAAAGCTGGATGAAAGTGTAATTTCTGCCGAAGCACTGTTAATAGCGCGCCGCCACGTGGGTGACGGTGGAGGTGCCCGCGGCAAAAGGGAACTGCCCCGCCGCGCTTCGGGGGGATGCGCGACGGGGCAGTCGGAAAGTAAGGCGGGGCTGCTCGGCTACTCGGGGGGTGGTACACCGAGCGCCACACAACCTTACGGTGCCCAAGGATAGACGATTACAGCCGCGAGGTCACCTTTTCGTTGCGAGCAATTTCATCCAGCCGCTCAGCAGCGACAAGGCCAGCAACGATGACAGCGGATCCGCCCGCGGACAGTGGTTCGACGACGGTGCGCACGAATTCGTCCGTGGTGGTCCACCCCGTGGAAAGAGCGCGTTCTGCCGGTTGTTCGGTGGGGTAGACATCGGGAAGCGCCGGCGTGCGCGAGCCGTACGCGTCGGGGAAGAAACGCACCGTCGGGCCGAAATCGATGGCGCCGACGGGAAGCTCCTGGCCGATTTCCTCCACGCCGCGGCCGAACGGGTTATTGGTCACGAGGACGATGTCGCCGCCGTCGGCGTAGGCGCCGAACTTATCCGGCTCCGTGAAGACTGCAGCGCACGTGGTCGGGTCGAGGTCTTCGTCCTGGGTGGCAGTGGCCGAGCGGAAGTGGAAATCCACTCCGCGGGCTGCGGCGCCCAGGGCGATGACCGCCGCCTGCCAAGAGACCGGAAGATCGATCGCGATGGCGTCGCCGGCGTCGAGCTCGAGTTCTTCATCGAGCATATTGGAGATTTTGGCGACCCAGTTGTCCAGCGTCTGTGCGGAAAAGTCCATGCGCGCGCCCGTTGATTCGTTGTAGACGGTCAGGCGCGGGCAATTCGGATCGGAGCGCAACAGGTGAGCCAGGAACTGCATGGCGCCCCATAGTAGAGAGGCTGCGGCAGTCCGGCCACGCCCAGGCGTCGAGCCCGGTCGGTTAGTGAAACAGGTTCCACACCGTGACACCGGCGGTAAGCACACCCATGCCGACGACGAAGTAGTTCCACGGATCGCGTCCAAAGCGCTTGTATTCCGGCACCGTTTTGAAGATATAGACCGGCAGCCAGTAGACGAGGAACACGACGAAGATACCGCCCACGACAGAGATGAGGTCCATGATGGACGGGTTGAGGATGGCAACGAGCGTGACCGTGACGAAGACGAAGACGTAGATGCCGTGCTTCAACACGGTGGGGTTGAGGCGCTCAGTCCACTGCGGTGCCGCCGACTTGAGCAGGTATTCGGTGCCCTCCTCAGTGCCCAACATGTGGCCGAAGTAGGAGGTGATGATTGCGCACATCACGAGCACCGGGGTCATGTACTGCATGAACGGCGTGCCGGTGACGTTGGCAAAGTAGGACAGCACCGGAACGTTTTGGGCAGAGGCTTCCTCCATGCCGTCCGCGCCGAGTGCGAGAACGCAGGACCAGACAAAAAACATGGTGAAAAACACCAAGGCAATGGCGGTGTACAGCTCCGTGCGGGAGACGCGCTTTTCGGTCTTGTCGCCGTAGGTGGGCTGCATGTCCAAGGAGAATTGGGACAGGCCTGCCATGTGGCTAAAGGAAAACACTAGAACCGGCAGGATAAGCAGGATTCCCTGGAGGACCCCGAAGTCATGGGCGCTGCTCTCGTAGTGCAAGAAGCTCTGAAAATCCCACCGGGGGATGAGGTAGACGGACACCGCCGCCAGGGCGATGATGAGCGGGTAGACCAAGATTTGCGCCAGCCACAGCATGGGGCGCCGGCCGAAGGCGAATGCGCCGGTCATGATCCCGACGCAGAGCGTGGCCAGGATGGGGCGTGGAACCTCCGGGCCGTTGAGCTGATTGACGATGAAGCTGTTGACCGCGTTGGTGATGCTCACGCCGTAAATCAGCACGGTGGGGTAGATGCCAAGCCAGTAGAAGATGGCGACGACGAGCCCCTTCTTATCGCCCAGGTACTTGGTGACGAGTTCGAGGACGTCCTTGCCGTGGTCTTTCTTCGGTGCGCCACTGACGATGCGCGCGTATGTGCGGTGCGAGAAATACACCAGCGGCAAGATAAAGACAGTGGCGAATGCTAGGGGGATGAATCCGTACTTACCGGCGTCTAGGGGAAGGAAGAGGATGCCGGCGCCGACCGCGGTGCCGAAGAGTGTCATCACCCAGGTGGCGGTGGAACCAGCGGGCTTGCGGTCGTTGTCCCCGGTATCGATGTTCCCGGTATCGATGTCCGCGGCATCGATACGCGCGGAATGATGTGCGGTATCGGAGTCAGTATCGGTAGTGGGCATGGGGGAGCACTCCTCACGTAGTAGCTTCAAACCGATGTGACCTACATCGTATGTGAAGCCTGAATGTGAGGTGTGTAACTTACGGTGATGTGCTTTCTAGTTCACGCACCGCGGGCCGTTGCCACCTGCATCAATCTCCGGGGAGACCTCGGCCGCGCCAAAGTCACCACCCGGGGTGCCCACCGGGGCCTTCGAGCCCGAGTCGGTGTCAGAATCCGCACCGTCCGAGTCTGAATCGGTTGCGGTGCTGTCGTCGGCATCGCTCGTCTTGGATTCATCCAGCGGGCCCGCGTAATCATCGGCGGTGACGACGATGAGCGAATCCGCATCTAGGTTTTCGTTCACCGTGATGGGGATGCCGCCCAGCTTTTCCGACAACTTGTGCGCGCGTTCGTCGTCGGCGTTGGCCGTCACGATCTGCGAGGAGGTGTACACCCCGGGCTGGGCATTGGACGTCTTGTTGACCTTGACCCCGTTGTCCTTCAACCAGGAGCCGACCCCGCCGGCCAGGCCTTCGCGGGTGCCGGCATTGAGGACGTCGACCGTCGTGGCATCGTCAAGCGCGGAGCCGTCAGCTGCGGCACCTTCGCTGCCCTTGCCGTCGGCGTCGTCCGCCTTGTCCTTCGGGTCTGCGAGTTCCTCCATGAACTCGTGGACCTCGTCCGGATCGACGGTGATGATGGATTCGCCGTAGTCGCCGACGCCGTCGACGGAGGTCACCGGGATGGTGTTGAAGGTGACGTTGCCGGCCGCCAGGTCGGACAGCTGGGTGGCGAACTGGGTAACGTCCCAGTTCTCGTCGATGGCCACAGAGCGCTCCACCGCGGCGGAGATCTTGCGCAGCTTGTTCGGGTTCGTCAGCGTGTTGGTAGCCAGTGCCTTGGACACGAGCGATGCCATGAACGCCTGCTGGCGGGTGATGCGGTCGAGATCGCCGCGCGGCAGACCGTAACGCTGGCGGACGAAAGCGAGGGCATCGGCACCCTGCAGCGTCTGCGGGCCCGCTTTGAAGTCCGCGCCAGACATCGGGTCCTTGACGTCCTCGTTCAAGCACACGTCCACGCCGCCTACGGCTTCGGTGAGCAGGACGAAGCCGAGCAGGCCCACCTCGGCGTAGTGGTCGACGTCGATGCCGGTGAGGGAGTGCACCTGGTCGAGCAGCGCCTTACGGCCCGCCTCGATGCCTTTCTTTTCAATCTCGTCTTTCGTAAGTCCAGAGTCGCTGGCCTCCAGCTCGTCCACCTTGGCCTGTTTGTGGCCTGCGAAAACGCCGTTGATCTTCGTGTTGCCCAGGTCCGCGTCATGAACATAAGTATCGCGCGGGATGGATACGGCGGTGGCCCGCGAGCCATCGTTAGGCACGCGGATCAGCATGATGGTGTCGGTGTTGGACTCGCCCTCGTCGGAGCCGGCATGCAGCTTTTCCAGCTCCTCATTGCTCAGCTCATTGCCCTTAGCGTCCGTGCGCGAATCGTTGCCCACCAAGAGGATGTCCACCGCGCCGTCTGGGGCGTTGCCCTGGGAGAACCCCTCGTCGTTGAGATCCAGGTTGTTGACCGACGAGAGCCCGCCGCCGAGGCGGCCGATGGTCGCGTACGCGACGCCCGTCACGGTCAAGATGATGACGCTCAAGATGGCCAGAACGGCTTTCACCGGGGTAGAACCGATTTGCTTGAGATCGACGGACCGGGAGGGGGCGGCCTGAATATCACGGGCCCGGCGCGGGGTTTCAAAGCTCACGAGCGAGATCTTCCAGTAGGTCGTAGACGGGCAAGAACAACGAGGACGACAATGCGATCTGTTTATCTTAAGTCAGATCGCGCACCAGCCCTAGTCTAAGCACCAACCAGCGTGGGGAGCGGGTGCGATGTGTCGGTCGGTATCCCGCCCGTTGTACGGGTCTAGTCTCTACAGACCGTGAGCCCACTGAATGAATCTACGTCCCGCGAACATGCGTTGCCGCTCGCGGTGGTGACCGTGACGTACTCACCGGGTGCGTACCTGGATAGGTTCCTCACCTCGCTGGCTGCCGCCACCGACAGGGAGACGCTCACCGTGTTGGCCGATAACGGCTCGCGCGACGGCGTCCCCGAGCGCGCGGGTAAACGCCCCGGCGTGACGCTCCTTCCTACTGGCGGCAACGTCGGCTACGGCGGCGGGATGAATGCCGGGGAGCGCTACCTCCGCGCGGCGCGCAATCGCGGCGAGGTGGGCGCGGACTATCTTCTGCTGAGCAATCCCGATGTCGAGTTCACGCCAGGAAGTATTGACGCGCTCATCGATTGTCTGGAGCGCCACCCGGAAGCGGCGGCGGCAGGCCCCCGCATTGTCGAGCCGGACGGATCTACCTATCCCTCCGCGCGGGAGGTGCCCACGCTGCGGGACGGTATTGGGCACGCGGTGTTTTCGCGCCTGTGGCCGCAGAACCCGTGGACGGCCCGGTACCGCCGGGGAGAGGACATGGACACCGAGCGCACCGCCGGCTGGCTGTCCGGATCGTGCCTGCTCCTGCGATGGGACGCATTCGCGGCTATCGGCGGCTTTGATGAGCGCTACTTCATGTACCTCGAAGACGTCGACCTCGGCGATCGCCTGCAGCGCGCCGGGTACACCAACGTGTATTGCCCGGCGGCCCGTATTTCCCACGCCCAGGGGCACTCCACCAAAGCGCACGCCGGCCCGATGCTGAAGGCGCACCACGCATCGGCCTACCGCTTCCAAGCCGATCGCCACCCAAAGTGGTGGCAGGCACCCCTGCGATGGGCGCTGCGTGCCGGGCTCAAGGCGCGACTCGTGCTCGAGCGCCTCGCCGGTTCGCGGTAGGGAGGCGATGCGGTGTGGCCTTTTTGCGCCACGCCGTTGAAATGTCGTAGCCCGGTTTTGTCCGGGGTGGCTTTTACAATCTCTGCTTAAGAAGTGCGGTGGCGCCGTGGCATGCTGACGGCCTGCTCGGACTTTTCGTCGTCTACAGGAAGATGTACAAGGACTTTTGATGGTTGAACAGGACACCTCCCGTACCGATCTGGACGGGCGGGAATCGCTCGGTGCGTCTGTCGACGCGGTTATTTTGGTCGGCGGCCGTGGAACGCGTTTGCGCCCGCTGACCATTGGCACGCCGAAGCCGATGCTGCCGACTGCAAACTTCCCCTTCCTGCAGCACCTGCTCGCGCGCATTAAGGCCGCGGGCATCCAGCACGTCGTGTTGTCCACCTCCTTCAAGGCCGAGGTCTTCGAGGAATACTTCGGTGACGGCTCTGATCTCGGTCTGGACATCGAGTACGTCGTCGAGGAAGAGGCGCTCGGCACCGGCGGCGGCATCCGCAACGTTCTCGATCATCTGCACCACGACACCGCCATGGTGTTCAACGGTGACGTCCTGTCCGGCATGGATCTTCACGGCATCCTGGAAACGCACCGCAAGAAGGAAGCCGATCTGACCATGCACCTGCTCAAGGTCGCGGATCCGCGCGCGTTCGGCTGCGTGCCCACCGATGAGGAGGGGCGCGTTACTGCCTTTTTGGAAAAGACCGAAGATCCGCCGACGAACCAGATCAACGCGGGCTGCTACGTCTTTGACAAGTCCCTTATTGAGACCATCCCCGCAGGGCGTATGGTTTCCGTCGAGCGCGAGACGTTCCCGTCGGTCCTGGCCGCCGGCAAGAAGGTCATCGGCCACGTGGACAACGCCTACTGGCGCGACATGGGCCGGCCGGAGGACTTTGTGCGCGGCTCGTCGGATCTCGTCCGCGGCATTGCTTACTCGCCGCTGCTCGAGGGGCGAACTGGTGAGTCCATCGTGGACGAGTCGGCTGGTATCGCCGGTGGGGTCCTCCTGTTCTCCGGCACGTCCGTAGGCCGCGGCTGCGAAATTGGGGCCGGCTCCCGCCTGGAGGGGACCGTCGTGTTCGATGGCGTGACCGTCGAACCGGGCGCAGTCATCACCAACTCCATCATCGCGTCCGGAGCGCACATCGGCGCCAACGCGCATATCACCGATTGCGTCATCGGCGAGGGCGCGCACGTGGGCGCGCGCTGTGAGCTGAAGGACGGCATGCGCGTGTTCCCCGGGGTGGACATCCCGGACGCGGGCGTGCGCTTTTCCTCCGACGCGTAAACGGTATCCCACGCCAAAAAGGATCCCCTTACTTGCGCGGCAGCGCCGTCAGCTGCGCGCTTGTGAGTGGAGATCCTCCCCACACCTATATGTAGTACCCCCGGCTCCCACCCCCGCGATCAGTGGCGTGTGGTTGATGTGACTAATGGGATTAATGGCGTGGGTTTTCGCAGTTTTTCTCCCAGAACCGTTCTTTCTAGGTTGACGATATTTAGTGCTCCGGTGTGAAATGACATCAGTGTAAGAAACAACCCCGCGGCCAAGCCGTCACTCACTGGCGGCGCGGGGAAGCTGGCACTTTGAGGAATTGACACTACGGAGAAAGGGTTCGGCGTGGAAGACATGGCAAATAACGCCATTCTCCGTGGCGGTGCCGCGGCGGAGTTATCTCTAGACGAGCTGTTTGGGGCGGTCGAGCAAGAGTGGCAGGATCAGGCCCTCTGCGCGCAGACTGACCCGGAGGCATTCTTCCCGGAAAAGGGTGGCTCGACCCGTGAGGCGAAGCGGATTTGCCAGGCGTGCCCTGTCCGCGACGAATGTCTGGAGTACGCGCTCGAGCATGACGAGCGCTTCGGCATCTGGGGCGGGCTGTCGGATCGCGAACGCCGGCGCCTCAAGCGTGAGATCGGCTAGGCGGTAGAGATTTCTCCAGCCCGAGGGTGATTGTGTGCAGGCGGTTGAATAACACCGCCGCCTTTTTGATCGGTCACCAATCCGGCTGGCAGCCGGTATCTTATTCCCAGCTAAACCGCGGATCGATATCCTGCGGCTCCACGTTGAGATAGTTCGCCACCAGCGCGGTGAGCACGGTGCTTAACAGATTGGCCTGCTCATCCGGGGTAGCGCACCGCGTCTGAATAGGCATGCGGAAAATGACCAGGCGGGCGCGCGTCGGGTTGCCCTCGGCATTGACGCCGGCCGGCAGGATTCGCCCGAGGGGGACGGGGCCGTCGGCGACGATTTCGTCCGGCAGGATGGTCAAGTCTGCGCGCAACCGCATGCGCGGCACGGTATCGACAGCCAAGTCGAGTCCCGACAGCTCCTGGGTGAAGGCGTTCTGGATCGGGCTGTAGGCCTCCAGGACGGCCGCGTCGAATTCCTCCCGCCGGGTGCGAAAGCGCGGTGTCTGCGGTGGAAGCAGCGGCCCGCGCACACCGCGCCCACGGCGGTCGTGGAAGGGGCGGAGGTGGGTACGCTGCGTGGTCACGGTGGGTCATGTTACGGCCTGCACGGCGCCGTTCCTGGTGTGGCGCGCCGAGACAGCAGACCGGAAAACATCAACTGAGGGTTTAGACTTATTCGGCGTGAATGAGTTTCGTCGTTGCTCCCGCCCCGGCTGCAGCCGCCCGGCTGTGGCCACGTTGACGTACGCCTATTCCGAACAGACCGCGGTCGTCGGCCCATTGGTCACGGAGGAAAACCCGCACAGCTGGGATCTGTGCGAGGCGCATTCCGAGCGCATCACCGCGCCCCGCGGCTGGGAGTTGGTCCGTGTCGACCACATCGAAATTGAAGAAGACGGCGACGAGGAACTGATGGCGCTGGCCGAGGCCGTCCGCGAGGGCGGCCGGGTGACCACGGGGCTGGTCGATGACTCGTCTGTCGGCTCGGGCGACGATCCGATTTCGTATGCTCCGACCTTCGACGGAGCCGACCCGTCGCGCTCAAACCACCCGGTGTTCCGGTCACGCCGAGTGGCCGATATGCGTGCGCACCGCCGGGCACACTTGAGCGTTGTCCCGGACGAAGAAAACCAAGGGGATTCACAGTAAAACGCCTCCGGCGTTGCAGCGCGTAGCGGGCGAAAGCACAGTACAGTGTGGAGCTATGCGCACCCGTGAACAGATTGATTCAGTCGTGAAGGCCTACGACGTGCGAGGCGTCGTGGGCGAGGATATCGACGAAGACTTTGTGCAGGATGTCGGAGCGGCCTTCGCCCACATCGTGGGGCAAGAAGGCGAGCACCGCGTGGTCGTCGGCCACGACATGCGCCCGTCCTCGCCGGATTTGGCCGTCGCCTTTGCCAAGGGCGTTCGCTCCCAGGGGCTGGACGTGCTCCACCTGGGGCTGACCTCCACCGATGAGCTGTACTTCGCCTCCGGCGACCGCGACTGCGCCGGCGCGATGTTCACCGCCTCACACAACCCGGCTAAGTACAACGGCATCAAGCTGTGCCGCTCCGGGGCTCGGCCGGTGGGGCAGGACACCGGCCTGGGGGAGATCAAGCAGATGCTTCTCGATGGCGTGCCGGACAGCAGCAACGAGCCGGGGGCCAACAACCGCTGCGATGTTCTGGAAGACTACGCGAAGTTCCTCAATGACTTGGTGGATCTCTCAGACGTTCGCCCGCTGACCGTCGCGGTGGACGCCGCCAACGGCATGGGTGGCCACACTGTCCCGGAGGTACTTGGAAACCTGCCGCTGGATATCCGCGAGCTGTACTTCGAACTCGACGGCACCTTCCCGAACCACGAGGCAAACCCGCTGGATCCAAAGAACCTCGTGGATCTGCAGAAGTTCGTCGCCGAGCAGAAGGCGGACATCGGCCTTGCCTTCGATGGCGATGCGGATCGGTGTTTCGTCGTCGACGAGAAGGGCGAGCCGGTATCCCCGTCGGCCATCTGCGCGCTGGTGGCAGAGCGCTACCTGGAGAAGTTCCCAGGCTCGGCCATCATCCACAACCTGATTACCTCCCACACCGTGCCGGAGATCATCGAAGAGCACGGCGGGAAGGCAGTACGCACCCGCGTCGGCCACTCCTTCATCAAAGCGGAGATGGCCAAGCAGAAGGCCGTCTTCGGCGGCGAGCACTCGGCGCACTACTACTTCCAGGAGTTCTGGAACGCCGACTCGGGCATGCTGGCTGCGATGCACGTGATGGCGGCGCTGGGCACCTCCGACAAGCCGCTCAGCGAGCTGATGCAGGATTACTCGCGCTACGCGGCGTCCGGCGAGATCAACTCCACCGTGGACGACCAGCAGGCCTCCATGGACGCGGTGGTGGAGGCGTTCGCGGATCGGGCGGACATCGACAAGCTGGATGGCGTCACCGTGGAACTGCGGGACTCCAAGGCCTGGTTCAACCTGCGTCCGTCCAACACCGAGCCGCTGCTGCGCCTCAACGCCGAGGCGGAGACCAAGGACGAAGTGGACCGCATCGTCGACGAGGTGCTGGGCATCATCCGCACGTAGGCGCCGCCGGGGTAGCCCCAGCGCACCTGCGCGGGGCGCGCCCATAAAGTGCGTCCTTCCAGGACCGCACAATTTTAATTCGCAGCCTTTCTGTTTGTGCGACGCGGCATTCCCGCAGTCAGTAGGGCGGGCTGAGCCCGCACGCCCATAAAGACCAAGCGGTCTAGATTGTGTAGACCGCACGGTGTGGATACGTTTGGTGCAACGTAGATTACTCGTACCCTCAAGGCGGAAAGGCGTTGTCATGGCTGTTCGAACCGGAACCCGAGCGCGGAAGAAAAAGCCGGAGGGGCAGTGGAAGATCGATGGCCGAACCCCGCTGAACCACGACGAAGAGGTCAAGCAGGAAGATCCGGGCATGGCCGCCCGGCAGCGCGTTATCGACATCTACTCCAAGGAGGGCTTTTCCTCCATCCCCGCCGACGACCTGGCGCCGCGCTTTAAGTGGCTGGGACTGTACACCCAGCGCAACCAGAACTTAGGCGGCGAGCTGACCGCCAAGCTGTCCAACACGGAACTGCAGGACAACTACTTTATGATGCGCATCCGCTTCGACGGCGGGCGCGTCACGCCGCGGCAGTTGCGCGCGGTGGGGGAGGTCTCCCGCGATTATGCGCGCTCGACGGCGGACTTCACGGACCGGCAGAACGTACAGCTGCACTGGATCCAGATCGAGGACGTACCGGCTATCTGGGACAAGCTCGAGGGCGTCGGGCTGTCCACGCTGAACGGCTGCGGCGACGTCGCCCGCGTCATCCTGGGCTCTCCCGTGGCGGGCGTGGCCGAGGACGAAATTATCGACGGCACGTGGGCCATCGACAAGATCAAGCAGGACCTCATCCTCCGCGAGGAGTTCCAGAACCTGCCGCGCAAGTTCAAGACCGCAATTTCCGGCAACGCCCGCCAGGACGTCACCCACGAGATCCAGGACGTCTCTTTCATCGGCGCGAACCACCCGGAGTACGGACCGGGCTTCGACTGCTTCGTGGGCGGGGGCCTTTCTACCAATCCGATGCTCGCGCAATCGCTAGGGGCGTGGATCCCGCTCGAGCGCGTGCCCGAGGTATGGGCTGGTGTGGCCGGCATCTTCCGCGACTACGGCTTTCGCCGCCTGCGCAACCGCGCGCGGTTGAAGTTCATCGTGGCGCAGTGGGGCATCGACAAGTTCCGCGAGGTGCTCGAAACCGAGTACCTGGACGCGCCGCTGGTGGATAACGAACCGACCCGGATTAACCCGGGCAGCCGCGATCACCTGGGCACCCACAAGCAAAAGGACGGCAAGTACTACCTGGGCGTGAAGCCGACGGTGGGGCACGCGACCGGCGAGCAGCTCATCGCCATTGCGGACGTGGCCGAAAAATTCGGCATCGAGCGCATCCGCACCACCCCGTACAAGGAACTGGTTTTCCTCGATGTGGAGGAAGAGCAGCTCGAGCCGTTGCGCAACGCCCTGGACGAGACGGGGCTGTATTCCAACCCGTCGGAGTTCCGCCGCGGCGTCATGTCGTGCACCGGCCTAGAGTTCTGCAAACTCGCGCACACCACCACGAAAGCGACGGCCATCAAGCTGGTCGATGAATTGGAAGACGCCCTGGGCGATCTCGACGTCCCGCTGAACATCACGTTGAACGGCTGCCCGAACTCCTGCGCGCGCACGCAGGTCTCCGACATCGGGTTCAAGGGGCAAACCATCACGGACGACGACGGCAACCGCCTGGAAGGATTCCAGGTGCACCTGGGCGGCGCCTTGGGCATCGACCCCGGTTTTGGCCGCAAGGTACGCGCCCACAAGGTGCGCGGCGACGAGGTGGCCGACTACGTCGTGCGCGTGGTGTCCAACTACAAGGACGACCGCGCCTCCGGCGAGTCCTTCCGCGACTGGGTCCTGCACGCAGACGAGGAGTTGCTGAAATGAAGTTCCGGCGCACCCCCAACCCCAACCGCAACCACCCGCAGTTCTGCCCGTACTGCAGCGGCACGCAGCTGTTTCCCAACGAGGAAGACGACTTCGCGTGGTCCTGCCAGGAGTGCCTCCGCGTCTTCAGCGTGCGTTTCTTCGGCCAGGATGAGCTGGATTCCGCGCCCCTGCCGGCGCACTCGACCAATGAGGCGTTGCAGGAGTCTTTGCGCAAGCGCGAGCATTCCACGGCCGTGGAGCCGGGCCAAAGCGCGGCTGGGGAAGACGAAGCAAGGAAAAGCGATGAGCCTGGCACACCTGGCACGGCCTAGCCTTCTCACCCTCTCCCACGGCTCGCGCCACCCCGCCGCCGCCCGCGGCATCGAGGCGCTCACACAGACGGCTGCGCAGGCCCAGGGGTTTGGGAGTGGTGATTTCGCCGCGGCGCACCTGGAGTTCAACGAGCCGACGCTTGGCGATGCCGCCATTGCCCTCGCCGAACGCGGCCACCGCGCGGCCATCGTCGTGCCTTTGCTGTTTAGCAACGGCTACCATCAACGGGTCGACGTTCCCGCGGAGCTGGACGCAGCACATGCGGCCTCCGGCCTGACGCTGCTTCGCGCGCCGGGGCTGGGCCTCGGCGCCGATGTGGAAGAGTGCCTCGCCCGCCACGTGCGGCGGTCCGCTTACACCGATAGCGGTCAGCGGCTGCGCGTCGTGGTCTACGCGGTCGGATCCGCCACCCCTGGCGCGAATGAGGCAGTCGGCGAGTTTGCCCAGCGCGTCGGGCGTCGCCTTGGCGTGCCGGCTACCGCGGCCTTTGCCACCCGCGGCGGGGTGAAGGCCGTGTTCGACGCCGCGCGGGCGTGCCAGCCCGGCGAACGAGTGGTGGTTATCCCGCTGTTTGTCACCGCCGGTCTCCTGCTCGATCGGCTCTCCCAAGCCGTCCGCGAGGGCGGCGATGCGGAGGCCGGCGACACGGTGCACGACCGGATCGTGGTGCTCCCGCCGCTGCGGGAAGCGCTGGCGGATGTCGTGGCCCAGCGCTACGCTGACACCGCCGCGGCGCTGGCGACTACGCCTTCAGCCGCGATGCCCACTAGCGAAAGGCAGGGCTAATGCTTGAGCTCATTCTTGTTGCGCTGGCGGGTCTGGCTGCCCAGCTTGTCGATGGTGGCATCGGCATGGGCTTCGGCGTCACCTCGACCACCATCCTGTTGCTCGCGGGGTTGGGGCCGGCGCAGGCATCGGCAGTCGTGCACACCGCGGAACTGGGCACGACCGTCGTGTCCGGCATGAGCCACTGGCGGTTCGGCAACGTCGACTGGCGCGTGGTGTTAACCCTCGGTCTGCCCGGCGGGATTGCCGCCTGCGTGGCCGCGACGGTGTTGTCCCGCATCTCGATGGAAGCCGCCGCGCCCGTCACTTCCGCCATCCTCGTTGCGGTGGGCTGCAACCTGGTGTGGCGTTTTTCGCGCGGGCGGGTCCGCCGCGATCACACCGCCCGTGCGCACTCGACCCCGTTTTTGGTCGCGCTGGGATCACTCGGCGGTTTCGTCGACGCCTCCGGCGGCGGGGGATGGGGCCCGGTGACGACGTCGACCCTGATGGCCGTCGGGCGGGAGGAACCGCGGCGCATCGTCGGCACGGTCAACACCGCGGAGTTCCTCGTCTCCTTCGGAGCGACGGCCGGTTTTGTCGTCGGACTCTGGGACGACATCGTCACGCATTTTTCGTGGGTGGTGGCCCTCCTGGTGGGCGGCGCCATCGCCGCGCCCATCGCCGCCTGGCTCATCTCGCGCATCAACCCGGTGCTTCTCGGCGGGCTGGTGGGCACCGCCATCGTGGTGCTCAACATCGACCGCGTCGCTGGCGGTGTCGAGCAGCTCGCGGATGTGGATATCTCCGCCGGCTGGCTCACCGCCGCGAAGCTTCTCGTCGGGGCAATCGGCGTCGCCGCCACCGTCCGCGGAGCGCTGCGTGCCCGCCGGGCCCGGGCGGCAGGGGTGGACGCGGAAAACGAGCACGAGCCCGCGGCGCAAGACCCCGATCCCGCCCCGCAGTCAGCGAACTAGGCGCGCAATCCCCTAGGCACGCAACCCCGCGACTTCGCCGATGACGTAGACCGCCGGCGGGCCGATCTCTTCGCGCTCGATGGTTTCTGCCAACGAGCCCAGCGAGCAGCGGAAGGCGCGCTCGGTGGCGAGGCTTCCCTCCTGAATGATCGCGGCGGGCGTGTCTGCGGCGAGCCCGCCTTCGTGCAGGGCATCCGCGATGGCGCCGGCGTTGCGCACGCCCATGATGACCGCGATGGTCGCGCCCGACTGGGCGATAGCCCGCCAGTCCACCAGGGAACGCTCGTGGCCGGGCGGCAGGTGCCCGGAGACCACCGTGAACCCGTGGACCACGCCGCGTTGGCTCAGCGGGACACCGGCCAACCCGGGGACGGCGACGGCGCTAGTCACGCCCGGGATGACCTCGCAGGAGACGCCCGCTGCGGAAAGAGCTTGTACCTCTTCGAAGCCGCGGCCGAAGACGAAGGGATCGCCGCCTTTGAGGCGCACGACGGCGCGGCCGGCGCGGGCATGCTCAACAAGCAGGGAATTGATTTTCTCCTGGGAGGTCTGTTTTTTATACGGCAGCTTGGACACGTCGATGACCTGTTTGGCATCGACGTCGCACAGGCGGTGCAGTTCCGGCGCCGGGCCCAAGTGGTCGGTGAGGATGACGTCGGCGTCTTGGAGGGCGTGCATGCCTCGGACCGTGATGAGATCCCACGCGCCGGGGCCGCCGCCGATGAGCGTGACACGCGGGTGGGGCGCGTGATGCCCAGCGTCGGTGGGGTGGTCTGCGGTATCGGTGGGAGACAACATGGATAGACAGTGTAGTTCACTGCTAGGAAACCAAGTGGTTCAGTGGGGGCTCAGCGCCGCGACATGGGTGCGGTCTGCGCGCCGGGTGGGAAGTTGGTGCCTGTTGCGGTGGCCGGCCGTATCTTGCCGCCAGGCTTTGCTACCCTAATGAGTGCTTTGCGGGAGGAAATGTCTCCCGCGACCTGCTCGTTTATCACCTCCCGCCAGCCCATTCGTGGTGTGGAAAGGACAACCAATGCGATTGCTGCACGGCATCCCCCGCAATTACTCGTGGGGCTCACGCACGCTCATCCCGGAGCTCGTGGGGGAGGAGCCGACGGATAGCCCCGTCGCGGAAATTTGGTTCGGGGCGCACCCCAACGATCCGTCCACTGTGGACGGCAAGAACCTCGACGACATCATCGCGGCAGACCCGCAGGCGGAGCTGGGATTCGCGGTGACGGACAAGTTCCCGCACGAGCGCCTGCCTTACCTGGTCAAGCTGCTCGCGGCCGCGGAACCGCTGTCCCTGCAGGCACACCCGACGATGGAACAGGCGCAGGAGGGGTTTGCCCGCGAAAACGAAGCGGACATTCCGCTGACGGACCGCAAGCGCAATTACAAGGATCCGTCCCACAAGCCGGAGATCATCATCGCCCTGACGGACTTCTACGCCATGGCCGGATTCCGCCCGGTCGCGCGCACCCGTCAGCTGCTCGGCGCGCTCAAGTGCCCGGAGCTCGAGCGGTACGTGACCATGCTCGACGGCACTGCCGCGGACAACGACGACGAGGCCGGCCTGCGGGCGCTTTTTACCACGTGGATCTCCATTCCCACTGCCGCCCGCAAGGAGCTTGTCGATGCCGTGGTGAACGCCGCCCGCCGGCTCATCGCTGAGGCGGCGCACAGCCTGCCCGCGAGGGTAGACCAGTGGATGGTCGATGACCTGCGCACCGTGGTGGATCTCAACGAGCGCTACCCGGGCGATGCCGGCGTGCTTGGCGCCTTGCTGCTTAACCACATCCACCTCGCGCCCGGCGAGTCGATCTTCTTGGCCGCAGGCCACCTGCACGCCTACGTGCGCGGCCTCGGCGTCGAGGTCATGGCCAACTCCGACAACGTCCTGCGCGGTGGTCTGACCCCGAAGTACGTCGACGTCCCAGAGCTGGTGAAGGTGCTGAACTTCGCCGCCGCAGATGACCCGCGCGTCGCGGCCGAGCTCGAAGCCACCGATTCGGTATCAGGACAAGACGCGGGGACAACCGGTGGCGTCAAAGCGTGGAACTACCCGGTGCCGGTCGATGAGTTTGCGGTCACCCGCGTCGAGCTCCCCGACGCTGAATCCACCTTCGCGCTCCCGTCCCGCGGGCCGGTTATCGCCCTGTGCGTGGCGGGCACGGCGCGCCTTTCGTCTGCTTCCGCTGCTGCGGGGGAAGGCGACCAACTCGAGCTGCAGCCCGGCCAGGCCGCCTGGATGTCGGCGAGCGATTCGGCTGTCCAGGCCGGCGGCCCGGCCACCATCTTCGTCGTCCGCGTCGGCGTGGACGACTAGAGCTTGCCGCCCGGCTAGGGCTTTTACCGCGCGCTTAGTGGCTCGACAGCGAGTGCGCGGGTCCTGCCGGGTGAACCTCGCCCGGGGCGGAGGGCTCTGCGCCATTGCCGTTTTCGGTGCCGTTGGCATCGGCAGGCGCCTGCGACGCCGCGCCATCGGCCGTCGGCTCTGGGCCATACTGCTCGCCCTGCTGGTCGCTTTGCGGCTGCGCGTTGCGTTGCCGCGGCTGCGGTGACGTGCCGTTGGTGCCGCTCCCGTTTCCGTCCGGGCGGGTGGTCTCCGTCGGGCGGTTCGGGGACTGGTTGTTCTTGTCCGACCCGCCGTTGGGCTCCGGGCTCGGAGTCGGGGTCGGCGTTGGCTGGTTGCCGTTGGACTCGCCTTGCGAACCATTGTCGCCGGGGCGGTCCGGCTGGTTCGGATCGTTCGGCGTGGTGCCCGAGTCGCCCGAGCCGTCCTGGTTGTCCGGATTGGCCGGGGTGTTCGGATCGGTCGGCTCCCCGGTGTGGCCCTGGGAAGTGCCGTTCTGGTTGTGCTGCTGCGTCGGCTCGTTCTGGTTCTGCGCGCCAGAACCAGAACCGGTGCCGTTACCGGTGCCGTTCGGGTTGACCGGTTCGGCATCGCCTGCGGAATCGGAGATGTTGCCGGGGTGGTAGTAATAGGTCGGCTCGACCTCGCGCTTTTCGGTGTTGACCCGAGCGTGCGGCGCGAGGAAGGGATCGTCTTCCATGCCGGGGGCGCGGCCGGCGCCCGTACGGTTGCCCGCCGCGGCGTTGTTTTCTACCTCATCGTCGCCGGACTTTTTGCGGTCCCGATCTTGATCGCCATCGGACTTGTCGTCCGTCGGCTTTTCCGAGTGAGTCTCGCTCGTCGTGGAAGCCTCCGAGGTCGGCTGCTCCATGGAGGAGGTGGCGCCCTGGCTCACGACGGAAGCAGGCTTGGGGGAGCTGGCGTGCCAGACACCGACGCCCACCCCGGCTGCGGTGAGCAGGCCGAGGGAGACGAAGGTGATAAAGCCGCGTTTTTCTGCGTTCACCGTCCCACCTCATCAAAATCTGGTAACAAGTCGGTAACGACAGTACCATCTTCCGCAACTTATGAGAACCGTGTTGAGTGCGGCAGGTAGCAGACGCACTCGCCCGCGCCGTACAGTACCCCTCGAGAAAAGGAGAAGGAGATAATGACCACCTGGGATGAAACCATCTTTTCCAGCGATGACAACGTCGCTTTCTTGGACGAATTGGCAGCGCTTGACGATGCCGAGGCGGTCGAGGCCGTCCGCGACGCCGTGACCCTGGCGGCGCAGGGCGACATCGAAACGGACGAGGAAGAGTCCAATGGACTGGCCGCCGCCACCATCGCCGCCATTTGGGCGGGCGCGCCCTTCTCCGCCGGCAAGACGGTCGAGGACTACCCGTTTATCCGCGATCTCGCAGGCTCCGGCGACGAGGACCTCAATGAGAAGGCCGCGGAGCTACTGGAAGGGGTGGAAGGCGACTTCGACCTCGACCCGTTTTTGGAGGCGCTGTCCTAAGTGCTCATTGCGATTGAGGGGATTGACGGCGCGGGCAAAAACACCCTGGTGGAGCGCATCCGCGGAGAGCTCGGCGGCGGGGTAGAAGTGCGCACGCTCGCGTTCCCGCGGTATGCCGAGTCCATTCACGCCCAGCTGGCACGCGAGGCGCTCTACGGGCGGATGGGGGATCTCACCGATTCTGTCTACGCCATGGCCACGCTGTTCGCGCTCGACCGCCACGGCGCCCGCGAGACGTTGCAAAAGGCTGCACGATCCAGCGGGGAATTGCTCATCTTGGACCGCTACGTGGCGTCCAATGCGGCCTACAGCGCCGCCCGGCTGGGCGATGCCGGCGTGATCGAGTGGGTGCGCGAACTGGAGTTTTCCCGGCTCGAGCTGCCGGTGCCGGACCTGCAGATCTTCTTGGACACCGCGCCCGAGGTTGCGGCGGTGCGGGCTGCGGACCGGGCATCGACAGACGCGTCACGCGCGAAAGACGAATACGAAAAAGACTCGGGGCTGCAGCGCCGCACCGCCGAGTACTACAGCCGGCTGGCGGAGGAAGAGTGGGCAGGGCGTTGGATAGCCACTGCTGATGGCGATAAGATTATCCGAGCCGTACAAGAGATAGTAGGGAGTGGCAGTGGCACCGAAGATTCTCGTAGTTGACGATGATCCCGCGATTTTGGAGATGCTTACCATCGTCCTCGAATCCGAGGGCATGGATCCTATCGCCGTCGCGGACGGAAACGATGCGGTGCCCGCATTCCACAAGCATGCCCCGGAGCTCATCCTGCTGGATTTGATGCTGCCGGGCATGAATGGCGTGGACATCTGCCGGGCCATCCGCCACGAGTCGGCGGTGCCCATCGTCATGCTCACCGCCAAGACCGACACGGTCGACGTCGTGCTGGGCCTGGAGTCGGGCGCGGACGACTACATCACCAAGCCGTTCAAGCCGAAAGAGCTCATCGCCCGCATCCGCGCGCGTCTGCGCCGCAGCGATTCGTCGTCCGGCGAGACCCTGGAGATCGGGGATCTGTGCATCGAGGGTTAAGGGTCAAAATGTGTGTCTGGCTCGGCGTGTCGCGGGGGTTAGATTTGGCCTTTTTGAATGCCGATTGAGTGGGTGTAGTCGGTGTCGATAGCGTTGTCGTAGAGGGCTGGGCGTCCTGTTTCGTGGTCGGCTTGGTTCTCGGTTTGGGTCAGGGTGGATACTTTGGCGAGTTGGCCCTGGCCCCAGTCGGACTGCCTGGCGATTCGTACTGGATCGTCAGGCAGTTCCGTTTTTAAGTAGAGCCACCAATCCAGCATGCGGCGTTGTCGTTCGCCTGATCTGCCGCGGTGGGTTCTGGCGAGCAGTTTGAGCTGGGCGTTGATGCCGCCTTCTAAGCTGTTGGTGGTGGATTTGATCCGCTCGGGCGCAAGGACTCCTGCTGGCGGGTTGAGGTAGACAAACAGCATCTCGGACCGCCAAAGATGGTTGAGGCTGTTGTAGGCCTTGCGCACGTTGTGGTGGGTCCACACGCGGGTCCATGCACCTGTTTTGGGGTCTTTGATCATGGTTTTCTCGTTCATCCATTCCCGGTAGATCGTTGAAAACTCGTGCAGTTGCACACCCCACGCGGCGGCTTCATCCAGTGTGGTGATCCGGGTCAGTTTCAGCGCAAGTCGGTAGATGGTGCGCCCGGCATCGGTGCGTGGGTTGGTGGTGGTGGCGGCGGACCACGCGTTGGGCGTGGACGAGGCAGCGTTGAATTTTCGTAGTCGGCCAGCACTTTTTGATTGCGCTGTATGCGCCTTGGCCGCCGTCGATGACGGCGATGAGTGGGCTTCGATGCGTTCAAGCAGCAGTTGGTAGTCGCGGGTGGTTTCGTGTTTGCACCAGTGCCAGGCGATCACGTGGTCGATGGTCGCCGCGACGATCAGGCAGCCACCGGCGGTGTAGGTGCCATCGAGAAATACCTGGTCGTAGATCCGCTTGTGGTGGCCGGCGGTGGGGTCAGGCACATCAACGAGCCAGCACCACTTGAAGCGCCGCTTCATGGTGGCGCGGCTAACACCGTTTCGTTTGGCTAGGTCGTCGAGTGATATTGCGGTGGTGCAATGCTCGATGAACTGGGTGAACACTGCCGCGTTGGTGATGTCGTTTCGACGTTTGACGCTGGAGGCGCCGCATTGTTTGCAGCGCCATCTGGTGGTGCCTTTGCTGGTGGTGCCGTTGCGTTTCATTTCACCGCCGCAGTGGCAGCGTGGTTGGTTCTTCGACATTGCGACACCACACCACGCCGCGCATAGCACATCACGGCTGCCACACCGAGGATTTCCCGTCGGGGGCTAGATATATGCTTCCGGAGCATATACTTTCCGGAAACCTACAGGTCAATCCGTGAAAATCCGCGATTCCGGACACACTTTTTGACCCTTAACCCTGCATCGACGTGCCGGAGCACACCGTGGTGCGCAAGAACCCGGATGGGCAGGACGAGGAAATCTCGCTGACCCCGCTGGAGTTCGATCTCTTGGTGGAAATGGCCCGCAAGCCCGGCCAGGTGCACACCCGCGAGGCGCTGTTGGAGTCCGTGTGGGGCTACCGCCACGCCTCCGACACCCGGCTGGTCAACGTGCACGTACAGCGTCTGCGCGCCAAGATTGAGCGCGATCCGGAGGATCCGCAGATCGTTCTCACCGTGCGCGGCGTGGGGTACAAGACCGGCAAAATTGCGGAGGACTAAGTCATCCTCCGTCGCCTCCAACAGTTCAAGGACGCTTTTGTAGAAGCGTGGCGCACCTCGCTGCAGCTGCGAGTGATCGGCATGATCCTCGTGGCCTCGACCGTGGTGATTTCAATCCTGGCGTACGCGCTCATCTCGGTGCTTACCCAGCGCCTCGTTGACCAAAAGCGGGACATCGCCAGCCAGGAGATCGATCGCGCGCGTGTGGCGGTGGAGCAGCAGATCGATGCGTCGGGCACCGCCAACTCCACGCAGGTGCGCATCAACTCTGCGCGCGCGGCGCTCAGCCAGCTTTCCGCCCAGGGCGGCGACCGCCAGGCGACGTACGAGCCGGTCATCGTGGTGGAAAACCCGGACGGGTCCATCGTCACCTCGCCGGAGGGCTACCGCGTCCCGGATAACCTGCGCGAGCTGGTCAGCGACGGCAATATCGCGGATCAATTCACCACGATCGAGCAGGCCGACGGCAGCTCCTACCACGCGCTCATGGTGGGCTCGCCGACCCACTCGGACATCCGCGACGCGCAGGTCTACCTCGTGATGTCGATGGAGAGCGAAGAGTCCACGATGGCGCTGATGCGCGGACTCCTCTCCGCTGCCGGCGTGGTCATGGTGGTGCTGCTCGTGGGCATCGCGTGGCTGGCAACCCAGCAGGCCATTACCCCGATCCGCTCCGCCTCCCGCATCGCGCAGCGTTTCGCCGCCGGCCACCTCCGCGAGCGCATGCCGGTGGACAGCGAGGACGAGATGGGCCGGCTGGCCAGCTCGTTCAACGACATGGCCGACAAGTTGTCCAAGCAGATCACGCAGCTGGAGGAGTACGGCGATCTGCAGCGGCAGTTCACCTCGGACGTCTCCCACGAGCTGCGCACGCCGCTCACAACGGTGCGCATGGCCGCGGACATGATCACCGACGATCCGGAATCGCTGGCCCCGCACCACCGCCGCGCCGCCGAGCTCATGACCCGCGAACTCGATCGCTTCGAGGAGCTGCTCGCCGACCTGCTGGAGATCTCGCGCCACGATGCCGGCGTGGCCGACCTGTCTGCCGTCCCGGTGGACATTCGGCGCTGCGTGGAATCGGCGTTCACCCAGGTGGATCACCTCGCCGAACAGCTCGGCGTGGAGGTGCGCCTGCGCATGCCGGAAGAACCGGTCACCGCGGAGGTGGATTCACGGCGCATCGAGCGCATCCTGCGCAACCTGCTCGCGAACGCCATCGATCACTCGGAGGGCAACCCCGTCACGGTTGACCTCGCGGCAAACGACGGGGCCGTGGGTGTGGCCGTCACCGACCAGGGCGTGGGCCTTAAGGAAGGGCAAGAAGAGCTGGTGTTTAACCGCTTCTGGCGCGCCGATTCCTCCCGCAAGCGTCATTCCGGCGGCACCGGCCTGGGACTCGCCATCGCCCGCGAAGACGCCGTGCTGCACGGCGGCACGCTCGATGCCGTGGGTGCGGCCGGGGTGGGATCCCGCTTCCGCCTCATCATTCCGCGCACGCCGAATGGCCAGGTGGACGACGAGCCGATCGCCCTCGAGCTGCCCGGGATGACGGACGGCAAGGAGCTTCAAGCGCAGGGCGAGAAGCCGGCTGGTGAGAAAGCAGAAGGCGAGACGACCGACGGCGAGACCATGGCAGTGGCGGGCACCTCGAGCGCGGTTATCGCGTCCGCTGCCGCGGACTCCGAGCCTGCGGACGCCGCTGAGCGCACCACCCAGTTCCGTAAGCCGACATCGCACCGCTTTGACGCGCATAGTGGGGAGTTAACCGACATGCCGCGCGACACCGAGCCGGAGGGAGAGGCGTAGTGGCCCACATGAAGCGCACGGCGCGAGAGCACGCTCGCCCAGCCATGGCCTGTATCGCGGCCAGCTGCCTCGTCATCACGGGGTGTTCCACGCTGCCGCGAGATGCGTCACCGCAGGTGATCCGCACCTTCGATCCCTCCCGCGAGGATCAGCCGGCGGTGGGTCCACAGCCGGGCCAGGAACCGGATCTGCTCCTGCGCGATTTCTTCAGCGCCTCGGCGGTGCCTGCCGGGGACTACCAGGCTCCCCGACAGTTCCTCACCCAAAAGGCCGCCTCGCAGTGGACGCCGCAGGGACCCATCATCGTGGTTGATTCCATCGATATCACCACCCCGCCGGGCGAGCGGGTGCAAACCGATGAGCGCTCCTATCAGGTGCGCGGCTCGGTCATCGGCACGCTGCAAACGGGCGGGTCCTACGTGCCGGAGCGCGCGTCGTATGAGTCGACCATCGAGATGCAGCGCGAAAACGGCGAGTGGCGCATCTCCGATCTGCCGGCCGGCGTGGTTATTGAGCGCAACGAGCTGCGCAATCAGTACCAGCCGAACTCCCTGTACTTCATGGACAAGACCGGGCAGGCGCTGGTCTCGGATCGGCGGTGGATTTACGGCGGGCAGGATCAGCTCGATACCGAGCTCATCACGTTGCTCATGCAGGGCCCGTCGGAGGATCTCAAACCGGCGGCGTCCACGGCCGCGTCCGAGGGAGCGGCGTTCGCCGGTATCGAGGACGGCACGTACCAGTTCACCGGCATGAGCAAAATGAGCGAGAAGGATCGGCTGCACTTCGGCGCGCAGTTAACCTGGACTTTGGCCAGCGCGGGTATTCCGGCCCCGTACCGGGTCAGCGTGGATGGCGCGCCGCTGGCCGAGGGCCTGGAGGAGCTCCAGCCCGACGACTTTGCTGATCTCAACCCGCGCGAGCCCAACGACACCATCCAGCCGCTGTTCGCGCTGCACGAGGGCAACCTGCTCAAGGTGGGCTCGGACAAGGCGGAGCCGCTCCCTGACGGGCTGGGTACGGGCGGCGACATCCAGTCGGCGGACATCAGCAGCGACGGCAATGTGGCGGCGGTGCGCCGGGCGCCGAAGGACAAATACCAGCTCAGCATCGGCGAGATTGGCGGCGAGCAGGCCAAGGCGATGACCGCCGAAACGATCTCGCGCCCTTCGTTCGAGCTGAGCGGCCAGGCGGCGTGGGTCGTTGTGGACGGCGAGAAGGTGGTCCGCGTCGTGCGGTCGTCGACCACCGGCGAGGCTGCCGAGACCCGCGTGGATACCTCCGCGCTGGACGAGGCCGGCATCGACGGCGACATTTCGGTGCTGCGGCTTTCCCCAACCAGCTCCCGCGTGGCGATGCTTGTCGATGGCAACATCTACATCGGCGTCGTCGAGCGCCGCAGCTCCGGAGAGCTGCGGATTGTCAATGTGCGCGAGGTCGCCCCGGAGATCGGTGGGGCCGCGCTCACGCTCGACTGGCAGGCAGACGGGTCGCTGGCGATCGGCACGAATACCTCCGAGACGCCGGTGTGGCGCGTGGAGGAGGACGGGTCATCGGCAAGCGCACTGGCCAGCGGCAACATCACCGCCCCGGTGGTCACGCTCGCGGCCTCGGCCTCGGCCCTTTACGTCACCGACCAACACGCGATGCTGCAGCTGCACAAAGACGCCGACTCCAGCTTCTGGCGTGAGGTCCCCGGCATGCAGGGCGTGCGCTCAGCGCCCATCGTGGCGCACTAGGCAGACACGCAATGCGGACGGGGGATGTGCTGCGCGGCATCGGGGAGCTTATCTTGCCGCGGCAGTGCTGCGGTTGCGAGCGGCCCGGAGACGTCCTGTGCGCTCGCTGCCGCGAGGAGCTGCGCCGCCCGCCGCACCCGGTGACGCGGCCGAACGATATTGGCGTGCCCGTCTTCGCTCTGGGGCCGTACTCGCAGATGCGGCGCAACCTGATCATCGGGATGAAGGAGAAAAACAACCAGCCGGTCCGCCCGCTTGTCGGCGCGGTGGTGGCGGCGGGGATAGCGCACCTGCAGGCCCGCGGTGAACTTCCAGGCGCGGTGGACCTGGTGCCCGCGCCGACACGGTCACGCTCGGCCCGCCAGCGCGGCGGGGATCCGGTCGCCCACATGTGCCAGGCTGCCGCGCAGCAGCTCGGTGGTCACACACAGGTGCGCTCGGTGCTGCGCATCCGCGGCAGGGTGGCGGATCAGACGTCGCTGAGCGCCGCGGATCGGTGGGCGAATATGGTGCACGCCATCGAGCTGGTGCCGCAGGCGGGCATATCCGGCCGCGCGCCGCGGCCCGTGGTTGTGGTCGACGACGTCATCACCACCGGCGCCACTCTCGCGGCAAGCGCGCGGCGCCTGCGCGGAGCTGGGATTTCCGTGGCAGGCGCGCTGGTTCTCGCAGACGCTTAACAGCACACCCAATGCCTAACAGCGCACTCTACGTTGCTAGAATGTGAAGTGTCACAGCAGTTCTTCGTTGTGAACGACAACATAATAAAGAACCGTCCAGTCATGGGAAAGGAAGGCACGTCATGACCGAGCCAACGGGCGATCTCAACGCACAGGTCACCATCACGGGACGCAATGTGGAGGTGCCGGAGCACTTCCAAGAGCGCGTGGCCGGCAAGCTGTCCAAGATCGAGCGCCTCGATCCCACCTTGACGTTCTTCCACGTCGAGCTCCAGCACGAGCCGAACCCGCGCCGGGATTCCGAGTCGGACCGCATCCAGATCACCGCGACCGGCAAGGGCCACCTCGCGCGCGCCGAGGCAAAGGAAGACTCCTTCTATGCCGCGCTGGAAACGGCGATCGGGAAGATGGAGCGCTCCCTGCGCAAGGTCAAGGTGCGCCGCGAGCACGTGAAGTCCGGTCACCGCGCCGCCAAGGGCACCGGCGAGATGGCGGCCGAGATGGTCGCGGAAGCGCAGAAGTCCCGCGCCGAGGACCAGACTGCGGCGGCAGAGCAGAAGGAAGACCGCTACGTCGACCCCTACGCGGATTCCATCGAGGACGTCCGCCCCGGCCAGGTCGTGCGCCGCAAGGAGCACCCGGCCACCCCGATGAGCGTGGACGACGCGCTGTCCGAGATGGAATTGGTCGGCCACGACTTCTACCTCTTCATTGATGAAGAGACCCAGCGGCCGTCGGTGGTCTACCGCCGCCACGCCTACGACTACGGTCTCATCTCTCTGACCGAGGATGCGCAGTAAAGCTGACCGCTAGCGACAGGGCAGGCGCCTGCACATCGCGCAGCACCCGAGGCCCCAGCCACCCGCTATGCACACCCAGCACTGGGTGTGTGTTGAGCGTGGTTGCTGGGGCCTTGTCGTTACTTGTTATCGGAACGCCTGGGCCGTACGCGCAGTGGGCGAGCGGCGCGTGCGTACAATAGCGGGGAGTTAACTTACAGTCGCGACGAGACAAGAAGGATTTCCTTAGGTGTTTGGACTGTCCAAGCTTTTGCGCGCCGGTGAGGGGCGCATGGTCAAGCGCCTCGACAAGATGGCGCAAAACGTAATTGATCTGGATGACGAATACTCCGCCCTCTCCGACGCAGAGCTGAAGGCGAAGACTGACGAATTCAAGGAACGCTTGGCCGCCGGCGAAACGCTCAACGACATCCTCATTGAGGCTTTCGCCACCGTGCGCGAAGCGGCGTGGCGCGTGCTCAACCAGAAGCACTTCAAGGTGCAAATCATGGGCGGTGCGGCCCTGCACTTCGGCAACGTCGCCGAGATGAAGACTGGTGAAGGTAAGACGCTGACCTCGCTTCTGCCTGCCTACCTCAACGCGCTGGAGGGCAAGGGCGTCCACATCGTGACGGTCAACGATTACCTGGCCAAGCGTGACGCGGAGATGATGGGCCGTGTCCACCGCTGGCTGGGGCTTTCCGTGGGCGTCATCCTGTCCGAGATGCGCCCGCCGGAGCGCAAGAAGGCCTACGACGCCGATATCACTTACGGCACCAACAACGAGCTCGGCTTCGACTACCTGCGCGACAACATGGTCCGCAGCCTGAACGACGTGGTCCAGCGCGGCCACAACTTCTGCATCGTCGACGAGGTCGACTCCATTCTTATCGATGAAGCACGTACCCCGCTCATCATCTCCGGTCCGGTGAACGGCACCGGCAAGTTCTACGGCGTCTTCGCCCAGCTCGCGCCGCGCATGCGCGAGGGCATCCACTACGAGGTGGACCACAAGAAGCGCACGGTCGGCGTGCTCGAGGACGGCGTCGCGTTCGTGGAGGACCAGCTGGGCATCGATAACCTGTACGCCCCGGAGCACTCGCAGCTGGTGTCCTACCTCAACAACGCGCTGAAGGCCAAGGAGCTGTTCACCCGCGACAAGGACTACATTGTCCGCGGCGGCGAGGTCCTCATCGTCGATAGCTTCACCGGCCGCATCCTGGCCGGCCGTCGCTACAACGAAGGCATGCACCAGGCGATCGAGGCGAAAGAAAACGTCGAGATCAAAAACGAGAACCAGACCCTGGCGACCATCACGCTGCAGAACTACTTCCGCCTCTACGACAAAATCTCCGGCATGACCGGTACCGCCGAGACGGAGGCGGCCGAGCTGAACTCCACCTACGGTCTGGACGTCGTGCAGATCCCGACGAACAAGCCGATGATCCGCAAGGACGAGCCGGACCGCATTTACAAGACCCAGGAGGCCAAATTCGCGGCGGTGGTCGATGACATCGCCGAGCACGCTGAGGCCGGCCAGCCGGTGCTCGTGGGCACGACCTCCGTCGAGCGGTCGGAGTACCTGTCGCAGCTGCTGCAGAAACGCGGCATCGAGCACTCGGTGCTCAACGCGAAGTACCACGAGGAAGAGGGCCGCATCATCGCGCGCGCCGGGCGCCCCGGCACCGTCACCGTGGCGACGAACATGGCCGGCCGTGGTACCGACATCGTGCTCGGCGGCAACGCCGAGGTCATCCTCGATGAGAAGCTGCGCAACCGCGGCCTCGACCCCTTCGAGGACGAGGAGGCTTACCAGGAGGCGTGGGACGCCGAGATCGATGAGGAGCGCGAGCGCTCTAAGCGCCTCGGTGACGAGGTCCGCGAGGCCGGCGGCCTGTACGTCCTGGGCACTGAGCGCCACGAGTCGCGCCGCATCGACAATCAGCTCCGCGGCCGCTCCGGCCGTCAGGGCGATCCGGGCAAGACGCGGTTCTACCTGTCCATGCGCGACGAGCTGATGGTGCGTTTCGTCGGCCAAGCGATGGAGAACATGATGAACCGCCTCAACGTGCCGGACGATGTGCCGATCGACTCGAAGATGGTGTCCAACCGCATCAAGGGCGCGCAGGCCCAGGTGGAAAACCAGAACTTCGAGATGCGCAAGAACGTGCTCAAGTACGACGAGGTGCTCAACGAGCAGCGCAAGGTCGTCTACGGCGAGCGCAACGCCATCTTGAACGCCGACGACATCCAGGGCAACATCCGCTCGATGATCGACGACACCATTTCCGGCTACGTCGCGGGCGCCACCGCCAACGGCTACGTCGAGGACTGGGACCTGGATCAGCTGTGGAACGCGCTCGACTCCCTGTACGGCCCGACCATGCGCCCGGAGGATTTGGTCGACGGCTCCGAGTACGGCGAGCCGGGTGAGCTATCCGCAGAGCAGCTTCGCGATGCGCTGGTGACCGATGCCGAGCACCAGTACGACGAGCTGGAGGACAAGATCTCCGAGATCGGCGGCGAGAAGCAGATGCGCAACACCGAGCGCATGGTCATCCTGCCGATCATTGACCAGAAGTGGCGCGAGCACCTCTACGAGATGGACTACCTCAAGGAGGGCATCGGCCTGCGTGCGATGGCGCAGCGTGACCCGCTGGTGGAGTACCAGCGCGAGGGCGGCGACATGTTTCACGCCATGAACGACGGCATCAAGGAAGAGACCGTCCGCCAGCTGTTCCTGCTGCGCAAGCAGTTCGACAAGGAAGAAGCGAAGTAAGCGCGAAGAGGCGTCGCCGGCTCTGGCGGTTAAATGAGCCGGAACGACGTTAAGTGGTCCCCGTCGGCCGTGCCGGTAAAGGCATGGTGGCGGGGACCTACCTGTGCGGTGCCGAAGAATTCGCCATCGGCACGCACGTGCAGCCGCAGCATGCGCGCGCCGTGGCCGCCCTGCCCGCTGCGGCGCCGCCAGGCACGCAGGTGCCGGAGCACGGCCGTATCGAAGCGCTCCTCGTCGAGGTGGGAAACCGGCCGTAGGCCGCCGACCACGTCGATGGCCAGGCGCGCTAGGGCGGTGACCTCGGCACGAATGCTGGATTCCGCCGGCAGGTCGGCGGCACTGAGTTCCGCGTGTGGGGTCGCCTCGTGTGGTCGCGCCTGGTGCGGCGGCACGGCACGCGTCTGGGGCCGGTAGGCGTGCAAATGGACGAAGCCGGGAATAGGCGTATACATAGGGCAGCTCCTTCGGCGCTCATCTTCCCACGCCGCGCCCCGTTCCGCACGGCCTAGGACGCCCCGGATGGCATGGGGAGGCCCGAACGGGTAATAAGCGAGTTAGTTATACTTTCTCCACAGTAAGTGCCCACCCCGTGTCGTTGTGAGGGAAGGAATTATGCGCGGTCTCATCGTGGATTACGTCGGAGTCCTGGACGGTCCGGAAGAAGAAGTAAAGCGCTGGCGGACGCTGCTCAAGGAGATCAAGGCTGCCGACGTGTCCATCGCCATCCTCTCCAACGACGAGGGCGGTCCGGGCGCGGAGCCCATCCGCGAGTGGGAGTTCCGCGGCGACGTCGACGCGGTGATCCTCTCCGGTGACATCGGGGCTGAGAAGCCGGAAAAGGCTGCCTTCGAGGCGGCGGCGGACGCGCTCGACCTGCCGCTGTCCGACTGCGTGTTCGTTGACGATTCCGTGCTCAACATCCGCGCGGCGGTCGACTTCGGCCTGCTCGGCCTCTTGTACACGGTCTTCGACCGCACCAGCGTGGAGGTCCAGGCCGTCTTCGACATCGAGGGGGAATTCTAAGTGCCCACGAAGACGCGGGTGTACGTCCCCGCCACCTTCGAGATGCTCGACCAGCTGAGCAAACAGGGCGCGGTCCACGCGCGCAACGGCTGGGCCTTCAGCGTGACCCCGGCGCTCGAGGAGTACTTCACCTCGGGTGATGAAGAGGAGATCGCCTACTCGGCGTTCCAGGAGGCCGCGCTGGCGTCCATCCGCCTGCTGGCGATTGGCGATGAAACCTTCCCACACCGCCGCGTCGTCATCTCGGCGGACGTGAACTCCTCCGCCGTCCACCCAGACCCGGAGATGGGCGAGGCCGTGGTCAAGCTCGATCCGGCCGAGATCACGCCGGACATGCTCGCGGCGATCCACGTCGACATCGAAGAATCCGAGGCGGCTACCCAGAAGGCCATTGAGGCCATCGACGCCGCCGATCTCGCCGACGAGGACGCCGAGCTCATCGTGGGCGACGCGCTCGACAACTTCATGGCGTTCTACCACCCGGATGAGCTGCCGTTTATCGTCGAGCTGCTCTAGCTTTTAGTTCTCCCACTCGACGTTCGTGCGCAGCGCGACCAGCAGCTTGCGCACGGCATCGCGGCGCCGCGCGGTCGCGGTCCCCGGCGGGATGAGCTCCGGATCGTCCAACCCGCACTCCGGGTCGGCCGGCGGTCCGATGTGGGTGCAGCCGCGGGGGCAGGCATCGGTAACCGCGGCCAGGTCGGAAAAGACCCCGATGACGGTGTCGGCATCGACATGCGCGAGCCCAAACGAACGGATGCCGGGGGTATCCACGATCCACCCGCCGTGCCCGTCCCCGTCTCCGTCCCCGTTCCCGGCGTTGGCCGGCAGGCTCAGCGCCACCGACTGAGTCGAGGTGTGGCGGCCTTTGCCCACCGCGGAGACCTCGCCCGTTTCCCGGGCGGCCGTGGGGACGAGCCGGTTGACCAGGGTGGATTTGCCCACGCCGGAGTGGCCCACCAGGGCGGTCACGTGGCCGGCAATGACGTCCTTGACCTCGGTGAGGTCGTCATCGACACCCGCGTGCACCACGGTGATATCAAGATCGGCGAACTCGCGGGCGAACGGTTCCGGATCCGCAAGGTCCGTCTTGGTCAGGCACAACACGGGGTGGACGTTGCCCACGAACGCGGCGACGAGCGCGCGTTCCACAAACCCTGCGCGTGGCGGGGGATCCGCCACCGCGGTGACGATGAGCAGCCGGTCCGCGTTGGCCACGACGATGCGCTCGTAGGGGTCGGTGTCGTCCGCGGTGCGGCGCAGCACTGACTGGCGCTCCGCGAGCTTGACGATGCGCGCCAGCGTGTCCTTTTTCCCCGACGTATCGCCGACAACGCCAACGCGGTCGCCGACCTCGATGGAGGTGCGCCCCAGCTGGCGGGCGCGGATGCACGTGACCTCGGGTCCGTTATCGAGGGCCACGCCCCAGCGGCCGCGGTCTTTGGTGATGACCATTCCGTACTCCGCGTTCTTGTACGCGGGGCGGTCCTTGGTGCGCGGGCGGGAGGTTTTCTTCGGGCGGACGCGCACGTCCGATTCGTCGTAGGAAGAGAGGTTGCGTTTAGCCATTGCGCTCCTGCATGCCCTCGTCGAGCATGGTCTGCCACATCCGGTCGAATCCCGGGATGGTCTTGGATACTGCCGCGACGTCGTCGACGACCACGTCTTCTACCCGCAGGCCCAGAATGGCGCCGGCGGTGACCATGCGGTGGTCGCCGTAGACCTGCCACGTGCCGCCGTGCAGGCGGGCGGGGTTGATAGTGAGCCCGTCGGCTTCTTCGGTGACGTCGCCGCCAAGCGAGTTCAAGTTCGTGGCCAGGGCGTTGAGGCGGTCTGTCTCGTGGCCGCGCAGGTGCGCCACGCCGCGGATGCGGGTGGGCGAATCTGCCAAGGCCGCCAGCGCTGCGACAGTGGGGACGAGCTCGCCGATGTCGGACATGTCGATGTCGATGCCGTGCAGCTGCCCGTCTGCGGCGCCGAGGGCGGTGCAAAACGTCGGCTCCTGGTTAATGGTCGCGCCCATATCCATGAGGATGTGGCGGAACCGGTCGCCGGGCTGGCGGGTGGAGGCCGGGTAATCCTTGATGGTTACCCGCCCGCCGGTGACCGCCGCCGCGGCGAGGAAGGGCGCGGCGTTGGTGAGGTCCGGCTCGATGTTCCACGTCCCGCCCTTGATCGGGCCGGGGTGCACGGTCCACGAGGTGTCGTCGGAATCGATGGTGACACCGGCCGCGCGCAGCATGCCCACGGTCATCTCCACGTGCGGCAGCGACGGCAGCGCGCCGCCCTCGTGGCGGAGGGTGAGCCCGTTAGTAAAGCGCGCGCCGGACAGCAACAGCCCGGAGACGAACTGCGAGGACTGCGACGCATCAATAGTGATCTCCCTGCCGGCCGGAACGCCCGGGGAGCTCAGCGTGGCGGGCAGGCCGTCGCCCTCCACTTCCACACCCAGCTCGCGCAGTGCGTCCAGCATCACTTTCAGCGGTCGTTGCCGGGCCTGGTCGTCGCCGTCGATGGTGACGGGGCCATCGGCAAGCGCGGCTACCGGCGGGATGAAACGCATGACCGTACCGGCGAGGCCACAGTCGATCTCCGCGCCGTGGAGGGGTGCGGGGGTGACGTGCACCTCGGCGCCGTGCGTGTCGATGCCCACGCCCATCGCCTTGAGCGCCGCCGCCATCAGGTCGGTGTCCCGCGAGGCCAGCGGCCGGCGCAGGACGGACGGGGAATCAGCGAGCGCGGTGATGATGAACGCGCGGTTGGTGATCGACTTCGAGCCGGGCAGGTGCTGCGCCCAGGTAATCGGGCTGGTGGCACGAGGAGCGGACCAGGATTCAGACATACCGCCCATAATAGAGACCATGTGTGGACGATTCGTGCTCTTCGCAACCGACGATCTGCTGGACCACATGGGAGCCCTCCCCGGGGTGGAAGAGGCCCATGCCCCGCGCAATCTCCCGCCGGCGCGCTACAACATCGCCCCGACGCAAGTCATCCCGATCGTGCGGCTCAAAGAGGGGCTCGCACAGCTCGACCCTGCCCGGTGGGGGCTCTTGCCGCACTGGAAGAAGGACCTCGACGGCCCGCCCTTGTTCAACGCCCGCGCCGAGACCGTGGCGAAGAAGCCGTCCTTCCGCGACGCGTTCAAGGCGGCGCATAACTCGGGCCGCTGCCTTATCCCCATGGACGGCTACTACGAGTGGAAGCCCGAAGACGGCGGCAAGCAGCCGTACTTTGTCACCCTGGGGGAGGGGAAAACGATGTGGGCAGCCGGCCTGTGGGCGACGGGCATGGACCAGTTGTCTGCCACCATCGTCACCACCGCTGCCGCCGAGCCCATGGACTGGCTGCACGATAGGCTGCCGCGGTTTCTCGCACCGGAAGAGATGCGGCAGTGGACCGATGGCTCGCCGGAGGAGGCCGCGGAGCTGCTGCACCCGGCACCTGCGGAACTGCGCGAATCGTTCCACCTGTATGCCGTGGACAAGGCGGTGGGCAACACCCGCAATGACTACCGCGAACTGTTGGGGGATCTGACCGATCGGGGCAACGCGCCCCGCAACCTACAATGAGGGGAACGCCGATGGGACCAAAGGAGCACATTCATGGCTAGAAGTTCTGGGAACGCGGCCGGCGAGGCTGACACTAGCGAGGCTGACACGGTGGACGACCCCGCCCGTGCCTTCGAGGCCCAGGCGCTTCCTTTGCTCGACCAGCTCTACGGCGGCGCGCTGCGCATGACCCGCAACCCGCAGGACGCTGAGGACCTGGTGCAGGAGACCTACCTCAAGGCCTACAAGAACTTCCACTCCTTCAAACAGGGCACCAATTTGAAGGCCTGGCTGTACCGGATCATGACGAATACGTACATCAATTCGTACCGCAAGCAGAAGCGCCGCCCGCAGGAATCCTCCGCCGAGGATCTGACGGACTCGCAGCTGTATACCACCTCCGCGCACGACTCGACTGGCCTGGAGTCGGCGGAGGTTGAGGCGCTGAAGGCGATGCCGGACACGAAGATCACCCAGGCGATGGCGGAGCTGCCGGAGGACTACCGAATGGTGGTTTACTACGCCGACGTGGAGCAGCTGGCCTATAAGGAAATCGCGGAAATCATGGACACTCCGCTGGGGACTGTCATGAGCCGGCTGCATAGGGGAAGAAAATTGCTCCGGAAGGCGTTGAAGGATGTGGCTCGCGATCGCGGAATCGGTTTAGACCACCCGGATATGGAGGACTAGAACATGAGCTACGAAGAGGACAACGAGTGCACCGGGTGTAGCTCGCGCGAAGTAGAAGCGCTTTTACGTGAGCTTCTAGATACGCCCCAGTCAGCGCAGCGACAGCGCGAGATCCGCGTCCGCCTCGCCGCCTGCTCGCATTGCCTGGACCGCCTCCGGGTGGAAGAGATTGTGCGCTCCATGATGCGGGAGTGCTGCCACTCCGTCGAAGCTCCCGAGCGGCTGCGCCGCAAGATCACCGTGCAGATCCGCAGCACCGAGACCAGCACGAGCACCTCGTACACCGAGTACCGCTGGTCCTAACTTCCAGACACGCCCCGCGCGTCCCACCAGCGCGAGTTCCACTAGCGCGAGTTTTAGGGATTTTTCCCGCCGATTTTCGAGTTTTCCGGACGAAAATGGCTCGTTTCGCGCGCTCTGCCCACGGGGACTTGCGCAGGGAGAGACGGGTGGCGGTCCAGGGCCACCTCACATGTGGTTAGGGTCATATAGAAACATCTGATGTGTCGGGTGTTACAGTTTGAGAAACCTAAACATCGTTCGAGGAGCTCAAGCTGTCATGACGTCCCCTGTTGGGCTGACCGTTGTCGGCCTTTGCACAATCCTTCTCACGGTCGGCATCCTGATCCGCGGGAAGGTCAACCCGATTGTTCCTATGACCCTCGTGCCCATTGCGGCGGCCTTACTTACGGGGCACGGCTTCGGCGACGTCGGGGACTTTTTCGGGGAGGGGCTAGAGTCCGTGATGAACGTCGTGGTGATGTTCATCTTCGCGATCATCTTTTTCGGCATTCTCCAGGACGTGGGGCTGTTTACCCCGATCATCACCTGGCTGATGCGGCTCACAAAGGGAAACGTAGTGGCCGTGACGACGGGCACCGCGGCCATTGGCGTGGTGGCGCACCTAGACGGATCTGGGTCGACCACTTTCTTGCTCACAATTCCGGCCCTTCTGCCGTTGTATAAGGAGATCGGAATCTCGCGGTACGTGCTCATCACCATCGTGGCGCTGGCTGCCTCCGTTATGAACATGGTCCCGTGGGGCGGACCGTTGGGGCGCGCTGGGGCTGTGGTGGCAGAGGATCCGAACCAGATCTGGGTGAAGTTGCTTCCCATTCAGGCGGCCGCAGTCATCCTCGTGCTTATTGCTGCTGCGCTGCTGGGCATGCGAGAGCAGCGGAAATTACGTGCCCGAGTCGCCGTAAATGCAGGGGGAGCGGGCGTGCGTGACGATGCCGCCGCTAACCCCGAGGCCGGCTCAGGCGTCGACGTTGATCGGCTCGCCACGGAGTTCGCCGCCCGTCAGAAAGAGGAGCGCGACAAGGCGGCATACACCTACCGCCGCGGGCGTGGCGTTGTTTGAACGCGATTCTCGTGCTCGTAGTCCTTGCCACTTTGTTGTCTGGGCTTTTGCCACCGGCTCCGACGTTCCTCATCGCTACCACGCTGGCGCTGCTTATCAACTTCCCAGATGCATTCTCGCAGGCGGAGTCGCTGCGCCGCCATGCACCGAACGCGCTATCCATGGCGGGCGTGATTTTGGCCGCGGCCATGTTCCTCGGCGTTCTCAATGGCACGGGGATGTTGGAGGCAATCGCCCTGCAACTGGTGAATGTCTTGCCTGACGCGCTTGGGCCTTACCTGCACATCATCATCGGCTTCTTTGGTGTCCCGTTGGACCTGCTCACGTCCACCGATGCGTACTACTTCTCCGTGCTGCCCATCGTGCAGCAGACGGCGGGGGCGTTCGGCGTTTCCGGTATGGGCGCGGCGTGCGCTCTCATTATCGGCAACGTGGTGGGGACTTTTGTCTCGCCGTTTTCGCCGGCACTGTGGCTCGCGCTTGGGCTGGCTGAAGGGGCCAATATGGGCACCTATTTGAAGAAGGCCGTGCCCATCGCGTGGTTCTTCTCCATCGTGCTCGTGGCTGCAGCGTGGGTGGTCGGGACCTTGGCCTAAAACGTGCCTAAAACGTAATGGAGGCCCCGACCGAAAATTCGGTCGGGGCCTCCACTGCTGCTTGTTAGGCGTTCGGACGCTTACGGTGGTTAGCCTTGTTCTTGCGGCGGTCCTTACGCTTGCGAGCACGCTTACTACTCATAGTGGTACTCCTTTGTTGCGAGGTTAATAGCTCATTCAACTGTAGCGGTAGGTCCGCCGCAGCACGAAATTGGTCTTAGGCGGAGACGCGGGCGCGGCGGTTGCGCTTGTGCATGCGCTTGAGGGCGCGGCGCTCCTCTTCGGACATGCCGCCCCACACACCGGCATCCTGGCCGGACTCGAGTGCCCACTGCAGGCACTGGGAAGAAACGGGGCAGCGGTTGCAGACCAGCTTGGCCTTAGCGATCTGGGTCAGGGCAGGGCCGGAGTTACCGACCGGGAAGAACAGCTCGGGGTCTTCGTCGCGGCAAACAGCTTCGTGGCGCCAATCCATGATTGATATCTCCTAACAAATTTTAGACAGCAGAGTGTGGCCCACAACGTCGATCACAGATCGGCGTTGCTTTTTCTTTCAGAAATGGACTACCGGGGAGCCGGTCTGCGCGGTGCTATCCGTGTGGATGGGATGCACTCTCGCCGCCATGGCGTCACCCGATATTTACCTCAGTTTTGCCTGAGGTTAAGAACCGGTTAACCAGTTCTTTGTTTGTGCTACCCGAGAATAATGGCATGTTTACAAAACGCCCGCTAGGGGTTTTCCGCGTTTTGTTACCAAGGTCACGAAAATAACGCGCCCGTGGGTGGTCGGATCGGACGCTAACTGCGCGAAATGACAGAGTGAAAAATCGTGATGACGTGCAACTATGGCAAAAACCTGATGAGTATTCCTCCGGCACGAGCGTCAAATCACACTTAGGGTGAGGGCAGTCACTATCTGTCAGGTGGCTCATGGGCGACTCACGGGCTGGTGCCGGTTCAGGTTAACTTCCGGCCGGACGTAGACTACTGGGCGTGAATATGCGCAACAGTGGACCGTCCAGCCGAGCACACGCAAACCAGCGAGCCCGCACGAACCAGCCAGCCGAACCGCACGGTGACGCACCCGCCGGCGGCGCAGCACCGAAAACGGTGCGGTGGGCCGCCGCGATTGCCATCGTGCAATCGATCGCGGTGATCTGCTTCGGTATCTTCCTCGCCGCCCAGGACTTCATGGGCGGCGACTCTTCGCTGGAATCCACCGGCGCCGCCGCCCGCTGGGTGGGCGTGGGCAGCGCGGTGTTCATCTTTATCGTCTTCGGCTTCGTTATTGCGGCGTCCATAGCGATGTCCCGCGGGCACAAGTGGGGTCGCGGCGCGGTCGTGCTTATCGAAATCATCCTCGCGGCGTGCTCGTTCCAGATGATGTCGGGCGGGGCGGTGGCCCTGGGCATCGTCACGTTGGTCACCACGCTCGCCGCGCTGTACCTGTTGATGTTCGCGCCGGCCTCCACGAAGTGGTTTGCCGCGCGCTTCTAATTCCCCGGTGCATGCCTACGCGGCCAACGGCCGTGTGGGCATGCACAGTCTACGCGGTACGCAGGCTCACCAGCTGCGTGCCGCGTTTTTCTATGACGTGATCGCCCGCCACGTTCAGCGATATCGGCCCCGCGTACCCGCCGCGGTCGACCGGGATGTCTCGCAGCGTCTCGCCGGTCTCCCAATCGAGGACGGCGATGCCGGCCGCAGTGGGGACCAGCAGACGGCCGTCCACGGCCACGCCCGTGCCCACGGCATTGTCGATGGCCCGCACATGGCGCTGATCTGACGGGTTGAAAAGGTGCAGCCGGGTGCCGTCGAACCACGACATGTGGTGCGGAAGGTCGGCCGTGGCGGGGGTGAAGACGGGGTGGGGGTCCGGGGTGGCATCGGCAAGCGCGGGCGCTTCCGCCGCCGACGGGGCCTTGTCGCGTCCCGTCTCGGTGCCGTTTTTATCCACCGCGATGAACTCACCGGCGGCGTGATCGTCTGTGCCGGGTGCGTAAACGGACGCGGATTCCTGCCCGATGGAGACCAAGCGGCTGCCAGTAGGCAGTTCAAAATCCCCGCTGACCTCGGGTTCGCGCGCGTCCTCCGGGGTGGTGTCCATCAGCCGCAGCCAGTCGGTGGTCTCCGTGCCGTCAGGACCGCTCGGGCACGTCTCCGTCAGTGCGAGCAGGGACGTGCGCGTGAGCGCGGAGGTAATGGTGCACTCAGGGTGCGGCTGCTGATCGGGCTCTTGGACCGCCTCGACCTCGCCGTATTCGATGGTGCGCACCATGTCCGAGCGCCACAGCTCCACGCGTTCCGGCGCGACGGTGCCCACCCGGTCGTTGGAGGAAATGGGGCCGACCGCATCGGCGTTCAGGGCGCTGCGGGTAGCGGAGTGCTTTCCAGTCGCCGCCTCGATGGCGACCACGTCGCCGCAGCCCACGCCGGTGCGGTAGGTAGCCACGACCTTGCCCCATGCCGTTCCCAGCGAGCACAGGTCGGCATCGTCACGCGTGTAGTGCCACGCTGCCTCGCCGGTGGGGTAGAAGGCGGTCAGCGTCGCCCCCTCCGCGGAGATGACCAGGCCGTCGACGACGGGGCGCGGGTTTTCTCCGGGAGGGGCGGGAAACTCCGCGTCGTGGACAAGCGATTCGGGCACCTGCGACAGCGGTGCCGCGGCTGCATCGCTACCCGGCGGGTTGTCCGGGGTGAGCGTGGCGGCACGGATGTCCGAGGTGAAGTATGCACCCAGGAGGGCGACGGCACTGACTGCGGAAATGGCGCCGACTGCCCACCAGTCTTTTTTGGTGCGGCGCAGCACGGGAGCATTCATCGGGTGCGCCTCCGCGAGCGGGACTGGGATTTCGCGCGGGAGCCATGCCTGCGGGAGCCGCGCGCACGGGGCTCGCCACCGCGCTCGGAGGCCTTCCGCGGTGAGGCGCCGATAACGGCGCGTGGCTCACCCACGGTCGCGGCGGCGTCGGCGGGGATGGACAGCGCCTCGTACAGCTCTGGCGAGGTGCTAAACCACTGCGGCGGCTCGGGGATATCGAGGCCGAGCTCATCGTTGATGAGCTGCCACTTGGGCACTTCGTCGTAGCCCACCAGCGTGACCGCGGTGCCGGTGCGGCCGGCGCGGCCCGTGCGGCCGATGCGGTGGACATACGTCTGCGGATCGTCCGGGACCTGGTAGTTGATGACGTGGGTGACGTCATCGACGTCGATGCCGCGGGCGGCCACGTCGGTCGCCACCAGGATTTCTACCTGCCCCGAGCGGAAGGCGCCGAGGGACTTCTCGCGGGCGCCTTGCCCCATATCGCCGTGGACCGCGCCGACCACGAACCCGGCCTGGGCCAAGTCGGCGGCCAGCTGTGCCGCGGAACGCTTGGTGCGGGTGAAGATGATGGTGCGGCCGCGCCCGCGTGCCTGCAGGATGCGGACGATGACGGATTCTTTATCCATCTTGTGCGCCTGGAAGGTCACCTTTTCAATCGTCCCGATCGTTGCCGGGGCGTCGGCCTCCGCGCTGATGTTGACCGGCCGGTTCATAAACCGGCGGGCGAGCGAGACGATGTCCGCGGGCATGGTGGCCGAAAACAACATCGTCTGGTGTGGGGTGGCCTCGAGAATCTTCAAAAGCTTCTCGATGTCCGGCAGAAAGCCCAGGTCGAGCATCTCGTCGGCCTCGTCGAGGACCAGCGCGGCAATCTGCGAAAGATCGAGATAGCCCTGCTGGTGCAGGTCCAAAAGCCGCCCCGGGGTGCCCACGACAACGTCGACGCCCTTGTTCAGTGCCTCGATCTGCTCCTCGTAGGGCCGCCCGCCGTAGACAGTAAAGACCGTCACCGGGGTGTGCACCGCGGCCGCGCGCAGGTCCTCGCCGACCTGGCTGGCCAGCTCGCGGGTCGGCGCAATGATGAGGGCGTGCGGGGTGCCGTCCAGCTCGGGGAGTGCCGCATCGTCAAAGACGCGGTCTAAAACCGGGACGCCGAAGCCCAGCGTTTTGCCCATGCCGGTGCGGGCTTGGCCGATGATGTCGCGGCCGGCTAGCGCGAGCGGCAGGGTGAGCTCTTGGATGGCGAAGGTGCGTTCCATGCCGTGTTCCACCAGGGCATCGCAAAGCTCCGCGGCAACGCCGAGCTCCCGAAACGTCGGCGGCAGGCTGGGGGTGCGGGACGCGGGCGAATCGTGCTGAGCAGTCACACTTCGATAGTAACGGGCAGGGTTATAGTGTGGGAGAACTAGGCGCACCCGTAGCTGGTGCACAGACTTCAAGACGAGTGGAGGAAGTTTCATGGACATCAAGTTCGGTTTCGCCGATAACTCCCGTGAGCTGACCATCAAGGCAGAAGGCTCCCAGGAAGAGCTGACCCAGAAGGTGAACTCCGCGCTGGCCAGCGGGGAACTGCTGGAACTCGAGGACGCCAAGGGCCGGAAGTACCTGGTGCGCACCGACCGCGTTATCTACGTCGAGATCGGCGCCGTCAAGACCCAGGCTGTGGGTTTCATCGGAGCGTAGGTAGGTAACCTCAATCCCCATGACTCACTCGGCACACCGTTCTGCCGCCGGCGGCCCACCGCACCGCCGGGGGCAGCGCCGTCCGGCGGCGAATACCTCCGGCCTGCAGCGATTCGCCCGCGAGTACGGGTGGTGGCGCGTCATCGCGATCCCGCTGCTGGTGGTTCTCACCGCCTGGGTGCTGGTTGATGTGGTGCGTGGGGAACCGGCCGATAACGCCCGCAACAACGGGCAGTCTTCCGCGGAAGGTCCGGGGTCGTCGGCGCAGGAGGACGACCACGGTACGGAAACCGGCCCCGATCCCGCCGATGCGGAATCGTTGGAGGTCGCCCGCGGTCAGTTGCCGCCGGGAGGGGACTACTCCGAGCACGGCGACGAGACCTACCGTCCCGCCGGCAAGCCGGGCCTCGAGGTGGGCAAAGGTACGGAAAAGACCGTGCGTTACTCCGTGGAGATTGAAAACGGTGTGGATACCGCGGGGTACGGCGGCGACGACGCGGTTGCCGCGCTTATCGATGCCACCTTGCACGACCCGCGCGGCTGGACCGCCGACGACCGCTACAAATTCGTGCACGTCGCCCCAGACGACAACCCGGACACCCGCTTCCGGCTGAGCTCGTTTGGCACGACCGGACGCATGTGCGGCGAGCAGATCGAGACCGAGACTTCGTGCCACACCACGATCACCGGCGAGTCGGTCGTCTTCTTAAACGAGGCGCGCTGGGTGCGCGGCGCCACGCCCTTCGAAGGCGATCTGGGCAGCTACCGCCAGTACGTGGTCAACCACGAGTTCGGCCACGCCATTGGGTACAACGCCCACCAGGCGTGCGGAGGCGACCGCGAGCTGGCGCCGATCATGATGCAGCAGACCATCTCGCTGAATAACTCGGACCTCAACGCCGACAGCGAGCCGGAGACGTACCCGGATGACGGCGCGGTGTGCATGACCAACCCGTGGCCGTATCCGCGCCCGCACGTCAGCGACGATCCGCACCGCCCCGGCCCGGTTGAGGCGGGGTCGATGGACACGAAGAAGGGGTAAGCACACGCCATGCCGCAGCCGCCGGAGAAAGTTTTAGAGGCCTTCCACGCGACATCTGCGCCCGATGAGGCGGTGCAGCTGGGGCCGGCGTGGGACAACGGGCCGCGCGTCGGGGATGTGGTCTTCGCCCGCGCCGGGCAGCTCACCTCTTGGTCGGCCAAGGTGCGTGAGAAACTGCAGGTCGACGGCGCGCGCGTGGCGCGCCCGGTGCTCTCGACCGACGGGCGCTACACCGTGGCGGGATGGAAGGCCACCCAGTTTGTCGCGGGCGATGTGGCCCGCCGCGTCGACGAGACGGCCCAGCTGGGGCTGCGGCTTGACGATGCCGCCGGGGAACTCACGGTGCCGCACGCCGGGACGGCATCGGCACGCACGGATATCTTCGCCCGCGCCGAGGCCGCCGCGTGGGAAGAGACCGGGGAAACCTACCGCGATTTGGACGCCGATGCGGAGTCGCCGCTGGTGGTGGGGCACGCCGACCTGCTGGGCACCACCATCTACGCGGGGGCCAACCCGCCGACCATCGTCGACTTCGTTCCCACCGCAGCGCCCCGCCCGCGCGGGTTTACCAGCGCATTGGTCATCGTGGACGGGCTCATTGCCGGGGCGGTGGACGACCGGATTTGTGACAGGTTCGCGCACATCCCGAACCTGGATCAGCTGTTGCTGCGGGCGGTGGCATACCGCCGGTACGTGAACGATTTCCACCCGCGATCGCGTGCGAACACGCGTTCGTATATTGAAGATGTGGAAGAGCTGTTGGTGTCGCGGGTGTCTGCCATAATGTGACGCATGTGCGCGTCGCAGGCCCAACATCACGGTCAAGCTCCAGCCCAGGCCCAGACCCAACCTGACAGATCTATTTTCGATGCGGTGCCCACCCCGCGCGTGCGGCTGGTGGAGCGCCCCGCGCCCGATCCGGAGCGCGAGTGGGACTTCCCGTTGCCCAGCACGGGCCGGTGGAAGGTCACGGGGGCGGCTGGATCGGGCGTGTCCAGCGTGGTCGTGGACACCGTGGTCCGCAAGCTGCGTGACGGCGCCGATCCCTCCGGTGTCCTGGTTGTTACCGCGTCGAAGGAGGCGGGCGCGCGGGTGCGCCGGGAGATTTCCCAGCGGCTGGATGACTATGCCGCGAAGTCCTCGATGGTCCATTCCGTCCACTCGCTGGCCTTCGCGCTCTTGCGTAGCGATGAGCGGGCGGCGGAGACCGACCTGCGGCTCATCACTGGCGCGGAACAGGACAGTGTTATCCGCGAGCTGCTTGTCGGCCACGCCGAGAGCGGTGCCGGCAGCTGGCCGGCAGAGGTGCGGCCCGCCCTCGAATACGTCGGGTTCGCGCGCCAGCTGCGCGACTTTTTGTTGCGCGCTATCGAACGTGGGTACGGCCCGGACGATCTGCGAAAGGCGGGCGAGAAATTCCGCCGGCCGATGTGGAGTGCGGCCGGCGATTTCCTGCGCGAATACGAGCAAACGCTGGAGCTCGCCGGGGTGCATTCCTACTCGGCCCCGGAGTTGGTCTTCCAGGTGCTGCTGCGCCCGCAACTGACCGCCGAGCACGCGTGGCACACCATTGTGGTCGATGACGCGCAGCTGCTCGATCCGACCTCCGGGCGGCTGGTGGAGCGGCTGATGGACAGCGCGGAGCTGGCCGTCGTGGCGGGTGATCCGGACCAAGCCGTCTTCGGGTTTCGCGGCGCGAGCACGCAGTTCCTCAACGGCTTCCAGGCCGACCAGTCCCTTCATCTCACCACCGCGCGTCGCACGGGCGAGCCCGCGCGCGTCGTGTGCACTCCGACCACGGCGGCGGAGCGCGACGTCGTGGCCGACACGGCGCGCCGCCGCCACCTCGAAGACGGGGTGGAGTGGCGCGATATTGCCGTCATCGTGCGCTCGACCGGGGACATCGGGCAGATGTCGCGCGCGCTGCTGGCCGCGGGCGTGCCGGTGCACATCAACCCCACCGACGTTGTGCTCGCCGAGCAACGGCTCGTCGCCGCCCTGCTCTTGGGCCTGCGGGCCCTGGAGGCGAAGTTATCCAACGGCGAGCTCGAGGACCTCATCACCGGGCCGGTGGGCGGGGCGGATCCCGTCACCTTGCGCCGCCTCATCCGCGGCTTGCGGCGGGCGGTGCCGAGTGTCCGGGGCATCGATACGCTGCGCTTATTCGTGGAGGGCGAGGCGGACGAAGCGCTGCGCGAGGCGGTAGCGGGCGTGCTCACGGACAGCGAGGCGCGCGTGCTCGATCGCGTCACCGCTGTGCTCGCGGCCGGCAGGCAGGAACTTGCGGCGGGCGCGAGCGTTGAGCAGGTTTTGTGGGCGGTCTGGCAGGCCACCGGGCTAGATACTCGCCTCCAAAGCGCGGCCCTGCGCGGTGGTGCGACCGGCTCGCAGGCCGACCGCGACTTGGACGCGATGATGGCGCTTTTCGATGCCGCGGGTGACTTCACCGAGCGGCGCCCCAACGGCACCCTGGCTACGTTCATCGCCCACATCGAGGAACAGGAATTGCCCACCGGGGTGCGCGATAGGCGCGCCGCGATGCCGCAAGCGGTCCCGGTTCTCACCGCGCACGGGGCGGTGGGCAACGAGTGGGACACCGTCGTGGTTGCCGGCGCGCAGGAAGGCGACTGGCCGTCCTTCGGGGAGACCGGCTCCCTGTTCGACCAAGCCGAGCTGGTGGATCTCATCGACCATGACATCGATCCAGACGATCCGGTCAGCCACCTCGCCGACCGTCTTGCGGAAGAACGGCGCCTGTTCCACGTGGCCACGACGCGGCACCGCAGCCGCCTGACGGTCGTGGCGGTCGACGCCCCGGACGCCGACGAGGTGCAGGAGCCGTCGCGGTTCATCCGGGAGCTGGTGGCAGCGCCGGGGGCATCGCTGGAAGAGTCCGGGGTGGTTTCCGCTGGCGCTGACACCGTCTCGCCTGATTCCGTTGCGGCTAACACCGCCCCGGAAGGTGACCTGCCGCCTGTTATCGACCCGCTGCAGGTATCCGTGCTGTCCGTCCCCGGTTTCGTCTCGCGCCTGCGCCGCGTGTTGTGCGATGAGGACGAAACCCCGGACGCGCGCCAGCAGGCCGCGCGTCAGCTCGCCCGGCTGGCGCAGGCAGGCGTGCCGGGAGCACACCCCGACCAGTGGTGGGCCACGCGCGGCACCGCCGCCGGCAATGCACCGCAATACGACCCAGCGGTAGACGGCAGGGAGCCCACCTTGTCGCCGTCGAAGATCGAGGACTTTCTGCGCTGCCCGCTGCAGGCGACCCTCAAGCGGTTCGTGGAGGACGACCAGCCCACCCTCGCGCTGGCGAAGGGCAACTTGGCCCACGCCTTTATGGAGGCACTCGGCCGGGTCCAGCTTGCCCGCGCGGCAGGTGACCCGGCGGCCGACAGCTTCGATGTCACCGCCGCCAAAGAGCTCGTTACCGAGGCGTTTGCCGCCTGCATCACCGAGCCCGCATGGCGCCGTGAGCAGGAGATGGCGGACTTTACGTCCCTGCTCGACACCATCGCGACCTGGCACGCGGCCAACACGGAAGAGCTGGTGGGCACGGAGGTGAAGGCGCGGGTTCGTATCACCGCGGACACCGGTGAGGCCACCGTGTACGGGTCCATCGACAGGCTGCAGCGCCTCCCCGACGGCGGCCTGCGCGTCGTGGACTTAAAGACCGGCAAGCACCCGCCGAGCGGCAAAGAAGTCCAGGAGCACCCGCAGCTTAGCGCCTACCAGCTGGTGCTGGCCGGTGGCCAGCTCACGCGCGGTGCCGACGGCGCCTGGCGCGTGGAGACCGACAGGGAAGGAAACGGGGAAAAGATTGAAGGCGCCCAGCTGTACTACCCGTTGACCTACGACAAGAAAGAGAAAGCCTGCGACCAGGCGGCGCTGGAGCCAGAGGCGCTGGCCCGCTTTTCCTACCTTCTGCCTCCGCTGGTAGGGGAGATGACCGGCGCCACGGTCACCGCCCGCGAAAACGATAAGTGCCCCGACTGCCCCGTGCGGCACCTGTGCCCGATCCAACCGGAAGGACGGCTGACTTACCACCATGGCTAACGCACACTTCGCCTCATCTCATACGCCGGAAGAAATAGCCAAGGCACTGGGAAAACACCAGCCCACCCCGGAGCAGGCGGGCGTTATCTCCGCCGGTTCTGGGCCACTTCTAGTCACCGCCGGCGCCGGAGCCGGCAAGACGGAAACGATGGCCAGCCGCGTGGTCTATTTGGTCGCGAACGGGATGGTGAAACCCGACGAGGTGTTGGGGCTGACCTTCACCCGCAAAGCAGCCGGGCAGCTCGAGCAGCGCATCCGCCGCAACCTCATCGACCTGCGCGGCTCCGGGTTGATTGAACCCCGCGGGGAAATCGGCGAGGCGCTGACCACCATCGCCCCGAAGGCAATGACGTACGACTCTTTCGTCGGCGAGCTTGTCCGCGAGTTCGGGCTGCTGGCCCCTGTCGAACCGTTCGCGCGCCTTATTACCGCCGCGGAGGAATACGCCATCGCCCACGAGCTGGTGAGCAACTACACCGGTAAGGTCGGCGTGGACAAGCAGGTGGCCAGCGTCACCGAAGACATCCTCGCGCTGGCGGGGAACATGACCAACCGTCTCTACGACGTGGACACGGTCCGCGACTTGTCCACCGAGTTCCTCCGCGCCGCAGAGGAACTGCCGCCGGCAACGAAAAAGACGGAGTACTCGAAGAAGCTGCTGACCAAAATGGACGCGCAGCGCGGGCGCATCAACTACCTCCCGCTGGTGGTGGAACTTGCCCGCACCTACCGCGACAAGCAGGTCACCACGTTCGGCGAGCAGATGGCCGTGGCGGCGCGGCTGGTGGTGGAGCACCCGGGCATCGGCAAGCAGCTGCGCAACCGCTACAAGGTGGTCATGCTCGACGAATACCAGGACACCTCCCATGCGCAGCGCGTGTTCCTGCGCACCCTGTTCGGGCATGCCGAGGGAGCGGCCGAAGGGGACGAGCCCACCACCGTCACGGCGGTGGGCGATCCCATGCAGTCCATCTACGGGTGGCGCGGCGCCAGCGAGGAGAACCTCTCGAGTTTCGCCACCGATTTCCCGGCTGCCGATGGCTCGCCAGCGCCGAAGAAGGAGCTGACCACCTCGTGGCGCAACCCGCGCCTGGTGCTCGATATGGCGAACACCGTCGCGGACGTGGTCCTGGCCGACGGCAACGCGAGCCGGCTCGTCGGCCCGCTGCAGCCGCGCTCGGATGCGGAGGCCGGCGACGTTCAGCTCGGGTACTTCGCCACGTCCGAGGCCGAATGCCGTTTCGTGGCCGAGCACATGCGCGACAAGTACCTCGCCAGCCGCGAGGCCGGCAAGGAATTGAGCGCCGCCATCTTGGTCCGGAAAAACAGCCACTCGGTAGAAATCGCCCACTACCTCGACGAGCTTGACGTCCCGTACGAGATCGTCGGCCTGGGCGGGCTTTTATCGGAGCCGGAAATCCAGGACTTGCTCGCGGTGGCGACCATGCTCATCCGCCCGCAGGACAACAGTGCCGCGCTGCGCGTGCTGTCCGGGCCGATGTGCGGCATCGGCATGCGCGATATCACCGCCTTGGGCGAGCGCGCCCGCAACCTCGCCGGCCGGTTGGCGGGCGAAGATGTCGGCGGCGAAGAACCCGCGGACCAGAATCTTTCTGCTGCAGACGACGGCACCATCCTGGGCTGGCTGCGCCGGGAGGTCGCCGAGCGCACCCCGGAGGCGCCTGAACAGGCGGTGGGGCTCACGGATGCGGTGGCTGACCTGGGCGAGCGTGACCGCTACACCGCGGAAGGGCTGCAGCGCCTGGAGGAGCTGTCCAGTACGCTGCGCGCGCTGCGCTCGTACTCACTGTCCAAGCCACTCATCGATCTTTTCGCCGATATCGAGCGCGCATTCAATGTCCGCACGGAGGCGCTCGCGCGCGGCGGGGCAGCCGGAACGGCACACCTCGATCAGTTCGCCGACGTGGTCGCGACCTTCCCCGGAAGCGGCCTGGCCGCGTGGCTCGACTACTGCGCAATGGCGCGTGAGCGCGAGGACGGCCTCCAGCCCGGGGAGGTACCAGCCGCCGACGACCGCGTGCTCATCATGACTACGCACAAGGCCAAGGGCCTGGAGTGGGAGCACGTCAGCGTGCTGCACGCCGATTCCCAGACCTATTCCGGCAAGGCGAACTCGTACGTCACGCGCTCGACCGAGCTACCCAGCGCGGACGACTACCTCGACGCCGAGGCCTTCGCGGGGGACAAGGAGCCGACCCGCACGCACTTTGACAGGGCGGGCGAGGCGAAGAAGCAAGAGAGCAAGCACGCCAACGAACTGGAGGCCGCGCGCCTGTTCTACGTCGCGCTGACGCGCACCGAGTCCACGCTGACCGTCACCGGCGGCGGGACGGACGGTTCGAACGGCAAGGCGAAGAAGGGGCCGTACGAGTTCCTGCATCAGCTCGCCGAGAAGTTCCCGGACCACGTCGTGTGCTGGAACGACCCGAACGACCCACAGGACTCGGACGATCAGGATGAACAGGGCGACGCCGCGACCAGCCCGGAGAGCGGCGCATTCCCGTACCTTGCGCCCGATGCAGCGGCGCTCGCGGCCGCGGACAAGGTGCGCGCCGCACTCGACAGCCTGCCCGACCAGGTCGCCGGGGAGCGGTTCCAGCAGTGGGAGACCGAAGCATCCGCGCTCATCGAGGAGCACCGCGGGCTCATGGCCCCGGAGGTGGAGGTCGCCGTGCCCACGGAACTGACCGCCTCCGACGTGGTGGCGCTGCGCGGCGACCCGACGCAGTTTGCCCGCCGCCAGCGCCGGCCCGTGCCGTTCAAACCGAACGCCTACGCTAAGCGCGGCACCGCCTTCCACTCCTGGCTGGAGGAGTACTTCGGCGGCAGCGCGTTGCTGAGCGAGGAGGAACTTCCGGGCCTGGACGAGGAGCTCGGTCTGGAAGACCTGGCGGCGCTCAAGGACTCTTTCCAGGCCAGCCAGTGGGCGCAGCGCACGCCGGTCGAGGTGGAGGCCCCCTTCGAGATCACGGTGGATGGTGCCGTGGTGCGCGGGCGTATGGACGCGGTCTTTCGGGACCCAGACGGCACCTGGGTGGTGGTGGACTGGAAGACCGGCCGGCCGCCACAGGGCGAAGACATGCGCGCCGCCGAGCAGCAGCTGGCGGTCTACCGCGAAGCTTGGCGGCGCATCCGCCAGCGCGCCGGGGAAGAATCCCCCCAGGTCAAAGCCCTGTTCCACTACGTGACCGACGGCTTCGACTTCGAGCCGCGCCACCTGGGTGGGGCTGACGAACTCGCGGGCGTTCTCCGGCAGGCGGTGCGCCGCGTAGAGTATTAGAGTTATTCCGGCCGCCGTCGTAGGGAAAGGACACGATCGAGTGCCGCGTCAGCATAAGCGGGCGAAAAGGCGCCTGCGGGAGCGTTTGAAGCCCGGAGTGGAGCTGTCCAACCAGCCGGACTTTTTGCTCCTCGATGTCATCCACCTCCCGCGGGATTTCCGCGCCAGCCCGTGGAAGCTGCTCGCCCAGCGCCTGATGTGGGCGGCGGGCCTGCTCGTCTTCGTCACCATCCTCGTGTACGTGGACCAGGGCGGCTACAACGTCGAGCACTTAAGCCTCCTCGACGCCGCGTACTACAGTGGCGTCACCCTCACCACGGTGGGCTACGGCGACATCGTCCCCGTCACGGAGGAGGCCCGGCTGGTCAACCTCATCTTCATCACACCGACCCGCCTGGTCTTCCTGGCGTTGTTGGTCGGTGCGACCCTGTCCGTTCTCACGGATCGCACCCGCCGTACCTACCAGATTCAGAAGTGGAGAAAGCAGTTGCACAACCACACCGTCGTTGTCGGCTACGGCACCAAGGGCGCCGGCGCCGTGGCTGCATTGCTTGCCGATGACGTACCGGCCAACCAGATCGTCGTCATCGACACCAACCGGCAGGCCCTCGCCAACGCCGAGCACAAAGGCCTGGTGTCTATCTACGGCTCGGGCACCAAGACGGACGTGCTGAAGATCGCCGGCGTGCCACACGCGAAGTCCGTCGTGGTCACCCCGTCCACCGACGACACCGCGGTGCTGGTCACGCTGTCGGTGCGCGAGCTCGCGCCGCGCGCAAACATCGTCGCCTCGGTCCGCGAGTCCGAAAACCGCCACCTGCTCCAGCAGTCCGGCGCCAATTCCGTGGTGACGTCTGCGGAGACCGCCGGCCGCATGCTGGGCCTGGCCACCGTGACCCCGACGGTGGTGGAAATGATGGAGGACCTGCTTAGCCCCGACGCCGGCTTCTCCGTCGCCGAGCGCCCCGTGCGCGAATTCGAGGTGGGCAGCAACCCGCGCCACCTGGCCGACATCGTGCTGGCGGTGTTGCGCGACGACGAGGTCCACCGCGTCGATACCGCCAATGCCTCATCGCTCAAGCCGGGCGATCGCCTGCTCTACATCAAGCACGATCAGGAAAAGCCGGCCGAGGTCTCCGGCGACGAAGACAAGTAAGAACAAGAGAAACCAGACAAAGCAAAGGGGGAGGGCCACCGCGTGGCGGATTCACCGAAGTTCACGTTGGATCTGGGCGAACTCGACGAGGATCAGCGCGTCGCCGCGACCGCCCCGCGCGGCCCAGTGTGCATCCTGGCGGGCGCGGGCACCGGCAAGACCCGCACGATTACCTACCGCATCGCCCACCTGGTGGACAACGGCTTCGTCAGCCCGAACCGCGTGCTCGCGGTGACCTTTACCTCCCGCGCCGCCGGGGAGATGCGCGACCGCCTGGCCCACATGGGCATCGGGGGAGTGCAGGCGCGCACCTTCCACGCCGCCGCGCGCCGGCAGCTGAAGTACTTCTGGCCGCAGGTCGCAGGCGACTTGCCGTGGAAGCTCATCGACAACAAGTTCTCCCTTGTCGCCCGCGCGGTGCGCGGCGCGCAGCTGGACTCCACCAAGGACTTAATCCGCGACGTCATGGGGGAGATCGAGTGGGCGAAGGCCTCGCTCATCGGCGCCGACGGCTACCCGGAGGCCATCGCCAAGTCCCGCCGCGAAGCCCCTGCCGATCCCCGCAAGGTGGCCGAGGCGTACCGCCGCTACGAGTCGTCGAAGGCCCTGCCGGACGGCATGCTTTTAGACTTCGACGACCTGTTGCTCCACCTCGCCGGGGCTTTGGAAAACGCCCCGGCGGTCGCCGACGAGTTCCGCAACCAGTACCGCACCTTCGTCGTGGACGAGTACCAGGACGTCACCCCGCTGCAGCAGCGGGTACTCAATGCGTGGCTGGGCGAGCGCGACGATCTCACCGTGGTGGGCGACGCCAACCAGACCATCTACTCGTTTACCGGCGCCTCGCCGAAATACCTGCTGGATTTCTCCCGCACCTACGACGACGCCACGGTGGTCAAGCTGCAGCGCGACTACCGCTCCACGCCGCAGGTCACGGACCTGGCCAACCGGGTCATCGCCCAAGCCGAGGACCGTGCGGCCGGCACCCGCCTGGAACTGGAGGGCATCCGGCCCGCCGGCCCGGAGCCGACGTTTGACGCCTACGAGTCGGAAGAATCCGAGGCGAACGAAGTCGCCGGCAAGGTGCTCAGCCTGCTCAACCAGGGCGTTCCCGCCTCCGAGATCGCCATCTTGTACCGCATCAACGCCCAGTCCGAGCGCTTCGAGCAGGCGCTTGCCGATGCCGGCGTTATCTACCAGGTCCGCGGCGGCGAGGGCTTTTTCCAGCGCCGCGAGATCCGCGACGCCATTCGCGAGCTCATCCGCGCCACCCGCCGCGACGACCTGCCCAACGACCCGGTGCGGGTCGCGCGCGCCGCGTTCGCGCCGCTGGGGCTTTCTGCGAAAGAACCGGAGGGCGCGCAGGCGCGCGAACGCTGGCAGTCGCTGACCGCCCTGGTGGATCTCATCCAGCAGATCGTGGACGACCACCCTGGCACCGAGCTTCCCGGGGTGATCGGGGAGCTGCGCCGCCGCGCGGACGCGAAGCAAAACCCCACGATGGAAGGCGTCACGCTGGCCACCTTCCACGCGGCCAAGGGCCTGGAGTGGGACGCGGTCTTCCTCGTGGGGCTTACCGAGAAGATGCTGCCCATTAACCACGCCATTAAGGCCGGGGACGCGGCCATCGAGGAGGAGCGCCGCCTGTTTTACGTCGGCATCACCCGCGCCCGGGAGCACCTGGCGCTGTCGTGGCCGCTGGCGCGCTCGGCAGGATCCAAGGCGTCGCGGGAGCGCACCCGGTTCCTGGACGGCATCGTGCCCGAGCTGGAAGACTCTCACAGCAAGACCTCGTCGCGCACCCGCCGCCCGCGGCGCTGCCGCGTGTGCGGTAACCCGCTGGCCACCCCGGGGGAGAAGGTCCTCGGCCGCCACGAGTTCTGCGAGTCGGACGTAGACGAGGACGTCTTCGCCGCGCTGCGGCAATGGCGCTCGCAGACAGCCCGGGACCAGAAGGTGCCCGCCTTCGTCATCTTCACCGACGCGACCCTTATGGCTATCGCCGAGGCCATGCCTGCCGATGACAGCGAGCTGTTGAGCGTCTCCGGCGTGGGCCCGCAGAAGCTAGAGCGCTACGGCGCGGAGCTCCTCGAGGTCATTCGAGGGCTGCGCAGCTAGAGTCTGCCGAGTTAGTCGCGGCCTTCCGTCTCTGCGCCTTGTTCTTGCGCTGGGACTTCTTAGTTTTCAGCTGCCGGGACGCGGTGTTGCACACCGGGCACATGCGGTGCGGCAACACGACGCGCTGGGGCGCGGGGCCGAAAAGGTTGATCTCGGTGACCGCCCCCGGCGTCGGGGGAGCGGCGGTTTCGCCCGGCGGTGGCTGGATCCCGTGCACCGCGCGGACCGCGGCGACCGCTGCCGCCGCGGTCGCCGCCCGCACGGCCGGGTCCGGCGGCATGGCTCCGGACAGGCGGTCATCGCAAAGCGCAGGGCCAGATGGCGCAGCAGACGTCGCCGGAGACGCCTCGGGCGCGGACACCCATTCCAGCGTGGTCTGGGCGGCCACGAACGCCCAATAGGGGTCTTCCTCGGAGCGCAGCAAGTCCATGCACACCGGGCACGGGCCTTTCCCGTCGACGCGCACGGGGCCGACGAGCCCGCGGGCATCGAGACTCGCGACGGTCACAGAGGCGGGGAAATGATCGGTAAGCACCGGGGCGAGGGCGTGCGAATACGCCCACTGGTCCACCAGGACGGGCAGCATCGCCGGCGGGACGGCGGTGAGCTGCTTGGCCGGGTTGCCCGCGGTTATCACCCGGCGCACCAGGAAGCCGCTGGCAGTGAGCAGGTTGGCGATGTCGCTGGCCAGCGCCGTATTTCCCAGCACGGCGACGCGGCCGTGGGTGGAGCACGGGGTGAGCACGCCGAAAGAGACGAGGTCCTCCACGATGCCCGCGGCGGCGGTGGGGGAGTAATCCGCCAGCGCGAGACGCTCGATGAGCTCCGCCCGGGTCGTCCCGCACCGCGCAGGCGACAGCGCCACCGCCAGATCGATGGGGCGCTCGGTGAGCACCACGCCGGCGCGGGTGGCGTCGAGTCCGAACTGCACCGCGTTGTCGCCCCGCAGGTAAATCCCGGCGCCGGGACTTAACCGCAACACGTCCGCGCGGGGCGTGCCGGTCAGCCGCCGGGGGATGCTCGGCCGCGAACTGACGCGGCGCTCCTGTGTCTTCCGTCGCGCCTTCGCCGTGCTTGTCCGCTTTCTGCCAGACGTGCCAGAGTCCACCGGCATAGTGCTTCTCCCCGCCCCCGAGAATGTGTGTGTTCGCGTCTTATCCAATCACAGGTAAGGTGCCGTGTCGTGGCTAGCGGCGAAGAAACAATCTCATCCCACGCGGACCGCAACGATCGGGCGGGCGATACGCCGCAGCTAGACGTGCGGGTCATCCGCTCGCGGCGCCGGCGCAAGTCCGTGCAGGGGCGCATCGTCGACGGCGTTTTAGAAGTGCGCATCCCGGCGTGGATGAACAAGCGGCAAGAGGCCGATGCGGTAGCGGACATGCTCGCCCGGGCGGAAAAGAAGCACACCTCGAGCGCGCGCAGTGACGCCGACTTGGCGGCGCGGGCGGCCGTTCTCAACGAGAAATACCTAGAGGGGCGCGCGAAGGTGGGCAGCATCCGCTGGGTGGCTAACCAGGGCACCCGGTGGGGAAGCTGCACCGTGGGCACGGGAGACATTCGCCTTAGTGACCGCCTTAAGCGCGTGCCCGACTACGTGGTGGATTCGGTGATTGTGCACGAGCTGGTGCACACGTTCGTCGGCGGGGCAGGCCACGGCGCGGAGTTCTGGCGGTGGGCAGATACGGTGCCCCTCGCCGAGCGGGCGAAGGGCTACATCGAGGCGTATCAGCGCTTCGGCTGATTACTCCTTCTCGGAATCGGTGTCATCGCCGCCTTTATCGTCGCCGTCGGACTCGGCGTCGCCCTTGTCGGCGCCGCTGTTGCGCAGCTCCTCTTCCAGCTTGGCGAACTCGGCGTCGAAGTCGTCCGACGGGGCATCGTCAAGCAGGGAGTCGATGAACGCCGCCGGGTTGTCCAGGTGCTCGGCGGTGGGCAGGAAGTCCGGGTGATCCCAGACGGAGTCGCGCTTTTCGGTGCCCACGGCGTTGGTGGCGCGGCGCCACAGCTCGGTCGCAGCGGAGACCTTCGGGGCGCCGAGCTCGATGCCGACGACCTTGGAGAAGGCCTGCTCGGCCGAGCCGCCGGTGGCGCGGCGGCGTGCCCACGCCTCGTTGAGTGCGCTGGTGGCGGGGATGCGCTCGCCCATGGCCTCGGTGACCACGTGCTCGACCCAGCCTTCCACCAGCGCGATCAGGGTTTCCACGCGGGCGGTGGCGTTGGCGTTGCGGGAGGTGATCCGCGGCGAGAGATCCATGCCCTGCAACTTTTCCATCGCCTCCTGGATGGCCTGCGGGTCGCCGGACTCCAGGTTGAGCTCGCGGGTGGCCTCCTCGATGTGCGAGGTGTCGATCTCCAAGCCCATCGCGTATTCCTCGACGGAGGAAAACAGGCGCTCCACCAGCCACGGGACGTGCTTAAACAGGCGCTGCCGGGCGGCCTCGCGGGCGGCGATGTACACCAGCACGTCGCTGGTGGAGATTTCCAGATCCTGAGCGGCTGCCTGCACGTTCGGCGGCAGGACCGCGACAACCCCGGCGGGCGCGACCGGCAGGCCGAAGTCGGTGCCGGAGAGGATCTGCTTGGCCAAATCGCCCAGGGAGTGGCCGAGCTGCATGCCGTAGTTCATGCCGGACATCTGGTTCATCATGTTCGACAGTGGGCCCATCATCTCCCGGGCCTCTTCCGGCAGGGAATCCATCTGAGCCTGGCTCATGTTCTTCGCCACCGGGGTCACCAGGCGCTTCCACGCCGGCATGGTGTCGCGTAGCCAGTCCTCGGCGTTCCAGGCCTCGACCTTGCCCGACGAGGCCGGCAGATCCGTGGCGGCATCCAACCACAGGTCGGCCAAGCGGACCGACTCTTCCACCGCGTGCTTTTCTTCCGCGGTGACCTTCTTCGCGCCCTTAATCTCCTGGCTGGCGATGCGCTGGGCCATGTCGTAATTGACCGGCGAGGCACCCTCGGAGTTCATCGAAGAGCCCATGCCGGACAGCATCTGCCCGAACTGGTTGAGCAGGTCGCCTAAACCGCCCGCTCCGGCAGCACCGGAGCCCGAACCGGAGTCGTTGCCGCCGACACCGAACCCGAACGCGCTGAACGGGTTGTTGTCGTCCCGCCGGTTCTTGTCATCGTCATCGTCGCCATCGTTGGTGGGAAAGCTAAAACCGAATCCGTTACTCATGCGCACCAATCTACCGGCACCGACGGGGGCAACACTACGGCGCTACCGAACGCTGAGAGCGAACACGGTAGGGTAAGTCGCCGTGACTTCACCATCGAACAGGCGCATGCGAACCCTAGTCTGGGGCGCTCTCCCCGTTGTCCTTCTGGGAGGACTGCTCACGGTGGATAAGGTGCCCGGCACGGACATCGATCTCACCGTGCCGTATGCCGCGGAAGGTCCCGGGCCGACCGTGAACACGCTGGGCGATGTCGACGGCACCGACGTCGTGGAAGTCCACGCACCCGAGGTCGATGACACGGCAGGCAACCTCAACATGACGACGGTTTCGGTGCGCTCGCACATGACACTCGTGCAGGCGCTGGGCCGGTGGATGTTTACCGATGACACCATCGTCCCGCTCGATACCGTCATCCCGCCGACCATGAACGACGAGGAGGTCAAGGAGGCGAACCAGCAGGCCTTCGACCAGTCCGAGTCGGCGGCAACGGCCACGGCGTTGCGGTACTTGCACTTGCCGATGCGCGTGGCAGTCGGCGGCACCATGGAAAATACAAACGCGGACGGCGTGCTGCAGGCTGACGACATCATCACGGAAGTCGACGGGAAGAAGGTGTCCGAACCCGCCGAGGTTCAGGACGCGGTGCGCGCGAAAAAGCCCGGCGACACCGTGGATCTGACCGTCGAGCGCGACGGCAAACCCCGGCACGAGAAGGTGGAGTTGGGCGAACACCCCGATGCGCACGGCCGGGAGAAGACCCCGTTGCTTGGCGTGTTGATGAAGGCCGTGCCTGCCGATGACATCGACGTGAAGTACAACTTGCAAGACATCGGCGGTCCGTCTGCGGGGATGATGTTCTCGCTCGCGGTCATCGACAAGCTCTCGCCCGGCGAGCTCAACGCCGGCAAGTTCGTCGCCGGCACCGGCACCATCGCCGAGGACGGCACCGTCGGCCCCATCGGCGGCATCCAGCACAAGGTGGAGGCGGCCTCCGAGGCGGGCGCAGAGCTCTTCTTGGCCCCGCGGGACAACTGCGCCGAGGCCCTGCGCGGCAAGCACGGCGACATGACCATCGCGGCGGTGGGAAACATTGACGATGCCGTCAAGGCCATGGACGACTTCGGCCGCGGCGAGACGCCGCAGCTGTGCGAATAGTCCGCTACTTGTCGGCCTTGACCAGGCCTAGCTCTTCCAGGCGCTTTTCCGGGTCTTCCTGATCCAGCGAGGTCATCTGCTGCATCACCAGACCCTCGTCGTTGTCCACCAGCGTGATGATCGCGGTCGAGCCGAGCGTGGACCAACCGACGACGCGGCTGCCTTTGTCCTCGACCACCTTGGAGCTGCGCAGCTCCGTAAGCACCTGCGTCGACTGGGCGGCCTTGGCCGTCGAATCGGACAGCTGCCACTGGCCCGCCTTGGGGCCGGTGCAGTTGTAGGAGCCCTGCATGCCGCCGGCCTCGCACGATTCGAAGTCCTCGAACAGAGACTTCGGAGCCAGCGTGTGGAAGGCCGCGTACGCCTCCGCGACGTCTTCGGGCATGTCGCCGGCGCGCGCGGAGGACGATGCCGCCGCAGACGCCTGGGAAGATTCCGCCGCGCTCGACGTCGGCGATGGCGATTCTGACGCCTTGTCTTCCCCGCTCGGCGGGGCAGTGGTGGTCGCGGTAGCGGCGGTCTCGGTGGGGGCGGGCGCGTTACTTCCCGCGGCATCGTCACCCGCGTCGGCGGCGTCGTCGGCGGAACTGCAGCCGGCAACGAGCGTGGCCGCGGTGAGGCTGAGAACGCCGGCGCGGATTGTCTTAGCCACTGCCGAGGCCGAATCCTTCGCCGAGACGAGCTTGCCGATGCCAATGTGGCGAGTGCACACGAGGTCGATTCCTCCAATAACCATCAAAATCAGTTGGCTGCCGAGTTTAGTCCAGCTCGTCCGGATCCTGGCCCAGGCTGTAGCGCAGCGCGGCGATGACCCCTGGCGCGACGTTCGGGCCGCCGCGCAGCTGGATGTCGTCCTGAGCGAACGGGCCGGCGGCCTCCAACTCTTCCTCCGTCGGGCGCAGCTGCAGCAAGGTCAGCTCGACGCCCTCCTCGCGCAGCGCGCCGGAAAACAGTCGCGCCGGGCGCGGCTCGGGGGAATCCGCGGAGACGTCTTTGAACATGATCTCCTGGGCGAGCACCACGCCGGCTACCTCGTGCGGCCAAGCCACGCGGGAGACGTAGTCCACCAGCTCCTCCGAGCCGGGTTCGATGCCTTCCGGGAGGTTGTCCTGGACGACGAGGGTCAGCGGGGCATCGTCAGTCGCGTCCAGCTGCGCCAGTTGGTCCTGCACCAAGGTGGACGGCACTAGGGCGAAGAGCGTCGGACCGGCGTCCCAGCCTTCGGCGTGGACGAAATCGACGGCCTCGCGCATCGCGCGGTTTAACTCTCGCTGTGGATTGTCGGAGGAACTCATGGACATCCTTATTCGTTATCCGGGGGAGACTTCTTTAGGCTTAAAAATCGTACAGTTTTATATCCGCACGCACGATAAGTGATTGGAGCTGGCGTTGGTATCCGGTTTGTCCCGACCCGCGGCCCCTATGAAGCGTCCTCCCCGCATTCTCGCGTGGGTGTTGGGCATCATAGCGCTCGCCCTGTTCTTCGGCCCCATGCTGGTGGGCTTCTACACCGATTGGAGGTGGTTCGGGGCAATCGACTTCCGCGGTGTGTTTACCACCACCGTCGTCGCGCGCATCGCGCTTTTTGCCCTGGGCTTTATCGTCGCCGCCGCCGCAGTGTGGCTGGCCGGGTTGATGGTGTGGCGCAGCCGCTCCGACGATATCGCGGCAGGCGATATTAATTCACCGGTGTTCCAGTACCGTCAGTCCATCGAAAAGGTGCTGGGGCTGTTCCGCAACATCGTCCCGCTGCTCATCGGCCTGGCCGGCGGGTTCATTCTGCAGTCGAACTGGCGCTCCATCCTGCTGTTCATCAACGGCGGCAACTTCGGGGAATCCGACCCGCAGTTCCACAAGGACCTGGGCTTTTACGCCTTCCGCCTGCCGGTCTGGCAGCTGGTGGTCAACTCGCTGACAGCGCTGGCGCTCGTCTCGTTCTTGGTTGTCCTTTTCGGCCACTACATGCTGGGCGGCATTCGCATCGGCAGTCGCGCCGCCGGCGTGCGCGGTGCCATTTCCCGGCCCGCGCGCGTCCGACTCGCCGTCATCGCGGGCCTGTGGATGCTGTTCAAGGTGGCCGGCTACTGGCTGGAGCGCTACCAGCTGTTGTTCAACCAGAACAACATCTTCACCGGTGGTTCCTACACCGACATCCACGCGTACCTGCCGGCGAAGATCATTTTGATGGTCATCGGCATCGTCGTGGCCATCGCGTTCTTCTCCGCCGTGGTGATCAAGGATCTGCGCATCCCGGGCCTGGCGGTGGTTCTCATGCTGCTGTCGGCCATCGTCATCGGCACGGCCTGGCCGCTGCTCATGGAGCAGTTCTCGGTCCAGCCGAACCGCAGCTCCAAGGAAGCGGAATCCATCCGCCGCAACATCGACTCCACCCGCTACGCCTTCGGCCTGACCGACGACAAGGTCAACTACGAGGAGAACTGGGGCGCGGAAGGCTCCAAGGACGCCAAGGCAGATAAGGACGACAAGGGCAACGACGAAAAGGGCAGCGACGAGAAGGGCAAGGGCGAATCCACCGCGGCCGCCGGCAACGACGACGCGACGATTTCGAACCTGCGCCTGCTCGACCCGGAGATCCTCGCGCCGACGTTCCGCCAGATGCAACAGCTGCGCAACTTCTACGGCTTCCCGGACACGCTGGCGATGGACCGCTACGAGACCGACGGCCAGCTGCGTGACTACGTCGTGGCGGCCCGCGAGCTCGACCCGAACGCTCTGCGGGAAAACCAGAAGAACTGGATCAACCGCCACACCGTCTACACCCACGGCAACGGCTTCATCGCGGCCGAGGCGAACAAGGTCGACGAGGTCGCCCGCGACGCCGGTTCGACCCGTGGCGGCTACCCGGTCTTTACCGTGGCGGACCTGCAGACGCAGGCCGGCAAGGCCTCCGAGGGCGAGGGTGAGTCCCACGACGCGGAGAAGGAGCTGGGCATCAAGGTCGACCAGCCGCGCACCTACTACGGACCGGTCATCGCGTCTGCCGATGACGGCCTCGACTACGTCATCGTCGGCGATTCCGGTTCCGGCCCGGTGGAGTACGACTCGGACAACTCGACCTACACCTACACCGGTGCCGGCGGCGTCTCCATTGGCAACTACTTCGACCGCGCGATGTACGCGGCGAAGTACCAGGAGCTGAACTTCCTGCTGTCGGACCGCGTCGGTTCCGACTCGAAGGTGCTCTACGACCGCGACCCGCGCGAGCGCGTGGAGAAGGTCGCTCCGTGGCTGACCACCGATTCCGCGACGTATCCCGCGGTTGTCGATGGCCGTATCAAGTGGATCGTCGACGGCTACACCACCTTGAACGCCCTGCCGTACGCGCAGCGCCAGAACCTCACGGAGACCACCCAGGACACGCTCAACCCGGACGGCACGACGCAGCGTCTGGTCAACGACCAGGTGGGCTACATCCGCAACTCGGTCAAGGCGACCGTCGATGCCTACGACGGCACCGTGGAGCTCTACGAGTTCGACGAGGAAGACCCGGTTCTCAAGGCCTGGGAGGGCGTATTCCCGGGCGTGGTGAAGCCGAAGGAAGACATCAGCGATGAGCTGAACAAGCACCTGCGCTACCCGGAGGACTTGTTCAAGGTCCAGCGCAACCTGCTGGCGCGCTACCACGTGGACGATCCGGGCGTGTTCTTCAACAACGACGCGTTCTGGTCCGTGCCGAACGATCCGACCGCGCCGGAAGGCCAAAAGGAGCTCAACCAGCCGCCGTACTACGTCATGGCGGCCGACCCGAACAGCGGGAAGCCCTCCTTCCAGCTCATCACCCCGTTCCGCGGCCTGAACCGCGAGTTCCTCTCCGCGCACATGTCGGTGACCTCCGATCCGGAGCACTACGGCCAGATCACTGTTCGGGTGCTGCCGACGAACACGCAGACCCAGGGCCCGAAGCAGGCGCAGGACGCCATGATGTCCTCCGACCAGGTCGCCCGTGACCGTACCTTGTGGGAGGGCACCAACACCCTGCACAACGGCAACCTGCTCACCCTTCCGGTCAACGGCGAGATCCTTTACTTGGAGCCGATCTACTCGCAGCGCTCCAACCAGGAATCCGCCTTCCCGAAGTTGCTGCGCGTGCTGGTTTCCTACAAGGGACGGGTGGGCTACGCCCCGACTATCAGTGAGGCGCTCGAGCAGGTCGGTATCGACGCCAACGCCGCCCAGGACATCAAGGAGATCGAAGGCGATGACTCCGCCAAGGACTCCGACGATGCCGATGCCAAGGACAAAAAGGACGACAAGAAGTCCTCGCCGGCCGGCGGTGGCAGCGAGTCCGACGCGGTCAAGAGCATCAACGACGCCTTGAAGGGCCTCGAAAGCGCCCGCAACGGCTCCCACGAGGAGTACGGCCGCGCACTCGACGAGCTAGATAAGGCCGTGGAGAAGTACCAGAAGGCCGAAGGGGACAACGACTAGCTTTAACCCCTTCGACCTACCCCTTCTAAACGCGCCAATCCTGCCGCTATCCAGCGGATTTGGGTTGGCGCGTTGTCATGACTATAGTTTCTTCTTGTCGCCGCAACGGAGAGTTCACCTCCCGGTAAGGCGCAAGTGAATAAGAGTTCACTCGACGCGGGGTGGAGCAGTTCGGTAGCTCGCTGGGCTCATAACCCAGAGGTCGTCGGTTCGAATCCGGCCCCCGCTACCACTTCCAAGTCCCCTTGGTTTGGCCAAGGGGACATTTTTCGTTTTGTACCCAGCTAGACCTGCCCGCACCCGGGGCACGTGCCTCCGGCGGCTAGCAAGCGCTCGAGCTAAATCCAGCCGTTTGCCTCTGCCACCCGCGCGGCGGCGAACCGGTTGGCCGCGCCTGTCTTCGCCATCATGGACGAGAGGTGGTTGCGCACCGTGCCGGGCGAGAGGTACAGGTGCTTGGCGATGTCCCGCGGGCCGTGACCTGCCAGCACCTCTCGGGCGATCTCTGCCTCGCGGCCGGTCAGCGGGGACGGCGGGGTGAACAGAGAGTCTTCCGCGACTTGTGGGTCGACGACGCGCAGGCCGGCGTGGGTGCGGCGGATGGCATCGGCAAGCTGGTCCGGCGGGGTGTCTTTGACCACGAAGCCGCTCGCGCCGGCGTCGAGGGCGCGGCGCAGGTAACCGGGGCGGCCGAACGTGGTGACGATAAGCACGCGGCAGTGGGCGGATACTTCTGCGGTGATGTCGATGCCGTCGCGGCCGGGCATCTCGATGTCGAGCAGCGCCACATCGGGGCGCAGCGAACGCACCGCCGAGGCGACCTCGGCCGCGTCGGTGAACGTGGCGAGCACCTCGATGTCCGACTCCTGGTTAAGCAGCGCCGCCAGTGCCCCGAGGACCAGTGCTTGGTCGTCGGCGAGGAGTACCCGGATCGGGCCAGTCTGCGAATACCCGTCAGTCACGCTCGAATACCTCCACTGTCGTCCCGCGGCCTGCTGCAGCGCCGTCTGTCACCGCAACGTCATCTGCAGCCGGACCGACCTCTAGCACCGCGCCGGCGGCATCGACACGCTGTGAAATCGTGCGCAGGCGGGCGCCGGCGGGAAGGCCGCGGCCATCGTCAGTCACGCGCAGCTTCCCCGGGCGGGCTGCGATGGTGCAGGTCCCGGCCCCGGAATGGCGGATGACGTTAGTTACCGCCTCCCGTAAAACCCACCCGAGAAGCGGCGACTCGATGGGGTCGCGCACGTCGGTGCGGACGACGATGCCGGCCGTGGACAGTGCGGCGCATGCCCGGTCGAGCTCCGCCGCGAACGACGGCGCGTGGGTCTGGCGGACGGCGCGGCGGACATCGTCAAGCGCGGTGCGGGACGTCTCCACGATGGAGTCCAGCTGCTCGCGCACCTCCGGCTCGTCGGCGCGCGTGCGGGCGAGGGAGGCCTGCAGGTTGATAACGGTTAGCGAATGCCCCAGCAGATCGTGGACGTCGCGGTAGATGCGTTCGCGCTGGTGCGCCAAGGCCAGTTCGCTGGCCAGTTCCTGCCGCTCGTCGCGGGCGCGCTGCCTGCCCACTCCGGTGCCTACCAGCACGCACACCGCCACCATTGTCGCGTAGCTGACCCACGCCTCCGGCGAGCGGTCAACGAGCGGGACGAGTGCGCAGAAAATGAGGATGCCGCCCATCGTCAGCGCGGCCGTGCGGGGCGGGGCAGAAGACCCGATGAGGGCGGCGAAATAGGGCAAAAGGCCGAGCGCGGCGGGCCCCGAAACGCAGTAGATGGCGACCGCGATGATGCCGAACACTAGGAGCCAGAACAGCCAGCTGGTCGCCGCGCCGCCACGCGCGACGGAGTCGACGTACCCGAGCGCGAGGATGTCCGCGATGCCGAAGATGGCGACGAGCGTAAGGCCCGCGACCGTTTCCGCGTGGGAGCTACTTCCCGCAACGATGGGCGCTGCGATCCCCAGCAGGAACGGGAGCCAGAACGCCGCCGTTACGGCGCGGTTGGTGTGGAACTTCGCCTTAGACACGACCCTTCTCCCGGTTATCCAAAAGCGCGCTGGCGCCGACGAAAATCGCTGTCCACGCCACGATACTTGCCACCGCCCACCACAGCGGGTGCACGACGCTGGCCTCTTGCGTGACGATGCGCCCTTCTGCCAACGGGTAGTGGGCAATCTGCACCGGGCCGTACAGCGGGGTGAAGCGGGCGTAGCGCAACGCCGCTTCGGTCAGCGGGGTAAACGCGCCCGCGACGAACATGAGGACCGCAACCGACGCCGAAGCGATACCGGTTGCTTTATCGGTCTTTATAAGCTGCGCCATAACGGTGCCGTAGAAGCCGAACGGCAGGGCGGTGACAACGCACGCGAGGAAGGTGAGCACCCACTGCCCAGCAGTCATGTGGGCACCGGTGAATGCGGCGACGATGTAGACCGCGGCGACGGGCAGAACTGTTTGAGCGGTGGTCACCGCGCCGCGGGAGAGCGCCAGCTGCCACGGGCGCAGCGGGGTCAGAGCCAGTTGGCGGTCCCACCCAGTGCGCTGCTCGGTGACGATGGTCGCGGAGGTAGACACCGCCGCCATGAGCGCGCCGAAAAGCGCCATGACGACCGCGATATAGGCCCGGGCACTAAAACCTCCCGCGTCTTCGTCCTCATTTAAGAGGATGACCCCGATGAAGACATACATAAACAGCGGGAAGACGATGTGGAAAAACAGAGCCGTGCGATTGGTCAGGGCGTGTTTTACGTTGCGCAGGCAAAACTCGGCGGTATTCACTTGGTCAACTCCTGGAAGGTCTCTTCGAGTGCAGAACGGGAACGTGACGTGGAGAGTTTGTCGGCGCGCTCTAAGAACGCGTCTGCCGGCTCATCGACGATGAGTGAGCCTTGCTTGAGCACGAGGAAGCGATCGGCGAAGTCCTCGGCTTCTTCCAAGTAGTGCGTGGAGAACATGATGGTGCGCCCGTCGCGCGCCTGCTTGCGCATCGACTCCCAAAACTCGCGCCGGGAGGCCGGATCCATGCCGGTGGTGGGCTCGTCGAGGATCAGGAAGTCGGGCCTGCCTAACAGCGCGGCGGCTAGGCGCACCCGTTGCTGCTCACCGCCGGAACACGCGCCGACTTTCCGCCCAGCTAGCCGGGTGAGGTCGGCGCGCGCGAGTACCTCGCCGACAGGTAGGGGATCGCGGTGCGTTGCCGCAAGGAGTGCGACCGTGTCTTTTACGGTGAGGTCGGGCAGTAGCCCGCCGGTTTGCAGCACCGCGCCAATGCGGGCGCTGCGCACCGCTTCACGTGGGCTTGTGTCGGCGACGGTGACGGTGCCCGCGGTCGGTTCTGTCAGACCGAGCACAAGGTCGGTCAGCGTGGTCTTGCCCGCGCCGTTGCGGCCGAGCAGAGCGACAACCTCACCGCCGCCGATATCGAAGCTGACGTCATCGAGCGCGGTGACCGCGCCGAATCTCTTGGTTACGTGGTGTACTTCAAGCATGTGGCTAGTACACCGCTAACGCGCCGCTGGGGTGTGGGCCGCTTGTCACGACTTCGGCATGACAATTGTCATGGACCGGGGGAGCACCTCCGATTTACGGAGTGAACGGATAGTCGGTATATCCCTTTGCACCCGGGGTGTAGAAGGTGGCCTCGAAGACCTTCGTGGACTGGTTGTCGGAGGAAGCAGAGTGCGTCATGGAATGTTCTCCTTGACTTAACTGTCGCGAGGTTAGTTGTCGCGCAGGGCCGTGATGAGTTCGTCCTTGCTCATCTCCGACCGGCCGTCGATGTCGAGCTCCTGGGCGCGCTCGTAGAGCTCGTCTTTGGTCCATTCGTCGTACGACTCGGCACTGCCGCCTTTTTCGCCGACTTCCTTCCGGGAGGAATTGGCGGCGGCGTTCGCTATCGCCGCCGATTTCGACTTGGAGTTGCCCTCCTCGCGCAGGCGCTCGTAGAGCTCGCCGTCCTTGACGGAGCTGCCGCCTGGGGTCTTTTCGGGATTCTTATCCTTCGCCATGGCCCCACAGTGTACGCACCGGTGCGGCAGTACCGGGGCTACACTGCAAGACGCGTCAACTATCGCGAGCTCCCGGGAATTTTGCGAGCAGACGTGCGCCGAAACGGCTGAAAATGGCCGTTTTCTCGCGCCGGGTAGATGTGAGTGGTCCCCAGATAGTCGAATGGGCCCGCTACAGCAATGCGGCTATCGGCAGTCCCACCGCGAACGGCGCGAGCATAAGCCCGTACATTACGTAGCTGCTCCAGCGCACCGTCACCCCGGAACGGGCGAGTTGGTCGTGCCACAGCAGGGTGGCCAGCGAGGCCCACGGCGTGACGATGGCCCCCGCATTCACCCCAACCAAAAGCGCGAGGGCTCCGCGTACATCCTCCGCGGCTGGCTCCACGAGGAAGTATGCCGGCAGGTTGTTCAGCACGTTTGCGCTCACCGCGCCGAGCCCGCCGACCGCGAAGAGCCGCGCGCCCCCGGTGGCGGGGATGAGCGCGCGGAGGTGCTCCGCTCCTACCAGGGTGATCGCTAACGTCGCCAGTACCGACATCGCGGCTGTCAGCAGCAGCGAGTTCCACGGGATAAGGGACCAGCGCAGCGCCTGCCGTTCATCCGGCCCGCCGGCCCAGCAGACCAGCGCCATCAACCCGGCCGCCGCGCCCGCGGGCACCCAGTAGGGGACCGGCAGGAAAAGTGCTGGGATGAGCACCGCCAAGATGACGAGCGCCCAGCGGGCGCTGCGTGACGATGCCCCGCTTATCGCCGCGCCACTCATCGATGCCCCGCTCGTCACCCGCCCGCGGGAGGCCGCAAACGCCGCACCTACAGCGACGAGCGCAACGGCGAGCGCGGCAAAGCCCACTCGGTGCGCCTGGGTAAAGAAGTCGGCGGTGGAGGAGAAGTACCCGCCGCCCTCAGCGAGCAGATTGGTCAGATTCGACACGGGGAGAAGCAGCGATCCGATATTGGCTACCCAGACGACGGCCAGCGCCATGGGGAGCACGGGCAAACGATGCCGGCGCGCGACGAGGACCGCCAGGGGAGTGACCAAAAGCGCCGCGGTATCGAGGGACAAGAAGATGGTCGCGGCGGCGGTAAGAACCACTACCCAGCTGGCCGCAACTGCCGAGCCGCACGCGCTGGGCGTGAGCCTGTCGATGCCCCCAGCAACCACGTGGAACACGCCCAGTTGGCTCGCGATGTTGACCACCACGGACAGCGCCGCCACAAATGCGAGAACGGGCGCGAGGCGGGCGGCGAGGGAGGCGGCGGCAGACGCCTCGACGGCTGTGAGCGCCACGCCGCCGGCAACCAAGACAGCTGACAGCAGGCGGGTCGAGCGTGGTGGCATTGGCACGGAATACGACTGTAGCCGCCCCGCCGAGAGCGGCGAGACGGCTACGAAAGTAAGTGGAAGCGCGTGTTACTTCTGGTTCGGCAGCGCCATCAGGGCGGCGCCGATGGCAACGAGCCAGGAATCCTTAGCCAGCGGGAGGCCCTTCTGGGACGGGCGGATGCCGTCGTCTTCGGTGTTCTCATCGTTGCCGAAGTACATGGTGAGCAGTCCGGAACCGAAGGTGGTCAGCACGAGGCCCGCGAGGCGGTTCGGGATGAACGGGGCGATAAGAGCGGAGCCGATGCCGATCTCGGAGTAGGCGATGGCCTTAGCGAAGGTATCCGCGTCGAGCTCGTTGACGGCCGGGATGCCGGTGGCGGCCATGCCCTGCAGGCCCTCGGCCCCCTCGCCCTTGAGGCCGAGCTTGTTGATGCCCGAGTTCACCACGAATAGGCCAACCGGCAGACGCAGCAGGGTGGAGGCGAGCTTGGTGCGGCCCTTGGACACTTCCTTGTCCTTCTTCAGGGAGAAGCCGGACTTAGCAGCAGACTTGAAAATACCCATGACTGTGTAGGTACTCCTTTTCTCTAAGAGGCGTTGTTTTATCAACAACCGTACCAGCGCTAAAGCGTATTCCGGCCGGGGTTGATAGGGGGTGGGCGGTAAGCGAAGGGGGGGTAGGTAAGGCGGGAGTGAGGGCGGGCAGCCTAAGAAATGTTGACTACCGCATGGTTGCCGCCGCTGCACCGCACGAAGCTGCCCTGGTCGCTGCAGTGCATCGTGTAGGTCGTGCCGGTCACCGGGCTGTAGGCCCCGATGGTCGCGTTGACGTCGCCGGTGGCGTTGTAGTTCGAGATGTAGGCATCGCGCACCGAATCGACAAACGGGCCACTGGTCGGAGTGCCGGGCTCGGCCCAGGCGTTGGAGAAGGAACGCTTCGGTTCTTTCTCCGGTTCTGGATCCTTCTTCTCCACAGTGGCGCCGGCGCCTTCGTTGTTATCCGCGTCGTCGCCGGCCGCTTCATCTGCGGTCGACGTGACGGTCACGATTTCGTCAGAGCCGGCGCCATTTTCCTCGGAGTCGGATCCGGCACCGGCACCGGAACCAGACCCGGATCCGCCGAACCATCCTTGGGTTACCCCGAAAAGCGCGACAGCCGTGGCGAGGATGCCGAGGGTCAGCAGGGTAATAAGGGCCCAGAGCCAACCGGGCGTGCGGGACTTTCGGGCACCGTCCTCGTATGCGGGCTCGTAGCTGCCGGACTCGTAATACGCCTGTTGCCCGTAGTTCTGCTGGGAGTAACCCTGCTGGGGATTCCCTTGCTGTGGCTGGGCGAATCCCTGGTTTGAGTATCCCTGGTTGGAATACCCCTGGCTCTGATAGCTCTGGGTGGGAAAGACCTGCTCGTTAGACGGGGTCGACTGGGACGCCGATGCCGACGGGTACGCGCGGGTTTCTGCAAAGCCCGACTGCCCGTTGCTCGGAGTGGCCCACGCGCTCGTTTCCGGGTAGCGGGAGTAAGAATCACCCGAGCCGTTGTAGGGGTCTTGTGACTTAGCCATTGTCACGCCTTTCGGTTCGTCACACGCACGGTTAGCTTCTCTTGGAGAAAGCTTAGTGGCGCGGATCGCAAAATTCAGGAGGCATACCGAGCCCCACCGCCCACAAGCCCCACAGGTCTCAGCGCTGGGTAAGGCGCGGGAAGACGTGCTCTGTAAGCAGGGGAGCCAACGCCACAGACCTATTTGCGTGCGGGTAAGGATCCACCCACGCGTACTCTTCGATCTCCGCGGTCAGCTGGATGTCTGCCTGGTCAATGTGGTGGTCGGAGGCAAAGACCGTCGCGTGGACGTCGCGCCCGGCTTCGTTGGCGGCGGGGGCGAGGTAGGCATCGATAAGCGCGAGCGAATCCGCGGGGACTGCCATACCGAGCTCCTCGGCCACCTCGCGGACCGCTGCCTGCTGGGGGCTTTCGCCTTCCTCCGGCTTCCCGCCGGGGAACATGAAGGCGGCCGTGCCGCGCTTGCGCACGCACAGTACCTCCCCGCGGGCATTGCGGAAGACGACGGCGGACACGTAAATCGGGGAGGCCTTTGAAGACATGGCGGTGATGGTACCCGGCAGTCTGTGGGAACGATAACGGCTCGGAAACAATCGTCTGAAGCGTTCCCGCTAACGCGGCTTCGCGTGAGACTCTAGTTGCTGACTGTGGCTGAAGTAGCCGAATTGGCAGCACGATGTGAGAGAGAAAGAGGTTTCAATGCCGCGCATGTCGCGCCTGGGGAAGGTGCTGGTCGGATCAGGTTTTGCGGGGGCTGCGTTCTGGTTCGCGCCCGCCGCAGGAGCCCAGGAAGTGCCGAGTCCGGTCGTGGATTCCGCTGGGTTTGTCAATGGCATCCGCTCCGATCTGGCGCAGTGGGGGATCCAAACGCCCGAGGTGGATCCGGCGGTGACCGACTCGGTGGATAGTGCGGTCAAGGACGTGGTTCCAGGGGCCGTGGGGCCTGACGATGCCGCACCGGCCACCCTCGACCCGGCACTGTCTGCGCGCGAGAGCAGCCAGGACATCGCCCGTTCCGTAGCAGAAGAGGCCGCCGAGGCGACCGGTACGAAGATTCCGAAGCCGTTCGCGTCCAGCGATACGTCTGCCAACCTGAACACTGAGACGCTCGACCTGGACGAGCAGGACCCGTACGCGAGCCAGGCGCCGGAGGCGGCAGCGGGTGCGCAGAACGGTAGCGACCAGGCGGGCGCAGCGCCGGCCGGTGCCAACCAGGCCGACGACCCAGCCGCCGCAAACCCAGCCGCCGCAAACCCAAAGGCTGATAACTCGGACGCCGGTAAGTCCGCGGCCGGTAAGGCCGTCGCCGCCCCGGCGCAGCCGGACCCGCTTGCGCAGGCGCAGTGGTTCTGGGACAACGCACAGAAGGACCCAAAGGGCGCGGTGAAGTTCCTCGCGCGGGAGGCCACCCAGCCGGAGTTCCGCCCGATGAACGCCGACCCGTACTACCGCTGGCGCAACGACGGCTTTTCCAAGTTCATGGCGGGCAAGCCGGACGCGGAGTACGTGCTCAACCGCGTGCCGGATTCCTACTTCGACGCCCCGGAGGCGCCGGTGGAGTCCGGCATCGTCCAGGCGCAGGGTAAGTCCCTGTACGGGCCGGGCACCCCGGTCTTCGTCGGTGACGACATGATCTGCACCATGGCCGCCGCGGGTAACGATGCCGCCGGCCGCAAGGTGGGCCTGACCGCCGGCCACTGCGGCAACGTGGGTGACAACGTCGTGTCCATGGACTCGCCGCAGGTAGGCCCCAGCGGCACCGTGGCGGTGCGTAACGATGCCCTGGATTTCTCCGTCGTGGAACTCGGTTCCAACGCGGAGGTCACCCGCTCCTATAACGGTGTGACCATCGATGATTTCGGCGCGCCGTCGCAGCCGGGGGAGAAGATCACCAAGAAGGGTGTGGCCAGCAACGAGACGACCGGCACGACCATCGCTAACACAAACACCATGCAGTTGGCGCAGCTGTGCGCGATGCCGGGTGACTCCGGCGCGCCGGTGATGAAAGACGGCAAGCTTGTCGGCATGGTCAACGGGGGGCTCATCCGTGACTTCGACTGCCGCACCCCGCTGCAGGGCGATTTCCACTCGCCGACGTTTGTGGTCAACGCCGAAGACGTGGTCAACCAGCTCAACACGCAGGGCGGCGTGGGCGCCGGTTTCCAGCTACCGGAGGAGCGGGACTTCACCAAGCTCACCCCGGAGGAGGAAGCGGATCGCGCTGCCGCCGTGCAGGCGACGCTGAAGAAACTGCAGACGCAGAAGGCATAACCGGGCAAATGTTACGGCGGCGCCGCCGCCGGGGGAGGGGATGAGACCCGTCTCGGCGGCGCTTTTTGAGAAAGTGTGGAACCGCAATACCTTGCAATGCAAGGTATGTTGGGATAGTTTTAACCTTGTAATGCAAAGTACCAACTGGGAGGTGTTGTGGCACCGCGGCAAAAGCCGACCCAGCTTCGCAAGGGAGCGCTAGAGCTGGCCATTTTGACCTTGTTAGACAGAGAAGAGCTGTACGGGGCGGCCCTGCTGGAACGCCTCGCCGAATACCCCGGGCTCGTTGCTACTACCGGCACCGTCTACCCGCTTCTAAGTCGCCTGACCGCAAAGGAAGTGGTGCGCAGCCGCTGGGAGGAATCGCCGAAGGGTCCGCCACGGAAGTATTACTCGCTGACCGCGGCGGGGTACGAGCTGCGTGATCAGTTGCTCACTGATTTCCAGCAACTTACTGATGACATGAGTGCACTACTCGCGGAGGGAAAGAAATAAGAAATGACCAACCAGAATAATGAGCTCGTTGACACGTACGTGGGTGCTGTTGCTGCCCAGATGTCCGCTTCAGGGGTCGACGAGGCAGTGGTAGAAGAAGTGATCTCCGTTCAACAAGCACTGCTGTCAGAACTGGCGGAGGACGGTGTCGATCTCGAAGCAGAATTGGGATTACCTCAGGACTATGCGACGGAGGTGGCACACGAAGTCGCAGGCGCGGCGGAAGAAGAAAACACTGATACTGCGCCGTGGGGGTTATTTCTGCGGCATGGTCGGAATCGTATCTGGAACCCGGAAGATCCCCGTGTGTTACAACCGCACCTTCTGGGAATCGGGTGGTCCGTAAACTTTGGCGCACTCGCGGTCCGGCTAGGGCTCATACGTCCAGATGACGAAGATGTAGACACTCTGAGCTCGATCCCGGCTCCGGTGATCCGCGTCATCTCTGCGGTCCCAGCCGTTCTTACCGTGGCTCAAGCTGTCACGTTAGTGTCCCAGTGGGAAGAATTGCCCGCACAGCGCGAACGTTTTCAGCCTAGCCGCGGCGGTATGGTCGCCAATCTGGGCATCAGCGGCGCGCTGGCTGTAATAACCGCGCACGCCGCTAAGCGCGGCGACCGGGAAGACCTGTTAAACACATCGGCGGTAGGAACCCTGCTAGGCGGCGCTGGTCTAACCAGCCTGTGCGCTCGTGTGGGGAAGAAGAATGATCCCCGGCGAACGTGGGCGCGCGATTCCATCGGCGGGGTCGTCGCGGTGGTGGCAGCGGCGCTTATTGAGGTGGCACCCCGCCTGAGCGGGATACGCCGGCTATGGCGCGCCCAGGGGGTGACTGGGCATGGGAGTACACACTGATCTATCCGGCCTGCGAACGGTAAGCCCCACTCTGTGGGCGATTATCGGCGCCGCGGTTGCGCTACAACTCATTCTCGCTGTCGTAGCGTTGTGGACGCTGCACCACACCCCAGACGATCGGCTGCGCCACTGCTCAAGGACAACGTGGATGGTAGTCATCGTACTAGCAAACATCGCGGGTCCAGTCGCGTTCTTCACCGCTGGCCGGCGGCGCTATTCGGTGGGAGGCACCGGGCGGAAAGAACATGGATCCTCTAAAACGCGGGAGACTATTGACCGGCTCTACGGGGAGGGTAAAAGATGAACGAAGCCCTTTTAACAACGCGGGGTTTGCGGAAATCTTTCGGCAGCAAAGAGGTGCTGGCCGGGTTGAATCTGACGGTGCGCCGCGGCGAGGTCTACGGGTTCCTGGGCCGCAACGGGGCCGGGAAGACTACCGCTATCAAGATCATCCTCGGATTGAGCGCGCATGACGCCGGCATCGTGCAGTCGCAGGCCCGCGCCGTGGGGTTTCTCCCAGACGTACCGCAATATCACCCGTGGACGCGCGCGGACGAATTCCTGCGCTACTGCGGGCGGCTCGGCGGGTTGAATGGAAAGTTGCTGGATGAACGCGTCGATCTCATGCTCGAGCTGTCCCAGCTTTCCGGCACCGCGCAGAAGATAATGGACTTCTCCCGCGGCATGCGCCAGCGTTTGGGCATGGCGCAGGCGCTTATCTGTGCCCCTGATCTGCTGATCCTGGACGAGCCGACCTCCGCCTTGGACCCGTTGGGGCGACGCGACGTCCTCGACATGATTTCCGCGCTCAAAGGACAGGCAACCGTGCTTTTCTCCACGCATTTGCTTGACGATGCCGCCCGCGTCTGCGACCGGGTAGGCATCCTCCACGGTGGCAGTTTGGTAACAGAGTCCACGGTCGCCGACCTCACTCAGATGCCTGCTGTGGGATTCGATGTACGCGTCGCAGCAGGCGGCGCAGACGGGGAGGAAGTAACTGCGCAGCGGTCGGTTGACGCAGAAAAGCTGCGCCGCGATCTCGCCTCTGCAGGGTGGCAGGTGGAGCGGGTGGCACCGCGCCGGCGTTCGTTGGAGGACGCGTTTGTGGAACTTACCGGGAGGGCAGTCGCATGACCGTGGTGCTAGCTAAAGATGTGCAAGAAATCGTGCGGACCTGGCGCGGGTGGGTGTTGGGGCTGGCGTTCGTGTTCACCGCGCTGACCGGGCCGTTGCTGGCCAAATACATGGGCGAGTTAATTGCCGCTTTTGGTAGCCCAAGCCTGGGCGGTGAGGGTGGGGCCTCGGTGCCCGTGCCGATGTCACAGCCGGATGCAGTGACATTCGTCAGCGCGCACGCGCAGTGGGTAAACGACTTGCAGCAAACCGTGGCTCTGGCCGTCAGTTTGGTAGCTGGCTCGGTTTTCGCCAGCGAATTCCATGAGGGACCGTACTTGTTTACCCTCACCCGTGGTGTCACGCGTGGCGCTTTCATAGTCTCCAAAATGATGGCACTGCTCGGAGTGGCCGGTGCGCTGCTGGCAAGCGCGACGGCGACGAATGCAGTGGTGACGCGCCTGCTTTACGGCGAAGTAAACCTGGAGAGGTTGGCAGCGGCCAGCGCGCTCTCGTTTGCCGGATTCGCTTTCATCGCCAGCATCGCTGCGGTGGTAGGAGCGATGACCTTTTCCCCGGTGGGGGCGGCTGCCAGCGCCATTGCCGCGGTGCTGTGTTTGAGCGTGGTCGGTCTCTGGCCGCCCGCGGCCCGGTGGTCTCCGGCGGGGCTTGGCGCGCAGGCCTCAGAACTGGTTGCAGGTAAGCCGTGGGAGAGCCCGTGGCCGTTGCTGAGCGCGCTGGTCTTTACCGCTGTGTTGCTTTCCGCTGCGGTGGCGGTTCTGAAGCGCCGAGAACTGTAGGTTGTGCGTTAACCGTACAGCGAATTAAACGCCCGGAAAATGCCGAAACTGGTGGGCGAGCGCGGTAAATTCGTACACGTTGCTAGCGGGGCGGGCAAAGAGTTGCCTGTCCTAATACGCCCAGCAGAAAGGTGGATTCCATGTCCGAGAACGCACACGAGAACGTCGAGATTCGCGCGAAGCAGGGGCTGGCTGACCAGTTCGTCGGCGGCGTCATCATGGACGTGGTGACTCCGGAGCAGGCGAAGGTGGCCGAGGAGGCCGGCGCGTGTGCGGTCATGGCGCTCGAGCGCGTGCCCGCGGATATCCGCGCCCAGGGTGGCATTTCCCGCGCGTCCGATCCGGACATGATCGACGGCATCATCGAGGCCGTGGACATCCCGGTCATGGCCAAGGCGCGCATTGGCCACTTCGTCGAAGCACAGGTGCTTGAGGCCATCGGCGTGGACTTCGTCGACGAGTCCGAGGTGCTTAGCCCGGCGGACTTTGCCAACCACATCGACAAGTGGGGCTTTGACACCCCGTTTGTGTGCGGCGCGACGAACCTCGGCGAGGCGCTGCGCCGCATCAACGAGGGCGCAGCCATGATCCGCTCCAAGGGCGAGGCCGGCACTGGCGATGTCTCCCAGGCCGTCACCCACATCCGTGCAATTACCGCGGAGATCCGCCGCCTGACCGGCCTGCAGGGCGACGAGCTCTACGTCGCAGCCAAGGAGCTGCAGGCGCCGTTCGAGCTCGTCCGCTACGTGGCCGAAAACGGCACACTGCCGGTGCCGCTCCTGACTGCGGGTGGTGTGAGCACGCCTGCCGATGCCGCCATGGTCATGCAGCTCGGCTCCGACGGCGTGTTCGTCGGCTCCGGCATCTTCAAGTCCGGTAACCCGGAAAAGCGCGCCAAGGCCATCGTGGAGGCCGTGAAGAACTACGAGGATCCGTCCGTCATCGCACGCGTATCCCGCGGGCTGGGCGAGGCAATGGTCGGTATCAACGTCGAGGATCTGCCGGCCCCGCACCGCCTGGCAGAGCGCGGCTGGTAGCGCGCCCCCCGCTCTCTTTATTCCACTCGGAGGAACTTCAGCGCGTCGCGGTGCAGAATGCCGTTGGTGGCGATCGCGCCCTTCTCCCCGCCCTGCGGGCTGGGCTTGCCCTGCAGGTTGGTGAAGGTGCCGCCGGCCTCGGTGACGATGAGCGATGGGGCCGGCAGGTCCCAGGGGGAGACCTCCGGCTCGGCGGCGATGTCGACCGCGCCCTCGGCCACGAGGCAGTAGTTCCAAAAGTCGCCGTACCCGCGCAGGCGCCACGTTTTGTCGGTCAGCTCGACCAAGTCGTTGCGCTTGCCGCGCAGCGCCCAGCTGCTGAGCGAGGAGATGGCCAGGGAAGCATCGGCAAGCTTTGCCACCTGGGACACCTCGAGTTGCTTCGGCGCACCGCCAAAGATGCGGTAGGCGCCGCCGTCCTTGGAGGCGTACCAGCGGCGGCGCAGCGCCGGTGCGGAGACTACGCCGACGACCGGCTCCCCGTCCTCTAACAGTGCGATGAGCGTGGCCCACACCGGAACGCCGCGCACAAAGTTTTTCGTGCCGTCGATGGGATCGATGACCCACTGGCGGCCGCTGAAGGCGGGCTCGCCACCGAATTCCTCGCCGAGGATCTCATCGCCGGGGGAGTAGGCGGCGATGTCGTCGCGCATGAACTTCTCGCAGGCGATGTCGGCGTCGGTCACCGGCGACATGTCAGGCTTTTTATTTACCGACAGGTCGGCGGCTTCGAAGCGGTGCATGGTGAGCGCATCGGCGTGGCCGGCCAGCTCTAAGGCGTAGCAGAGATCGTCTTTGTAGCTAGCCATCTAACAGCTCTTCCATGCGGTCGACGACTTGCGGGTTGCCGGCGATGCACCACTCCACGCCGCCGGCGGTGACCTTGCGGGCCGCGCCGCCGGCGGCCTCCACGAGCGCCTTGCCCGGGAACCAGTCCCAGTCAGCGACCGAGTGCTGCATCCACGCACCCCAGGTGCCGCAGGCGACGGAGGCGAGATCGACAGAGCCCGCCCCGAGCATGCGCACGGTGGCGAACTGACCGGCGACCTTCTGCCACGCCGCGCGGACGTCGTCGTCCGCGATGGAGGAGGGGTGCAGGTACGTCGCCAGCGAAAGCGTCTCCGGGCCGGCCGGGGTCAGTTTTTCTACCTCGCGGCCGTCCAGGGTGGTGGCGTGGTCGCGGCCGCCGAACCACGTGTATCCCATGGCGGGGCGGTGGACGGCGCCGAGGTTGACCCCCTGGGCATCGGTAAGCGCCAGCGCCGAGCACCAGTAGTCGGAGCCGGAGGAGAAGTTGTAAGTCCCGTCGACCGGGTCAATGACCCACTGGCGGCCGGACTTCGATTCTCGGGCTGCGCCCTCCTCGCCGACGATGCCATCGTCAGGGCGCAGATTTTCCAGCACCGTGGCCACGAAGTGCTCCATGGCGCGGTCAGCCTGGGTCACCACGTCGGACACGGAGGTCTTCTGGTCTACCTCCAGGCCCTGCTCCCGGTTCCGCCACGCGAGACGGCCGGCATTGAACACGAGCTTCTGCGCCAGGTGCGCATCGGTGATGTCGGGATGCGCGGCGGTGAAAGTCTTCGCAAACGCATCGATCATCTCAGCGAGGTTCGGCTCCCTACTCATGCGCACCATTGTGACCGCTTTATCCGGCGGACGCGAATCATGGGGAGGGGAGGAGGCCGGGATACAGGAAAGGCTCCGGTTGGGGAGGGGCATCGAAAAGCGGGGCATCGCCAAGCAACGGCGCTCGGACAGCTTGGGAGGCCGCGGGTGGCCTCGGTTAAAATGCGGGGCTATGCAACCCGAGACCAACGCGCGGATCCAGGACCTGCGGCAGACCCTGTCCAACATCGAGAAGGTCATGGACTTAGACGACATGGACGCGCGGGCCCGGGAGCTGGAGGAAAAGGCGGCCGAGCCATCCCTGTGGGACGACCCGGACCACGCCCAGCAGGTGACCACCGAGCTGTCCAACGTGCAGGCAAAGCTGCGCAAGGTGCGGGAGTTGCGCCAGCGGCTCGAGGACCTGCCGGTGATGTACGAGCTCGCGGAGGAAGAGGGGGACACCAGCCTGGCCGATGCCGAGCGCGGCGAGCTCGCCGAGGCTATCAGTGCCCTAGAGGTGACCACGATGCTCTCCGGCGAGTACGACGACCGCGAGGCCGTCATCAACATCCGCTCGGGCGCCGGCGGCGTCGATGCCGCGGACTGGGCCGAAATGCTCATGCGCATGTACACCCGCTGGGCGGAAAAGAACGGCCACAAGGTCGACGTCTACGACGTCTCCTACGCGGAAGAGGCCGGCATCAAGTCGGCCACCTTCGTCGTCCACGGTGAGTACATGTACGGCACCCTGTCCGTCGAGCAGGGCGCCCACCGCTTGGTGCGCATTTCCCCCTTCGACCACCAGGCGCGGCGCCAGACCTCGTTCGCGGAGGTAGAGGTGCTGCCCGTGGTGGAGCAGAGCGACTCCATTGAGGTGCCGGATAACGATGTGCGCGTGGATGTCTACCGCTCGTCCGGTCCGGGCGGGCAGTCGGTCAACACGACTGACTCTGCGGTGCGGCTGACCCACCTGCCTACCGGCATCGTGGTGACCTGTCAGAACGAGAAGTCGCAGATTCAAAACAAGGCGGCGGCCATGCGGGTGCTGCAGGCAAAGCTTTTGGAGCGCAAGCGCCAGGAAGAAAAGGCGGAACTCGACGCGCTGGGCGCCGGCGGCAACGCCTCCTGGGGCAATCAGATGCGCTCGTACGTGCTGCACCCGTACCAGATGGTCAAAGATCTGCGCACCGACTACGAGGTGGGGGACCCGTCCAAGGTGTTGGACGGGGACCTGGACGGGCTTATCGATGCCGGCATTCGCTGGCGCATGGCCCAGAGCGAATCCTAAAAGGAAGGTTCGCCCGGGGCCGGCTAGTTGGCTGGGTAGTCCATGGGCGCGCCGGGCCCCAGCGGGATGCCCAGGAAGTACCACACCAGGAAGAAAACGAACCAGCCGATGAGCATCCAGATCGCATACGGCAGGGACAGTGACATCAGCGTGCCCACGCCGGCGCGGCGGTAATAGCGCTGCAGGAACGTCAGGGCGAGGGCGAAGTAGGGCGACATCGGGGTGATGATGTTCGTCGGCGAATCGCCCAAGCGGAACAGCATCTGGGTGACCTCCGGGGAGGTGCCCACGTACATCATCATCGGCACTACGACGGGCGCGACTAACGCCCACTGCGCGGACCCGGACGTGATGAACAGGTTGAGCACCGCGACGATGCACACGAAGAACAAGAACAAAAGCGGCTTGGGCAGGTTGATCGTCTGCAACAGGTTTGAGCCCTGGATAGCGGTCCACGAGCCCAGGTTCGACCACTCGAACCAGGCGAGGAACTGCGAGGCCGCAAAGAACAGCACGAGCGTGGGGATGAGAGTCTTTAGTCCGCGCGCCATGAAGTCCGGAACGTCGGTGGCCTCACTGATGCTGCGGGTGATGACGCCGTAAACCACGCCGGCGAGCAGGAACGCCAGGGCGATGGGCACCTCGATGTGCTCAATGAGCGGTGACTCCATCGCTCCGGCCTCGCTGGCGAGCGGGGAGGCGGGCCAGAACAGCAGCACAATGTAGACGGCCAGGAAGATGCCCAGCGCGGCGACGGCCCACCACATGCCCTTCTTCTCGCGGTCGGAGAGTTCGAGGGCTTCCTCTTCATCGTCGTCGTCATCTTCGTCTCCGGCGCTGGAGGCGGCATCGTTAGAAAACGACACCTCCTCGTAGTTGATCTCGTCGTGGTTGACCAGCTCGGTGGCCTTCTTGTTCACGTACAGCTCGGTGACCGCGGTGACGATGAGGGCGAGGACCACCGACGACGGGATGACGAAGAAGACGTTTGCCAGCGGCGAGACGCTGTAGTCCGGATCCACGATGTTCGCCGCGGAGGTGGAAATGCCCGCCAGCAGCAGGTCGGTGATGTTTAACACCAGCGAGGCGTTGAAGCCGGCTGACGAGGCGGCGAAGGCGACCATGGCGCCGACGATGGGGGAGCGGCCCAGCGCGTTAAACGCCATTGCACCCAGCGGGATGAGGATGACGTAGATGGCATCGGAGGCCACCGAGCCGGTCACGCCGGCGATGGCGACCGCGAAGGTCAGCGTGCGCGGCCCCACCCGGGAGACCATCGCGCGCACCACGGCGGATAAAAACCCGCTCTGCTCGGCTACGGCGACACCCAGCATCACCGTGATGATGACGCCCAGTGGCGGGAAGGAAGTGAAGTTGGTGACGGTCTCGGTGACCATCTTGGAGATGTTGTCGTGGGTGAGGAGGTTGTCCACCTCGACTGGATCGCCGCTGGCGGGATCGGTCGCGCTCATGCCGATCGTGGAGCCAATCCAGCTGGAGACGGCGACTACCCCGGCGAGGATGACGAACAGCCAGAAGGGATCGGGGAGCTTATTGCCCAGCTTTTCTACCCAGCTGAGGAACCCGCCAGATCCTGAGTTGGACTCGGAGTTGGAACTGGCGTCGGCGGATGCCTCCTCGCGGTCGAGAGGTCGAGCGGTGGTGTTTGGAGTCTCGGCCATAGTTGTGCCTTTTCTGTGAGACAACACGAACGTTAACTAGTGACATAAGCCACTGAATGGACCCCGTCACTGTAGCGAACGGCGGGCTGGCGGCGCAGGCGAGGCGCGGGCGGGTGTACACACCTTGGGGCAGGCGTAAAGACCGACCGAGAGGCTATGCCCGTGGGAGGCATGTTGCTATTGTTGCGAGCGTGATTACGTTTGAGAACGTCTCAAAGGTCTACCAATCCTCCGCGCGGCCCGCGCTCGACCACGTCTCGTTTTCCATCGATGACGGCGAGTTCGTCTTCCTTATCGGCCCGTCCGGCTCCGGTAAGTCGACCTTTCTGCAGCTCATGGTGCGCGATACAAATGTCACTTCTGGCGACATTTACTTCGACGACTTCCACGTCAACGCGCTCAAAGGCAAGCAGATCAACCGGCTGCGGCAGTCGATCGGCTACATCTTCCAGGACTTCCGGCTCCTGCCCAAGCTGACCGTCTACCAGAACGTGGCGTTCGCGCTCGAGGTCATCGGGAAGAAGAAGCAGCGCATCGCCAAGGCGGTGCCCGAGGTGCTCGAGATGGTGGGGCTGGAGTCCAAGGCGCACCGTCTGCCGCAGGAGCTGTCCGGCGGTGAGCAGCAACGCGTGGCCATTGCCCGGGCGTTTGTGAACCGTCCGAAGCTGATGCTTGCCGATGAGCCCACGGGCAACCTCGACCCCGCCACCGCGGACGACATCCTCCGGTTGCTCAATCAGATCAACCGCCGGGGCACGACCGTCATCATGTCCACGCACAATGCGCGCGCGGTCAACCAGGCGCGCCAGCGCGTGCTCGAGCTGGATAACGGCGCGCTGGTGCGCGACGAGCGCAACGCGATTTACGGGGAGGCTATCTAATGCAGCTCGGATACGTCCTACGCGAGGCCATCAAGGGCCATGGCCGCAACGTGACCATGACGATCGCGCTGGTGATCACCTCCGCCATCTCCATCGGGCTCATCGTCTCCGGCGTCTCGGTCGCCCAGGTCACCAGCGACACCAAGGACATCTACTTGGAGCGCGTCGAGGTCATGATCCAGCTCGACGAGGACATCTCCGGCAACGACACGGACTGCTCGTCGCCAGGGTGTAAGGAGCTCAAGGAGGAGCTCGAGGGCGACCCGGGCGTGGACTCTGTCCAGTTCCGCTCGCGCGAGGACTCCTACGATCGTTTCGTCGAGCTGTTCAAGGAGACCGACCCGCTTCTGGTGGAGGAGACCGGTCCCGACGCGCTACCGGCCGCGCTGCACGTGCGGCTGCACAACCCGGCGGATACCTCGCCCATCGATAAGGTGCGCGACAAGCCGCAGGTTGCCGATGTCGTCGACCAGGCCGACGAGGTACGCGGCGCGACGGAGAACCTCGATGCGGTGCGCAACGCTACATTCCTGCTCGCGGCCGTGCTCACCGTCGCCGCGGTCTTCCTCGTGGCCAACATGGTGCAGATCGCCGCGTTCAACCGCCGCCGGGAGATGTCGATCATGCGCATGGTCGGCGCCTCGCGCTGGATTACCCACGCGCCGTTCGTGCTGGAGGCCGTCTTCGCGGTTGTGCTCGGCACGGCGCTCGCGGCCATCGGCACCGCGCTGGCGAAGAAGTTCGTCCTCGACCCCTCGCTGGCCAACCTGTACCAAAGCCAGCTCATCGCCCCGGTGGACTCTGGTGTCCTCTGGCTCGCCCTCCCGCTGGTGGGGCTGGCTGCCGTCGTGTTCGCGGCGCTGACCGCCCAGGTGACCCTGCGGGCGTATGTGCGCAAGTAGGTGAGGTAGACTCCCAAGGGTTATGGCGAAGAAGGGCAAGAAGAAAAAGCAGGCAGTGAGCGCGGACGGGACGATTACCCTCGCGACCAACCGCCGCGCCCGGCACGACTACAAGATCTTGGACACCGTCGAGTGCGGCATCGTGCTCGTCGGCACCGAAATCAAGTCACTGCGCGACGGCAAGATCTCGCTGAACGATGCCTTCGCCACCATCGATAAGGGCGAAGTGTTCCTGCGCAACCTCCACATCCCGGAGTACTCCTACGGGCACTGGACCAACCACTCGCCCAAGCGCACGCGCAAGCTGCTGTTGCACCGCCGCGAAATTGACCGCCTGCTGGGGCAGGTGCGCAACGGTAACCGGACCCTGATCCCGCTGAAGGCGTACCTGAAAAACGGGATCGCCAAGCTCGAGCTCGGGCTGGGCGAGGGCAAGCAGGCCTACGACAAGCGCGAGGACATCAAGCGCCGCACCGAGGAGCGCGAGGTCACGCAGATGATGGGCCGGCGCATGAAGGGAATGCGCGGATAGAATGTCCGAGGTGCAAACCGCCAAAGTGCACGACGTGGTCAAGGACCCGGGGCTGCTCCCGGACGGCTCGACCGCCGTCTTGGTAGACCGCATGTGGCCCCGCGGAGTGGCTAAGGACGACGTGCCGTACGACGAGTGGTTCAAAGACGTCGCGCCCAGCCCTGAACTGCGCAAGTGGTGGAACCACCGCGCCGAGGATTTCGACGAGTTCGCCGAGCGCTACCGAAATGAACTGTCCAGCAACGACTCGGAAGAGCTGGAGAGGCTCACCGAGCTGGTGGAATCCTCCTCCGGTTCCGGCCCGGTGGTGCTGCTGTTCGCGGCTAAAGACCGCGAGGTAAACCACGCCACGGTGCTGGCGCAGTGGTTGCGCGCCTAGCCGGGCTAGCGCCTTGCTGGAATAGACGGCCGTCTACTAGTGTTATGTACTCCGTAGAGTTCGATGCACTATCCTCGCTCTACGCGTTCACATGGGGTCGACAAGGTTTCGACTTCGAACGTTGCGCCAGGGGAAGCGTGCCGGTGCAGGCTAGAGACCACCGTTAAGCGTCGTAGCAACCAATAAACGCAGAGAAGAACTCTCAGCGTGACTACGCTCTCGCTGCCTAACTAGCGAAGCGTGTCTGTCAGCCTAGGTTTCGTTCCTGGCCTAGGACCTGGCATCGATGAAGGAACTTGCCACTCGGCTGGGTCATCAGGGCCGAGTGGGACTCTTACTGGTGACTGGGCCCATCATCCGGAACGTGTTCGCCCGAGCCGGAGGGCCGAGTAGAGATTCTGTGCGAACTGCGCACGGAGAAGCCCTGGCAAGATGTCGAAGGACCCGGGTTCGATTCCCGGCGGCTCCACTCAACCGAATCCCCAGGCCCTCACCAGAGGGTCTGGGGATTTTTGCATGCCAAGGGGGGAGGGGCACTGGGTGCACCCCGGCGGTTAACTTCTGGTAACGAAGCGCACTCGTCGCGCTATAAGTGATGTGACGCACAGTAGGGTGTGGCTCTGAACGTGCACAGACCGGCACCGAAGGGAGACACACCCGACGATGAGTACTGAACAGACACTGGCGCGCCGCAGACAGAACCCGACGCACGATGCCCAGGATGCCGGCGGCACGGACGGCAAGCCCGGGGTCATCGACAAGTTCCTCGGCGCGGTAGAAACGGTGGGCAACAAGCTGCCGGAGCCGTTTACCATCTTCCTGATCCTGTACGGCATCACGGCGCTCGCCTCGTCGCTGATGGCCTGGAACGGCGTGACCGTGCAGATCCCGGGAAGCGATGAGACCACCCACATCCACGGACTGTTCACCCGCGAGGGCGCGGCGTGGTTTACCACCACGCTCGGGGAGAACTACATCGGCTTCCCGCCGCTGGTCCCCGTGCTGCCCATCCTGCTCGCCGTCGGCGTGGCGGAACAATCGGGCATGCTCTCCGCGCTCATCCGCAAGACCTTCGGCAGTTCCAAGCCGTGGGTGCTCCCGTACGCGGTGGGTGTTATCGGCGTGACGGCATCGGTCATGGGCGACGCGGTCTTCGTCGTCGTCCCGCCGCTGGCAGCGCTGGTGTTCAAGGCCGCCGGCCGGCACCCAGTGGCCGGGCTTATCGGCGGCTTCGCCTCCGCCGGCGCCGGGTATTCGACCTCGCTGGTGCCCACCAGCCTGGACGCGTTGTTCGCCGGCATCACCAACGCCGTGATGGATACCCTGCCGGGTAGTGACTTCACGCCCGTCAACGCGCTGTCCAACTACTACTTCAACATCGCCTCGTCCATCGTGCTGGGCCTGCTCGCCGGGTTCATCGTGGACAAGATCATCGAGCCGCGCCTGTGGAAGCAGGACGTGCCGGTCGACGAGGCGGAAGACCCAGACGATCCGGACGATCCGGGCAGCACGAGCAATTCCGCCGAGGAGCTATCCGCCACCCTCACCCCGCGCGAAAACCGCGCCCTGCTGTGGTCCCTGGTAGCCGGGGCCATCGTCACCGCGCTCGTCGCGGTCGCGGGCCTGTGGCCGCACTCGCCGTGGAAGAACGAGGCGGGCGGGTTCTTGCCCGAGTCGCCGATGCTGGACTCCATCGTATTCATCGTCTGCCTGTACTTTTTCGCCATGGGTATCGTCTACGGCGTGGTCGTGGGCACCATCTCCAGCATCAAGGACGTCGTGGACATGATGATGGCGGCGCTGAAATCGATGCTGTCCTTCCTCGTCCTGGCGTTCATCCTGGGCCAGTTCGTCGCGCTGTTTTCCTGGACCGGCATCGGCACCTGGACCGCGGTGAAGGGCGCGGCCGCCCTCGACGTGGTGGGGCTGACCGGGTTCCCGGCCATCCTGGCTTTCATCATCGTGGCGTCGACTCTGAATCTGCTCATTGTGTCGGGCTCGTCCATGTGGACCCTCATGGCGGCCGTCTTCGTCCCGATGTTCGCCCTGCTCGGCTACGAGCCGGCGTTCATCCAGGCGGCGTTCCGCGTGGGCGATTCCGCCACCCAGATCATCACCCCGCTCAACCCGTACCTCATCGTCATCCTGGGCATGCTGCAGCGCTACGAACCGCGCGCGGGCATCGGCACGCTCATGTCCCGGATGATCCCGTTCGTCATCCCGTTCTTCCTGGCGTGGGCGCTGCTGCTGGCCGCTTGGTTCTTCCTCGACCTGCCGCTGGGGCCGGGCAACAACATCTTCCTGGAGGGATAAATGACCGACCATCCGGATATCAGCGAGCCGGCAGAGCCGTCCACCGCGTACCTGGACATCACCGGCCGGGCCGTGCGGCGGCAGGTGAAAAAGGTGCAAGAGGCGGAACCGACACCGTCTAGTGCCGAGGCCTACCCGGGGCAGCGGGACCTGTGGCGCGCGGTGGATAGGGAAGTGGACGCGTATACCGAGGAGCTGACCGCGCTTGCCGATGATCTCCACGCCCACCCGGAGCTCGCGTTCGCCGAACACCGTTCCATGGCCGTGCTTGCCGATGCCGTGGAGCGCCACGGTTACCCCACCCAGCGCGGGGTACACGGGGTGGAAACGGCCTTTGCGGCCGAGTGGTCCGCGCCCGACTTCGACCCAGACGCACACCCGACCGTGATGGTCATGGCCGAGTACGACGCACTGCCCGGCATCGGCCACGGCTGCGGGCACAACGTCATCGCCGCGGCGGGACTAGGGGCGTTCTGGGCGGCGGCATCGGCAAGCGCGGCAGCCGGGCTCCGGGGCCGCATCGTCCTGCTGGGCACGCCCGCGGAAGAGGGGCACACCGGCAAGGAGTACCTCATCCGGGGAGGCTGCCTGCAGGGGGTCGATGCCGCGGTGATGATGCACGGTTTTGCCTACGACTCCCCGGCGCACACCTGGGTGGACCGGCGATTTCTCCGCGTGCGCTACACCGGCGTAGCCGCCCACGCGAGCGCGCAACCGTTCATGGGCCGCAACGCCCTCGACGCGGTGAGCCTGGCCTACCAGGGGCTGGGGCTGTTGCGGCAGCAGATGCCGCCGAGCGATCGCCTGCACGCGATCATCACCTCCGGCGGGGACAGCCCCAACGTCATCCCGAACTGCGCGGAGATGGAGCTCTACGTGCGATCCAGCCAGACGGCGACGCTTATCGATCTCTCCGAGCGCGTGGCCAACGTGTTAGACGGCGCGGCGCTGATGTCCGGCTGCGGCGTCGAGGTGGACTGGGACGTCCACCCGATGTCGCTGCCCGTGCGGAACAACTCCGCGCTGGTGGATCGCTTCAGCGAGACGCAGCGGGCGCGCGGCCGGGTGCCGCTGCCGGCGGGCACGCTGCCGGAATCGCTGTCGGCGTCGACCGACTTCGGCAACGTCTCCCACCTGGTGCCGGGGCTGCACCCGATGGTGAAGATGGCGGCGAGCGATGTCGCGTTGCACACCGAGGACTTCGCCGCGGCGGCGGGAAGTCCGGCGGCCCACCGCGCTGTGGTGGACTCCGCAGCGGGGCTGGGGCAGGTGGTCTGCGATCTGCTGGCGGATGGCGATCTGCTGGCGGTGGCACGCGCGGACTTCGAGCGCGCCGGGGGAGTGCAGGCGGTGGCGGATCTGGAGCGCTAGGGCACCAGGTCACCCCCGAGTGTTGTAAGCCTACCTTTACTTGGGTTAGGTTTACTTAAAGGTGTGTATCGTCGCACAATTTCCTGTCCGTATGACATCCGTTGACCCCGTAAAGGACCATCATGTTGAACAAGACCCGCCGCGCCCTCGTCGCCTCGGTGGCCGCGTGCTCCATCGCGCTGACTGCCTGCTCCAACACCGCTGAAAGCGCGCGTGAGAACGCCGATTCCGCCCAGTCGGAAGTCACGTCCGAAGCAGCGAGCGCCACCAGCGCAGCGGGCGATGCTGAGTCCGCCGAAATTACGGTGACGGACAACTACGGCGAAAAGACCGTCCCGCACCCGCCGAAGCGCGCCGCGGCCACCGATAACCGCGCCTTCGAGCTGCTGGCCGACTGGGGCGTGGACCTCGTCGCCGCGCCGCTGAAGCTCATGCCGGACACCCTCGAGGACACCTACAACAAGGACACCGTCGAGGGCGATATGGGCATGCACCGCGAGCCGGACCTGGAGGCGCTCGTCGCCGCCGAGCCGGACGTGGTCATCAACGGCCAGCGCTTCAGCCAGTACCAGGAGGACATCGAAAAGCTGGTGCCCGATACCCCGGTCGTCGACTTCACCCCGCGTGACGGTGAAGACTTCGCCGCAGAGCTCATCCGCCAGACCGAGGAGCTGGGCAAGATCTTCGACAAGGAGTCCGAGGCGAAGAAGCTTGTCGATGATTTCAACAAGGCCCTCGACCGCGCCCGCGACGCCTACGACAAGGACAAGAAGGTCATGGCCCTGAATTCGTCCGGCGGCGAGCTGGGTTACGTTGCCCCGTCCAAGGGCCGCACCTGGGGTCCGCTGTTCGACCTGGTCGGCATGACCCCGGCGCTCAAGGTGGACAACGCCACTGATGATCACGAAGGCGACGATGTCTCCGTCGAGGCCATCGCGGATTCCAACCCGGACTACATCCTGGTCCTCGACCGTGACGCCGCCATCAAGTCCGGCGAGCCGGACTTCAAGCCGGCCAAGGACGTCATCGAGAACAATGCGGCGCTGAAGAACGTGACCGCGGTGCAGAAGGGCGACATCGTCTACGCCCCGGAGGACACCTACACCAACGAAAACATCATCACCTACACCGAGATCCTCAACTCCATGGCGGATGCCTTCGAGGCGCAGTCCTAACCCGTGCTACGTACCCAGAGTCGTAAGAGCAATCGCGGGCGGTTGCTGGACTGGAAGCTCGGCATCGGCGTCGTGGTGGTCGCCGCGCTGCTCGCCGCCTCCCTGTTGGTGGGGCAGTACGACGTATTCGGCGCCGAGGATGGCGGGGAGATGTTCGGCATCACCCGCGTCCCGCGCACCATTGCGCTCGTGCTCGCCGGCGCGGCGATGGCCATGTGCGGGCTGGTCATGCAGCTGCTCACGCAGAACCGCTTCGTGGAACCCACCACGACCGGCACCACCGAGTGGGCGGGGCTGGGCCTGCTGGCCACGATGATCGTGTTTCCCACCTCCACCGTTCTGGAACGCATGGTGGGAGCGGTCATCTTCGCTTTCGCCGGCACGATGATCTTCCTTTTGTTCCTGAGGCGGGTCGCGCTGCGCAGCTCGCTCATCGTGCCGATCATCGGCATCATGCTCGGTGCCGTGGTGAGCGCGGTGTCGACCTTCCTGGCCCTTACGACTGACAGCCTGCAGCAGCTGGGCATCTGGTTCATGGGGTCGTTTACCTCGGTGTACTCCGGGCAGTACGAGGTTTTGTGGGTGGTGGTGGCCGTGCTCGCTGCGGTCTTCGTGTACGCCGACAAGCTCACCGTCGCCGGCCTGGGCGAGGAGTTCGCCACCAACGTCGGCGTGAACTACAACCGCATCCTGCTCATCGGCACCGGGCTGGTCGCCATCGCTACCGGCGTGGTCACCGTGGTCGTCGGGTCCCTGCCGTTTCTGGGGCTCATCGTGCCGAACATCGTCAGTATGCTCCGCGGCGACGATCTCCGCTCCAACCTGCCGTGGGTGTGCGTGCTCGGTATCGCCACGGTCGCGGTGTGCGACCTTATCGGCCGGCTCATCATCGCGCCGTTTGAAATCCCCGTCTCCGTCATCTTGGGGCTCGTCGGCGCCGTCGTCTTCGTCGCCCTGATTGTGAGGTCGTCTCGTGACCGTGGTTAAACGCTCAGCCCGCCCCCGCGCAGCTATTTCGCCGCGTTCGACCCGGTCAGTCGGGTCGTTCAGGTCGCCGGCGGCGGCCCGTCGCTATTGGATCATCCTGCTCACGCTGCTAGCTCTCGGAGTGCTCTTGGCGTTTGGTCTGGTCGCGTACGGAAACCCGATGGAGTACGGGACGCGGGGCTTTTGGCTCATCGCCAAGCGCCGCTCCGATGCCCTCGTCGCCATGGTCGTCGTCGCCGTCTGTCAGGCCACCGCCACCGTGGCGTTCCACACCGTGACGAACAACCGCATCATTACCCCGTCCATCATGGGGTTCGAGTCGCTGTACGTCGCCATTAACACCTCGACCATTTTCTTTCTGGGCGCGGCGGGGCTGACGGCCTCCCGGACGGTGGGGAACTTCCTGCTGCAGATGGTCATCATGGTGGGGCTGTCGCTGCTGTTGTACTCGTGGCTTTTGACCAACCGCTCGAACAGCATGCACGCGATGCTGCTGGTCGGCGTGGTCATCGGCGGCGGGCTCGGGAGCCTGTCGACGTTCATGCAGCGCATGCTGACCCCGTCCGAATTCGACGTGCTCACCGCGCGGCTGTTCGGCTCGGTCAACAACGCGGAGACCGAGTACTATCCCATCGCCATCCCGCTGATGGTTCTGGCCGCGGTGCTGCTCTACGCCAACTCCCGGAAGCTCAACGTCGTAGCGCTCGGCCGCGACGCCGCCACGAACCTGGGGGTGAGCCACAAAGCCCACGCCATCTACACGCTGGTGCTGGTATCCGTCCTGATGGCCGTGACCACCGCCCTGGTGGGGCCGATGACCTTCCTCGGATTCCTGGTGGCCACGTTGGCGTACCAGTTCGCCGATACCTTCGACCACCGCTACCTGTTCCCGATGGCCACGGCCATCGCCTTCGTCGTGCTCGCCGGCGCCTATTTCCTCATGCAGCACGTCTTTAACGCCCAAGGCGTGGTCTCCATCATCATCGAGCTCGTCGGCGGGTCCGTCTTCCTGTTTGTCATCTTGAGAAAGGGGCGCCTGTGATTTCCTTGCGAGGCGTAAAGAAGGCCTACTCCACTGAGACGTCCATCGGACCGGTGGATCTTGAGATCCCCGCTGGCGGCATCACCGCCCTCGTGGGGCCGAACGGTGCCGGCAAGTCGACGCTATTGACGATGATCGGTCGGCTCATGGGGATGGACGAAGGCCAGATTGAGGTGGCCGGCTTCGACGTGTCGTCCACGAAGTCCCGTGACCTGGCGCGGGTGGTCTCCACGCTGCGGCAGGAAAACCACTTCGTCACCCGGCTCACCGTGCGCCAGCTGGTCGGATTCGGCCGGTTCCCGTACTCGCACGGCCGGTTGACCGTCGACGACGAAGAGGTCATCTCCCGCTACATTGACTTCTTCCACCTCAACGAGCTGGAGCACCGCTACCTCGACGAGCTGTCCGGCGGGCAACGCCAGCGCGCCTACGTGGCGATGGTCCTGTGCCAGGAGACCGACTACGTCCTCCTCGACGAGCCGTTGAACAACCTGGACATCGCCCATTCCGTGGACATGATGCGGTTGCTTGACGATGCCGCCCGCGACCTCGGCCGCACCATCATCATCGTGTTGCACGACATCAACTTTGCCGCGCCCTACGCCGACTACATCTGCGCGGTGAAGGACGGGCAGATCGTCGCCTTCGGCAGCCCGGAGGAGATCATGAGTGACGATGTCCTGAGCCCCATCTTCAATACCGAGATCACCGTCATCGATGGCCCGCATGGGTTGCTTGCGTGCTATCACTAGCTGCGCGCTTTTGGCGGTCTGACCTGCTGCAACGTTTTGGATTGCCAAGCGATTTGGAGCTTTCACCGATCGTCCGCTAAAGTAACACGAGTCGCCGCGAGGTAGCCGAGAGGTTAACGGGCGGTGACGGTGAAATAATTTTGAGATGAAGTGGTTTGCTTCCGGTTGTTGTTGGTGGTAAGCTTCTTCGGGCTTGCATTTCGCTCGGATGGTTTGTTCGGGTGGGTGTGGGTTGTGATGTGTGAGAACTCAATAGTGTGCCAATGTTTGTTTTGGCCAGCCCCTGGTTTTTCCTCGTTGATTGTGGGGGTTGGTTTGTTTGGTAATTTTTTTGCTGGGTGTCAGGCTCTTTTGGGCTTTGATGTCTCACAATTTTTTGTGGAGAGTTTGATCCTGGCTCAGGACGAACGCTGGCGGCGTGCTTAACACATGCAAGTCGAACGGAAAGGCTCCAGCTTGCTGGAGTACTCGAGTGGCGAACGGGTGAGTAACACGTGGGTGATCTGCCCTGCACTTCGGGATAAGCCTGGGAAACTGGGTCTAATACCGGATAGGACCGCACTTTGGTGTGTGTGGTGGAAAGGTTTTTTCTGGTGTGGGATGAGCTCGCGGCCTATCAGTTTGTTGGTGGGGTAATGGCCTACCAAGACGGCGACGGGTAGCCGGCCTGAGAGGGTGGACGGTCACATTGGGACTGAGATACGGCCCAGACTCCTACGGGAGGCAGCAGTGGGGAATATTGCACAATGGGGGAAACCCTGATGCAGCGACGCCGCGTGGGGGATGAAGGCCTTCGGGTTGTAAACTCCTTTCGCTAGGGACGAAGCTTTTTGTGACGGTACCTGGAGAAGAAGCACCGGCTAACTACGTGCCAGCAGCCGCGGTAATACGTAGGGTGCGAGCGTTGTCCGGAATTACTGGGCGTAAAGGGCTCGTAGGTGGTGTGTCGCGTCGTCTGTGAAATTCCGGGGCTTAACTCCGGGCGTGCAGGCGATACGGGCATGCTTGAGTGCTGTAGGGGTAGCTGGAATGCCTGGTGTAGCGGTGAAATGCGCAGATATCAGGCAGAACGCCGATGGCGAAGGCAGGTTACTGGGCAGTTACTGACGCTGAGGAGCGAAAGCATGGGTAGCGAACAGGATTAGATACCCTGGTAGTCCATGCCGTAAACGGTGGGCGCTAGGTGTGAGGCCCTTCCACGGGTTTCGTGCCGTAGCTAACGTGTTAAGCGCCCCGCCTGGGGAGTACGGCCGCAAGGCTAAAACTCAAAGGAATTGACGGGGGCCCGCACAAGCGGCGGAGCATGTGGATTAATTCGATGCAACGCGAAGAACCTTACCTGGGCTTGACATGCACCAGACAGGCGTAGAGATACGTTTTCCCTTTGTGGTTGGTGTACAGGTGGTGCATGGTTGTCGTCAGCTCGTGTCGTGAGATGTTGGGTTAAGTCCCGCAACGAGCGCAACCCTTGTCTTATGTTGCCAGCATTTGGTTGGGGACTCATGAGAGACTGCCGGGGTTAACTCGGAGGAAGGTGGGGATGACGTCAAATCATCATGCCCCTTATGTCCAGGGCTTCACACATGCTACAATGGTCGGTACAACGCGTGGCGATACTGTGAGGTGGAGCTAATCGCTTGAAAGCCGGTCGTAGTTCGGATTGGGGTCTGCAACTCGACCCCATGAAGTCGGAGTCGCTAGTAATCGCAGATCAGCAATGCTGCGGTGAATACGTTCCCGGGCCTTGTACACACCGCCCGTCACGTCATGAAAGTTGGTAACACCCGAAGCCGGTGGCCCAAACTTGTTAGGGAGCCGTCGAAGGTGGGATCGGCGATTGGGACGAAGTCGTAACAAGGTAGCCGTACCGGAAGGTGCGGCTGGATCACCTCCTTTCTAAGGAGCTTTATTTTTGTGGTCTGCAGTTGCAGGCTGTGTTGGTGGTTTGTGGATCCGGTTGTGGTTCCGCCACCTTTTGTGGACGCCTGCATCACGCCGTGAATGAGTGTGTGGTTGTGGGTGCGTGGCCAGCCTGGTCAGGCCAATGGGCTGTGGTTGGTAATGAGGACACGGTTAATTTTTTTCTTTTGGCAAATGTTGGTGCATTGTTGGGTGTCTGGGGCATCATGTCCCTTTATTGTGTGCCCATTCTGGTGGTGCCGCCACGTTGTTTGTGTGTGGTGGTTGCTTCTGGGGTGGGGTGGTGTGTGAGAACTGTATAGTGGACGCGAGCATCTGAATACGTGCAACATGCTGCATGTGACTGGTCATACGTGTGTGTGGCTGGTTGTGTGTGGGTGTGTTGTTTGTGTGTGTGATGTGATTATTTTTTGTGTGTTGTTGGGTCATCTTGGTGTGTTGTCGTTGAGGCGCATGGTGGATGCCTTGGCATGCTGAGCCGATGAAGGACGTGCTAGGCCGCGATAGGCCTCGGGGAGTTGTCAAAGGAGCGTTGATCCGAGGGTGTCCGAATGGGGAAACCTACTGCCTGTTATTGGGTGGTACCAGCTCGTGAATGTATAGCGGGTGTGGGGGTTACGCGGGGAAGTGAAACATCTCAGTACCCGTAGGAGAAGGAAATAATATTTTATGATTCTGCTAGTAGCGGCGAGCGAACGTGGATGTGGCTAAACCGTGTGTGTGTGATACGTGGCAGTGGTTGCGCATGCGGTGTTGTTGGGATTGATGTGTCTGGGTCTGCCAGCCTGGAGCATGGCTGCGACAGTTAGGTGAACTGGCCTGGGATGGTCGACCGGAGCAGGTGAGAGTCCTGTAGCTGAAGGCTGTGTGTGGTTGTGTTGTGTCTTTTCCCGAGTAGCAACGGGCTCGTGGAATCTGTTGTGAATCTGCCGGGACCACCCGGTAAGCCGAAATACTCAGTGTGACCGATAGTGGATAGTACCGTGAGGGAATGGTGAAAAGTACCCCGGGAGGGGAGTGAAATAGTTCCTGAAACTGTGTGCTGACAATCCGTCAGAGCACCTTTGTGTGTGTGATGGCGTGCCTTTTGAAGAATGAGCCTGCGAGTTTGCGGCATGTCGCGAGGTTAACCCGTGTGTGGGGTAGCCGTAGGGAAACCGAATCCTAATGGGGTGTTTTTAGTGGTGTGTCCAAGACCCGAAGCGGGGTGATCTACCCATGGCCAGTGTGAAGCAATTGTAAGAGGTTGTGGAGGCGCGAACCCACGTAGGTTGAAAACTGCGGGGATGAGTTGTGGGTAGGGGTGAAAGGCTAATCAAACTCCGTGATAGCTGGTTCTCCCCGAAATGCATTTAGGTGCAGCGTCGCACGTTAGGCCTTGTGGAGGTAGAGCTACTGGTTGGTTGAGCGGGACTATCATCTTAGCAACATCAGCCAAACTCCGAATGCCATAAGTGTTGGTGCGGCAGTGAGTCTGTGGGGGATAAGCTCCATGGTCGCGAGGGATACAGCCCAGATCGCCGGTTAAGGCCCCTAAGGGTGTGCTAAGTGGGAAAGGATGTGGGATCGCGAAGACAGCCAGGAGGTTGGCTTAGAAGCAGCCATCCTTGAAAGAGTGCGTAATAGCTCACTGGTCGAGTGGTTCTGCGCCGATAATGTAGTGGGGCTCAAGCACACCGCCGAAGCCGCGGCAAGCAACTTTTTGTTGTTTGGGTAGGGGAGCGTCGTGCATGTGGTGAAGCCATACTGTAAGGAGTGGTGGAATGTGTGCGAGTGAGAATGCAGGCATGAGTAACGAATTGTAAGGTGAGAATCCTTACCGCCGGATGACTAAGGGTTCCTGGGTCAAGTTCGTCTTCCCAGGGTGAGTCGGGACCTAAGGCGAGGCCGACAGGCGTAGTCGATGGATAACCAGTTGATATTCTGGTACCCGTAAACACGCGCCCCTGGTAAAGCAGTGATACTAACCACCAAACACATACTGACTTTCGCTGCACCTTTCGGGGTGTGGTTGTTGGTGTGTGTGCGGTGGGGCCTTATCTGTGGTCCACGTGATGGGGTGACGCATCAGGGCAGCCACGCCGCTTAGTGGATTGTTGGTGTAAGCGCATCGAGCGTGCAGGCTAGGCAAATCCGGTCTGTGTTATGCGTGAGGCGTGATGCATAGACCCTTTTTTGGGTTGAATGTGGTGTGCTTGTGGTGTCGAGAAAAGCCTCTAGCGATGTGTGTTTATGGCCCGTACCCGAAACCGACACAGGTAGTCAGGTTGAGCATACTAAGGCGTTCGGGTGAACTGTGGTTAAGGAATTCGGCAAAATGCCCCCGTAACTTCGGGAGATGGGGGGCCCACCTGGTGGTGGGTCGCAGAGAATAGAGGGGTCCGACTGTTTATCAAAAACACAGGTCTATGCGAAGACGGTAAGTTGATGTATATGGACTGACGCCTGCCCGGTGCTGGAAGGTTACGAGGACCTGTTAGACCCTTGTGGGTCGAAGCGGAGAATTTAAGCCCCAGTAAACGGCGGTGGTAACTATAACCATCCTAAGGTAGCGAAATTCCTTGTCGGGTAAGTTCCGACCTGCACGAATGGCGTAACGAGACCTCTGCTGTCTCAACCACAGGCCCGGTGAAATTGCATTACGAGTGAAGATGCTCGTTACGCGCGGCAGGACGAAAAGACCCCGGGACCTTCACTATAGCTTGGTATTGCCAGTCGGTTCGGTTTGTGTAGGATAGGTGGGAGACTATGAAGCTATCACGCTAGTGGTGGTGGAGTCGTTGGTGAAATACCACTCTGGCCGGATTGGCTGTCTAACCTTGGCCCATGATCTGGGTTGGGGACAGTGCCTGGTGGGTAGTTTAACTGGGGCGGTTGCCTCCTAAATGGTAACGGAGGCGCCCAAAGGTTCCCTCAGCCTGGTTGGCAATCAGGTGTTGAGTGTAAGTGCACAAGGGAGCTTGACTGTGAGACAGACATGTCGAGCAGGGACGAAAGTCGGGACTAGTGATCCGGCACCTACTTGTGGATGTGGTGTCGCTCATCGGATAAAAGGTACCCCGGGGATAACAGGCTGATCTTCCCCAAGAGTTCATATCGACGGGATGGTTTGGCACCTCGATGTCGGCTCGTCGCATCCTGGGGCTGGAGTAGGTCCCAAGGGTTGGGCTGTTCGCCCATTAAAGCGGCACGCGAGCTGGGTTCAGAACGTCGTGAGACAGTTCGGTCTCTATCCGCCGCGCGCGTGGAAACTTGAAGAAATCCGTCCCTAGTACGAGAGGACCGGGACGGACGTACCTCTAGTGTGCCAGTTATCCCGCCAGGGGTATGGCTGGTTGGCTACGTACGGGAAGGATAACCGCTGAAAGCATCTAAGCGGGAAGCCTGTTCTAAGATGAGGTTTCATACTTGAGGCGCCCTATAGACTATGGGGTTGATAGGCCAGATCTGGACGCGTGGTAACACGTGAAGGTGACTGGTACTAATCCGCCGAACAAACACAACCAAAACAAAAAAGACCCACACAACACAGTCGGGTCACAATCACACCATTTTGGTTTCGCGTCCACTATGCAGTATCTGACACACCACCCAAAGGTGCGCACACAAACAAAATAATGACATGGACAAGCCCTTATAGGTTTGTCGGTGGTGATAGTGGCAGGGCAACGCCCGGTACCCATTCCGAACCCGGAAGCTAAGCCTGCCCACGCTGATGGTACTGCACCCGCCAGGGTGTGGGAGAGTAAGTAACCGCCGACACCACACAACACAACAACTCAATACAACCCGGAGGGGGAGAAACACCAACCAACCACACGGCTGGTTCGTGTTTCTCCCCCTCCTTTTTCCATGTCCTCAGCCCCCCAAGGCGGCACGCAGAGCCACGTATCTGTTTCCGGCCTGCCGGCCACTACAGCATGAGTGTGTGAGGGGGTATGCGGCTACGACCACAGCCCGGGGTGCACGAAACAAGTACACAAGCACCCAAACCAGGCGGATAACCGGCCCTTGAGGACACAAAACGTGCACCTGCACGCCCTGACACCACAAACCTTGCTCAGGAATGTCCCAAAGCGGGTTTAAGCGACCCAACCCGGGTCGTTACTGCCCAATGTGGGGAAACCAGCAACCTACCCAGGCGCCCCCTTCAACCGCGGGGTACGCCTCGGTGCCTGAATCTGGATCCTAACTACCCCCACAACACGGGGTGGACACCCTAACGATCCAAAAACAGGCAGTGTGCTCGGTCATCCGCAGTACGTCGGCAGCTGCGGGTCGCTGACCGAGCACGAAGAGTGGGGAAGGGCTACACGTAGTTGCGAACGCGCTGGAAGATGTCGGGCCAGCTGTGGCTGAGGCGTCGGTACGCGATAGCGAGGCCGCCGACGAGGACCGCTACCGCGAGAACAACGTTCAGCGCGAGGCCGGTGAGAAACAGACCAGACGCCATGTCTGCGAACGACGCGTGTCCCCGCGATAGAGCAAGGCCCATCATGATGGTTCCCGGCACGAGCGGGAGCCAGACGCCGAAGATGCCGATGAGAGACGTCAAGATGGCCGCGCCATTAAACCCGGAGCGGTCGTTGAAGGCATTCGTCCCAGGCTTCGAGGTCGGGTAGGGATTAAAAACGGCCATCACGGCGGCGAAGCCGAGGCCGGCAAGGGAGGCGCAGGTAGCGACACTGAGACATGTCCAGAAAATCGGGTTCGCGCCGGTGGCAAAGCCGCTTATTACCGCGGTAATCAGTAGGGTCGCTCCACCGAGAGTCCCACCGGCGGCCGCCCGGGCGGTCACCATCGTCTTCGCGGGCACGTGTGCAGCAAGGTGCACCCAATTTGCCGGGCCGTCGTAGCCGTAGTCGTTAGCCGTAGCGGTCGTGCACAAAATGACGCTGGAGATTAGTCCGATATACGGCCGGGTTGGGTCACCGGCCGCTAGGCCGGTGCCGCAGAAGATGGCGGTGAGCACAACCGCGCTGGCCCACTGCGCGCGGAAGCGGGAATCGCGCCACCAGTAGCACAGAGCCCGGGAGTAGATGGCGCCCCAGCGCGTCCGCGGCGCCCACGGCAGCAGAACGGTCCCGCGCTTGGAGGTGGAGGACTTCCTCGATTCGCCCTCTGCCGGGGCGTGTAGCGCAACACCAATGGCCTTCTCCTGCGCCCAGGCGGCGAGGAAAAACAGCGCGACGGTCAGAACCGCCATGAGAACAACCGGCGCCCAGTGCCCCACGACGCCGAAAGTCACCGCGGAGCCGGGCGCGGCAAAAGGCGTCCACGCGAAGGTGCGCAGCACCGCGGTGCCGGTGGCTTCCATGTCGGTGGTGTCTGCAGAGACCGCGAACGTCGCCACCACTGCCACGACGAGCCCCGCTGCGAAGACGAGGTAGCGCACCCACGCCGGCTGCGCGCCCAAGAGCTGTCCGAGCCCGCTCATACTGGCCGCGTCGACGACGGCGAGCACGAACGAGACCAGACAACTTACGGCCCAGGCGACGACAAAGGTGGTGCTGGTGGCATCGCCAAGCACGGCGGGAATGATGACCGCCGTCGCAACCGTGCACAGCAGGGCGAGCACGGTCCGGGCCTGCAGGAACTCCGTCCACAACAAGCCCGGGACCAACTCGCGCGGCCGCAGCGGCAGGGTGGCCATCCGGGAGGGCTCGACCTGGCTTTCCCCCGAGGGATACAGCAGCGCTAGCAGCCAGTAGAAAAACACGCCGAGCCCCTGCAGGCCCGCCGCGTACTGTAGGTCGTTTTCCTGCAGCGCGATGTCGCCGGTCAGGAACGCCAGACCGAGCGCACCGGGGAGACCGTAGAGGAAGAAGATCAGAAGGACGACGAACTGCGACGGGTTAGCTTTGAAACTGCGCGGCCACAGTTTCGCGTGCAGCGCGATGATGGTGCGTGTCACTGAGCTCACTGGGCATCGCCCTCCGCGAGCCAGCCGAGTGCGTCGTGGTCGAGGTGGCCGCCGCCGACGAGGTCGACGAAGACATCAGTCAGCGAATCCCGCGAGCCGCGGACCTCCTCCAGCGTGCCGGCGGCGACGGTGTTGCCGGCATTGACGATGGCCACCCGGTCACACATCTCTTCCACCAGGGCCATCACGTGCGAGCTCATCAACACGGTGCCGCCAGAGCGCACGTAGCTGCGAAGGATCTCGCGGATGACCTGTGCGGACACTGGATCGACGGCCTCAAAGGGCTCATCGAGGATGAGGATGTCCGGGCGGTGCAACAGGGCGGCGGCGAGCAGGATCTTTTTCGTCATGCCCGCCGAGTAGTCAGCGATATATTTTCCGCCTTCCTGTGGCAGCTCCAGCACCCGCAGCAGGTCGGTGGAGCGCTTTTCTACCTCCGCCTCGGGCAGCTGGCGCAGGCGTCCGGTGTAGTCGAGGAACTCCTTGCCGCTGAGGCGATCGAAGACGGGGAGGCCATCGGCAAGCAGGCCGTAGCAGCGCTTCGCGGCCAGGGTTTCCTCTTCGGAGCCCCAGGTGCAGTGGCCGCACACCCACGCATCGCCGGCGGTGGGGCGCAGAAGGCCGGTCGCCATGGTCAGTGCGGTCGTCTTGCCCGCGCCGTTGGGGCCGACGAGCCCGTAGAAACTGCCGCGAGGCACGTCCAGCGACAAGTTGTTGACGGCGACGTGTTCGCCGAACCGGCGGGTCAGGCCACGCAAGGCCAAGGCAGGGGAGGAAGGATCCTCCGCAAGGGGAGTCAAATATCCATAATTGAGCATGCCGTAATCATGTCATTGACCTTATGATTACGCGCGGTGGGATTACAGGACCAGCAGGTCGTACTTCGTCGCCTTCACCTCGTCGAGGCGCTTGCGGGCGCGCTCGAGGCGGTTCCACTGATCCTGCGGGATGGAGGTGCGGGCGATGTCGACGACCTCTTGATCGGGCGTCCCCCACGCGATGGGCATAGGGGAGATCTGCTGCCAGTGGTCCTTGTCCTGCGTGGAGCGGTGCCCGCCCACGGCGGCGACGGGCACCTTGGTGCCCTCGGTGCGCTTTTTCAGACCCGGGATGGAGGTCACGGTGCGCAGGGCGGCGCCCCAGCGCGGCGGCTGGGAGGAGTCCACGTTGGTGTTGACCAGCGCTAATAGCACCATGTCGCGCTCGTTGACCTCCGCGACGACGGCCGGGGCGAGGGGATAGGAGTCGTAGAGCTGCTGCGCCGTGCCCACGCGGCTGGCGGCTGCGACGCCGATGATGCCGATCATGACGCCGAAGAGCCCCAGGCCGATGCCGATGGTGAGGCCCCAGGCGGCATCGACAAGGAAGTACACAGCGAGCCCTGCCGCGATGAGCAAGAGGCCCAGGATGATGCCGGAGGTGCGCAAGCGTCCGGTATCGCGCAGTAGCTCGTTGTGTTGCTTGGCGTATGACTCGTCGACGTCGAATTTGAAAACCTTCATCGTGTAGTCAGTGTACGTCGCCGAGACACGCGGGCTGTATTCCCGGGAAGAATCCCCCATATAGTATGGTTTCGGGAAAGAAACTAACTAACCGGGGAAGGAAACCATGGGGCGTATTCGAAAGCGCCGGTTCGCGGCCATCGCGGCGGCAGGACTCATCGCATTGAGCGCGGAAGGTGTAGCGATGGCCAACAACGGCCTCGCCGCTGGTCTGGCGCTGTCCAACACGATCTTTACTCAGACCGTCGGCGGCCTCGACGCCGACGACTTTGGGCTTTTCGTGGACACCGAACACCAGCAGCAAGGCGACCGCGGGGTAACGCGCCTGCGCCTGCAGCACGCGGAAATCACCGACATGTGCTTGTCCGCCAAAGTCAACCTTCCCGGGGTGGGGGAGAAGAAGTTCCAGATGCTGGCCGATGGCCCCTCGACTACCGCGGACAACTTGGTGATCGGTGTGGCGGACATGGAGGGCTCTCTGACCATGACGAACCCGCGGATCGGCGTCGACGCCAGCCAGCTTTCCGATGATGCCGAGCCGGGCGCCTTCGGCCTTGCCGCCACGCATATGGAGGCCAGTGATCAGGTGATTCACGCCGTGTCTACTTCGGCCGATCGGCTCAGCTCCGCGGGCGGCAAGATCACCGTCGAGGACCCCGACGGCGGGAGGTGCTAGGCCGCGGTGAACGAAAGTTTTCAGCAGTGGAGGAAGCAGCGCCCCTTCTGGCCGGGCCTGTGCATGATTCTGGCCGGCGTGGAAATCATGCTGCCGGCATATCTGTCCTTTTCCGTCTCCAACATCCAGGTGCAAATTTCCACCCTGTCCGGAGTGTCCACCCTCGTCGTGGGCGTTCTGCTCATCGTCTGCGGCGCGATGACCTTGTGGATGCCGGAGGGGCGGATCCTCGCTGGGGTGGCTGCGATGGTCCTGGCGGTCGTCGCGCTGCCGACATCTAACTTTGGAGGATTCCTGCTGGGGACTCTCGTGGCGCTCTTGGCTGGGGCCGCCGCACTGGCATGGGTACCGAGGCGGGAGTGCGTCCGTGCGTAGCCTCGCAGCGATTACGGCCGCCATTCTCGCCGGGCTGGTGTGCACTCCCGCGGCGGGGCAGACGGCGACGGGAAATACGTACACCGTCCAGTCGAACTCCACCCGGCTGCTTGGCAACGTAAGAGTGTCCTACGTCGACTTTCCCACCGCCGCCGGACCGCGCCCTGCCATACAGATCGACGCGGACCGGGTCGTGCTGGACAATCTCCACGTGCGCTTTCCGGGCCAGCCCGGCGGTTTCGCGGACGTATGGCAGCGCACAGGCGATGGTCGGACCACGACCCTCAATGGGAACTTCCGCATTGTCATCGCACGCCTCACCGCCACGCCGGAGATAGCGGGGCTTGCGTCCCCGGAACCGGTGACGGTCGACGCCGCGTGGGCGCCTGACGATGTCGCCGAGCACCTGAAGGAAATAAGCCTCGACACCCCAGACGAGGTGTCGGAGCAGCTGGTCATGCGTGACGGATCAATGGAGACGTATTACATCTCCGCGGACGACATCCGGTTCGACGAGGGCACCTCAATCGGCCTGTAAAGGCAGATCGGCGGCATCGACAAGCCGGTAGGCGTAGCCCTGTTCCGCCAGGAAACGCTGCCGGTGAATGGCGTACTCGGCATCGAGGGTGTCGCGGGCGACCACGGTGTAGAAATAGGCGGCGCGTCCGTCGGTTTTCGGGCGCAGCAGGCGGCCCAGTCGCTGCGCCTCCTCCTGGCGGGAGCCGAAGGTACCGGAAACCTGGATGGCCACCGCCGCCTCCGGCAGGTCGATGGAGAAGTTGGCCACGCGCGAGACGATGAGAACGGGCAGCTCGCCGGCGCGAAACTGGGCGAAGAGCTCCTCACGCTTCCGGTTCGAGGTCTTGCCGTCGACCACGGGGGCGCCGACGCGCTTGCTGATGTCCGCGAGCTGATCCACGTAACCGCCAATGACGAGGACCTGCTCGTCGCTGTGACGCTGCAACAGCGTGTCGATGACCCGCAGCTTCGCCCCCGCCGTCGCCGCGAGCCGGTAGCGGTTGCGCGGATCCGCCGTGGCATATGCGATGCGTTCGTCCGGGTCCATGTCCACGCGGACCTCGACGCACTCGGCGGTGGCGATGTAACCGGCGGACTCCAGCTCCTTCCACGGCGCGTCGTAACGCTTCGGCCCGATGAGGGAGAAGACGTCGCCCTCGCGCCCATCTTCGCGCACGAGGGTGGCCGTGAGCCCCAGCCGGCGGCGGGACTGCAGATCCGACGTCATGCGAAACACCGGGGCGGGGAGCAGGTGCACCTCGTCGTAGATGATGAGGCCCCAGTCGCGGGAATCGAAGAGCTCTAGGGCCTTGTATTCGCCCTTGGTCTTCCGGGTGACCACTTGGTAAGTCGCGATGGTCACCGGCTTGATTTCCTTCTTCTCGCCGGAGTATTCACCGATCTCGTTCTCGGTCAGCGAGGTGCGGCGGATCAGCTCGTCTTTCCACTGCCGCCCGGCGACGGTGTTGGTGACCAGGATGAGCGTGGTGGCCTTCGCCTTGGCCATCGCGGCGGCGCCGACGAGCGTTTTGCCCGCGCCGCAGGGCAGGACCACGACGCCGGAACCGCCGGACCAGAAGGACTCGGCGGCGTAGTGCTGGTAGTCGCGCAGGGCCCAGCCGTCTTCAATGAGTTCGATTGGGTGGGACTCGCCGTCGACGTATCCGGCGAGGTCCTCTGCCGGCCAGCCGACCTTGTACAGCTCCTGCTTGAGCCGGCCGCGCTCGGAGGGTGGGACTGACACGGAGTTGTCATCGATCCGTGTGCCCAGCATCCCGCCGACCTTCTTGTGGCGGGAAATCTCCTCCAGGATTGCCGGCTCGGACGATTCCAGGACCAGCCCGTGAGCAGGATGCTTGTCGATGCGCACCCGGCCATACCGCGACATCGTCTCGGCGACATCGACAAGCAAAGCCTGCGGAACCGGGAAGCGCGAGTAGTTCTCCAAAACGTCCACGACCTGCTCCGCATCGTGGCCGGCGGCGCGGGCGTTCCACAGCGCCAGCGGCGTAATGCGGTAGGTGTGGATGTGCTCTGGGGCCCGCTCCAGTTCGGCGAAAGGGGACAGGGCCGCGCGGGCCTCATCGGCACGCGGGTGATCCACCTCCAGGAGCACTGTTTTGTCGGACTGGACGATGAGCGGGCCTGCGGTCATCGACAAGTACTGCTCCCTTCCACGCCTTTTACTTCGTCAGCGCCTGCTTCCAGGTCATCTTGCTGCCGTTGTTGAGGATAGCCCGCTGGTAGATGCGCGCGACAATCCAGATGACGCCCGCGGTGGCCAACGCCAGGATGAGGTAGCTTGCGGCGAGCTCGCCCCAGCTCATCTGCCCGGCGGCGACCTCCAAGGGGGCGACGACGGTGGAGACCGGCGGGACCCAGCCCATCACGTTCATCAAGGTTGTTTCGGCGTGCTGCCAGCCGAAAAGCGGGACGTAGAACGTGGCCAGGACCAGCATCAGCACGGGCGTCTGGGTGGACTGCAGGTCTTCGGTGCGCCGCACCAACGACCCCGCGGCGGCGTATAGGCAGGAGAAGAAGAGCAAGCCGAGGAGCTCACCGAGGAGCATGACACCGATCAGGGGCCAGTTGATGGGGAAGTCCGTGACGAGCCCCGTGGCCGTCACCGATGCGGCGCCGGCGACCACGATGAGTACGGTGGCGGCGAATCCGATGAGGCAGTTGCCGAGGAGCTTGCCCGCCAGGAAATCAACCGGGCGAACCGAGGACAGGATGATCTCCACGACGCGGGAGGACTTCTCCTCCGTCACCCGCGCGCCGACCAGGCCGGCAAAGGTCATGATCGACATCATGACCACGAAGGTCGCGATGAAGACGGTGAAGATGTCCACGAAATTCTGATCCGTAATCCCGCCGTCGGATCCCTCCACGTCCACCTCGTGGACCTCGGAGGACGGGGTGGCGTCTGCAATGTCCTGCGGGTTGATATTCAGCTTTTCGTAGGCTTCCGCGCTGGCCGCCGTTTCGGCTGCCTGTTGCGCGGCCATGGTGACCGATTGCGACGCGCTGCCCTTGGTCAGCAGATCCCAGCCGCCCGCTTCCTGCTCGCTGGGCACGAGCGCGGCATCGGCCTCCTCGTCGTCGATGAGCTGTTCTGCCGCCGCGCGGTCCTGGGCAGTGACGGTATCTACTGATGTACTGGCGAACGCCGCCTCATCCATGCCGACGGTGGCGATGGTGTCCGGTTCGTCGTCGTCGGCGAAGAAGCTGATGATGAGCGGGCCGGCGATAGCGATGAGTAGCAAGAGGCCGATGAGCACGAGCATGGATTTGGTCTTAAACGCCACGGCCATCTCGCGCTTCATTACGGTGGTGATGGTGCGCATGGGGGAGTAATTCATGGTTTAGGCCTCCTCGGTCTCGGTGCTGGTGACCACGTCGCGGAACATTTCGGTGAGGTCGGGTACATGCTTGCCAAAGGAATGCACCGGGCCCGCAGCAAGCGCCGCGTGCAGAATGTCTTGGTCGTCGACGCCGTCAGCAGACTCGAGCACAACGGAGCGCTCGGTGGCGCCTACCAGTTGCGTCCCGGCCGGGTACCAGTCGCGAGCGGTGGTGCCGATTTCGTAGCGTGTCGGGCCAGCCTGCCGGAGCTCGTCCACCGTGCCTTCGGCCACCATGCGGCCGTGCGTGACGATGCCCACCCGATCGCACAACCGCTGCACCAAATCGAGTTGGTGCGAGGAGAAGATGACCGGCACGCCGCGCCGGGTGCGTTCCTTGAGCATCGAGGACATGACGTCGACGGCGACTGGATCGAGGCCCGAGAACGGCTCGTCGAGGATGAGCATGTCCGGGTCGTGGATGAGAGACGCCGCGAGCTGGACGCGTTGCTGGTTGCCCAGGGAGAGATCGTCGAGCTTGTCGTCTTTGCGCTCGCCCAGTCCCAACTGGTCGAGCAGTTCTTCGCCCGAGCGACGAGCCTTGTTCTTGCCCATCCCGTGGAGCTCGCCGAAGAAGACGAGCTGGCTGATGAGCGTTTCCTTGCCGTAGAGTCCGCGCTCTTCCGGCATGTAGCCGATGCGACGGCGGTTGGTGGCGTTGATGGGCGCGCCGTCGAAGTAGACCTCGCCGGAATCGGCGGAGAGCACGCCGAGAGCAATGCGCATCGTGGTGGATTTGCCCGCGCCGTTAGAGCCGACGAAGCCGTACATCTCTCCGTCGCGGACGCTAAAAGTCATGTCGTCCAGGGCTTGTTTGTCCCCGAACGTCTTGTTGAGGTGGTCAATGTCGAGGGTAGGCATGGGTCTTATTCCTCTTCCGTTCTAGTCCTCTACAGGCTGGTTGAAGGTCAGGGCATAGCCGACGGCGGGCAAGGTGCTGACAAGTAGATAAGCAACGAGCGCTAGGAAACCGGCAATGATGACCACTTGGTTAGCTGTGAAGTGATTGTCGAAGAAGTCTGGGCGGAAGTTGCCCACTATGAGCAGGAACACGGCCAAGGCGGACAACAGGAAGGTGGCCAGACGAAGTGCATGGTGCCGCCAGTGATCTAGAACCTCTGCCTCGTAATCGTCCAGCTTTGAAATAGGGGCCGAATCTGCGCTGTTAATGCTCATCCGCAACATGGTCCAGGGGACGCAAATGAGGATGAAACAGACAGCCATCGGCAAGAGCAGTGCGGAGGCGTGTTTGAAGAATGCGACGACCGCCAGAAGCGTCGCGATACCTAGGAGCGCATATACAGCAACGACTAGGAGCCGCGTTGCCGTGGGAGATAGTTGCAGCTGGGGTTTTGCGCTTGGCGTTGAGTTCGGCATTAGCTCGTCCTCGGATAGATTTCGGTGGACATCGGGGTGAACGCGGTGCGAGAGAAGACCGCTTCGACGGGAAGTTCGAAGACTTCGCAAATACGGAATGCGAGGTCCAGGCTCGGGGAGTGGTCGCCGCGTTCTAGTGCGCCGACGGTCTGGGGATTGACCTCGATTTCCTCTGCGAGCTGTGCGCGTGACATGTCCCGTTCGACGCGCAGGACCCGCACCCGGTTATGGATAGGTTTTGAGGGACGTTTCTTTGGGGACATAATTTAAAGTGTTGTATAAACCCAACGGAATGTCAATAGATGGAACCGGATGTTGGGTTCCGGGGTGGGGGTGGGACGGAGGGGGTATCGTCAAGCGGGGGTGCGGGGAGCCTGGTCGGTCCTGTGGTAAAGGAATGTTTGTTCGTCTGGGAATAGTTCGGTGTCCAGGGTGGTTGTTAGGGTTAAGAATCGAACAAAGAACCGAATACCTAGGGGCTGACCAAGCCGATGTTGCCGTACTACAAAGTCCACACACCCGACAACGACCTAGCCACCACCGCCACCGCGATTCGTACCCAGACCTACTTCTTGTTCAAGCGCCATCTTCCTGATGTGGAGGAGGACTTCGAACTATGCGCTAAGAAGTTCGCCAGCCTCACCGGCATTTCGGCTGGGAGAGCGGGAGATATTATTACTGCGCTGTATCGGCTGAAAGAGCTGCCGAAGCTCGAGGCTCTGCAGGAGAGTCTTTTCCACTTGGACTTCGCTCGTCTCATCGCAATCGATCGCGTGCTCAACAAGCTCTACCTTCCGGACGAGGAGGTGCTTGCGCGTATCGATGACGCTCTGACCAGCTACCTCACCCCGCGCCGGGCGGGCCAGGAGCTGCCGAGCATTAGAAACCTGCGCAGAAAAGTCAACATGCTTGTCGCCGCTGAAGATCCGCAGCTCGGGGTAGGTGAAAGCGACGAGGATGTCCTGTGGCGCCGTCGCAAAAGAATATATGACTCGTACTCTCTGCCGGGCGGAATGGGAGCGATCGAGGCGCAATACGACGCCGACACAACCGCCCAGCTCGATGCGGCTATTTCTCGTACCGCCGATGAGTATGGCGTGTCCAAATCGCAGGCGTTGGCGATGCTTATCTTGAACGATATCGAACGCCCCACCAATGTCACTTTGCACGTCTACCAGGCGACCGACCGGCCGAACAGCCCGGTCTATGTCCAGGACTTCGGGTGGGTGGATCCCGAAACGGGCAAGCGGCTCGCTGCCCGCGCAACGACAACCCGGGACATGAGCTTCGCTGCGCAGGCCAAAAGCGACAGCTACGCCACTCCGGACCTCATCAAGGCATATATCAACGGCCGCGACGGGCACTGCCGCTACCCGGGCTGTTCGCGGCCGGCCTCGAAATGCCAGAAAGACCACTGCGTGGACTTCAAAAAGGGCGGGCCCACCGCCGCATGGAACCTAGTGAACCTGTGCCAACACCACCACAACATCAAGACCGACAAGCGGGCAAAGTACGTCATCGACCCGGATGCCGACGATGTCGTGTGGTTGTTCGCCGACGGCACCTGGGAAGCCACGGTCGCGGAAGGGCCGCTATCACCCGACGCGTGCAACTGGCTGCAGACCATCGAGCAGGCAATCATCGCCCGGAGGCGCAACGCACATGAGCGGGCCAAAGCCAATTACGAAGCGCAGCAAGCTAGCCCCGACCCCGACGAGTGGGGTGAACCGCCGTTCTAGGACAGGGAAATCGCCGAGATTCGGTGCAGCGGGAAGCGGACTGTCTGCCCGCCGGTGAGGACGTCGGCCTGCCCGCCGTTCACGCTCAGCGGGGTGGCGGTAATAGTTCGCGGCGTGCCGTTTTTGTCCGCATACGTAATGGACACGGGACGTCCCCCGCGGGCCGCGACATGAAGGAGGTCCAGCGACGGGCTGGCATCCGTCGAGCCGTCAGCGTCGTCCCCGTCGTGGTCTCGGATCGAGCGCACGACCTTGTCGATGTCGAGCCCGCGGTCCGGGCGTGCCCGTGGACTAGGCAGGGGAACCGTTGCAGGCTCGGGCCGGGCGTCGATGGAGGCCCCGGTTTCGTCTTCGGCGGCGGGACTGAAGCCTTGTTCGCGCAGCTTGTCCAGGACGGCCGACAGCCGCAGCGTGCTCACTGCAACGGTAGGGGCGATGAGGCGGAGCTGGGGGAGGTGGCGTGTGGCATCGGCAAGCAGGGCAGGGTCCTCGCTGCGCACGTAGCACAAAGCCGCGCCGGACCGGAGGGTACCGTGGCGGCGGGTGAGGTCGTCGAGGAGATAAGTGACGGTTTGCGGCACCTCGCCGATGGCGTGCTCGCGCAGGAAGTCGGCCAGTTCGCCGGCGGTCGCGCCGTGGTCGAGGCCGCGGCGAAGCGAGTTTTCGCTTAGACGATACACGCTGGCCAGGCCGGGCGACTCCAACTCCGCGATCGTGGCCAGCCGCTTCCGAATATCTGGCTCCAGGGGCCCGGGGGCCAAGATCGTCATGTCGGCCTGCACGATGAACTGGTCGACGGTGGCAGGGGTCAGCTCCGCAGTCACGGCGCTGGTGTCTTCGTCCTCGGCGCGGATAAGCACGGAGGTGGCGCGCCCGCGGGCGATGAGGCCTACACGCTCCGCTTCCGCATGGAGGTTCTCAATGGTGCTCGCGGCCGTCGACGAGGCGAACAACGGGAACCTAAACCGCAGCTCCTCGAGGAATTCGGGGAAAGCCAATTCGCCGTCGGTGTGGCGGTACACGGAAAGGACGCGGTCGCGAAAGCCGTTCAGCCGTGGGCGGTTGGTCTCCGGGTCGATGCCGCGGGTGGACATCCAGGTGGCCCAGGGGGAGTTGAGCCAGGCATCGATAAGTACGGCCCAGCGTTCGGATAGCTCGGCCTCCTGCCAATCGAGACCGCGGGTAGTGGCGCCAAGGAAATTGCCGTCAAACCCTTTCGGTTCGCCGCGGCCCAAAAGCCCCGCCGCGAAACCGAGTCCGACCAAGCGGGCAGCATCGGTCGGGGTAGTGTTCAGGGATTTCGCCAGCTGCTTGACCGAACGCACCCCGAGGGACTTGTCTTTGAGCAGCTCGATGGGGCTGTAGCCGACGGCGTCGATGAGCTCTCCGACAAGGCGGACGACCTCGAGCCCGGCAGCGGCGCCTGCCTCGTCCGCTTTCTTATCGATGCCCGGTTGACCCGCCCTACCCGACGGCTGCGTGGGGATGGGCGCGGCGTCCTCCCCGCGCAACGCGGACCGCACGGCCCGTGGGAGGCGCACCGTGCGGGAATCGACGCGCTGCAAGAGGCCGGCTGCGAGAAGTTGTGGAATGGGACGGGACGGATCGGCATCAGGGGCCGCGTCCCGGGTGGTGCCGGTGCCGCCCGCCTGGAGGAGGGTGTTGAGGATGTGCCGCTGGGAATCGTCAAGCTGGGCAAGATCCTCTGGCGAGACGGCCGCTTGGTCGAGAAGGCTCCAGCCGGTGGGCAGCGCCGGGATGACCTCGCTGGCGAGGTAGACCTTGTCGCCAGCGGGGAAGGCGAGGGCTTTGTCGGTCAAACCCTCGATGGCTTGTGCGTCCTCTGGGGGCGGGGAGGCAGGTTCCAGCTCTGCTCCGTCGGCGGCGAGCCGTTCCGCGGCCAAAAGCTCCGCGGCGGTGCACTCGGCGAGCGCGCGGGCGACGGACTGCCGTAGCAGTAAACGTGTGGCCAGGGCGTCGATGCCTGGCGGCAACGGGTGGGCCGCGTCGGGGCGGTTGCGGACGATGGTCGCCAAGGCGGCATCGTCAAGCCCGGCAAGCCACTTACGGAATGTCGCGGTAGGAGAGGGGGTGGAACCAGTCATGATGTGAGCAGAGTCTAGTAGCGCTTCAGTTACTTTTTTCCGCGTGGTTTGGCAGAATGGTGCCTATGGCAAACGTAGAAAAGAAGAACTTTGTGTCCCCGGCTTGGCCGACCACGGCGCGCGAGCACGCCGTGACTGAAATCTCCGCGCCGTTCGCTGGCGCGCCCATCCCGTTTGGTGACGACATGGTTCTTCCGCGACCGGTCGAAGAGCTGGGCTACGTTCACCCGTACACCCGCATTAACCGCTAGAGCTACTAGTAGGTTCTAGCAGCTCAAGTACCAAAAAGAACTCCTCCATTCCCGCTGTGGGAAGGAGGAGTTCTTTTTCTCTGTGAGGAAGGGGAGGACCTTTAGAGGTTCTGCTCAGCCAGGTCGGCGACGTAGTCGATGTAGTCGCGGTTAGCGTTGTAGAACTCGGTGAAGTTGCCGCGGTTGGCGTTGTACAGGTCGTCGACGAATGCCGGGACCTCGACGCCGTAGGTGGCCAGGGTGTCCTTGACCATGCCGTAGACGGCGTCGACGGCGGCTTCGTCGGACTGGCCGTCGGCGGCCGCGTGGACCTCAGCCGGGGCGTCGGCCGGGGCCTCAACCGGCTCGGCTTCCGGTGCCGGTGCCGGGGCCGGCGCGGCATCACGCTCGGTCGGTGCGGAGTTCAGGCCGAGGGAAGCGGAGCATGCCGGCCATGCGCCCCAGCCCTGGGAGGCGAGAACGCGCTCGGCAACGACAATCTGCTGCTCGCGGGTTGCCTGGTCGGCGGACGGGGCGAACTCGCCGCCGCCGTGGCCCTGCCAGGTGCCCTGGTTGAACTGCAGGCCACCCTGGAAGCCGTTGCCGGTGTTGATGTGCCAATCGCCACCGGACTCGCACTGCGCCAGGCGGTCCCAGTCAGAATCCGGGGCAGCGGTGGCGGCCGGTGCGAAGAGTGCGCCGGCGGCGCCGACGGCGACGGTGGAGGCGGCAAGCTTGGAGGCGAAGCCCTTGCGGTGAGCGGTGTGGCGTCCCATGAACGTTTTCCCTTCTCGTTGGTTTTAAAGGTCCGCGAAAATAACTGCTCGCTACGGTAACGGTATGTAACGAAATAGTCACATTCCGTGACATTTGGGCGCGTGGCGCGCAGTCACATGGGCCACTTGCGCCACCGTTTAAGGGGAAATCAGCTGGTGAGAGGGTCTTCGGCGCTGTGAAAATTACTGAGTGTGATCTGTGGCACTTTATAGTTGATGTGGCTACGGGAAGGTTTAGGCCCCACCGCCCCCGGCGGGTTAAAATAGGGATTTCTGTACACGTTCCTACAAGTGGAAAGTGGTGAACTTCCGTGCCCATCGGCAAGGTGAAGTGGTACGACCCCGACAAGGGGTTCGGGTTCGTCTCCAACCCGGGTGATGAAGACGTCTATGTCAGCCGCCACGTACTGCCGGAAGGCGTCGACGAGCTTGTCCACGGCCAGCGCATCGAATTCGACTTCGCGGCTGGCAAGCGCGCCCCGCAGGTCCTGCGCATCAAGGTGCTCGAGACTCCGCGCCGCAAGAAGGGGCCGTCCCGAAAACCCGCGGAGCTGTCCAGCATGGTCTCCGACGTCATGACGGTCCTAGAAACTCAGGTCCAGCCCACCCTTGCGCAGGGCCGCTACCCAGAGCGCAAGACCGGACGGCAGGTCGCGAGCATCCTGCGGGCGATTGCCAAGGAGCTCGACAGCTAGTCGTCGTCCATCGTGGACAGTGACCACACCACGCTGTACGGGGCCTCTTCCTTCCCGTCGACCTCGCTGACCATCACGGAGGAGACCTCCACCACCTGCAGGTGCGGGCGGTCCTTGGAGTCCGACTCCTCGATGGGGTCGACCGAGCCCGGTACGTCGACCGAGTTTTCCTCGCCGGCGCCATAGACCGTCTCGTCGTTCGCGGCCGGATTGTCGTAGATGCGCAGCAGCTTCCACTGGGTGTTGCTGATTTCCTTTGGAATATCCAAGTGGAGTGTCTCGTCGTCACCGACCTTGAGGTTGGGGACTTTTCCCTCGGGGCACTCCACGCCCAGCTCGCAGACCAAGTACGGCGCGACCTCCTCGGTGCGGTCGCCGACGGACGCTGTCAGCGAAATGGAGGCGGGATCCGGACCGGGCCGGTTGTTCCACCAGCTCTGGATGAGCACTGCGCCGACCGCGATGACCGCCACCGCGATGATGAGCCCGAGGATCTGCAGCAGGGACTTTTTCCGTGCCTCTTTGCGCGTTGCCATGGCAGTGAATGCTACTCGTTTGGGGTAAGCCGCACGCGGTACAGGTCTGGCCAACGTTTGCCCGTGAGATAGAACTCGGGCACGCCGTCTTCGTCTTCGGTCTCCGGGATCGCGGCTATGCCGTTGAGCACGTTGTCCGGATCGTTCGCTGCGCGGTTGGGCAGGCCGGAGGCATCGATAATTGCGGTGACCTCGCCGGTGGCGGGGTCGATGCGCAGGATGTCCGTGGACATCCACACGTTGGCGTACACGTCCCCGCCCACGCACTCCAGCTCGTTGATCTTGTCCACCGGGGAGCCCTGGTTGGTCACCTCGACCGAGCCGCCGCCGGCCATCGTCTTCGGGTCGTGGAAGGTCAGCTCCGAGGTGCCGTGGGAGACCACCAGCTCGGGCGTCGGCAGGGGAGAGGTGCCGTCCACGTTGAGGCGGCGCGGGTGGGTCGGTAGCTCGCACACGCCCCAGCCCTCGCCGCCATCCGGGTGAGCCACGTGGTCGACGGAGAGGTCTTTCGGGTTGCGCAGCGTGGCAATGTGGTCTTTCCACGTCAGCTGCCAAATGCCGCCCGCGGACTGCGTGATGCCCTCGCCAAAGAGGGAATCGTGCATGGCGGCGGAGTTGATCTCTTCTCCCGTCTCGGGATCTATGCGGTAGATGCCGGACGTGCCGTAGCCGCCCGTGCCCACCAGCAGGGAACCATCCCGGCGATCTACCTCTAGGCCTTGGGTGAAGTAGTCGGCGTTGAACGGCAGCGTGTCCGTAACTTCCGCGCGCAGATGCTCAGGCTCGGCGGGGCGGTCGCTTATGTCCTCGCCGTCGCCGTCGCTGTGCTTGTCGATGCTGCACCCCACCACGAGACCAACCAGACAGAGGCAGGAGAGAAGCCGGAACCGAGAACCCATGTGGTTCATTGTGCCCGACGTATCCCATAATGAGGAACGTGACTGACTCGAACCCCAATCCGTTATTCGGGCAACAGGCAGTAGAGATAGCGCGCCGCGCACTGGAGGAGCTCGACGAGGGCGGGGTAGGCGAACACCTCGGCTTCTTCGCCGTGTCCGGCGCAGGCAACGTGGCGACTCTGCGCTTCTCCGCCGACTTGCCGGGCTACCCGGGCTGGGAGTGGCACGCGGTCGTCGCGTGCGCGAGTGGGGCGGCGGACGTGACCGTCAACGAGGTCGCACTCGTGCCCGGTAACACCGGCCAGGCCCTGCAGGCGCCGGACTGGGTACCGTACGCCGATCGCGTCCGCCCCGGCGACCTGGGGCCGGGGGATGTGTTCCCGCCGGAACCTGATGATCCGCGCATCGCCAATGGCACGCTTACGCGCGCGGGGCTGGACGGCGCCCGCGCGCGGTGGCGCGACGGTGACTTCGGGCCCCACTCGGAGATGGCCACGCAGGCGCGGTTGAAGTGCCGCACCTGCGCCTTTTTCCTCCCCACAGGCGACGAGATCGGACCTAACTTCGGCGTGTGCGCCAACAAGTTCTCCGCCGACGGGCGGGTCGTGCATGCGGCGTATGGTTGCGGCGCGCACTCGGAAACGCGGGTGGACACCGGCGACGACTTCACCCCGGGAGAGGTCGCCTTCGACGACGAGGAGCCGCTTTACTAGCGCAGGGCCGCTCGGTGGATTTTGTGAATTCCCAGCAAACAGGGAGACTGGGGTACGGCAAAATCAATACACCTCCTGGCACTAGGTAAAGGGGCTATCTATGGGCGCGGCCTTAGATCGATTCTTCACAATCTCCCAACGCGGTTCGACAATCGGGACTGAGGTGCGCGCGGGAACGGTCTCGTTCTTTGCGATGGCCTACATCATCCTGCTCAACCCGCTCATCGTCGGCACGGTGGAAGATGTCACCGGGCACGCGCTGGGAACCACCCAGGTCGCCGCCGCCACCGCGCTCATCGCCGGCCTGATGAGCATCATCTTCGGCGCGATTGCTAACTATCCCTTCGCCTTCGCGGCCGGGCTGGGCGTCAATTCGTTCGTCGCCGTGACCTTGGTAAGCACCGAGGGGCTGACCTGGCCCGAGGCCATGGGGCTTGTGGTCCTCGACGGCATCATCATCGTGCTGTTGGCGGCTAGCGGTTTCCGTTCCGCGGTCTTCGCAGCCATCCCGAACTCCATGCGCGCGGCCATGGGCGTCGGCGTGGGCATGTTCATCGCGATGCTTGGCTTTGTCGATGGCGGCTTTGTCACCCGTGTGCCCGACGCGGCCGGCACCACGGTTCCGGTCGGGCTGGGCATCAACGGATCCATCGCCTCGCTGCCCACCCTCATCTTCGTTATCGGGCTCATCATCTGCTCGTTCATGGTCATCCGGAACATTCCGGGCGGCCTGTTCATCGGCATCGTGCTCACCACGATCATCGCGATGATTCTCCAGGCGGTTTACGGCACCGGATCGGCGGCGGAGGAGACCGGCGGCTGGGGCATGGCCGTGCCGGAGATCCCGAACTCGCTCGGCGGGCTGCCGGATCTGTCGATCGTGGGCAACGTCAGCCTCTTCGGCGCGTTCACGCACATCGGCGTCGTGGCCACCACGCTGCTTGTCTTCACCCTCGTGCTCACCAACTTCTTTGACGCGATGGGCACCATGACCGCGCTGGGCAACCAGGCCGGCTTGATGGACGAAGACGGCAACCTGCCGGGCATGAAGAAGGCCCTGGTGGTCGAAGGTTTCGGCGCGGTCGCCGGCGGTATCGGCTCCACCTCGTCGAACACCGTCTTCGTCGATTCCTCGGCGGGCATTGGCGATGGCGCGCGCACCGGTCTGGCCAACATCACCACCGGCCTTTTGTTCCTCCTGGCGATGTTTTTCACCCCGTTGTATGAGGCCGTGCCCATTGAAGCCGCCTCGCCCGTCCTGGTCATCGTGGGCGTCATGATGACCACCCAGATCGTCAACATTGAGTGGGACAAGCTCTACATCTCCATCCCGGCGTTCCTCACCATCGTGGTGATGCCGTTTACCTACTCCATTGCCAACGGCATCGGCGTCGGCTTCATCTCGTTCACCCTGCTGTCTGTCTTCGCCGGCCGGGCGCGGAAGCTCCACTGGATCATGTGGCTCATCGCGGCGCTGTTCGTCCTGTACTTCGCGATGGACCCGATCATGCAGCTGGTGAATTAAAGTGGTGTGAATCACTTCTCGCTTGGTTAGTCTGATCCGTCAACAGTGTTGAACACAGCAGTGTTGAAGTGACCGGAGAGGAGACTGCCCGCGATAAGTGATTCACAGTCGCATTCCGCAGAAAAGTCCCGCGCCTACTACGAGAAGGCTGACCCGATCTACGCAGCCAGCTCGCACTTCAAGTGGCTAGACCTCGCAGTCGCCACGGCCCACGGCGCGACGGTCACCGATATTGACGGCAACGAGTACATCGACCTGCACGGCAACGGCTCGGTGGGCAACATCGGGCATTCCCATCCGCGGGTGGTTGAAGCCATCAAGGACCAGGCCGATCGCCTGGTCAACTACAGCGCGGCCTTCTTCTACCACGACCGGATGGTGGAGACCATCGAGAAGCTCGCGGCCACCACGCCGGGCGATTTCCCCAAGAAGGTCGCCTTCGGTACCTCCGGCTCGGACGCGAACGACGGCATGATGAAGTACGCCCGTGCATACACGAAGCGCACCACCGTGCTGACGTTTTCGGGTGCTTACCACGGCACCAGCTACGGCGCGCTGACGATGTCGACGTGCACGAGCACGATGCGCACCGGCTCCGGCCCGCTGGTCCCCGAGGTCCACACGATCCCGTTCCCGGACTTTTACCACAAGGCGCTCCCGGGCGAGACCGAGGAAGAATTCACCGACCGCTACTTCGGTTACGTCGAGGAAATGCTGGCCACCACCATCCCGGCGGAAGAGGTCGCGGCGGTGATTATTGAGCCGATCCAGGGCGACGCCGGCATCGTCAAGCCGCCGGTGCGCTACGTCCAGCAGCTGGCCGAGCTGTGTAAGAGGAACGGAATCCTGCTGGGCGTGGACGAAATCAACCAGGGGCTCGGCCGCACCGGCACGATGTGGTCCATCGAGCATTTCGACGTGGTCCCGGACTTGCTGACCACGGCCAAGTCCCTGGCCAACGGACTTCCGCTGTCGGCGGTTGTTGGCCGCGCGGAGGTGATCGATAGCCTGCAGGCCCCCGGTCACATCTTCACCAATGCCGGCAATCCGATCGCGTGTGCGGCGTGCTCCACGGTGCTGGACGTCATCGCGGAGGAAGGTTTGGTCGAGCGTTCCCGCGAGCTGGGCGAGTGGGCGAAAGCACGGCTGAACGAGTTGCAGGAGAAGCATCCGGCGATCGGGGACGTTCGCATGTACGGCCTCAATGGCGCGATCGAGTTGGTCAAGGATCGGGACACCAAAGAGCCAGACAGCGACGCGACGAACAAGGTGATGAAGTACTGCCACGAACACGGCGTCATCCTCATCACTCTGGCCGCCAGCGTCCTGCGGTTCCAGCCGCCGATGAACACCCCGAAGGAGCAGCTGGAGCAGGGGATCGCGGTCCTCGACGACGCATTCACAGCCCTGGAAAACGGCGAGATCGAACTGGACACCGACGAGGTACTGGGCTGGACCTAGCTACTAGCCTGGGAAGGCATGCAGCGAATCGCTATCGAGTCGGCCGCGGATCCGCGGCTTGACGATGTCCGGGACTTGAACCGCTCCGACCGCCACGGCCGCGACGCCACCGGCAAGGGGCTGGTCATCGCGGAAGGGCACCTAGTGGTCTCCCGGCTGTGCCGGTCGCGTTTCCCGGTGCGGTGCATCGTCGGATTCCCGAACAAGATTGACCAATTCATCGAGCTTCACGGCGAGCCGGACTGCCCCGTCTACGAGGTCAGCCGCGACACGCTCGCGGACGTCGTCGGCTTTGACATGCACCGCGGGCTGGTTGCCGCCGCGAGCCGGGCGCCGGAGCCGGAGGTCGCGGACATTATCCGCAATGCCCGCACCATCGCGGTGCTGGAGGGCGTGGGCGACCACGAAAACATCGGCGCGCTGTTCCGGAATGCCGCGGGGCTCGGGGTTGACGCGGTGCTGCTCGGGTCCGGCGCGGCCGATCCCCTCTATCGCCGCAGCGTGCGCGTCTCCATGGGCCACGTCCTGCTGACCCCGTTCGCCCACTTAGAAGGCGGGTTTACCACGTGGCAGCGCTCGCTGGCCCAGCTTGCCGATGCCGACTTCCGCCTCGTTTCCCTCACCCCCGACGAGGAGGCGGTGCACCTCGCCACGGCGCTGGCCGGTGCGGAGAAGGCGGCGCTGCTCGTCGGCGCGGAGGGGCCCGGGCTGACCGAGCATGCGATGCGCGCCACCCATGTGCGGGCGCGGATCCCGATGGCCGCCGGTACCGACTCGCTCAACGTGGCCACCGCGGCCGCCGTGGCGTTCTACGAGCGCCAGCGGTCTTTGACCTGACCGACCCGGCGCCCGACCGAGCCGAGGAAGCGGCCGGTCACGCGACCAGCTCGCTGCACCGCATGCGCCAGGTCTTTGAGGCTTTCCGTGGTGCCGGTGTCATCGCCTGGGCCCTCGTAGTCGTCGTAGTCGCCGTTGCCCGGGCCGATGCCGAGTTTTGCCGCCGAGTGGCTGGCCAGCTCGTCGGTGGGCTTTGGGGTGCGCTTTTTCGGTTCGTCGACCTTGGGCTCCGGCCGGCCGTCGGTGGCGTAGCCCACCACGTGGAGATCGGGGCCTTCCGGACCAATTTCCACGCCCAGCCAGTACGTTTGGGCGGCCTGCATCAGCTTTTCCGGTTCGAAGGGAAGGGCGATTCCGCCGAGCTGCTCGCCGTGCTCACCCGCCCAGAATGGGCCCTCGAAAGGTTCGGGCAGCCCGATGTCTTCCAGGCTGTTGTAGCGGCTGGCGCAGAACGACCGCTTGAGCTCGCCGGCGTCCCAGTGCGCGAACGCGGCGTAAGTGGAATTCGGGTCCTCGGCGAAAGCGAAGACGTGCTCGGCCGGGGCGGCGCGCAACAACAGGGGAGACAGCTCCGAAAGACGGGTGGCCTCCGCGGTCACCACCGTCTGGACGACCGTGACGCCCGGGTAGCCGCCGATGTAAAACTCGCCGGCATCAGCCTGCGCCGAGCGGTTCAAGGGGAATTGGCCGATGGGGGTAATGGGAAACGCCGGGTTGAGCTGGGCGAGGTACTTGCGGCCGTAGCCGCGATCCGCCTTCGGCTCCGCCGCGAGGACCTCGCCGGGGTTGTCCGCGGTGACGTACCAGAGGTTGAGGACTGCGCTTTCACATTCCACGGCCAGGACACTCTCCTCTACTTGCGGGGGGGACTACTTGCGGGGGCGCTTGGTGTTGGTGCGCACGCCAAGCAGCACGTCCTCCCAGTGCGGGGTGACGGCCTTGCGGCGCCGCTTGGACGGCTTCTTCGCCGGATCTGGGTGCTGGAGGAAGTCCTCCTCGCCTTCCGCGTCCGTCTCTTCGACGCGCGGGATGTCGTCCCGGGTGTCCGCGAGGTCGTCGTCTTCCTGGTCGTAGAACTCGGACATCGGCTGGGCGGTGGCCTCGCCCGGGTGATCGCCGTCGATGGCCTCGTCGTAGCGCGCACCGCGGCCGACCGAGGTCAGGCTGCGGACCGGCTGGACGAAGTCGGGGTCGACGAGGTCAGCCGCGACCGAATTGCGGGCCTCCACCGTGGCGTTGGAGGTGCGGTTTTGCTTCAGCGTCCACTCGGCTTCGTTTTCGCTCAAACCGGCGGTCCAGGTCACGCGGACGACCCAGGGCTCGCCCTGCTGGCGGTAGGCGGTCCACTCGGCCTCGTTGAGCGAGTGCCCGCGGGCGGCGAACGCCGTGGCGAGAATCTCCCACAGCGTCAGGTCCGCCGGACCATCCTCGCGCACCGGGTGGGCCTGTTTGGCCAACTGGGCGATGCGCTCGCGCTCCAGCATGACCGGGTGCGCGAAGGCGTCGACGCGGGATTCGGCCACGCCCATTTCGTCGGCGAGCTCCGCCGAGGTCGCGCCGGCGCGGATACGGTTCTGGATCTCGGCCGGGCGCATCGACATCGCGTCCGACAGCGGGCGCGGAGCCTCTGGTGTGGGCGCGGGCACCGACTGCAGGGGGCTTGGCTGCGACGGGACATCGTCAGCCTGGGGCGTTTCCGCCGCAGGCTCCTCCGGCTCGGGTTCTTCCGGCTGTGGCTCGTCGTCCTCATCCGGCCGGCCGATGGCGTGCACCGGGCTGAGTTCGGGTTCGGTGCTGACGGTGGCGGCGGCAGAGTCGGTATCCGTGGATTCGGTAAGGAGGCTGCGCAGCTCCTCGTCGACTGGGAGGAAGAACTCCTCGCCGTTCTCATCGCGGAGGACGAGAGAGGAGGTGGTGGATTCGCTGTCGACCACGTACAGCTCGCGCATAAATCAGCGCTCCTTTTCCCAGACGTCTGCGGATAATGTGATGGGCTTTACTTTAACGCAGGCGTCGCCGTTACTGCGCTGCCACGCACCCCGAGTCCAGCACGTAATCAATGCACGCGGTCAGCTTGGCGATGTCCGCTGGCTCCACCGCCGGAAACATCCCGACGCGGATCTGGTTGCGGCCCAGCTTGCGGTACGGATCGATATCCCGTATGCCGTTCGCGCGCAGCGTGTCGATGAGCAGGCGACTGTCGATGTCTGTGTCTATGTCAATCGTGCCCACCGTGTGCGAGCGCGCCGCCGGGTCGGAGACGAACGGGGACGTTTCCGGGCGGTTTTCCGCCCACGAGTAGAGGATGTCCGCGGAGTGCTGGGTGCGCTTCGTCATCGCGGCGAGCCCGCCGGCGGCGTTCATCCACTCGATCTGCGCGGCCAGCAGGAGAAGCGCGGCTATCGGCGGGGTGTTGTACGTCTGGTTCTTGCGCGAGTTGTCCACCGCGGTCTGTAGATCCAGAAAGGCGGGGATATATCGGTCGCTGCGGGAGATCCGTTCGATGCGGTCCACGGCGGCGGGGGAGAGAAGCGAGACCCACAGCCCGCCGTCGGCACCGAAGCATTTCTGCGGCGAGAAGTAATAGGCGTCGGTGGCAGACACGTCGACGGGAAGGCCGCCGGCGGCCGAGGTGGCATCGACAAGCACCAGCTGGTCCGTCCCCGGCTGGGGCCGCGCCACCTTCACCATCGCACCCGTCGAGGTTTCGTTCTGGGCCCAGCACACCGCGTCTGCCTGCGGCGTCTGGGTGAGGGTGGGGGCGGTGCCGGCCGGGGAGTCGATGAGCTGAGGATCGTCGAGCCATGGTGCACGCTGCAACGCGGCGGCGAACTTGCGGGTGAACTCGCCGTAGACGTACGCGGCGGCGCGGCGGCGGACCAGGCCGAAGGCCGCCGCGTCCCAGAAAGCGGTCGCCCCGCCGAGGCCGAGGACCACCTCGTAGCCGGCGGGGAGGGCGAAGAGCTCGGCGAGGCCTTCGCGGATCTGCGCGATGAGGTTTTTCACGGGTGGTTTCCGGTGCGACGTACCCAGCACGGTGGCCCCACTATCGGCCACGGCGGCGACTTGTGCGCTGCGCACTTTGGACGGTCCGGAGCCGAAGCGGCCGTCGGCAGGCAGAAGGTGCGGTGGGATGCGTAGAGTGTGGGAGTTCATGTCGGGCGCGTCACAATCTTTGCTAGAGTCAGATCTGTCTGTAGACAGTTTTAAGCGATAGTGAGAAAGGATCGAACGTGGCTTCTGACAGCAATGACAAGGTAGTCCTTCAGTACCCGGGCGGCGAGTACGAGATGGACATCAAGCAGTCCACCGCGGGTGACTCTGGTTTCGACATCAGCAAGCTCCGTAACGAGACTGGCCTGGTTACCTTCGATCCGGGCTACTCCGCGACCGGCTCCACCGAGTCGAAAATCACCTTCATTAACGGTGAGGAAGGCATCCTGCGCCACCGCGGCTACGACATCGCGGACCTGGCGGAAAACGCGACCTACAACGAGGTCTCCCACCTCCTCATCAAGGGCCACCTTCCGAACCAGGAAGAGCTCACCGCCTTTAACGAGGACATCCGCCACCACACCCTCCTCGACGAGGACTTCAAGGCGCAGTTCAACATCTTCCCGCGCGACGCGCACCCGATGGCGGTCCTCGCGTCCTCCGTTAACATTCTGTCCTCCTACTACCAGGATCAGCTCAACCCGCTCGATTCCGAGCAGCTGGACAAGGCCACCGTCCGCCTGCTGGCTAAGGTGCCGATGCTCGCGGCGTACGCCTACCGCGCGTCCCAGGGCAAGCCGTACATGTACCCGGACAACTCCCTCAACCCGCGCGAGAACTTCCTGCGCATGATGTTCGGCTACCCGACCGAGCCGTACGAGGTTGACCCGGTCGTGGCCAAGGCGCTGGACAAGCTGCTCATCCTGCACGCTGACCACGAGCAGAACTGCTCCGCGTCCACCGTCCGCATGATCGGCTCCGCGCAGGCCAACATGTTCGTCGCCATCGCCGGCGGCATCAACGCGCTGTCCGGCCCGCTGCACGGCGGCGCCAACCAGGCCGTCCTCGAGATGCTCGAGGAGATCAAGGAAAACGGCGGCGACGCGACCGACTTCATGAACCGCGTGAAAAACAAGGAAAAGGGCGTCCGCCTGATGGGCTTCGGCCACCGCGTGTACAAGAACTACGACCCGCGCGCGGCGATCGTCAAGGACACCGCCCACGAGATCCTGGAGCACCTGGGCGGCGACGACCTGCTGGACCTGGCCGTCAAGCTCGAGGAAATCGCCCTCAACGACGACTACTTCATCCAGCGCAAGCTGTACCCGAACGTCGACTTCTACACCGGCCTCATCTACCGCGCCATGGGCTTCCCGACGGACTTCTTCACCGTCCTGTTCGCCATCGGCCGCCTGCCGGGCTGGATCGCGCAGTACCGCGAGCAGCTGGAGATGAACACCAAGATCAACCGCCCGCGCCAGATCTACACCGGCGAGGTCGAGCGCAAGGTTGTTCCGCGCGACCAGCGCTAATGAGGGCGCAGTAGCCCCTGACACGCCCGCTTTCCCGCGGTGGGGAGAGCGGGCTTTTTCAATGCATATAACCGCCAGGCGCTTATAAAGTTTGTGTATCGTTTGGTGGCAACATCGCCCATCTTTTTGCGGTTAGCGTCAGCTCTGAACTAGCCTTACCGCAGTTTCATACACGTTAAATCCAAGGAGAGTAAATCCCATGGAAAAACCTCAGATTGAAGCCCAGACTGGCGAGGCCCCCGCGGACCTAGTCGTCGAAGACATCGTTGTTGGTGACGGTGCCGAGGCGCAGGCTGGTGGGCAGGTTGAGGTTCACTACGTCGGCGCTGACTTCGAAACCAACCAGGAATTCGACTCCTCCTGGGACCGCGGTCAGTCCATCGAGTTCCCGCTGACCGGCCTCATCGCTGGCTGGCAGGAAGGCATCCCGGGCATGCGCGTCGGCGGTCGCCGTCGCCTGACCATCCCGCCGGAGAAGGCCTACGGCCCGGCTGGTGGCGGCCACCCGCTCTCGGGCCGCACCTTGGTCTTCATCATCGACCTGCTCGATGTGAAGTAAACTTCCTCCCCAACTCATCGCCGTTCGGGCACAATGGGGGACATGCGTAATGTCCCCATGCTCAAGCTGAACGACGATACCCTGATGCCCCAGCTCGGTCTGGGCACCTACAAGCTGACTGACGATGAATGCGTCACCGTGGTGCGCCAGGCAATCGAGCTGGGGTATCGGCGTTTTGATACCGCGTCGATGTACGGCAACGAGGAAGCGCTGGGCAAGGCCCTGCGCGAGGCGTTCGCGGCGGGTGATGTCGCGCGTGACGATGTTTTTGTCACCACCAAGCTGTGGAACGACCAGCAGGGCGCGGACCACGTGGACGCCGCGTTCGGCGAATCGATGAAGCGGCTCGGCCTCGACTACATCGACCTGTACCTCATCCACTGGCCGTGGCCGCAGGGCGGGCTCTACAACGAGACCTTCGAAGAGATGGGTCGCCTGCAGGGTATGGGCCAGGTGCAGTCCATTGGCGTGGCCAACTTCTACGAGGAAGTGCTGGACGATCTCATTGAGACCACTGGCATCACTCCGGTGCTCAACCAGGTGGAGCTGCACCCCGGTTTCACCCAGCCGGAGCTGCGCGCGTTCCATGACAGCCACGACATTGTCACCGAGGCGTGGGCGCCGCTTGCGCGCGGCGTCGTGCTCAACAACCCGAAAATCGAGGAGATCGCCGCCGCCCACGAGGTGACCACCGGGCAGGTCGTTCTGCGGTACCTGGCGCAGCACAACATCTCCATCATCCCGAAGACCTCGAGCAAGGAGCGCCTGGAGGAGAACCTGGCGTCCTTCCGCTTTGAGCTCACGGGCGAGGAGATGGCCGAGATTGACGCGCTGGCATCCGCGCCGGGCTTCGGGCGGATGTTTAAAGATCCGCGTGAGTTCCCTGGGGAATCAGCGAACGCTTAATATGGGTGCGTGGAAAAACCCAAGTCTCGCTCTCAAGCGTCACGCGTAAACCCGTCTGGTGTCACCCCGGCCGCCATCATGGCGGCCATTGTGGTGATAGCGCTCCTGCTTGCCGGCACCTGGTTCGTCGCCCGCGCGACTGCTCCGCGCTCCACTGACGCGGCGGTGGCTTCCCACGTGTCGGAAGAGCACTCGGGGAAGTCGGGGGAAAAGACCGCCCCGCGGCCCTACGACACGAGCCTCGTCGGGGAGGATCCCGCGGAGGCGAACGTGCGGACCACCACCGGTTCGCAGCTGAGTTACGTGCGGCTTTCCGATGGCGTGCGCATGGGCACCGCGAATGAGCGCTTCGCGCGGCCGGCGCTAAGCATCATCAAGTTGTACATCGCCGACTACGTTCTGCGCGAAGGGTCGGTGGAGGATAGCTACAAGGCGCTCGACATGATCGCGAACTCCTCCGACAAGGCGGCGGACAAGCTCTTTGAGAAGTACCCCGACTCCATCACGGAGACCGCGCGGCACTACAACCTGTATTCCACCACTGCGGGGCCGACGTGGGGCGAGTCGCTGACCTCCACCTACGACATGACGGAGTTCCTCGCCGCGTTGATGAAGGAAGACGAGGTTCACCCGATCCTGGTCGCGATGTCGAACGCCGATAAGGTCGCCGAAGATGGCTACGACCAGGACTTCGGCACGGCAAAACTCGACGGGGTCATTGGCACCAAGTGGGGCTGGTCGAACGACAAGGATCTGCACAACTCGGTGTCATTCGGCAAGGATTTCATCGTCGCCGCCGGCGTGTCTGGGTCCGCGGATGACCTGAGCAAACTGGTGGAAAAGCAGGTGACTAAGGATCACCTCAAGGAGGCCGAAAAGCGCGCCCGCGGCGGCTCGCACGAGATGGTGCCGCCGCTGCCGACCGTCACGTCGTCGGAGACAACGTCGTCGGAGTCTAAGTCGTCCGAGTCGAAGTCGTTGGAGTCTAAGTCGTCCGAGTCGAAGTCGTTGGAAACGACGTCTAAAGATGACAAGAAAGACAAAAACTCCGAGCCTTCCGACTCCAAGAAGAAAGAGGAGCCGAAGGACACGGAGTCTAAAAGCGCTGAGCCAAAGTCGAAGAAGTAGCGGCTAGAGCATCTGCTTGGCGATGATCTCCGCGATCTGCGCCGCTTGCTTCAGCTGCTCGTTGGTCACGGTGAAGCCGTTGTAGGTGATGCCGTTGGCATCGATACGCGGCAGGGCCACGCCGGCGGTGCCCGCCGCCTGGTTGGCCAGCCCGTTGATGACGTCGGCGTAGGCCGCGCTGCTGTTCGGGTCGAGTTGGGAGCTAAGCCCGTCCAGCGGGGACGTAGGAGCCGGGTTGTTCTGCGGTTTCGGCGCAGGCTTTGCGGGCTCCGGCTTCGGCGCAGGCTTCGGGGTATTAGTGGCTTGTCCCGGCGTCCACTGGCCCCAGTCGGACTGGAGGACGTCGTTGACATCGGCCACCACGCCATCGACCTTGGTCTGCTGGCCCTGCGGCAACTGGTGGATGTGCGCCTTCGGGTGAACCTTGCCGCCCGAACCCCAGTCGTGCATCCAGTAGAACGAGCCGATGCCGTCGGCGACGCACCAGTCCACCACGTTGTAGTTGCCGTACACGCCGGCCTGGAACCCGGCCGCCTTCAGGGCGGTCTCGAACGCCTTGAGGTAGGGGCGGATGAGCGAGTCGTATTCGCCGCGCGATGGGTTGTCATCAATGGCGATGTAGATCGGGCGTCCGGTGGGTCCACCTGCGGCCTTGTGGAATGCGATGGCCTGCGGCGCGTGCACCGCGGCACCGGCGGCGCCCTGCTTCCAGTCGGCGGTCTCTGCGCGACCGAACTGGTAAATGGAGGCGGTCTTCAGGTCGTGGGCGGCGAAGTCTTTGGTCTCTTTCAACGAGACCGGCTTGCCCGTCATCCACTCCGCGCCGGGGCGCTTAGCGGAGACGTAGCGGATGGCGCCGATGTGGCCGGCTGCCTTCACGGACGCTGCGGAGGGGACGCCCGCGGCGTAGTCGAGGATGGTGCCCAGCTTCGGGGCAGCCTGCGCTAGGGGAGCGCGCTGGCCTGCGACGGCGCCGAATGCGCCGACTGCGAGCGCGGCTGCGCCGGCTTTGAACAGGGAGCGGCGGTTAAACGCTGCGGAGCGAAAATTTTCCATGGTTTGAGTCTCCGGAGGTGGGAAGAGGCTGTTAACTGCAGTATCAGCCGTTAACTTTAGCAACTCCGGTATCACGGCGTGCAACGCTGCGGTGACCGGCCCTGGACACAAGAACGAGGTCGGGCGTACGTTCGCGGATTCTTCGGGGGGGGGATCGGCGCGGCCCGGGGGTGAAGGGGAGAGAAAATTGCGCCCCAGGACGGATTCGAACCGCCGACACCGGCTTTAGGAGAGCCGTGCTCTATCCCCTGAGCTACTGGGGCAACGGGGCTAGCGTACCGCAGCATCGCGGCAGCTAGATAACTGGCAGGGGATGAAGTTATTCCTCGCCGGTGAGCTCGCGCAGCTTTTTGCGCACCGCGGACGCCTCTGGGTTGGTGGCGTGCGTGCCGTCGGAATACAAGACGGTCGGGATGATGCGGTTGCCGTCATTGACCGACTCGATCCACGCGTTGATGTCGGCGGCGTTGTCGTCGGACTCGACATCGACAAGCGCGTAGGGCGTCTCGGTGCGGTCGAGGCGCTGCTTGAGCTTTTGGCAGAACGGGCACCATTCAGCGGCGAAGATGGTGACGTGCTCGGTGGTCTCAGGGGTCTGAATGTCGCTCATTTACGCGGCGTCCTTTCGCTCGTAGGTTAAAAATCGGTACTTCAAAGGGAGATCGCTCGGCGGCTGGTTCGGGATAGTGAGCCTGCCTTTTTCCGAGGTCAGCCAGTCGGAGTCGGCGCTGAGGCCAAAGTCATCGGGGACCGCGGGGGCGTGGACGGCATCATCGCCGTAGAGGCCGCCGATGTTGACGCCGATGAGCGTCATCTCGATGACGTCGACCATCTCGAGGGTGGCGTGGTACAGCTGCCCGCCGCCCATGACCCAGCCGGTGTCGATGTCGCTGGGGTTGTGCATGACCGTGGCACCAGTCGACCACTCGCCGGGCGCGCGGCTGGAGACCACGAAGTTGTCGCGGCCGGGGAGCGGGCGGAACTTAGCGGGGATGGACTCCCACGTGCCGCGGCCCATGATGACGGGCGCGCCCATGGTGACCTCCTTGAAGTGCCGCATGTCTTCCGGCACATTCCAGGGCATGTCGGTGCCGTCGCCGATGATGCCGTCGAGAGATTGTGCCCACACGGCGCCGAGGAAATCCATGGCTACACCGACACTTTCGCCTTGATGCCCGGGTGCGGGTCGTAGCCGACGATCTCGAAGTTGTCGAAGTCGTAGTCGAACATGCTCTTCGCCGGGTGGAGCTTCAGCTGGGGGTACTCGCGCGGGGTGCGCGAGAGCTGTTCTTTTACCTGGTCGAAGTGGTTGTTGTAGATGTGGCAATCGCCGCCGGTCCAGATGAGATCGCCGACGTCCAGGCCCGCCTGCTGGGCGAACATGTGCGCCAGGGCTGCGTACGAGGCCAGGTTGAACGGCACTCCGAGGAAGAGGTCGGCGGAGCGCTGGTAGACCTGCAGCGACAGTTTGCCGTCCGCGACGTAGAGCTGGAAGAGCAGGTGGCAAGGGAGGAGCGCCATCTGGTCGAGCTCGGAGACGTTCCACGCGGAGACGACGTTGCGGCGCGAATCCGGGTTGTTGCGCAAGGTGTCCAGCGCCTGTTGGATCTGGTCCACGTGTCGGCCGTCCGGGGTGGGCCACGAGCGCCACTGCACGCCGTAGACGGGGCCCAAGTCGCCCTCATTGTCAGCCCACTCGTTCCAAATGCGTACGTTGTTCTCCTGCAGCCAGCGCACGTTGGACTCGCCGCGCAGGAACCACAACAGCTCGCCGATGACCCCGTGGAAGTAGACCTTCTTCGTGGTCAGCAGCGGGAAGGACTCGCTCAAGTCGTAGCGCAGCTGACGGCCGAACACCGAGCGGGTGCCGGTGCCGGTGCGGTCATCTTTCGCCGTGCCGTTGTCCAGCACGTCGCGCAACAGGTCCTCGTATGGGGTAGCAATAGCGGCGGAATCCATGGGGCCTACTCTAGAGTCCCGCCATGGGCGGCTTTGAATTCGGCTGCGTGGGCCAGGATGTCATCGGCAAGCTCGGGGCGGCAGACCAACAGATCCGGAATGTAGGTGTCTTCGTTGTTGAAGGTAATGGGGGAGCCGTCGAGGCGGGAACAGTGCAGGCCCGCCGCGAGCGCCACGCCCACGGGGGCGGCCTGATCCCACTCGTACTGGCCGCCGGCGTGGATATAACCGTCGTAATCGCCAAGTAGCACGTGCATGGCCTTGGCACCGGCAGACCCGATCCCGACAGTCTCCCAACCCATCTGATTGGCCACGTAGCCGGCCACCTCCGGCGGGCGGTTGCGGGAGACGACGATCTTGCGCGACAGTGGGCCTTTCACCGCGCGCACGTCGGAGGACTTGAAGGTCACGCCGAGATCCGGCAGGCCGACGGCGGCGTGGGCGGGGTGGCCATCGATAATCAGCGCGATGTGCACCGCCCAATCCTGGCGGCCGGTGGCAAACTCCTTGGTCCCGTCAACCGGGTCGACGATCCACACCCGCTCCTTGTTGAGGCGGTCGAGGGTGTCGGTGGCTTCTTCGGACAGGAAGCCGTCGTCCGGCCGGTGCTGCTCCAGCACGCGGGAAATCCACGACTGCGCGAGCTCGTCGCCGGCGTCTCCCAGCGAAACGTGGCGCAACAGACCGCCCTTGCGAATGCCTTTGAGGATTTGCCCGCACCCTTCGGCCAGGGCGTTGGTCAGGCGGGAATCGGAAAGTGTGGCCGTCATAAACCCACACGTTACCGGTCGTGTCCGACGCGCGCGTTAGTCTAAGGCATGGCCGAAAACATCCTGGACAAGTTCCGCCCCGAGGTCGGGCAATGGTTCACGGAGGTTTTCGCCGCGCCTACCGATGTCCAAGCCGGCGCCTGGAAGGCCATCTCCGCCGGGGACCACGCCTTAGTTGTGGCCCCGACCGGTTCGGGCAAAACCCTCGCGGCGTTTCTGTGGGCGCTCAACAACCTGGTGGGCCGTCACGGCCAGACCGCCTTGCCGGTGGCCAAGCACGCCGCGCGCGAATCCTCCCACGGCGGGGTGAAGGTCCTCTATATCTCCCCGCTGAAGGCCCTGGGCGTGGACGTGGAGCAGAACCTGCGCGCGCCCTTGGCGGGCATCTCCCGCGTGGCGCAGCGCCTCGGCGTGCCGGAACCGGAGATTTCCGTGGGCGTGCGCTCCGGCGATACCCCGCAGGCAGAGCGCACCCGGCAGGTGCGCCGCCCGCCGGACATCCTCATTACCACCCCGGAGTCGGCCTACCTCATGCTCACCTCCCAGGCGGCGGGGGTTCTGGCCAGCGTGGACACCGTCATTATCGATGAGATCCACGCCCTCGCCGGCACAAAGCGCGGCGTGCACCTCGCGCTGACCCTGGAGCGCCTGGAACGGCTCGCCGGCTCCTTCCAACGCATCGGGCTGTCCGCCACGGTCCGCCCGCTAGAATCCGTGGCCAATTTCCTAAGCGGCGGCCGGCCCGTGGAGATCATCGCCCCGCCGGCGGATAAACGCTGGGAGCTATCGGTCCGCGTGCCGGTCGAGGACATGTCGGATCTCCCCACCCCGGAGCCCGGTTCCACCATCGGCGAGTCTACGTTGGACGATCCGCTGGGGATCGCGGACACGGAGCCCGTCGCCGCCGACTCCGCGCTGCCGACGGCGAAATCCATCTGGCCGTTTATTGAAACGGAGCTTTTCACCCAGGTCATGGAGCACCGCTCCACGCTGGTCTTCGTGAACTCCCGGCGCACCGCGGAGCGGGTGACCAGCCGGCTCAACGAGCTGTATGCCGAAGAGCACGATCCCGATTCGCTCTCGCCGGACACGCGCCGGGACCCGGCGCAGCTGATGAAGCAGACCGACGTCGCGGGCAAGGCGCCGAGCGTTATCGCCCGCGCGCACCACGGGTCGGTGTCCAAGGACGAGCGCGCCATGACAGAGCAGATGCTTAAAGAGGGCACGCTGCGCGCGGTGGTGGCCACCAGCTCGCTGGAGCTGGGCATTGATATGGGCGCGGTCGACCTCGTGGTGCAGGTCGAGTCCCCGCCGTCAGTGGCTAGTGGGCTGCAGCGCGTGGGCCGCGCCGGCCACTCGGTGGGCGCCGTCTCCGAGGGTACCTTCTACCCGAAACACCGCTCGGATCTGGTGCAGTCGGCGGTGACGGTCAAGCGGATGCGCGCCGGGCTCATCGAAAAGCTGCACACGCCCACCAACCCGCTGGACGTGCTGGTGCAGCAGACGATTGCGGCGGTGGCGGCGTCCGAGCCGGACGGGCTGGACGTCGATGAGTGGTACGCCACCGTGCGCAAAGCGTGGCCCTACCGAGAGCTGGCGCGGGACGTCTTTGATTCGGTCATCGACCTAGCCAGCGGCGTGTACCCGTCGACCGATTTTGCGGAGCTGAAACCCCGCGTGGTCTACGACCGCGTGAGCGGCGTGCTCACCCCGCGCCCCGGTGCGCAGCGCGTGGCGGTCACGTCCGGCGGGACGATCCCCGATCGCGGCATGTTCGGCGTCTTTCTGGCCGGCGCGGAGGGCGCGCCGCGCCGGGTGGGCGAGCTTGACGAGGAGATGGTCTACGAATCGCGGGTGGGCGACGTGTTCACCCTGGGTGCGACCTCGTGGCGGATTGAAGATATTACGCGCGACCAGGTCATCGTCACGCCCGCGCCGGGGCACACCGGCCGGCTGCCGTTTTGGAACGGTGGGCAGGCGGGCCGGCCGTACGAGCTGGGGCAGGCGTTGGGCGAGTTCCGGCGTACGGTGCACGCCGATCCCGCCCAGGTGGTGGACTTGGATGACAAAGCCGACCGGAACCTTACGGCCTACCTGCAGGAACAGGACGAAGCCACCGGAGTCATCCCGGACGAGAAGACGCTGGTGCTCGAGCGCTTCCGAGACGAGCTGGGGGATTGGCGTGTGGTGCTGCACACCCCGTTCGGCCGCGGGGTCAACTCTGCGTGGGCGCTCGCGGTGGGCGCGCGCGTGGCGGAGCAGACCGGCATGGACCCGCAGGCGGTCGCGGGCGACGACGGCATCGTGCTGCGCCTGCCCGAGGCGGACGCCGAGCCGGACGCGTCGCTGTTTGTGTTCGGCGCCGACGAGATCGAGGACATCGTCACCGAACAGGTAGGAAACTCCGCGCTGTTCGCCTCCCGCTTCCGCGAGTGCGCCGCCCGCGCGCTGCTTTTGCCGCGGCGCAATCCGGGGAAGCGCGCCCCGCTGTGGCAACAGCGCCAGCGCGCCGAGCAGCTTCTCGATGTCGCCCGTAAGTACCCGTCTTTCCCCATCATCTTGGAAACCGTCCGCGAATGCCTCCAGGACGTCTACGACCTGCCGGCGCTACGTGAGGTCGCGCGCGATCTGGGTCATCGCCGCGTGCGGATTGCGGAGGTCACTACCGAGCAGCCCTCGCCGTTCGCATCGTCGCTACTGTTCAACTACACCGGCGCGTTAATGTACGAGGGCGACTCGCCGCTGGCGGAAAAGCGCGCGGCGGCCCTCGCGCTGGACCCGAGTCTTTTAGCCAAGTTGCTGGGCACGGTGGAGCTGCGGGAGCTTCTCGATGCCGAGGTGATAGACCGCGTCCACGCCCAGCTGCAGCGCACAGCAGACGGCCGCCGGGCGCGCACGCCCGAGGAAGTCGCCGACCTGCTGCGCGTGTTGGGCCCCGTGCCGGTGGAGGAGATGGACGCCCACATCGAGGGCGACTGGGACGCCGGCCTTGCCCAAGCGGTGGAAAGCGAGCTGGTCAACGCGGGCCGCGCCATGCGGGTGCGCATCGCCGGGCGCGAGCACCTCGCCCAGGTCAGCGACGCGCCGTTGCTGCGCGACGGGCTCGGCGTGCCCGTCCCGCCGGGAGTGCCGGCGCAGGTGGAGACCATCGAGGACGCGCTCAGCCAGCTGGTCAGCCGGTGGGCGCGCACCCGCGGCCCGTTCGTCCTCCGCGAGCTCGCCGCGGCGTTCGGCCTGTCCATCTCCGCCGCGTATACCGCGGTGACCTCCATGGACAGCACCGTGGAGGGGCACTACCGCCAGGGGGTGGAAGATACCGAATACTGCGCCGCGGAGGTCTTGAAGGTCATCCGTTCCAAGTCGCTGGCGGCGGCTCGGGCGGCCACCGAGCCGGTCAGCGCCGCCACGTTCGGGCGCTTCCTGCCGGACTGGCAGCAGGTCGCCCCGGTGGGCCAGCGCCCAGTGCTGCGCGGGGCCGACGGGGTGTTCACCGTGGTGGAACAGTTCGCCGGGGTGCGGCTGCCGGCCTCCGCGTGGGAGTCCCTGGTGCTGCCGGCGCGCGTCGGGGACTACTCGCCGGCGATGCTCGACGAGCTCACCTCCTCCGGCGAGGTGCTCATTGTCGGCGCCGGCAAGGCGGGCGCTGCCGATCCGTGGGTGATGCTGCTGCCCGCCGATTACGCCGCGCAGCTCGCCCCTGAGGTCGAACCGGAGGGGCTGACGGCGCTGCAGGAATCGGTGCTCGAGGTCTTGCAACGCGGCGGCGCCTTCCTGTTCGCCGATCTGCTGCGCGAGACCACCGGCGCCGGCGGCGATCTGGGGCTTATCACCGGAAACGCCAGTGCCACCGAGCTGCGCGAGGCCATCTGGGGTCTGGTGGAAGCGGGCCTTGTCGCCCCCGATTCCTTCCAGCCCATTCGCACGCGCCTGGCCGGCAAGGGCCGGCGGGGGAGCACCGCGCACCGCGCGAAACGGCGGCCGACCCGCTCCCGGCTGCGCATGGGCCGTACCTCGTTTGCCCAGGCCCACAAGGCGCAGGCGACTGAGACCCCGCCGGATATGGGCGGGCGCTGGGCGCTTGCCGTTCCTCCCGCGACCGATCCGACCAACCGCAGCCTCGAGCACGGCGAGGCGTGGCTGGACCGCTACGGCGTGGTTACCCGCGGCAGCGTCGTCGCCGAGGACGTGCTTGGCGGGTTCGCGCTGGCCTACAAGGTGCTCTCCGGGTTCGAAGAATCCGGCAAAGCGATGCGCGGCTATGTCATCGAGGGGCTCGGCGCGGCGCAGTTTTCTACGCCCGCGGTCATCGACAGGCTGCGTGGATTGTCTGACTCCGCCGACGTCACCGGGTGGCCGTCGGGGACCACCGAGCCGGACGTGGTGGTGCTCGCCGCGACCGATCCGGCCAACCCGTACGGCGCGGCGCTCGACTGGCCGCAGCGCGATGAGGCTGGTGGCAAGGCCACGTCGGCGCCGGGGCGGTCGGCGGGGGCGCTGGCCATTCTTATCGATGGCCTCGCCGTCGCCCACCTCACCCGCGGCGGCAAGACGCTCACGACGTTCTTCGATGCCCTACCCGAGGGCATCGATCACGCCTTCGTGTGGGAGAGCATCGTGGAGGCTCTGGTCGAGCTGGTCGGCGCCGGCAGGCTTACGCCGCTGACCATCGAAAAGGCCAACGGCCACTCGGTGTTCGATTCCCCGGCTGCGCAGGCGCTGCGCCACGCCGGTGCCGGCATTACCCCGAAGGGCGTGCGCATCGCGGCGACGACGGCGGCCCCGCGGACGTCACGAAGCCGCGGCGGCCGCACCCTGGATCAGGCTTTGGCCGAGCTTGACGATGTCTCGGGCTCCGCAGCTCCAGGCTCCGCATCTCCAAGCTTTGACGACCCGCGTTCGGGCAGCTTCCGGCGGCGCGGACCGTATCGCCGATAGGGTGGCCCGGCGGCCGATGTGGCGCCGGATGAAACGACAAACGGAAAGGTGGTGACCCGCGCATGCCCGAGGGGGATTCGGTACTGCAGCTGTCCCGGCGGCTGCAGTTTATGACCGGCAGGGAGGTCACCCGTACGTCCCTGCGCGTGCCGCGGTACGCCACCGTCCGCTTCGACGGCGAGGTATGCGACCGCGTGTGGCCGTACGGAAAGCACCTGTTCATGCAGTTCGGCAAGGGTATTTTGCACACGCACCTCAAGATGGAGGGTATCTGGACCACCCACTACGCCGGCGACAAGTGGAAGCGGCCGGGGCACACCGCCCGCGTGGTGCTGCAGCTGGCGGCGCGCCCGCGGGACGTGAAGGTCGTCGGGCACAACCTAGGCTTGGTCGAGGTCTTCCCGGCGAACCAGTACGCGGAGCGCATCGGGCACTTGGGTCCCGACATCCTTGCGCCGGACTGGGCGGAAAGCGGCGGCAGGGAAGAGGCGATCCGCCGCATTAGTGCCCGGCCGCAGCGCGCCATCGGCGCGGCGCTGTTGGACCAGCGCAACGTGGCGGGCATTGGCAATGAGTACCGCGCCGAAGCATGTTTTATCGCCGGCATGCACCCAGCCAGCGCCGTCGGCCGGGTCGACGTCGAGCACGTCGTGGATATCTCCCGGAAGATTATGTGGGCCAACCGGAATTCGCCGGTACGCGTGACCACCGGGGTGCGGCGTGCCGGGGAGGCCACCTACGTCTTCGGGCGCAATCACCGCAAGTGCAGGCGCTGCGGCACGTTGATCACAAAGTCTTTCCTCGGTGGCGTCGACTACGGCGGGGACGCCGGGGAGCTTGAGCGCGTCATCTGGTGGTGCCCGGTGTGCCAGCCCGGACCGTATCGGCTGCCGTAGGGTAGGACACCATGAAGGTCTTGCTTAATTTCCTCTGGTTCATCCTCGGCGGCTGGGCGCTGGCGCTGTCTTACCTCATCTTCGGCGTTATCGCCTGCGTCTTCGTGGTCACCATTCCGTTCGGCGTGGCGTGCTTCCGCATGGCGAATTTCGCCCTCTGGCCGTTTGGTCGCACCGTTATCGAACCGGTGCACGGTACTGGCGGGGTGTCGGTGGTGTCCAACGTTATCTGGTTCTGCGTGGCGGGCGTATGGATTGCCCTGAGCCACATTGCCACCGCCCTCGCGCAGGCGGTGACCATCGTCGGCATCCCGTTCGCGTGGGCGAACCTGAAGATGCTGCCGGTCATGGTCGTGCCCTTCGGCCGCCGGATCGCCGATTCCGACGCCATCCCGGCCGGATGGCGCCCGATGGTCTAACTACTTCCGCGCACATTAACCGCGGTTCGCGCGGTACCAGTTGATGAGCGCGTCGGTGGACGCGTCGCCGGAATCCGGCGCTGTCTCACCGCTGACAGCCGGGGCTAAGTCCCCGGCTTGTTTCTTGCCCAGCTCCACGCCCCACTGGTCGAAGGAGTTGACGTCCCAGATAACGCCCTGGACGAACACGATGTGCTCGTAGAGCGCGATGAGCGCGCCCAAGGCGGCGGGGTTAAGCTCCGGCGCGAGGATCGTGGTGGTAGGGCGGTTGCCCGGCATGACCTTGTGCGGTATGAGGTCTTCGGCGACGCCTTCGTCCGCGATCTCCGCGGCGGTCTTCCCGAAAGCCAGGACCTTCGTCTGTGCGAAGAAGTTGCTCATCAACAGGTCGTGCATGGAGCCGTTGCCCGACGCGGTGGCCAGATCGAATCGCGGCCGGGCGAAACCGATGAAGTCCGCCGGGATTAACCGGGTGCCCTGGTGCATGAGCTGGAAGAAGGCGTGCTGGCCGTTGGTTCCCGGCTCGCCGAAGTAAATCTCGCCGGTATCCCAGGCCACGGGCGTGCCGTCGCGGCGCACCGACTTGCCGTTCGATTCCATCGTCAGCTGCTGCAGGTACGCCGGGAAACGGCCGAGATCCTGCGAGTAGGGCAGCACGGCGTGGGTCTCCGCGCCGTAGAAGTTGGTGTACCAGATGCCCAACAGACCCATGAGCACTGGCACGTTGTCCTCCAGCGGGGCAGTGCGGAAGTGCTCATCCATCGCGTGGAAACCGCCGAGGAAACGCATGAAGTCCTGCGGCCCGATTGTGCACATGAGCGATAGGCCAATGGCAGACGAGATGGAGTAGCGCCCGCCGACGAAGTTCCAGAACTCGAACATGTTGGCCGTATCGATGCCGAACTCCGCGACCTTGTCCGCGTTGGTCGACACCGCCACGAAGTGCTTGGCCACAGCCGACTCGTCACCGTCGAACTGCTCGACCAGCCAGCGCCGCGCCGCGTGCGCATTGGTGAGCGTTTCCTGGGTGGTGAAGCTCTTGGAGGAGACGACGAAAAGAGTGGAGTGCGGGTCGAGGTTATCCAGGGTGGCCGTCATGTCCGCCGGGTCGATATTGGAGACGAAGTCCGCGGAAATCCCGGCCGTCTCGTACGCCCGCAGCGCCTGGGCAGCCATGGCCGGCCCCAGGTCGGAGCCGCCAATGCCGATGTTGACCACTTTCTTGATGGTGTGGCCGGTATGCCCCAGCCAGGAACCGGACCGCAGGGCGGTGGCGAAATCCCGCATGCGGCCGAGCACGTCGTGCACGTCGGCCGCGACGTCCTGGCCGTCGACGCGCAGATCGTCTTCGACGGGGATGCGCAGCGCGGTGTGCAGCACGGCGCGGTCCTCGGTGGAGTTGATGTGTTCGCCGTTAAACATCGCCGCGCGGCGGTCTTCGAGGCCGGCGGCGCGGGCCAGAGCAATGAGCTTGCCGATGCCGTCGTGGTCCACCAAGTTCTTCGACAGGTCGACGTGCAGCCCGGCCGCATCGAAGCTGAATCGGTGGGCGCGGTCCGGGTCGGCATCGAAAAGCTCGCGGAGGGTGCGGCCGGAAAACTCGTCGTAGTGCGACTGGAGGTCGTTCCACTCGGCGAGGTCGGTGAGCTGGCGGGCGGAGGAGTCCACGGCGGAAGTCAGCCTTTCTGCGGCAAGAAAATGGGCGGTTCGGTCAATTATCCAACGCTAATCGTAACGGGGCTGAGGCCGCTGGGAAATGCCGATCCTTTGCCCAAAAATCGCGCTTGGCTGGCGGGGGCGAAGGCAGTGTCCGGGGTGCCTAGTAGGTTAGAGGGCATTATGACGAACTCGCCTTTTAGCAGCCCATTTTCTTCCCGTGATAGCGACAACCCCCAAGGCCAGCCGTCCCTTTTCGGCGGCGGTGACGGAAGCGCCCAGCCCGCGCGCGAGACAGCGAATACCCCGGAGCCGCTGACGACGGGGCTCAACGAGCAGCAGGCCGCGGCGGTGGAACATACCGGCGCGCCGCTGCTGATTGTCGCCGGCGCGGGTTCCGGAAAGACCGCGGTGCTTACCCGGCGCATTGCCCACCTGTTGCGCAACCGCGGGGTCTCGCCGTGGCAGGTGCTGGCCATTACCTTTACCAACAAGGCTGCCGCGGAGATGAAAGACCGCGTCGGCCAGCTCGTCGGCCCAGTCGCGGAGCGGATGTGGGTGTCTACCTTCCACTCGTTTTGCGTACGCATCCTGCGTCAGCAGGCGCAGCTCGTGCCGGGGCTTAACAGCAAATTCACCATTTATGACGGCGACGACGCCCGCCGGCTATTGGGAATGATCGCTAAAGAAAAGCAGATCGATCTCAAGAAGTTCACCCCGCGCGTGCTGGCCAACCAGATTTCGAACTACAAAAACGAGCTCATCGGCCCCGACGCGGCGGCGCACCGCGCGAGTGAGACGCGCAATCCTTTCGACCGCACCGTCGCGGACGTGTACGCGGATTACCAGAAGCGCCTGCGCGCGGCGAACGCGGTGGACTTCGACGACCTCATCGGTGAGGTCGTGCGCATCTTCGCGGACTACCCGCAAGTCACGGAGTTCTACCGCAAGCGCTTCCGCCACGTGCTCATTGATGAGTACCAGGACACCAACCACGCCCAGTACCGGCTGGTCTCCGAGCTGGTCGGCCGCGGGAACCTCGGCCCAGACGCGCCCGAGCTGTGCGTGGTGGGCGACTCGGATCAGTCCATCTACGCCTTCCGCGGTGCGACTATCCGCAACATCCAGGAGTTCGAGCGCGACTACCCGCAGGCGCGCACGATCTTGCTGGAGCAGAACTACCGCTCGACGCAGACGATTCTGGACGCCGCCAACGCTGTCATCGCCCGCAATGAAAACCGCCGGGAGAAAAACCTCTGGACCGCCAAGGGCAGCGGCGACCAGATCGTCGGCTACGTGGCGGACAACGAACACGACGAGGCGCGATTTATCGCCACCGAGATCGACGCGCTGGCGGACAAAGGGAAGCCGTACTCGGACATCGCGGTGATGTACCGGACCAACAATGCCTCCCGCGCGCTGGAAGACATCTTCATCCGCACCGGCATCCCGTATCGCGTGGTGGGTGGCACCCGCTTCTACGAGCGGCGCGAAATCCGCGACATCGTCGCCTACCTGCGCATCCTGGACAACCCGGACGACACGGTGAGCCTGCGCCGGATCATCAACGTGCCCAAGCGCGCCATCGGGGACAAAGCGCAAGGCCACATTGCGGTGCACGCAGATAACCTAGGCGTGAGCTTTGGGCGCGCGCTGGTGGATGCCGCGGCGGGCGACGTGCCGGGCCTGGGCACCCGGGCGGTCAACGCGGTGCGCAAGTTCAACGAGATGATGCAGGGGATAGCCAACCAGGTGCCGGACATGCGCAACTCGGTGACTGGGCAGCCCGATCTGGGCGAGCTCATCAACGCCGTGCTGGATGCGACGGGGTACCGCGCTGAGCTGGAAAACTCCAACGACCCGCAGGACGGCTCGCGCCTGGACAACCTGAACGAGCTGGTCTCCGTCGCCCGCGAGTTTTCCTCCGAGGCGGCCAACCAGCTGGCGGCCAGCGATATCGATCCTGCCGAGGCGGTCGAGGAGGGCGAGGCCGCGCCGGGCTCGCTGCAGGCCTTCTTGGAAAAGGTCTCCCTGGTGGCGGACGCGGACCAGATCCCCGATTCGGAGAACGGTGTGGTCACCCTCATGACCCTGCACACCGCGAAGGGTCTGGAGTTCCCCGTGGTCTTCCTCACCGGCTGGGAGGACGGGCAGTTCCCGCACATGCGCGCGCTGGGAGACCCGAAGGAGCTCTCCGAGGAGCGGCGCCTGGCTTATGTGGGGATCACGCGCGCCCGCGAGAAGCTGTACCTCTCGCGGGCCATCATCCGCTCGTCGTGGGGCAACCCGCTGACCAATCCCGCCAGCCGCTTCCTCGGCGAGATCCCGGAGGATCTCCTCAGCTGGCGCAGGGAGGAGCCGGATAGCTCCCTGTCGGGGTCGGGGTGGGACGAGCCGTCCTACTCCTACGGGCGCACCTTCGGCTCGTCCTGGTCTGGGTGGGGCGGAAAGTCGCGGTCGTCGCGCTCGGGGGCTCGGTCTGGCTCCACTGCGTCTTCCCCTACGCAGCGGGGCCGAAACCGCGGCTCCCGTTCCGGCGGCGGTGGCGCCGGGATGAAGAACTCCAACTTGCAGCTGGCGGTGGGCGACCGTGTCAATCACGCGAAGTACGGTCTGGGCACGGTCGTCGATTGCAGCGGTAGCGGGGCTCGTGCCACCGCGACCATCGACTTCGGCAGCGCCGGAACCGTGCGGCTCATGCTCATCGGCGGGTTGCCGATGGAAAAGCTCTAGACCGTAATTCCCGTCTGCGCGAACCACTGCTGCGGGTCGCTCGGGGTCGCGCCATCCGGCCAGATCTCGAAGTGGAGGTGCGGACCGGTGGACTGGCCCTCGTTGCCGATGGCCGCGATCTGCTGGCCGGCGGTCACGCGCTGGCCCACCGACACCTGGATGGACTGAGCGGTCATGTGGCCGTAAACGGCGATGGAGCCGTCGTCGTGGCGCACGCGCACCCAGTTACCAAAGCCCTGCGCCGGGCCCGCAGAGATGACCTCTCCGTCCATGGCGGAGACGATTGGCGTGCCCTGCGAGTTGGCCACGTCGATGCCGTTGTGCTGCGCGCCCCAGCGCGCGCCGAAGGTGGACGTCAGGGTGCCGGTGGTCGGGAAGACCACTTTCGAGCCGTTGGCCGTCTTGCCGGTCATCGACGGCGACAGCTGGTGGCTCTGTTGCTTCTTGGACGGGGCGAACGCATCACCTAGCCCGGGCACCGACTTCGGGTCGATGACCACACTGATGGCGATGCCGTTTTCCGTCTGTGAGAACTGCGGGGTCACTTCGCCGTTGTAGACCGCCTTGCCGGACTCGTAGAGGCCCACCAGGGCATCGGCAAGCGATGCGGAATCCACGTGCGTGAGAGACGGGTGAGCGGAGCCGTCGGACAGGTCGATGGTGGCGGCGTTCTTCGGTGCAGCGCCGGCTGTGGCGGTGCCGAGGGGCAGGGTGAGCCCCGCGATAAGCGCCGCGGCTGCCGCGGACGCGGCGACACGGGCGCGGTGACTGCGCTTCATACAAGTTTCCTTTTCCCGGCGGGAGTTCTTTTCTGCGCTACAGAATTTATCGCCCTGTGACTCTTGTGGCCAATGGGAGAATAATCGCCTCCTGTTGTATATGTTTCGAACATCGTCGAACGTGCCAGCGTTAGGGCTACCTCGCCCGCGGGTGGTGTGCGCTGGGTATTAACCCGTTGTTTAGCGTTTGGGGGTGGCCGCGGGGGGAGGTGGGGCCGGCGCCTTAGAGACACATGTGGCGGGAAGAGTACGGCGCTGAAAACGCAGAAAAGCGGCCTAGGAATACAACCTAGGCCGCGGGAAAGCCGCAGAAATCAGTGAGATGCGGGAATAAAAGTCTCTTACAGGGAGATGCCGCGCTCGGCGAGCCACGGGACCGGGTCGATGGCGCTGCCGCCTGCCGGGTGCACCTCGAAGTGCAGGTGGGTGCCGGTGGAGAAACCGCGGCTGCCCATGCCGGCGATCTTCTGGCCGGCGGTGACGTGGTCGCCCACGTTGACGTCGAGGGTCTCCATGTGGCCGTAGACGGTGATGGTGCCGTCGTCGTGCTGGATGCGGATCCACTGGCCGAAGCCGGAGGCCGGGCCGGACGAGATGACCTCGCCGTCCTGGGCAGCGACAATCGGGGTGCCCATGGCGTTGGCGATGTCGATGCCGGCGTGGAACTGGCCCCAGCGCATCTCGAAGCCGGAGGTGTACTGGCCCTCGGCCGGCTTAACGGTGCTGCCCGGGCGGAGGATGGACGCGCTCGAGCCGCCCAAAAGGCTGCTGAGGTCGGCGCTGCCTTCGCCGGCGATGCCCTGCTGTGCGTCGCGGGCGGCGGCCTCGGCGGTCTGGCGCGCGTTGTCCAGGTTGACGGCCTTGTCCAGCTGCTCCTGCAGGTTGTCCACCGGCTTATTGTCAGCCATGGCGAGAATCTGCGGGGCAGCGTCCTTGGCGGAACCGGCCAAGTCGTGGTTGTCGGCGGCCAGGTCGATGTCGACCGACTGTGCCTGATCGTTGTCCTCGTGGCCGGTGACCTGTGCGGCTGCGGCGCCACCCACACCTGCGGTGGATACGGCACCCGCAGCAGCGGTCACGAGGGCGATGCGGCCCTTGGCGGTCTGCGCAGGCACGACCTTGCGGTGGCGGCCGACGCTGCGTTGAGTCTTCGTGCGCATTATTTAACTTCCCGTTTTTCGTCTCACTGTCATGCCTCGAAGTGAGGCGGAATTCTGCGTTACGGGCGGTTACGAGATTGTGACCTTCCCGTTATTAACGAGAGGTAACATTAGCGCCTCCGTATCTAGCGGGCAACCTGTTTACCCAACTCGACGTCCAATCTGTTGTGTGTGGTGTTGCTGTGACTAAGTAGGCGGTCTGGTTTCATAGTCGCGACCTGGCGAAACCGCAGGTGAATGCCCGTAGCTTCCGGCCGTGTGTGACCTTTGCCCATTGCCTTGGTCGCGCCGCCCGCAGTTCGACTTATATGCGTGGCAGAGTAGACGCAATATGAATGCTGACACTAATCGGACACGGACCCAACGTCGCTCCGCACGCACCGGTCCCCAGCGGGGGCGCGCTCACACTCGCCGACCACGGCGCACCGCAACTGCTGACGCCCCAGCCAGCAGCGCCCGCGCACACACGGACCCGGCAGCGCGCGTTGCGCACACCGTCGACGCGCACACCCGGGCCCGCCGCGGCGCCGCGCAGGCCACCCGCGGGGAGCGGAACCGTCAGCTGTTCGCCGCCGCCTTCGCGCCGAACCTCGTCGCGGTCCTCGGTATTACCGTCGTTGCCTTCGCCATCTTGCTACTGTCCAGTGCCCCGCTGGATTGGCTGGGCGCGGCCGTGTCGGAGGCCTGGATGGTCTTCAACATGGCGCCGGTCGCCGCGGGCGGGATTACCGTATCCGTCATTCCCATGCTGCCGGCGCTGCTGTTTCTGGCGATGATTTCCTGGCGGATTAACCGCGCAATCAAACAGCGCGTGAGCATTCGGGACCTCATTGTCCTTACCGCGATGGTGGTGGCCATCCCGGTTATCCTCACGCTCATCGCCTGGGGCGTATTGCACCACGCCGACAAGACCCTGGAGGTTGCCGCGCCGCCGCTGGGTCGCGCCCTGGCGCGCGTGGTCCTTTTCCACCTGGTGGCACTCGCCGTGGGCTTCGGGGTAAAACTCTGGCGCGCCTTGTTTAAGCGCTACGGCGTGCCGATGGCGGTCTACCACTGCGGCGCGGTAGCACTCCGCGTGGCGGGCGCGCTCGTCGCACTCGCGGCGGTCGTGGCCCTGGTCGCCCTCGTTGTCAGCTGGGGGCGCCAGCAGGAGATGCTCGCCGCGTACCCGCACCTGGGTGCCGCCGGTGGGGCAGGGCTTATCGCGCTGGCTGTGCTGTATTTCCCCAACGTGGTTATCGCCTGCCTGTCCATTCTCGTCGGCAGCGACGCCCATACGGCCTCCGCCAGCGTCAGCCTGTTCGATATCCACTTGGTGCCCCTGCCGCCGATGCCGTGGTTTGCCGCCATCCCGCCGCAGGCCGCCGACTGGGCGGTAGCCCTGTTGGCGCTGACCGCCGTGGTGTGCGCTTCGGTGTGGCTGCGGCTGCGCCCAGTGGGCTCCCGTGGCCTCATCATCGCCGTGGGGTCCGGCGTAGGGGTCGGCCTGCTGGTTCTTATTGCGTGCTACTTCGCTGGCGGCGAGCTGGGCAGCTACCGCTCGACGGGGCCGAATGCGTGGCCGGCCGCCGGACTGGCCGCGCTGTGGACGGCGGCGACCGGCATTGCCGTTGTCGCGGCGCTCGCGGTGATGGAGCGTTTCGGCGGTAGCGGCAAGGAGGCGGCCGCCGAACCGGAGGACGCTGCCGAAGGCGTAGACGTCATCGACGCGGACGCGGATCTCGATGCCGCGCCTATCGAGGAGTCTGCTCATCACGAAGAGCCTGCTCACGAGGAGTCCGTAAGCGAAGAAGCGGCAGAGGACGAACCGGCAGACGAGGAAGTCGACGACACTGCAGAGACCGCGGCTCCCACCGACACTGAGGACGACGGTGGGGATGAGGAGGCATCGGCAAGCCCGGTGGCGGAGGCAGACGATGCAGATGTTGCCGAGGCCGAAGACGAAGACGCAGAAGACGACGACACGGACACGGCCGCCGGTGAGAACCTCACCGTCCGGAAGGTGTCGCGACCGGAGGAGTAGGCGGGCGGCTGAATTCCCCGCTGGCGGGTGCGGCGACTAGGCTCAGGTGAGTGACTTCACCGCAGACAGTTCAGCACCCTGTATTGAACGTCGTCGTACTCGTCTCCGGGACGGGTTCGCTTCTGCAATCCATCCTCGACCACCAAGGCGATAGCTACCGCGTGGTCAAGGTCGTCGCCGATAAGCCGTGCCCGGGGATTGACCGGGCGGAAAAGGCGGGCATCGATACGCAGGTCGTTGCGTTAACCGGCGACCGAGCGGCGTGGAACGAGGAGCTCGCCGAGGCCGTGGCCGCGGCAGCGCCGCGTGCCGATGTCGTGGTCTCCGCCGGCTTCATGAAAATTCTGGGGGAGGGGTTCCTGCACCGTTTTGGCGGGCGGACCATCAATACTCACCCGGCACTGCTGCCCGCGTTCAAGGGGGCGCACGGGGTGCGGGACGCACTGGACTACGGGGTGAAGGTCACAGGTTCTACCGTCCATTTCGTCGACTCCGGGGTCGACACCGGGCAGATCATCGCGCAACGGCCCGTGCGCGTGGCGGACGATGACGACGAAGCCAGCCTGCACGAGCGCATCAAGGTCGTCGAACGCGAACTCATCGTCGAGGTGCTCCGCCACACCCGCGTGGAAAGCGCGGGCGGGCTGAGCATCAGTTTTTCTGGATAGAACCAACCTGGCCAGCACAGTTTTCAAGAAAGGCAACGAAACACACATGAGTGATAACCGAAAGCCAATCAAGCGCGCTCTCCTCAGCGTCTACGACAAGACCGGACTGGAGGATCTCGCACGCGCCTTGGATAAGGCCGGGGTGGAAATCGTCTCCACCGGTTCGACGGCGGCGAAGATTAAGGATCTGGGCATCGCCGTGACTCCGGTGGAGGAGCTCACCGGGTTCCCGGAGTGCCTGGAAGGCCGCGTGAAGACCCTGCATCCGCGCGTGCACGCCGGCATCCTGGCGGACACCCGCAAAGACGACCACCTGGCGCAGCTGGCCGACCTCGACGTCGAGCCGTTCCAGCTCGTCGCGGTGAACCTGTACCCCTTCCAGGAGACCGTCGCCTCCGGTGCCGGTTTCGATGACTGCGTGGAAAAGATCGACATCGGCGGGCCGTCCATGGTGCGCGCCGCCGCGAAGAACCACCCGTCCGTGGCGGTCGTGGTCAACCCGAAGCGCTACGGCGAGGTGGCTCAGGCCTTGGACAACGGCGGCTTCACCGAGGCCGAGCGCCGCGAGCTGGCGCGCGATGCTTTCCTGCACACCGCCGACTACGACGCGGCCGTCTCCCAGTGGTTTGTGGAGCAGACCGCGGCAGACAGCGCTGCCGACGAGACTGCTGCGGGGGAGAAGGCCCTGCGATACGGCGAGAACCCGCACCAGAAGGCACGTGTTTTGAGCGATGGCAGCGGCAAGGGCCTGGCCAATGCCAAGCAACTGCACGGCAAGGAGATGAGCTACAACAACTACCAGGACGGCGACGCGGCATGGCGCGCGGTCTGGGATCACCAGCGTCCGTGCGTGGCGATCATTAAGCACGCCAACCCGTGCGGCATTGCGGTTTCCGACGAGTCGATCGCTGCGGCCCACACTGCCGCGCACGCCTGCGACCCGGTGTCCGCCTACGGCGGCGTCATCGCAGCCAACCGCGAGGTCACCCGCGAGATGGCCGAGCAGGTCAAGGGCGTGTTCACCGAGGTCATCATCGCGCCGTCCTACGAGCCGGAGGCCCTCGAGCTGCTGCAGAGCAAGAAGAACCTGCGCATCTTGGTCGCCGAGCACGAGGACCGCGGCGAGGAGCGCCGCCCGATCAGCGGCGGCACCCTGGTTCAGGACGCGGACGTCTACCAGGCGGACGGCGACGACCCGGCCAACTGGAAGCTGGCCTGCGGCGAGGCCGCAGATGACGAGCTGCTTTCCGAGCTCGCCTTCGCGTGGCGCGCGGTGCGGTCGGTGAAGTCGAACGCTATCCTTTTGAGCAAGGACAACGCCACCGTCGGCGTGGGCATGGGGCAGGTCAATCGCGTTGATTCCGCCCGTCTGGCCGTCGAGCGTGCGAACTCCCTGTCCGAGGATGGCGCGGAGCGGGCCCGCGGTTCCGTGGCCGCCTCCGACGCCTTCTTCCCGTTCGCGGACGGCCTGGAAACCCTCCTTGAAGCCGGCGTGAAGGCGGTCGTGCAGCCGGGCGGCTCCATCCGCGACGAGGAGGTCATCGAGGCCGCCAAGAAGGCCGGAATCATGATGTACTTCACCGGCACCCGCCACTTCGCGCACTAAAGGCGCGCACGCGGCAACAGCGCGGCCACAGTAGGATCGCTTTCCATGGCACGCGCTGTACGTACTTATTCGCGGGCGGGCGGTGCGCTGATCCTCCAGCTGACCGCCGCGCTCGCGCTCGCAAGCTGCACCATCGGTGACGGTTCGTCCCCGTCAGACGACCGGGACGCCACGCTTTCCGATGCCCCCTCGACCGTCACCACCGTGGTCACTCCAACGTCCTCGACCGCCGCAGAAGAACCGGATCCTGCCGGCTCGGAGGCGCGCACGGACGACGCTGCATTGAAGGACGCGGTGGCAGCGGCCATCGACACCTACGGCGGCCAGGCAGGCATCGCGGTGTTTGACGGCGCTGAGGTGCACTCCGCCGGAACGACGGAGGGATACCCGGCCTGGTCGACCTCGAAGGTCCCGGTGGCCATCGCGGCACAGCGCGCCGGGGTGGCCGATGCGCACACAATCTCGCAGGCGATCACCTACTCCGACAATCAGGCTGCGGAGTCCTTGTGGGCTGCGCTCGGCGATCCGGCTGCGGCGGGGGCCGCGGCAAACGAGGTGTTGCGCGACGGCGGCGACGAAGAAACCACTGTGCAGACTGAAAAGGTGCGCCCCGAATTTACCGCCTTCGGCCAAACCCACTGGGGGCTAGAAAACCAGGCGCGTTTCGCCCACGCGCTACCCGAGATCGCGGGGGCAGGGCCCGTCTTAGAGGCGATGCGCGCTGACGACCCAGCCCAAGCCTATGGCCTGCGCACCCTCGACGGCGCGGCGCTGAAAGGAGGCTGGGGCCCGGACGAAACCGGAGCTTACGACGTCGTGCAGATAGGCCGCGTGCAGCTGGGCGGAAAAGACGTCGGGGTGGCCGTCTATGCCCATGCCGGCGACGGTACGTACGAGACCGCCCAACAGGAGCTGAGCTACCTGGCTCAGAAAGTTTCCGGGGAAAAATCGGGGACCAGTGCGCACTAAGCCTGCGAAATAGTCCAGATTCGGTAATGTTCCACACAGCAACCTACAAGAAAGGACGCGATCGTGGCGCATTACGATCTCTACGAGTCTCTCGGCTTGGACACGTCGAGTTCTACCGCTGACCTTGCAAGCCAGCTCGATTCCCGCATCGAGGACCTGCGTTCCCAGGGCGTAACCGATGGGGACGCGCGCATCGAGGAAGTCAAGACGGCCCGCACCGTGCTTGGCGATGACACCCTTCGTTCCAAGCACGACTCCCGCCTGCAGGACACCAGCGCGCCGGACATGCAGATTTCTGATCTGCTGTCACTGGCTCACACCGGACTCTTCACTGACGAGCAGGCCCAGCAGCCGCAATCGCTGTTCGGCCAGGAAATGCCGTCGGGCCCGCAGGGCTACCCGCAGCAGGGGCAGCCGCACTACGGCTACTCGCAGCAGGGGCAGCCGCAGCCGGGATTCCCACAGCCGGGATACCCGCAACAGGGGTACTCGCAGCAGAGCGCCTCGCAGTTCGGCGCGGAGAAGATGAGCAGGCTACTCGCTGACTCGGAGATCGCTGGGGTGAAAGACGCCCCGAAGTCCATCCAGTGGGTCACCATTTTGGGCTTTGTTGCCGCGGTTCTGTCCGCGTTGTCGGTGCTGATCGCGGCCTTCTGGGTGCGCTCGGTCATCGAGGTAGGCAGCGTGGGCGGCAAGGTGCTGGGCGGAGTCGCGGGAGACTTCTTCGGTGACGAAATCGGAGACTCCGTCACTGGTTTCTTCGGTGGCAACGATTTCATCGCGCCGCTCATCGCCGCTATCGTGACGTTCCTTGTCGTGCACGCACTCTGGGGCCTGAGCGCCGCGGGTGCGGCCGCCAAGCCGGCAGGCGACTTCTCGCGTTGGATTCTCATCGCGAAGACCGGCGTCATGATCATCGCGGACCTCGCAGCCATCATTGGCGGTATGGGCGCGCTCGTCTACTTCATCATCATCCTGCTGCCTATTCACGTGGCCGTGTTGGTTCTGCTGTGCCTGGGCGGCAGTACCACGTGGTTCAAGACTGGGGCAGCGAGCGCTAGCTAACCCGCGGGCACGGAAAACACAACAAAGCCGCCGTCTTCCTGGAAGTGAGGAGGCGGCGGCTTTGTGTGCTTTTACCGTGTCACACTTACCAGCGGCAAAAGTGCGCTGTTGATACCCCGGCTAAATGTTTAGCGGGCGGTGAACGGCAGGAGAGCCATCTCGCGTGCGTTCTTCACGGCGGTGGCGACCTGGCGCTGCTGGCGCGGGGTCAGGCCGGTGACGCGGCGAGAGCGGATCTTGTGACGATCCGAGATGAACAGGCGCAGGGTCTTGGTGTCCTTGTAGTCCACCTTCTCGATGCCCTCTGCCTTGAGCGGGTTCTTCTTGGAACGACGGGTCTGCTCAGCCCGGAACTTCTTGTGGTTATTGCGCTTCATTGTGCAACTCCCCCTTACCAGCTGGACTTGCGAACGCCCGGCAGCTCACCGCGGTGAGCCATGCCGCGCATGCGGACACGGGAAAGACCGAACTTGCGGAGGTAACCGCGCGGACGGCCATCGTGGGAGTCACGATTGCGCACGCGAACCGGGGAAGCATCCCGCGGCTGACGGTTCAGTTCGAACTGAGCGTCGAGACGCTCCTCGTCGGTGCTGTTCGGGTTCTTGATGATCTTCTTGAGCTCAGCGCGGCGCTCCGCGTAGCGGGCGACGATTTCCTTGCGCTGCTCGTTCTTAGCGATCTTGGACTTCTTAGCCATATTTATCGCTCCTCGCGGAATTCGACGTGCTTGCGGGCGATCGGATCGAACTTCTTGAGGGTGATGCGATCCGGGTTGTTGCGCTTGTTCTTACGGGTGACGTACGTGTAGCCGGTACCCGCAGTGGACTTCAGCTTGATGATCGGACGAATATCGTTACGTGGCATCTCTTACACCTTCTCCCCGCGAGCGCGAATCTTGGCCACGACGGACTCGATGCCGTCGCGGTCGATGATCTTCATGCCCTTGGTCGACACGTTCAGAGTGATGTGCCGACCCTCGGAGGGCAGGTAGTACCGACGACGCTGAATGTTGGGGTTCCAACGACGCGACGTGCGGCGGTGCGAGTGCGAGACCTGCTTGCCGAACTGCGGCTTGCGGCCCGTTACCTGGCAAATAGCCGACATGGGTCTTCTTTCTCCTAGCCGCCCACATCTAGAAAGCTATTGACAGCACTACCGCGGGTGGCCGTGTGAGGGACGGCCGGGGCGGGCGAAGTCATGCCCGCGACGCGAACGGTGTGAGGGACCGTGCGTTAAACGGTTGAGCTGCCAAAATGCCGGTAGACGGGGCGAATTGATGATTCTTGTGACAACAGCAAGGGAAAATTCTACAGGCTAGGTGCGCATTTACCTAATCACTGGAAAGTTGCGCACCGCGCGGGTTTCGTACTTCCCTTTGACAGGCTCAGCATTAGCACCGGAGGCGGTGTCGGCATCAGCGCCGGCTGCCGCGTCAGCGCCCGCACCGGTGCGGCGTGCTCGTGCGGTGGCCCACCCGATAAGTGCAAGTGCGCCGATGCCGCCGAGTCCCCACCACAGGGCGGAGGGGACGGACTGGGAGTCCTTGTCCGCGGCATCGTGGGCCTCGGCGTCTTCTGCCTGTGCCGGCTCGGGTTCTATCTCAATGGTCTGCTTGACCCAGTCAGCGACCTCGGCGGTCGGGGCGAGGATTGCCTCCGGGGAGGTCTGGCTGTCCGGATTATCCGGATCGAACGCCGCGGACAGCACACCGAAGAGCTTGCCGTCTTCGAAGACCGGTCCGCCGGAATCGCCCGGCTGGAACTGGGAGCCATCGGTCAGCCGCGCCAGCACGGCCTGTTTGCCTTCGTAGAGGGCGAAATCGTTAGTGCCCTTGAGCTCGCCGTGACCCACGGGCAGCTTCGTGGTCTTGCCACTGCCGTCAGACGACCAGCCGTAGGCCTCGATCTTGCCGTCGCCCTTCACCTCGTCAGATAGCTCGGGGTACGCGCCGAGATCCATCGACTGCTTGGTGTGGATGAGCGCGAAGTCGCCCGCCGGGGATGTCTGCCAATCGTCGATGTCGACGCGCCGTTGGTCATCACCCTGACCGATGCGGACGCTGCCGCCCGGTTTGTCGGCGTTGTCCACGCAGTGGTGGGCGGTAAGAACCCAGTGATCGGCGACGGCGGTGCCGGTGCAGTTGCCGTCCTTGTCGCCGTTTTCGCCGATTTGCTCGGACACGACGGCGCGGGCCGCGGTGGAGTCATCGGCAAAGTGCTCGCTGACCAGCGCGAGCGCCGGCACCGGGGCGGAAGCCAGGACGGCGGCACCGACACTGGCGGCACAAGCGCCGCTGAGGATGCGGTTGCGGGTGTGGGTGCGGGAAGCGGTAAAGCGGGTGGACATGGTGCGGAAAATCCTTTCTTAGAAGGTGCAGTTATGACGAGTGGGTGGGCGCAAATGCTCGCGCGGTGCGGGATGCAGCCCAGGCGAGTGCTGCTTCGAGCGGCCCGCGCCGGAAGAAGCTGCGCCACACGGTGCAGAACGTGACGGCCGCGAGCAGGGTGATGGCTGCGAGACCGGGGAAGTAGATCTGGTTGCTCACCCCGACGACCGCCCCGAAGGACAGAGCGTGGGCGGTGTAGACCGTCAGGCTCATTGCCCCGGTCGCGGCGAACGGGAAGGCGAAAGCCTCAGCCGCGCCGCGGACAGCGGTCATACACATGGCGATGACCGCGATCGCCCCGCCAGTCGTGGCCACGGTGTCGATGAGGCCGCCGCTGTGGGCGGTGGCATCGACAAGCGCGTGCACGGGCTGGGTCGACGTGGCCGCGCCGAGGATGTCCCGGGCGGCGATCCCTCCTGCGGCCAGTGCGGCACCGGTACCCGCAACGCCGAGAAGCGCCGTGCGGGTCCGCCCGACTAGCAGCCGGCCAGCGATGACACCGGCCACCAGGTAGGCGAGCCACAGCGGCAGGGGATAGGGCTCGCGTAGAATGCCCGGGATGGGGGAGTTCACTGCCCAGAGGTGCACGGCCGCGGCGACGGCAACGAGGGCGACGAACAAGCCGGCAAGTGCCGGAAGGCGCCACCGCGCGATGCGGGCCAACCCGCCGACGACGTAGCCCAGGCCGGTGACGGTGAGTACGACGACGATGGTGCCGGTGTGCGGGGCCATCACCGTGCCGAGGGCGATGAGGATAAGGCCGCGGACAATCACGGCGATGCACCGCCGCCGGCTGCCGTCGGGCTTTCCGCGTCCCATCATGAGGTGCAGCGATACCCCGGAAAGGGCGGCGAAGAGAGCCGCGGGGAATCCGCTGAAGAGCTCGCCGGCAAGTCCCGGCGGCGGGTAGAGATGCGCGACGATCATGGCAGCCACGGCGATGCCGCGGGCCACGTCGAGGGCCACGATGCGGCCGGCTCCGGCCCCGGTCCCTGTTCCGGACCCGGCGGCCGCGGACGGCGGCCCGGGGCTATTCGGCTTTTGAGTTGTAGTTGTCATGGATAGGGAATGTAGCGCCCCGGCATGCCAAAAAGCACTGAAACTCATTAACAATAGGCCGCCAAGTTCCTGCCTGGTCACTGCCCGGAAAAGGGTCTTCCTGAAGGTGAAAGCGGCCGCGTCGGCTAGTCGCCGAACGCGAATGTAGGACTACACCGCCTTGCGTGGCAGCTTCGATTGAGCGCGCGAGTTCTTTCGGGGACGAGTCTTTGAGGATGTAGCCCTAAGCCCCTGCTGCCATCAGGCTGTGAACAAGGTCGGCGTCCGCGGACGTCGGCAGCACCAGCACAGCGATTTCGGGTAATCGGGCCGCGGGATGTAGGATCATCCGAGTCGCTGGTACGGGACTTTTCTGTCCATGCCGGCCTTTGTACTTGCAAGAGACCCAACTCGGGCACGATCCGCCTTAGCGTTTACCGCTGTGAGCAGGTGGAACCGACCCGAAGTTTCAACCCTGAGGGAATCGATAATGAAGAAGGATATCCACCCGGATTACCACCCGGTGGTCTTCCAGGACGCTGGTACCGGTAACCAGTTCCTGACCAAGTCCACCGCGTCCTCCGACCGTACCGTGCAGTGGGAAGACGGCAACGAGTACCCGCTCATCGTCGTCGACGTGACCGCCGAGTCCCACCCGTTCTGGACCGGCGCTCAGCGCGTCATGGACACTGCTGGCCGTGTCGAGCGCTTCAACCAGCGCTTCGGCAAGATGGCTCGCCGGAAGAAGAAGACGAAGGGGGGAGAGTAAGAAATGGCAACCCCGAAGTTCAAGAAGTCCCGCGCGAACACCCGTATGCGCCGTTCCACCTGGAAGGCCGACAACGTCGCGCTGCAGGAAGTCAAGATCGACGGCCAGACCGTGCGCATCCCGCGCCGCCTGGTGAAGGCCGCCCAGCTCGGCCTCGTTGACGTCGAGCAGTTCTAAAACACTCGCGCGTTTTCGCCGCCGCCAGTTTCCTCACGTACCGCATTAGTGCGGGGGAGGGAGCTGGTGGCGGCTTTTCGCGTTTTGGGGTGGGGCGGGTCGTCGTCAAGCACGGCATTCGGGTGACAAAGAACGCAGTTCACGGTAGACAGGAAACGTTCAGAATCCTCTAGCAGGCTTTGCAGCCCAAACTAAGTCCTGCACCAGATGAAAGCGGCAACATTCGGTCTATGCAAAATCAGCACGATGATGAATTCCGGCGCGATGGCCAGTCGTACTCCCGCGGCTGGAACGCGCCGCGCGGCAACGGCGACGCCACTGCCTCCCCGTACGCCGGCAACTCGTACCCAGGCGAGAACCGCTCGAGTGAACCCCAGCCGGGCGAGGCCAGCGCGGCCTACACCCACACCGCGCCCGGTGACACCGCGGCATGGAGTGCGCACCAGCAGCAGCCGCAACAGGCAGCACCGGCGCCGGAGGGCCAGACTCCTGCCGGCCCGCAGGTGAGTTCGCCGCAGCCGGCGGCGCCCGAGAAGAAGCGGCGGGGCCTGTCCTGGCCGGGGGCACTGGCGCTGATGCTCGCCGGCTCGATTGTCTCCGGTATCGGTGCGGGTGCCGCGGTGCAGGCCATGAACAAAGGCAATCACTCCACCGCGACGGTCAACGAGGCGCTGCACCAGGGCGCGGACAACGACAAAAAGGACGACTCCAAGCCGGCGCCGGCCCCGGCGGAGGGCTCGACCGAGGACGTGGCGGCCAAGGTGACGCCCGCGGTGGTAGCCATCCAGGTGGCGACGGGGCGCGGGGCATCGGAAGGCTCCGGCTCCATCATCTCGTCGGACGGGTATGTGCTGACCAACCACCACGTCATCGCCGAGGCCGCCCAGCGCGGGCAGGCGGAGATTCGCGTGACGCTCAACGACGGCTCCAAGCATGGGGCCGAATATGTCGCCTCCGATCCGAATACGGACGTTGGCGTCATCAAGATCAAGGACGGCAAGGACCTGCCCACCTTGAAGTTCGGCGACTCGGACGGCCTGCGCGTGGGCCAGGAGGTCGTCGCGGTCGGTTCGCCGCTCGGCCTGAACGCGACAGTGACCTCCGGCATCGTCTCCGCGCTCAACCGCCCGGTCCGCGCCGCACAGGACGGCGGGGAGCTTTCGCTTATCGATGCCGTGCAGACCGACGCCGCCGTCAACCCCGGCAACTCCGGCGGCCCGCTGGTGGACATGGACGGCAACATCGTCGGCATGAACTCGATGATCGCCTCGCTGTCCGCCCAGTCCGGCCAGCAGGACGCGTCCGGCTCTATCGGGTTGGGCTTTGCGATCCCGTCGAACTTTGCCAAGCGCATGGCGGACGAGCTCATCAACAACGGTGAGGTCAAGCACCCGATGCTCGGCGTCAAGGTCGATGCCCGCAACCCGGTCGACGGCGGCGCCTACGTCGTTGACGTGGAACCCGGAAGCCCGGCGGACAAGGCGGGCATCGAGCGCGGGGATGTGATTACTCGGGTAAACGATCGCCTCGTGGAAGATTCCGATACGCTTATCGCTGCAACGCGTTCGAAGGAATTTGGCGCGACCGTCACCCTCGAGGTGGCGGATCCCGACGGCGAAAACCGTCATGAAGTAGAGGTAACCCTGTCCGACGAGTAAGTTACGAGTCGGACTACGAACACATATACCGCGCCCCGACCGCGGCGGTAGCGGCGAGCACGTCAGGAGAACGATGTCGAATAAGAAAGCGTCCCAGACCGACACGTCGCAACCGCTGGTCGAGCGGGAAATTCCTGACGATCTGATGAATATCGCGGAGCCGGACGCGGAGTTCCTCATCGCGAGTGAGAAGGAGGGGCGCGTTCCCACCCAACGGCGCGCGCTCGCTGTGGTGGTCACCGATCATCCGGACGCGCAGCCGCAGGACACCTCCAAGCTGCTCACCGAGTTGCTGTCCGAGGCCGAATTCCAGGTCGACGGCGTGGTGACCGTGAAGGCGAAGAAGTCGAAGATCCGTCAGGCCATTGAGACCGCCGTCGTCGGCGGGGTGGATCTCGTGGTGACTATCGGCGGCACCGGCGTCGGCCCGCGCGATAAGACCCCGGAGGCCACCGCGGCTGTGTTGGATAAGCAGCTGCCGGGCGTGGCACAGGCGCTGCGCTCGTCCGGGCAGGCGTGCGGTGCGGTGGACGCCTGCGTGTCGCGCGGCGTGTCCGGTATTTCCGGCTCGACCGTGGTGGTCAATCTCGCGCCGTCGCGCGCCGCCCTGCGCGATGGCATGGCCACCCTGCCGCCGCTGGTGCACTTCCTCATCACCGAGCTGCAGAAGCACTCGCTCGATGGGTAAGCACTCCGCACCCCGGAAGCAGCGCCGCCGCGCCACCCGCACCTCTGACACCCCGGACTACGACCGCAGCGCCGATCGCGCGCCGTTCTACTCCGCGTTTGACGATGCGGGCACGCGTGTAGACCGCGGCGCCGACGCCGCGCGCGAGGTGCAGTTAGACGAAGACGCCCCGGAGGACGAGCCCCGGGGCGACGAATTTTGGGAAGAGCAGCGCCCGCCCCACTACTAAAGCGAGGGGTCGCTCGCGCGAATGCCTACTTGATGGATTCGCCGCCGTCCGTGTTGTTGGACTTCGCCTGCTTGTAGGCAGTAGCGGTGGTGGAGGTGGTATCCGCCGCGTCCTTGTCGTGGGCGGTCAGACCCTGCGCATCGTTCTGGGCGACGAGCAGGTCGCGGATCTCGATGAGGAGATCGTCGGTGCTCGGAGCCTCCTCTTCCGGATCGATGCCCTGGCGGCGCTTGGAGATCTCGTTGAGCTTGTTCATCGGCATGATGATGAGGAAGTAGACCACCGCGGCGATGATGAGGAAGTTGATGGCCGCGGAGATGATCGCGCCGAAGTCGATCATGGTCGCCGGGTTATCCGGGCGCAGGCGGAAGCCGAGGCCCTCGACCTCGGCGGAGCCGAACGAGCTGACCAGCGGCTGGATCAGGTGGTCGGTGACCGCCTTGACGATGGCGGTAAACGCCGAGCCGATAATGACCGCGGTGGCCAGCTCGATGACGTTGCCGCGCAGGATGAAGTCCTTAAAACCCTTGAGCATGGTGCAGGAAACCTTTCTGTCTGAAACCGGGGCTGAAAAGCCCAGATGGGTGCCTGGGGGAGGGGAGTGGTTAGGGAGGGTATCGCTCTCGACCCAGCCGGGTGGCGCCATCCCACGACGTCACCGAAGGTGGGTGCGCTCTCCTGTGATGGCCACGGTCAGTGGCAGGTTCAACGAGGCTGCGGCAACGTTGTGCGCTGCGCTTTCCGGCAGGGCGATGAGGATAGTAGACGGGGTGCCGCGCGTCTTTTCCCCCGCGGCATCGGCTGCTGCGGTGGAGATGACTCGCGCATTGGCGGCCACGACTCTACCGGGCGGGTTATCGGCAGCGCCAGCCTTACCGTTACCCTCCATAGTTGCCGTGACAACATTTACTGTATCCCCATGGTGCAAGAAAGGCACAAGATCAGGGTCTGCCAGCTTCAATGGCACCATCGCGGACGTGCCTAACTCGTCGTCGCCGCCCACGAGCGACGCTGTGAGCTCCGCTCCTAAAAGCCGAGATTCGGTGACAATCTCCCCGGCATCGGCTGCGGCGACCACAACGCGCCCCTCCACGTTGCCGGTGTCGGTGCCAGCGTCTGAGTTTTGGTTCGCGCCAGCCCTCACTTCCGTGCCCGCCGTCGGGGTCATGGCAGCGGATGGGATGACCCCCTCGGGCAGCCGCGCGATCGTGACGTCTCCCGGACCGAGCACGTGCCCGGCGTTGACCGGCCGGGCGAAGACCAGCACGGCCGGGTTCTCTCGCATCGACATCGCCGCCATGAATAGCGCGCTGCACACCAGCAGGGCAGCAAGCAAGCGGCGGATGAGCAGCATCCGGCGATGTCCGGGCGTACGCAGGGTGGAGAAAAGCCCGCCGCGGTGTGAGCGGGCGGGGCGTTGCGGCCGGCTGGAGCGTTGCGGGGCCTTCTGAGAAAAGCGCATACCTGATTGGACTGCGCTTTTCGCCGCCTGGTTCCCGAAACCGTGCGTGGTCTAGGCGTCTGTGGCGCGCACGTCGCGGCAGCCAGACGGGGTCAAGATCGCGTCGAGCACGGCATCGTGGGTGGCGGCCGGAACGCGGTCATAGACCTCGTCGTCGAAGACGACGCCGATAAGCTGCGGCCCCGACAAGGCGGCGAGTGTTCGGTCGTAGTACCCGCCGCCTTGGCCCAGGCGCACCCCGGCGGTGGAAAGGGCGAGCGCGGGAACGAAGGCGATGTCCAGCTGATGTAGCTTGTCGACGCCAACCGCCTGCCCGGCGGGTTCGCTGATCCCCAGTGGGCCGGGCTGCAACGACTCGGGCCCGGTGTATCGGGCCCAGGTAAGCTCCGTCCCGCGCGGGCCGGTGATGGGCAGCCACAGTTCTGCGGCGGCATCGGCAAGCACGGGCACGAAACCTTCGCCGCCTGGTTCCGCAGGCAACGGCATGTAGGCCGCCACCTTCGGCGGGCGGGAGTGGGCCGCGGAAAAAGCGCGCACCACCGCGGCAGCACCGTCGCACACGCCCTGGTCTAACTTGGCCTTGTCGCTGGCTGGGCGTTGTTTCCGCGCCTTTCTCACCGCGCGCCGCAGCGCGGCTTTGTCCTGTGCAATATCCGTAGGGTGCGGATTATCGGTGGGGGAAGTCATAACTGAAATCCTATCTGGGGTGTAGCGGTCCACGGCTAAGGAGACTGCAGGCTGTAGTGTCTTCTGCATGGCTAATTCACTCGACAACGCCGCGACGTGTCTGAAGACTGTCGTGGTTCCCGCGGCTGGTTTGGGAACGCGTTTCCTTCCGGCTACGAAGACGGTGCCGAAGGAGCTGCTGCCGGTCGTGGATACGCCGGGCATTGAGCTCATCGCGGAGGAAGCCGCCCACGCGGGGGCTTCCCGCTTGGCGGTGATTACCGCGCCGAACAAGCAGGAGCTGATGAAGCACTTCGAGTCCTTCCCGGAACTCGTGGAAACCCTGCAGCGCCGCGGGAAGGACGCGCAGGTAGACAAGGTCAAAAAGGCCGCCGACCTCATCCACCCCATCGCGGTGGAGCAGGAAAAGCCGCTGGGATTGGGTCACGCCGTCGGGCTGGCGGAGGACGTCCTGGATGACGACGAGGACGTCTTTGCCGTCATGCTGCCCGATGACCTCGTCATTCCCGCCGACGTCATGGGCCAGATGTGTAAGGTCCGCGAAGAACACGGCGGCTCGGTCCTGTGCGCCTTCGAGGTCTCCCGCGAGGAGACCTTCAATTACGGCGTCTTCGACGTGGAAGACACCGACGATGACGACGTGAAGAAGGTCGTCGGCATGGTGGAGAAACCGGACCCGGCCGACGCGCCGTCCACCCTCGTGGCCACCGGCCGCTACCTGCTCGACCGCAAGATTTTTGATGCCCTGCAACGCATTGAGCCGGGCAAGGGCGGGGAGCTGCAGCTGACCGATGCCGTTGAGCTGCTCATCCAGGAAGGCCACCCGGTGCACGTGGTGGTCCACCGCGGCAAGCGTCACGATCTGGGCAACCCGGCGGGCTACATTCCGGCGAATGTCGACTTCGGCCTGCGCCACGAAAAGTACGGCCCGGCGCTGTACAAGGCAATCAAGCGCATCATGGCCGACTTCGAAGAAGAGTTTCACCCGTCCGACGACTAAACTGCTGCCACAGTACTGTTTACGGGCGCGGCCGAAGCGCCCGCACACACCTGGGGCAAGAAAGGCGGCGCCATGCGACCAGTAGAAGAGCAACTCAAGCTCGTTACTGACGCTGCGGTGACACCGGAGCCGGTGCGCATCGCCATCGCCAATGCGTTGGGCCTGATGTGCGCTGAGGAGGTACAAGCCAACCAGCCGCTTCCCGGGTTCCCGCAGGCCGCCATCGACGGGTATGCGGTCCGCGCGGTAGACGTCGGCGGCGAGCGGGCTCTCAGCACCCGCCGGGCCGTGCCGAGCCGCCCAGCGCCGGAGGGCGCGGCCGACGATGCGGGGGATAACGCGGCACCGGCCCCGGAGCCCGTGCGCGAGCGTTCCCTGCCCGTGGTGGGTGAGGTGCCCGCCGGTTCCCGCCAGCCGTTGCGCCTGCAGCCCAAGCATGCGGTGCGCGTCTACACCGGCGCGCCGCTGCCGACGCTTGCCGATGCCGTCCTGCCCCTCGAGTGGTCCGACCGCGGCCGCAAGCGAGTCACGGCCCACCGCCCAGTCCGCTCCGGCGACTTCGTGCGCCGCGTGGGCGACGATATCCAGCCCGGTGATGTGGCCGTGATCTCGGGGTCGATTCTGGGGCCGGCCCAGATCGGTCTGCTGGCGGCGGTGGGCCGCTCCAAGGTGCTGGTCTACCCGCGCCCGCGCGTGACGATCATGTCCTACGGCCGCGAGCTGGTCGATATTGACCGCGAGCCGGGCCTGGGCCAGATCTTCGATATCAACTCCTACGCCTTGGCCGCCGCCGCGAAGGAGGCCGGGGCGGACGTGCACCGCGTGGGCATCGCCGAGGGCGAGCCGCGCCGCCTGCGCGAGATAGTGGAAACGCACCTGAGTCGCAGCGAGGTGCTCGTGGTCACCGGCGCGGTCGGCGGTTCGGGCGCGGCGGTCATGCAGGAGGTGCTGCGTGAGCTGGGTGAGGTGGATACCTCCCGCGTGGCCATGCACCCCGGCTCCGTACAGGGCTTCGGCCTGCTCGGTGAGGAGCGCACCCCGACGTTCCTGTTGCCGTCGAACGCGGTGTCCTCGCTCGTCGCCTTCGAGATTTTCGTCCGCCCGCTCATCCGCCTCTCGCTGGGCAAGCGCAACGCCAACCGCCGCGTGGTGCGTGCCCGCGCGCTCAACCACCTGCAGTCCCGGCCGGGGCGCCGTGGCTACATCCGCGCCCGCCTTATGCGTGATGCGGAGACGGCCGACTACCTCGTGGAGGGCCTCGGCGGCGCCGCGGGCGGGCCGGCTCACCTGCTGGCCGGTTTGTCCGAGGCGAACGCTATGGTGCGCATCCCGGAGGATGTCACCGAGGTGCGCCCGGGCGACGTGGTGGACGTTTTGTTTATCACCCAGCGCTCCTAGGCAGCGCGCGGTAGCTGATGTCTTCGCTTCATCCCGGGTGGCCGGAGGCCACCCCGACGGTGCTTATGCCCGCCGCTGGGCCCTTTGCGGAGGATTTCCACCTGCGCCTGCGGCCGGTGCACCGCGGCGACGGCCGGCAGTGGCGGGAGATGCGCCTTCTGGACGAGCCCTACCTGCGCCCAGTCGAGCCGACGGTCCCGGTCCGGTGGGGCGAAGCCCACTCGCGGCGCGCCTGGTGGAACCACCTCTTCGAGCTGCGTGCTGCGGCCAAGCAGGGGAGCGTGGTGCCTTTTTCCATTGAGGTCAACGGCACCTTTGCCGGGCAGGTCACGCTGGGCAACATCCAACACGGCGCGATCAGTGAGTGCTGGATCGGTTACTGGGTCCATTCCGCGTTGACCGGCGCGGGCATCGCCACGGTTGCTTGCGGTCTGGGGACTGATCACGCCATACATCGCGTGGGGCTGCACCGCGTGACCGCGACGTTCATGCCGGGCAACCCGGCTTCCGGCAAGGTGCTGGCGAACAACGGTTTCCGGCAGGAGGGCTACCTGAAGCGCAACCTGCATATCGATGGCCGCTGGCAGGATCACGTCTTCGTGGCGCTGGACCGCGAGGACTTTTCCGAGCCGTGCGTGGTGCGCCTGCGTGACGCGGGGCGAGTTCTTTAACCTCATCTTTCACACCTGTCACAGTCTGGTGTGTTGTGCGGCGTGGCGGGGCTGTGCGACGGACAGTCTGCCATAGCCTTAGCTCCGTACTGTCGACGATGTACGGGATGTACGGGAAGGTGGCTAGACGTGCCCTCTGGCCTGATTATTGTTCTGATGCTGGTGCTCTGGCTGGTTGTGCTGGCACCGTGGCTTCTGCGCAGCCAGCGCCCGATGAGCCACACCGGTGAAGGCTTCGACGAGACCCGCGTCTTGTTCGAGGGCGACTCCGGCCGGGTACAATCGCGCCGTCCCCGCATGACGGAGGCGCAGATGCGCCGCGTGCAGCACGCCTCCGCCCAGCCGGTGGACGCAGAGGACGAGTACGAGGTCGTCACCGCCGACGTCGATGACGAGGACATCCTGTCCCGACGCGCGCCCACTCCCGCGCCGCCTCCTCCGAAACAGAGGCTGCAGAGGGCCAGGCTGCCGAGGCTGCGTCGAGCACTGATTCCGACACCGCCTCCGGCAACGCCGTGAAGTTCGACCGGGGCGAGAAGACCGACGCCGATGTCGACGTCGACGTCGACGCCGATTCCGAGGCCGATACCGTCGACGGCGAGCTCGTCGAAGAGCTGGCTGCGGCACCGGAGGGGGCCGGCGTGGCACGCCGTCTGGCCCACCCGGAGGAAGACGCGGCAGACGCAGAAGCCGATTCCGCCGCCGACGGTGAGACCTACGAGCTGGACGAGTCCTACACCTCTCCGGTCGACCTGATGTACCCCGGCGCCGTCGACGCGGAGGCTAACGCACCGGTTGCGGGCACGGATGCGGACGTGGAAGCCGACACCGCTGACGCGACCGCCGCCCGCGGCCGTGTTCGGGCCGCTGAATCCACCGACCGCGACGTCGTCTACGTGGATGAGCCCGCGCCGGAATTCGCCGACGAACAAGTCGGGGAGACGGACCTGTACGAGCCGGCCGAGTCCTCGGTTCTCGTCGACGGGCCGCTGCTTGAGAAGTCCACCTCGTCTTCCCAGTCCGCCCCGTCTGCGCGCAACGCCGTGAAGGCGGAGCGCGGCGGCAAGGAAGCTGAGCTCACGGAGGAGGAGCTGGAGTTCGCCATGCGCCGCCGCGGCCGCGGTGGCTGGGATCCGGAGGCCGACAAGCGCGCCTCTGCCGATCGCTACCAGCGCCGCCGGCGCACCCTGCTGGGGCTCACGCTCGCGGCGGTCATCACCGTGGTCGTCGGCGCCATCCTTGGCGGCGGCTGGTGGATCCTGCCGGCAGTGGCCATTGCCGCCCTGGCGGTCTACCTGTTCGCCCTGCGCGCCCAGGTTCGCGCGGAAAACGATCTGCGGGCCCGCCGCATCCGCCAGCTGCGCCGCGCGCGCTTGGGCGTGCGCAATGCGCACGACGAGGAGCTGGCCATCCCGCGCCAGCTGCGTCGCCCCGGCGCCGTGGTCGTTGAGGCGGATGACGAAAGCCCCGACTTTGACTACCTGCCCGTCTACACCCACAACTTCGACGGCGATTTCGACGGCCAGGGTTCCCGCCCCCGCGGCCGGGGCCGCGTTGCGCAGCGTGACGATTTGGCTGCCCGCCGCGTGGGCTAATACTCGGAGCGCCAGCGCTGGCGCTTCTTAGCCCGCGCAACTAGTTGACCCACAGAGACGGATTTAGGGCACCAATTCCGCTCTCTGTGGGTCATTTGTGTGCGCTAGATTCCTCGCGCCGAAACCTTCTAGTCAGCCCACACCCCGGAGCTGCCGCGGCGGTGGGAGCCCACCAGGTGGGTGTCCACCATTCCGATCGCTTCCATCAGCGCGAAACACACCGTTGGCCCGACGAAGCTAAAGCCCTTCTTCTTCAGCGCCTTTGCCAGGGCGGTGGACTCGGGTGAGGTGGAGGGGACATCGGCAAGCGAATGCGGCTGGGGCGTCTTTTCCGGCTTAAACGACCAGATGAAATCCACCAGTCCGCCCTCCGCGCGCAGCTGGACGGTGGCGCGGGCATTCTTTATCGCTGCCTCAATCTTGCGGCGGTTGCGGATGATGTTCGGGTTGACCAGCAGCTGCTCCACCTCCGCGGTAGTAAACTGCGCGACCCGTTCGGGGTCGAACCTGGCGAACGCATCGCGGAAGGCCTCGCGCCGCCGCAGGATGAGCTCCCAGCTCAACCCGGCCTGGAAGCCTTCGAGGCACAGGCGCTCATACAGCCCCTGCTCGGTCCGGACCGGCATGCCCCACTCGTGGTCGTAGTACTCGCGCAGCAACTCGCTGCTGGCCGCCCACGGCGGGCGTTTGAGCCCATCGTCACCGGTTACCAAATCATCGCTTGCCGAGAGTATATCCGCCATTGTTTCAAGTCCTTTCTTGTGGTGGTGCGGCGGGAAGCTATCGGTCCCGCCGTCTCAATTGGACTGGGGATGCGTCTTGTCGGTTCCGTTAGAAGGCGTGTGGGAGCGCTCGTGGGCGATAAGCCAGCGCTTCATGTCGGCGCCGCCGCCGTAATTGCCCACGCGGCGGACTGCTTGTTCGGGATTTCCCGCCGGCACCACGCGGTGGCACGGGACGATGACCGGCACCGGGTTGGTCGCGCACGCGGTCCCGGCGGCGCGGGCGGCCTGCGGAGAGCCGCTTGCCGCGGCAAGCTCACCGTAGGTCCACACCGCGCCGTATGGGATCTCTGAAAGCGCTGCCTGGGCCCGGGTTCGGAAGGAGGCGGGGTCTGCCGGCTCCCCGGCGACGGGGACGGTGAAAGTGCGGCGGGTGCCGCCGAAGTATTCGTCCAACTCCCGCAGCGCGGTGCGCAGCACTTCAGGCGGGTGCGGGGAATCGTCGCCTGCGGTGTCGCCGAAATCGACGCGCACCACGGCGGTGGCCGAGCACCAGACGGTGAGCATGCCCACGGGCGCGGGGGCGTGGAACGCGGCGTGGGCTAGGGCACCAGGGCAGGAGTCGGAATCGTTCGTGTCGGCCATGCGATGTAGTCTAATGGCCATGGATAAACCCGCCGTCCGCGATGCCGCGCTGCTCATTTTCCGCGCTGTGCTGGGAGTTGTCTTCGTCGCGCACGGCGTGGACAAACTGCTCATCGCGGGCATGGATGACACGATTGGGCAATTTTCCGCCTGGGACGTGCCGCAGCCGCGACTGTCCGCGTGGGTCGCGGTCTTCGGGGAGATCATCGGCGGCGCCATGCTCGTGGTAGGGATTTTGACCACCCTCGTCGCCGGCGCCCTGGCGCTGCTTATGGCCAGCGCGCTCTACCTCGTGCACCTGCCACACGGCTTTTTCGTGTCCGACAACGGCATCGAGTACCCGCTGGTGCTCATCGTGGGGCTGTTCATGATCGTGGTTTTCGGCTCCGGGCGCGCCAGCATCGATGGGGTGTTATCGCGTGCTGAGCCATGACGAGGTGCAAGCGGCCCTGTCGGCCCGCATCGACGGGGAGCCGCACCAGCTTGACGATGATGTGGTGGATGCCCACCTCGCCGGCTGCGCAGAGTGTCGCAGCTTTCGGGATCGGGCGCTCACCCTGACGGCGAACCTCCGGCAGCCCGCGGCGCACAGCGCCCCCAGCGGGCCGCGGGCGGATCTGTCCGCGGACATCCTCGCCGGGGTGGAACCGCGCTGGCGAGAGGCCGCCGCCCGGCGCCACACGCTGCTCACCATCGCCCGGGTGCTGCTCGTGGTCATGGGCGTGGTCTTCGGCGCGTGGGCGCTCACGTTCATCGGGGACGCCTCGCGGCTAACGGGCGCAGAATCCGCGGGCGCTTCCGGCGCTGTTGCCGACCCGGCGCTGAGGGAAGCGGCGGTGCACGCAGCGGGCCTGCGCTTCGGGTTGGCGTCCGCGGCGTTCTTCGTGGCGTGGCGCCCGTCCATCGCCAAGGGCGCGCTGCCCACCGTGGGCACCATGGCGGCGTTCCTCGCCGGCTTTGCCATGCGGGATATCGCGCTGGGGCAGATTTCTTCCGCCCAGGTGGGCTGGCTAATCGCCCTGGTGGCTTTCGGCGTCGTGCTGCTGTGGACCTGGGCGATTGACAGCGGGTTTGCCCCGCGGCGGTTCTGGCGCTCGCTGAACGCCCAGCCGAGTTAGTGCCAGCTGGGCAGCCACATCAGCGAGTTGTACCAGCTTTCGGGGATCAAGAACCCGTAGAGCAGCGGGGAGAAGTAGACGAACATCGCCAGTACCGCGCACAAGTAGACGATGACCGCCAAGGTGCCGGTGCGTAGATGCCCGCCTGCCAGCGTGCGCAGCGCGCGCCAGGGAACTTCGCGCCCGCGCCCGGACAGCTGGCCGAGGATGAGCGCGATGGCGACGATGACAAACGGAATGAACGCTGCCGCGTAGAAGAAGTACATCTGGCGGTCGAAGCCCACAAGCCACGGGAAAAAGCCGGCGGCGAACCCGACGAGTGGGATGAGGAAGCGGCGGTCGCGGCGCACGGTAAGCGACCACAGCGCCCAGATGAGCACGGGCACGATGATCCACCAGATGACCGGGGTGCCGAACAGCATGAGCATGCGGCGGCACTCCTGCCCGCCGGCGCACTCGGCGTCGGTCGATGAGTAGTAGAGGACGGGGCGCGCGCCCACTAGCCACGCCCACGGCTTGGAATCCCACGGGTGATGGTGGCCGCCCGAGGAGGTCAGCGAGGCGTGAAACTCCAGTACCGTCTTGTGGTAGTACAGCCAGTTGGCCACGCTGTCCGGAAGCAGGTTGAGCAGTGAACCGGCCTCAATGGTGCCGTCTTCCTTAGCGTGGCGGTATACGGCCGTCTCCGAGCCGAACCACGCGCGCCACGACCAGACGTAGAGCGCGGCCGGCAGGATGACGATGGAGGCAAACGCCGGTGCGACATCGCGAAGCACAGTGCCCGCGACGTAGCGGCGCACGCCGTAGCGGCGGCGCAACGCGAGATCCGAAAAGACGGTGAGCAGGCCGAAGGCGGCGATGAAGTACAGTCCCGACCACTTGACCGCGAGCGCGAGCCCCAGGAAAACGCCGGCGGTAAACCGCCACCACCGAAACCCGAACCGCGGGCCATACTCAGAGGTGCCCAGCCCATCGCGTACGTAGGCGCGGTGGAGGCGCTCGTGCATCTGGTGGTGGTCGCGCGCGAGGGCCCAGGCGGCCGCGGTGATGAAAAAGACCTGGAAAATATCCAGCATGCCGAACTTGGACGAGACCAACAGGGCGCCGTCGAAGCAGGCGATGAACCCGGCGAAGGCAGCGACCTGCCAGGACAGGGAGATCCGCCGCGCCAGCGCCATCACCATCACAACGGTGCCGGCGCCGAACAAAGCCGTGGCAAACCGCCAACCCAGCGGGGTATAGCCAAAGACCGCCTCCGACAGGGCCAGAATCTGCTTTCCCAGCGGTGGGTGGACCACGAGCCCGTAGCCCGGGTTGAGCTCGATACCGCCGAGGAACGGCGAGTCCCAGCTGCGGACCATGTCCCAGGCCTGCGGGACGTAGTGCTTTTCGTCGAAGACGGGAGAGCCCTTGGACACCGGGTTGGTCAGCCCGATAAACCGGGTGAACAGCGCAAGCACCGCGATGATCGCCGTCGACCACGTATCGCCGCGCCCCCAGCGGTACTGCCGCGGGGCCGCTGGGGGAGGGGTGCCGTGGAGGCCACGGGGGCGGCGCGGACGGCGCACGCGCCGGGCGGCTGGGCGTGGGTGCTCGGTCGTGGTGGCTGGGGCGGAGGTGTTCACCCGGAACATCATAGGTGCTGGCCCGGACACGTATGCCATGCTGTGGATATGACTGACACTGTGAGCCTTCCGCACCTTGACCCGCTGCCCCGCGGCGTGGTGCTCGCCGCGACACCGCTGGGAAATATCGGGGATGCTTCGCTGCGGCTCATCCAGGCACTCCAAGACGCCGACGTCATCGCCGCGGAGGACACGCGCCGGGCGCGTGCGCTTGCCGATGCCCTGGGGGTAAGCCCCCGCGGCACCTTCGTGTCCAACTTCGACCACAACGAGCAGGAGCGCCTGCCGCGGCTGTTGGACGCGGCGCGCAGCGGCACCGTGCTGGTGGTGACGGACGCGGGCATGCCGGTCGTCTCTGATCCGGGCTACGTGCTCGTGCAGGCGGCAGTGGAAGCGGGGGTTCCGGTGACCTGCCTGCCGGGGCCCAGCGCGGTGACGACGGCACTGGCGCTGTCCGGCCTGGGGGTGGGGAAGTTCTCCTTCGACGGTTTCGCCCCGCGCAAGGACGGGCCGCGCGCGAAGTGGCTGGAGTCGCTCAAGGGGCAAAACCGCGCCACGGTGTTCTTCGAGTCCCCGCACCGCCTGGCGGCCACGCTTGCGGTGGCGGCCGAGGTCTTAGGTGCCGAGCACCCAGCCGCGGTGTGCCGCGAGCTGACCAAGACGTTCGAAGAGGTGCGCCGCGGCGGGCTGGGGGAGCTCGCCGAGTGGGCGGAGGACAATGCCCGCGGCGAGATCGCGGTCGTATTGGATGCGGCGGGTGAGGATGCGGTCGACATCGACAAGCTCGTCGCTCAGGTTGCTGAGCTTACCGCCGGCGGCATGCGCCTGAAGGCGGCGTGCAAGCAGGTGGCCGCTGGGACTGAGGTGTCCAACCGCGAGCTCTATGACGCGGCGGTTAGCGCCAAGCAAAACTGATGGGTGTGCCCCCAGCACCTCAAGTTCCCGTTTCGCACCCTTTCGCCGATATTGTTATAGCTTCGTTATCTCCCGCCTTTGTGTTCGCTGGCAATGCTGAAAGGCGTTAGTGAGCTTCCTGAACGAGGCGGGTGAGGGGAGTGTCGCCGCGGACCGGCAGGGCAAAGGTCGGTTTTGCCCCGGCGGAGGGGCCGAAACTGCGGGGCGCGAACTTGAAAGCGTTTCACTTCTGTCACAGGGTTGAACCCATGACTAATTCCGATAAGAGTGTGCCGGTGCATGCCGGCCAAAACCCGCCGAAAGGGGTGGATCCGCACGACCCAGACGTGCTGGATGCAAAGCCCAAAGACCAGAAGTTTTCTACCGTTGACGATGCACTAGATGACCAGACTGCCACCGGGCAGCTGGCGTCGATGCTGGATAGCGCATCGCAGAACCCGGACAACTACGACGAGAGTGAGCCGGACAAGGAAGGCGACAAGGACCACAAGGTCGACTGGGTCGTCACCGGCATTACCGGCGTTGTTGTCCTCGCCATCGTGATTTGGGGCCTGGCAGGCGCAGAGAGCTTCGCCAACTTCGCCAGCGCCGCCCTCGACTTCGTGGCCACCGACTTCGGTTGGGCCTACATCCTGTTCACCACCATCTTCGTGGTCTTCGTCCTCGGCTTGGCCATGTCCAAGTTCGGCACGATCCGCCTGGGTCGCGCCGACGAGGAACCGGAGTTCAACACGTTCTCCTGGATTGCGATGATGTTCGCAGCCGGCATGGGTATCGGCCTGATGTTCTTCGGCGCCTCCGAGCCGCTGTCCTTCTTCCGCGACGGCGTCCCGGGCCACGAGGAAGGCGAGGTCGGCACTGCCATGGCCTCGGCCATGTTCCACTGGACCCTGCACCCGTGGGCGATCTACGCGATTGTGGGTCTGGCCATTGCGTACTCGACCTTCCGCATTGGCCGTAAGCAGCTGCTGTCCTCGGCGTTCGTGCCGCTTATCGGGCAGAAGCTTGCTGATGGCTGGCTGGGCAAGCTCATCGACATCCTGTCGGTCTTCGCCACCGTCTTCGGTACCGCGTGCTCGCTGGGCCTGGGCGCCCTGCAGATTCAGGCGGGCCTGTCTGCCTCCGGCTTCATTGAGAACCCGTCCAACAGCGTTGTGATGGGCATCGTCCTGGTGCTCACCCTCGCCTTCGTGCTCTCTGCCGTGTCCGGCGTGGGCAAGGGCATCCAGTACCTGTCCAACGCGAACATGGTTCTGGCTGCCATCCTGGCCATCTTCGTGTTCATCCTCGGCCCGACCGTGGACATCCTCAACCTCATCCCGGGTTCGGTCGGCGCCTACCTGGACAACTTCACCGAGATGATCGGCCGCACCGCCGAGTCCAACCCGGAGGCAGGCGAGTGGCTGTCCACCTGGACCATCTTCTACTGGGCATGGTGGATCTCCTGGTCGCCGTTCGTCGGCATGTTCGTCGCCCGCATTTCCCGCGGCCGCTCCGTCCGCGAGTTCTGCGTGGGCGTGCTGCTCGTCCCGGCGGGCGTGTCCACCATCTGGTTCGCCATCTTCGGCGGTACCGCCATCAAGATGGAGCAGGGCGGCAACTCGATCTCCGGCGAGTCCAGCGAGGAAGAGCTGTTCAACCTGCTGCAGAACCTGCCGCTGGGGGCCATCACCAGCCTCGTGGCCATGATCCTGCTGGCGACCTTCTTCATCACCTCGGCGGACTCCGCGTCGACCGTGATGGGCTCGCTGTCCCAGAACGGTGCGACCGACGCTAAGCGTTGGCTCACCGCCGCCTGGGGTGTGCTCACCGCAGCCGTCGGCATCACCCTGCTGCTGACCGACGAGGATGCGCTGAACAACCTGCAGAATGTGACCATCGTGGCGGCCGCGCCGTTCCTGATCATCGTCTTCCTGCTGATGTTCGCCATCGTCAAGGATCTGCGCAACGACGTCATCTACCTCGAGTACCGCGAGGCGCAGAACTTCCAGCGCAAGCTTGCTCGCGAGCGCCGCATCCACCGCGAGAACCAGCGCCGCCAGCAGCTGAAGAACCGCCGCGCAGAAAAGCAGCGCGCACGCAAGGCTTAAGCACTTGTTGCCACAGCACTAAAGCCCCTATCCGGCGCGCGCGGCCAGCGCGCGCTTCGTTAAAGTAGTGGGCATGACTGAGACTGTGGTTGTAAACGTTGCTTGGCCCTACGCCAATGGCCCGCGACATATTGGACATGTCGCGGGCTTTGGCGTTCCTTCGGACGTCTTCGCACGATTCCAGCGAATGTATGGCAACGACGTGCTCATGGTCTCCGGCACCGACGAGCACGGCACCCCGCTTTTGGTCCAGGCGGATAAGGAAGGCGTCAACGTCCGTGAACTGACGGACCGCTACAACCGCCAGATTGTCGAGGACCTGGTCGGGCTCGGCCTGTCCTACGACCTGTTTACCCGCACCACCACCCGGAACCACTACGCGGTGGTCCAGGAGCTGTTCAAGGGCCTCTACGAGAACGGCTACATGGTCAAAGAAACCACCAAGGGCGCTATCTCCCCGTCGACGAAGCGCACTCTGCCGGACCGCTACATCGAAGGCACCTGCCCCATCTGCGGCGCGGACGATGCCCGCGGCGACCAGTGCGATAACTGCGGCAACCAGCTGGATCCGGTCGACCTCATCGACCCGCGTTCCAAGATCAACGGAGAAACGCCGGAGTTCATCGACACCGAGCACTTCCTGCTCGACCTCCCGGCGGTGGGCGAGGCCCTCGAGGAGTGGCTGAAGACCCGCGAGAACTGGCGCCCGAACGTGCTGAAGTTCTCCCTCAACCTCATCGATGACATGCGCCCGCGCGCCATGACTCGCGACATCGACTGGGGCGTGCCGGTGCCTATTGATGGCTGGAGCGACAACGGTGCCAAGAAGCTCTACGTCTGGTTCGATGCGGTCATCGGTTACCTGTCTGCCGCCATCGAGTGGGCCCACCGCTCCGGCACCCCGGAGGCGTGGAAGGACTACTGGCTGAACGATGATGCCCTGCACTACTACTTCCAGGGCAAAGACAACATCACCTTCCACTCCCAGATCTGGCCGGCGGAGCTTTTGGGCTACGCGGGCAAGGGGTCCAAGGGCGGCGAGGTGCACAAGTACGGCGAGCCAAAGCTGCCCACCGAAATCGTCTCCTCGGAGTTCCTCACCATGTCGGGCTCCAAGTTCTCCTCGTCCAAGGGCGTGGTCATTTACGTCAAGGACTTCCTCAAGGAGTTCGGCCCGGATCCGCTGCGCTACTTCATCTCCGTGGCCGGCCCGGAAAACACCGACACCGACTTCACCTGGGACGAGTTCGTCCGCCGCATCAACAACGAGATGGCCAACGGCTGGGGAAACCTGGTCAACCGCACCGTGTCGATGGCGCACAAGAACTTCGGCGAGGTGCCCGAGCCGGGCGCGCTGGAGGAGGCAGACAAGAAGATCCTCGCGCTGGCTGAGGAGACCTTCGACACCGTCGCGGAGTCGCTGAAGCACTCCAAGTTCAAGGCCGGCATCACCGCCGCGATGCACGTCGTCGGCGAGGCGAACGCCTACATCGCCGACCAGGAGCCGTGGAAGCTGGCTAAGGACGACTCCCAGCGCGAGCGTCTCGCCACCGTGCTGTGGACCGCCCTGCAGGTGGTCTCGGACTGCAACGTTCTGCTCACCCCGTACCTGCCGCACACCGCGCAGAAGGTCCACGAGACCTTGGGCCGCGACGGCGTGTGGGCAGCCGAGCCGCGCATTGAGGAAGTCCACGACGACATCCCGGTCGAGCTCGTCGGCGTGGGGCTGCCGGAAGAGGGTCACACGTACCCGATCATCACCGGCGACTACGACGCGCAGCAGGCGGCGTGGAAGCGCATCGACGTAGAACCGGGCACGGCACTGGCCAAGCCGAAGCCGCTCATCGCCAAGCTGGACCCGGAGCTCGCCGAGACCGGTCCGGAGTGGGCGCCGGTCATGCCGGCCGCCGCGGAGGATAAGTAGTGGCAGCGGGGAAGACCAGTTCCCGCTCCGCTCGTACGCCCTCCCTCGGCTTCGGTTTCGCGGCGCTGGCCGTCGTCGCCGCGGCGATCAACCTGCGCGCCGGCATTGCGTCCGTGGCGCCGGTTATCGATGACATCGCCACCGCCTTCGACGTCAGCGCCGGCACCGCCGGCCTGCTTACGGCCCTCCCGGGGTTCCTCTTTGCCCTGATGGGCTGGGGCGCGGTCCCGCTGGCTCGGCGCGCCGGTTTCACTCCGGTCATTGCGGCCGGCGGCGCGCTCATCACGGCGGGTCTCGCCCTGCGCCCCTTCGTGGGCGGCTTCCCGCTGTTTCTGGTCCTGACTACCGCAGTGGTCGCCGGCATCGCGGTGGGCAACGTGCTGTTGCCCGCGTGGATCAAAACCCACGTGCCGCACCGCCAAGCGGTCGGCCTCATGTCGGCGTACACCGCGATCTTGGGGCTGTCCGGCGCCATCGCCCCGCTGTCCGCCCTGTGCTTCAGCGGCGATGCCGCCTGGAAGTGGGCCATCGGAGTGTGGGCCATTCCGGCGGTGGCGCAGCTCGTTGTGTGGGCACTGGCCCTCTTGCGCACTGGGCGCGACACCCCGCGCGGGTCCGAGACCGAAAATCAGGAACCAGCGTCCGGCACCCAGGCCACCGCTGGTGCGGGCAGCACCGCCGAAGAGCGCGCGGCGCGCCGAGCCGCGGCCAAGGCCCCGCTGTGGAAATCGCCGACCGCGGTGGCGATGCTCCTCTTCTTTGGCACCCAGTCCTCCATGGCGTACACGCAGATGGGTTGGCTGCCGCAGATGCTCATGGACCAGGGCGTGAGCTCCGGCATGGCGAGCGTCACGCTGGCCATCTTGGGCGCGTTCAACGTCGCGGGTGGCGTCATCATGCCGCAGCTGGCCGCCCGGATGCGTCGCCTGACCGTCGTGCCAGTAGCCCTCGCCGCCCTGACGTTCGCGGGCTGGCTCGGGGTCTTTGCCGCCCCGGCCGCGGCGCCGATCCTGTGGGGCACGCTGCTGGGCATCGGCGGTATGTGCTTCCCACTGGCTATCGCTCTGCTCGCGCAGCGCACCAAGTCGCCGCTGGTGACCGCCCGCCTGTCCGGTTTCGTGCAACCCGGCGGTTACCTGCTCGCCGGCCTCGTGCCGCTCGTGGTCGGCTGGCTCTACGGGCTCACCGGCGGGTGGGCGGCCTCCCTGTGGCTGTTGATGATCATGTGCGCAGGTCTTTTAGTGTTCGGCGTGCGCGCCACCCGCGATATCTACATCGATGACGAACTGGTGGCGGCGTAGGCGACCGTTAAGCCCTAACGGTCGCGGTGGTTACGGCCGCGGTCGAAATCCAGCTGCAGGTGCACTAGGCCCAGGCGGCGGCCCTGCTTGGTGTGGATGTTCGGCATGCGGCCGGTTTCTTTGAATCCAAACTTCTTGTGTAGCGCCAGCGAGGCGGCGTTGGTGTCCACGATGTAGGAGATGATGGTCTCCACGTAGTCGTTGCCGGCGGCGTGGTCCACCACCGCCTTGAGCAGCGCGCTGCCCACGCCCTTGCCACGGGCGGTGGGGGAGACGTAGATGGTGTCTTCCGCGGTGCCGTAGTACAGGCCCGGGGTGACAAACTGCATGTAGGCGGCAAATCCGAGTACCTTGCCGTCCTCGTCGGCGACGAAGACGGGGAAACCGGAATCAAAAATCCCGTCCATCCAGGCCCGTCGGGAGTCCGCGTCTTCCTCCCACGTGACCAGGTTGAAGTCCGGCTGGGCGGTGGCCCAGTTGAAGATGTCGGCGATGGCAGCTGCGTCGTCGTGTGTGGCTAGGCGGATATCCATGCCCGACACCTTACCGGCGGGCCGGTTCCTATAATGACCGGCATGTCGAAGAAGAAGCCGCGTCCCACGCCCCAGCCCGCCGAGTACATCCCGCAGCTTGTCGATGCCCACACGCACCTGACCTCCTGCGGCGCCCACACGAGCGCCGAGGTCGGCGAGTTCGTCCAGCGCGCGGTTGACGCCGGAGTGGAAAAGATCTGCACGGTCGGCGACGGTGTCGAAGAGTCTGCTCTCGCCTTAGAAGCCGCCCACGTGAACGACCGGGTGTGGGCCGCGTGCGCGCTGCACCCGACGCGGGCGCATGAGCTTGACGATGCCGCGAAGAAGCGCCTGGCAGACATGGCTGCGGACCCGCGGTGCGTGGCGGTGGGAGAGACCGGCATCGATACCTACTGGATCCACCACGAACCGGAGAAGACGGCGACCATCGAGCAGCAGGAAGAATCGCTGCGCTGGCACAGTGAGCTGGCCAAGAAGGTGGGAAAGCCGCTGATGATCCACAACCGCGAAGGCGACGAGGAACTTTTCCGCATTCTTGACGATGCCCCGCAGCCCGACACCATCATCCTGCACTGCTTCTCCTCGCCGCTGGCCGCGGCGAAAAAGGCACTGGAGCGCGGCTACATCTTGTCGTTTGCCGGCAACGTGACCTTCAAGCGCAACACCGAGATGCGCGAGGCGGCCGGGCTGGCGCCGGAGGGCCAGCTGCTCATCGAGACGGATGCGCCGTACATGACCCCCGAGCCGTACCGCGGCACCCGTAACGAGCCGGCGTTTATCGGCCACACCGCGAAGTGCGTGGCCGAGGCGCGCGGTCAGTCCGTCGCGGACGTGGCTGCGGAGGTCTCTGCCACGTTCGACCGCGTGTACGGGCTGTAGCCCGCAGCTGGCTGTGGCGCCCCGTCGGCGGAGATCGAGCGCGGCGTGCACGGCCCATGCTGCTCGCGGCGGGCGGCCTCATTGCCGCGGGTGATGAGCACGAACAGGGCGGCGTACATAACCAGGGCGACGGTGACTGACTTCACGATCATCGCGATCGGGTTGTCAATGGTGTAATTCCACGCGAAGTGGATGGCAAAACCGATAAGGAAACAACCGAGTGCGCCGGCGATGCGGCTACCGAGCGAGCGGCGCAGGGCGAAGACCGCCCAGCCGATGCCCCAGCCGGCGATGGCGGTGGTGATCATGTGCAGGCCCACGCCGGCGACCATGCGCCCGCCCCAGGAGGCGAGCGAGCCCATGACATCCGAATTCGGATCCATCATGGCGCCCATTCCGCCGTAGCCGATGTTCTCGGAGGTCTCAAAGCCCAGGCCGATCATGAGGCCGGTGACGGCGCCGTGCCACGGCCGGGTGAGGTGCTTGAAGCTGAACAGGATGACGGCCACGCCGAGCGCCTTGCCGATCTCCTCGGGGTAGGCACCGCCCCAGGAAAACAGCGAATCCTCCCACCCGGAGCGCTGGGTAAGTTCCGTGACCGGGGTGCCTACGGCCAGGCTGAAGACGAGGCCTGCGCCGCCGCCCCAGAGGAGGCACGCGACGGCCCACCAGAACCGGAAAGAGCCGGGTGTGTGCTTCGGGTACATCGGCGAGCGGCGGATAAGCCAGATGGCGATGACCGCGTACAAGATGGTGAACGCGAGGCCGATCGCATTGCCCACCGGGGAGCTGAAGAAGCTAAAGACAGTGTTGGCTGCGAACAGCGCAAAGCCCGCGATGCTCATGACGATGAGCACGATCCTAAACAGCCAGCTGGAGCCTTGCGGTGCCTCCGGGGGAGCGGGCTTTTCGTAGCGCGGGAGCGGCGGCACATACGCGTTGAGCTTGTTATCCACGGTTGGTGCCTCCCTGCTGCTGGTCGGTGAATTCATCGGCAAGCTCGTCGGTGGCCTTCTCGGAAAACTCGTCGATGGTTGCTGAAACCTCTGCCGGGATCTCGGATCCCGCCGCGGTCGTCCACAGCTTCGCGGTGGTCTCGCGGACCTCGTCGCGCGGACCGGATGCGGTGGTAACCGAGTACGAGTCGTCGCCGATCTCGCGCACCACGGCGGTGGTGTTGATGTCCGGGTCGGCCGCGATGCGGTGGTTGCCGGAGCGTGCCACCACGGCGTTGTCTACCTCGTCCAGGTTGGTCATCGCCGCGTTGCGCAGCGCGCGCTGGGCGGCGACGTCGAGGTCATCGACGCCTTGCACGACCTGCGTGACGACGGTGGTTTTCCCGCAGGTCCAGCCGCGATCCCCCGTCGCCATTGGGTCGAACGGGCAGTCCAGGCCGGCGACCTCTTCGGTCTCGTACTCCATGCCGTTGCTGTCTACTTCGTTGGCAATTTCAACGTGCTCGTCCGGCGGGGTCCACGAGGGCAACGCGGCGTTGACGGCAAACGGTGCGCCGAACGCGGCGGCGGCGCACCCTATTACTGCAATGAACCTGCGCCCGAAGTGCCCAGGTTGCTTATCGAATAATTCCATGGCCGCCAGCTTAGGGGGCCGCTACCCGCTCGGGTATCGCCCGCAGGGAGGATTCTTCCGCCGATCCTCGCTCAGCGTGCTCTGTCGCGCGACGTTCCGCCCGGTCCTTCCGAGCAATGCGGTGCGCGCGCCAGATCAGGTATCCCACGATGACCAGGGCGCCGCCGGTGAAGATGATGTCGTGTGCCATGACGAAGGGGGTATCAACGCGGTAGTTCCACCCGAAGTGGAAGAGGAATGCCCCCATAAAGCAGCTGAGCGCGCAGCCCACCCGCTTCCACATGGGGCGGGTGGTGGCAAAGACGGCCCAGCCGATGCCCCAGCCGGCCAGGGCGGTGGTGGCTATGTGCAAAAAGAGCGTGCCGTGGGCGAGGCGCGCGGTGAGCAGCTCCATCGCGCCGTGCAGGTCGGAGTTTGGATCCGCGAGTGCGCCGGCGTAGGTGTAGTCGGTGTTTTCGAAGGCGCCGTCCGCGAAGCCGATGAACAGGCCGGTGAGCAACCCGTGCCACGGTTTAGTCAGGGTGCGGAAGCTGAACAGCACCACGACGACGCCCACGGCCTTGAAGATCTCCTCCGGGTAGGCGCCGCCCCAGGCAAACTGGGCGTCCTCCCAGCCGACGTAGTCGACCAGCTTCTGAATGGGTTGTTGGACAACCACGACCAGTTGGGAGATGACTCCCCACGAAAGGCAGGAGACGACCCACCAGAAGGTAAACCACCCGGTCGCGCGCCGGGGAAACAGAAATGAGCGCCGGAAGATGATGACGGCGAGCACCGCGGCGATAAGGAAGAATGCATAGCCCAGGCCGGCGCCCGCGGGGGAATCTGGAACGAGGCTGACACCGCCGATGAAGAAAAAGCCGGCGCCTGCGAGCACGAAAACGCTGAGGACGAAGCGGAACAGGATGTCGCGCCGGGAAGAATCGGTAGTAGTCGTCTGAGTCATCGTTACTCTCCTTCAAAGCTCGAGATGGCGCTGTCCGCTTCGGCGGGCACAGGGGAGCCGGTGAGCGTTTCCCAGATGTCGCCAGTCATGTCGCGAACGCCGTCGCGCGGGCCGTGGATGACGGTGATGACGTAGGTCGCGTCGTCGCCAGGCTGCTTCTGCGCGATGGCAACCGTTCGCGTTGTCGTGGAAACACCGATGCGATCGTCGCCCTGCTTTGCGATGTCCGCCTCTACATCCCGCAGCGGCTGCATCGCCTCCTGACGGATGGCCCGCGTGGTGGTCAGATCGGCGTCCTCGACGTCGGAGAGCTTCGTGGTTTTCACGTCCACGTCGTCGCAGTTCCACGCGGAATCCATCACTAGGTCGACGGCAGAGGGGCAGACGCGGTCGCCGATTGCCACCTTGTCCTTATCGTCGGCGTCGGCATCCGGGTGGCCTTTGCTGACGATGGCCACGGGTGTGGCGGGGTTGTCCTCACTGCCTTGCTCGGGCAGGCCGGCCGCTAAAGCGAACGGCGCACCAAAGGCGGCGGCGGTCAGGGCTGTGACCGTGAAGAAATTTTTCCCGTAGCGGGAATAGGGGGTGCTGAACTCTTCCATGTCGCACACGCTAAAAAGCGCAGTGTGGCGGCGGTATCCTCCGCGGGGAGGATTTGTTCGCGTGCCGCTCAAGCGGTTAGCGGTGCGGGGCGGGGGCGCTTCAGGTAGCGATCCCCGACGCTTTCGCTGGTGAGGCGTTGGCCACATAATTGGACGCCCACCCGCTGTTACCGTATTGTTACTTAGCGTTGTTGACGGGCCGGCAAGCGGCCTGGCTTGGACCTCACGTCTCGTAGTCGAGATTGGAGAATTTGATATGTCTACTGCGAACCAGATCAAGCGGTTGAATAACACCCGCTCCATCCCGCTGCGCGTGGCCACCGGCGGTGTCGTCGGTGCCCTCGCCGTCGGCGGCGTGGTCGCTGCTACCAGCCAGAAGGACATCACCGTTGACTACAACGGCGACGAGATCCAGCTGGCTACGTTCTCCTCCGACGTCAAGGGTGCTCTGGAATCTGCAGACCTGGAGGTCTCCGACAAGGACTTGGTCTACCCGGCCCCGTCCGAGCAGGTGGACAAGGGTGACACCATCACGGTGCGCACCGCCAAGCCGGTGGCGGTGTCCATCGACGGCGAGGAGAAGAACTTCGACTCCACCGCGCTGACCGTCGAGGACCTGGTGAAGTCCCTGGACAAGGTGCAGCCGGGCTCCGCCGTGACTGCCGATGGCAAAAAGCTCGACGCTGACGAGCGCGTGGCCGATGGCATGAACCTGGATGTCGTCTCGCCGAAGATCGTCGCCATCAACAATGGTGGCAAGACCACCTACACCCAGATCGCCGCCAAGACGGTCGGCGACGTGCTCAAGGAGCGCGGCATCAAGCTGGGCGCGGACGACAAGGTCTCGCCGGGCGAGAACACCCCGCTGAAGAATGGCCAGACCATCACGGTGGACAAGTTCACCGAGGATGAGGTGAAAGAAACCGAGTCCTTCGACGCGGAGCCGCATTACGTGGACGACCCGGAGCTGGCGGAAGGTACCGAGGAGGTCCGCGAGGAAGGCACCCCGGGCGAAAAGGAAATTACCTACACGGTGAAATCCCGCAACGGCGAGGAGTTCTCCCGTGAGGTCAAGGACGAAAAGGAACTAAAGCCCGCCACCCCGGCGACCATCGCGCGCGGCACCAAGCCGGCGGAGGAGAACTCCGCGGCCGGCAAGGCAGGCGCTGGTGATTCCGCGCAGTCCGGCAACACCGGTGCTGCCGCCCCGGCCGTGGCCAACGGCGGTGTGTGGGATTCCATCGCCCAGTGCGAGTCCGGCGGCGATTGGTCCATCAACACCGGTAACGGTTACTCCGGCGGCTTGCAGTTCGACCCGGGCACCTGGGCCGCGCACGGCGGCACCCAGTACGCGCCGGACGCCAGCCAGGCCACCCGTGAGCAGCAGATTGCCGTCGCGGAGAAGATTCAGGCCTCCCAGGGCTGGGGCGCATGGCCTGCCTGCACCTCGAAGTTGGGTATCCGATAGCTTAGGGGCTATGCCTTATAGCCTCCTTGGCCCCGCCGATATCCGCGAGCTCGCCACCGAGCTCGACGTGACCCCCACCAAGAAGTGGGGGCAGAATTTCCTGCACGATGCCAACACGGTGCGCCGCATCGTGGCGGCGGCGGATATTGATGCTTCCGATCACGTCGTCGAGGTAGGCCCCGGTCTTGGTTCCCTGACCCTGGGGCTGATGGAAGCCGCCGGCGCGGTCACCGCCGTCGAAATCGATCCGCGCCTGGCCGAGCGCCTGCCGCGCACCGTAGAGCAGCGCGCCACGGATGCAGACGGCGCTGCCAGGCTCACCGTCGTGCACAAGAACGCGCTGCAGGTGGGCGCCGACGACATCCCGGCTGACCCCACTGGGCAGGAGCCGGCTGGCCAGGCGCCTACCGCGCTGGTGGCGAACCTGCCGTACAACGTCGCGGTCCCGGTCATCCTGCACTTGCTGCGCACCTTTCCCTCCATCCGGCGCGTGCTGGTGATGGTGCAGCTCGAGGTCGCCGCGCGCCTCGTGGCCCAGCCCGGCACGAAGATTTACGGTGTGCCCAGTGTGAAGGCAGCCTTCTACGGCGAGGCCCGGCAGGCCGGGAAGATAGGCAAGCACGTCTTTTGGCCGGAGCCGAACATCGAGTCGGGCCTGGTGCGTATCGATAGGCATCCGGCGGGCGCGGAACCCTGGCCGGTGACCGAAGAAGAGCGGGCAAAGGTGTGGCCGATTATCGATGCCGCCTTCGCCCAGCGCCGCAAGACCCTCCGCGCTGCGCTGTCCGGGCACTACGGCTCCGGCGCGGCCGCCGAGGAGGCCCTGCGCGCCGCCGGCATTGATCCGCGGCAGCGCGGCGAGAAGATCGGTGTGGCCGATTTCGTGCGCCTGGCCAACGTGGACGTAGCCCACGACGCTCCCGCTCACGGGGAGGGTGCCTAATGAACCGCGATTTCTCTTCCCCCGATAGCCGCGCTAGCGGCTATCGCGCCCGCGCGCACGCCAAGGTCAACCTCCACCTCGGGGTGGGGGATGCGCGCGCCGACGGCTACCACGAGCTCGCCACGGTGTTTCAGTCACTCGAGCTGCACGACGACGTGCGCCTCTCGCTGACGGGCGAGGAGATTGACCTCGCCGTCGATGGGTGGGAGGAGCGGCTCATCGAGTCGCTTGCGGTCACTGGCCCGTATGCGGCGGGTGTGCCCACGGATTCCGGCAACTTGGTGTGGCGGGCGACGGTGAACATCGCCAAGCGCCTGCGCGCGGAACGTGGACTGGACGCGGTGCCGCAGGTCGCGTTCGAGCTGCGCAAGGGCATCCCCGCGGCCGGTGGCATGGCGGGCGGTTCCGCCGATGCGGCTGCGGCGCTTTTGCTTGCCGATGCCGCCTTTGGCCCCACCAGCCTGGGCCAGCCGGTGCTGTATGAGGAGGCTAATTGGTTGGGCTCTGATATCGCGTTTACCCTTCGTGGCGGTACCGCTCTGGGCACCGGGCGGGGCGAGCAGCTCACGCCGATGCTCGCGCGGGGCACGTTCCACTGGGCGATCATCACCAGCAACGAGGGGTTGTCCACCCCGGCGGTGTTTCAGAAGGTCGACGAGCTGCGCGCGGCGGGTAAAGGTCAGCCGCCGCACCTCGATACGGCGGCGGTGAGCCAGGCGCTGACCAGCGGGGATGCAGAGCACCTCGCGGCGGTGTTGCACAACGACATGCAGCCGGCGGCGCTGACGCTGCGGCCGGATCTGCGCAAGACGCTGGCGGCGGGGAAGGCCGCGGGTGCTCTGGCTGGCATCGTCTCCGGCTCGGGGCCGACGTGCGCGCTGTTGTGCGCGGACGCGGCAGAGGCCGCCGAGGTGGCGGCGCAGGTGTCCACCGAGCTGCCGGGCACTCGCGGGATTCCCACGAGTGGGCCGGCGCGCGGCGCGCACCTGGTGGACGAAGCGAACTAGCTGGGGTTAGAGAACTTCCATCTCGATGGCGGTGTCGTCCAAGTCCACGGTGTGGTCGACTTCGCCGGTGTGCAGGTCAATGACGGTGAGCTTCTTCGTCTTCGCATCCGAGACGTAGGCGTAGCCGCCGTGGGACTTCAGGATCGGGCCGTCGCCCTGCCAGTCTTCCGGCTCCTGCCACGGATCGATGGCGTCGACCGTCTTGGTCACCTCGCCGGTCTTCGGGTCGATGATGTTGAGCTTGCCGTCGTCGGTGAGCACGAGTCCCTCTCCGAGCGGGCCGCGGGCGAGCGAGCGGAACCAGTAGGACCCGCCCAGATCGACCTTCTTGACCGAGCCGTTCTCGGTATCGATGAGAGCCACCGAGGTCGGGTGCTCCTTTTCCTTGCCCTTCTTATCGGCCGCGGACTTGTCGGTCTTGTTATCGGCAAGCACGACCGAGGATTCCTCCGAGCCGGCCAGCGTGCCGGAGTGCTGGAAACCGTCCGCGCCGGCGATGGCGGAGGCGTCAAGCTTCTTGAACTGGGAGCCATCGAAAAGCACCGGCCCATCCTCGCAGCCGAAGACGAGCTTGTCGCCGCCGGCGGCGGCCTCACCGTGCACGCCCGGGCACTCGGTGGTCTCCGCGAGCGTCTTGCCCTTGCTGTCCAAGTGGCGGATGGTGTGGCGCTCCTCCTCGGTGCCGGCGGTGGTGACCACGGAGCCATCGGAAAGCGGCACGGTCACCCCGTGGTGCGGGGCACCGGTATCCACGCCGTGGGTGTGGGCGTCCTTGTCCGCGATCTCTTCGGTATCGACCACGGTGGCCTTGCCGGCACCGTCGGAGAACATGGCGGTCTTTCCGTCGTGGGCGACGACGTGGCCGGCCTTGTCGGCGTCGAAGTGCGCGTCGGTGAGCTTCGGCTGGGCGGTGAAGTAGTGGTTGTGGTCGCCGTGTGGCTTGGTCACCAGGCCGGAGTCGAAAGTGAGGAATTCGTTACCGCGGGTGACCATGACGTGGCGGTTATCGCCCGCGTCGTTAAGGCGTAGGAAGCCGTCCTTCTTGACGTCCTCGACGGTCTCGCCGGTCTTGGCATCGATGGTGCGGATGCCGCCGTCGTAGGTGTAGACCACGCGGGTGGGCAGCATGCGGACCTCGGTCTCGCCGGCTTCCGCGCCGGGGTGGCCGCCGTCGCCGTGGTCGTGGTCGTTGTGGCCCTCGCCGTGCTCGTGGTCGTGCTCGTGGGCGGTGGCAGGGGCGTCGGCCTTGTCCTGGGACTCCGGGGAGGAGCAGGCGGAGATGGCGAGGGCGGGAATGGCTGCGGCGCACAGAAGGCGCGTGGTGTATCGAATTCTCATGTCCACGCAATTTAGTGCAAGTGACAATCGTTTTCAAAAAGCTGCGTGCGGTGAGCCTCGGGGACGGGGAACGCTCCGTAACGGTTTAAGATGAATCCCGTCATGGTAAATCTCATCAACCTGGAACAAGTCCAGAAATCCTTCGGGCTCAAGACGCTGCTCGACGGTGTGTCCCTCGGCGTGCAGTCCGGCGACCGCATCGGCATCGTCGGCGTCAACGGCGGCGGCAAGACCACCCTGCTGGAGGTGCTCACCGGCATCGAGCCGCCGGACGCCGGGCGCGTGTCCCGCAACTCGGACTTGCGCATGGCCGTGGTCACCCAGCGCTTCGAGCTTGACGATGCCCTGACCATCGGCCAGGTCGTCGTCGAACCGCTGGGACTCAACACATACGAGTGGGCGTCGAACGCGAAGGTGCGCGACGTGCTCTCCGGGTTGGGCATCGTGGAACTCGGGCTGGAGACCCCGGTGGGCGAGTTCTCCGGCGGCGAGCGCCGCCGCGTGAACCTGGCGGCCGCGCTGGTGCAGGACGTCGACCTCGTGGTGCTCGACGAGCCGACCAACCACCTCGACGTGGAGGGCGTGCAGTGGCTGGCTGACCACCTGCTGGCACGCAAGGTCGCTGTCGTCGTGGTCACCCACGACCGCTGGTTCTTGGACACCGTGGCCAACTGGACCTGGGAGGTCCACGACGGGCAGGTAGATACCTACGAGGGCGGCTACAACGACTGGACGTTCGCCCGCGCCGAGCGCGCCCGCCAGGCCGATGCCGCCGAGCAGCGGCGGAAGAACTTGGCGCGCAAGGAGCTGGCGTGGCTGCGCCGCGGCGCGCCGGCCCGCACGTCCAAGCCGCGCTACCGCGTGGAGGCCGCCGAGGCGCTCATCAAGGATGTGCCCGCCCCGCGCGACAAGGTGGAGCTGATGAGTTTCTCCCGCCAGCGGCAGGGCCGCGTGGTGGTCGAATTGGAAGACGTCACACTCGAATCGCCGGACGAGCGCACCCTGGTCGATCACCTCACGTGGCGGCTCGCGCCGGGCGAGCGCATCGGCTTGGTCGGTGTCAACGGCTCGGGCAAGACGACGCTCCTCCGCGCGCTGGCAGGCGAGTACCCGTTAAGCGCCGGCCGCCGCGTGGAAGGGCAGACCGTTCGGCTGGGCTGGCTGCGCCAGGAGCTCGACGATTTGGATCCGAGCCGGCGGCTTATCGATGCCATCGAGGACGTCGCCACCTACGTCCACATGGGCAAAAAGGAACTGTCTGCCTCCCAGCTCGCGGAACGCCTCGGCTTTTCGCGCAAGCGCCAGCGCACCCCGGTCGGCGATCTCTCCGGCGGTGAGCGCCGCCGCCTGCAGCTCACCCGCGTCCTCATGGCGGAGCCGAACCTGCTGCTTCTCGATGAGCCCACCAACGACCTGGACATCGACACCCTGCAGGAGCTGGAGTCGCTCCTCGATGGCTGGCCCGGCACCCTCGTGGTCATCTCGCACGATCGTTACCTCATCGAGCGCATCGCCGATAACACCTACGCACTCTTCGGCGACGGCAAGCTCACGCACCTGCCCGGTGGCATCGACGAGTACCTTGCCCGCCGCAAGGCCATCGACGCCGCCAACCCCGCCGGCGTGCTCGACCTCGGCGGCGCGTCCACCCGCCGCAGCCCGGAAGGCCACGACGCGGAGCAACCCGATGACGATACTTCCGCCGTCCCCGCGCCCAGCAACGGACTTTCTGCGCAGGAAGAGCACAAGCTGACCAAGCAGATGAAGTCCATCGAGCGCAAGATGGATAAACTCGACGCCGAAGTCGCCGACCTCGACGCCCAGATGGCCGCCGCCGCGGAGAAGGTGGACACGGAAAAGCTCACCGAGCTGGACGAAAAGAAGCGCGACGTCGCCTCCCGCCGCGAGGAGCTCGAGATGGAGTGGCTGGAGCTGGGGGAGCAGCTGGAGGGGTAGCACTTATCCCCTTGAACTAGCTGGATAACGTGAGCGCTCGCCCTGCGGGGTCAACTGCACCTCGGCATAATGCAGGTGGATTGACCCCGATGAGTGAAGGAAGCCTGTTCCGAAATGCCTGTAATAAGCGAGCCACGAGTTCCCCAGATTATTGCCCATCGTGGCTATTCCGCGAAATACCCCGAGCAAACCCCCGTTGCCTTTGAAGAGGCGTTGAAGCTGCCGATCTACGGCATTGAGTGTGATGTGCAGGGGACGAAAGATGGCCACCTTGCCGTAATCCATGACGATGTGGTGGATCGCGTGTCCAACGGGACCGGAGCCGTGGCAGATCTCACCGTCTCCGAATTGCTCGAATTGAACTTCGGAACTGCGGATAACCCGCAGCACATTATGGTGCTGGAGGAGCTACTCGAGATGCTCGAGGACTATCCAGATAAAAGCTTATTGCTTGAAACCAAGCATCCTTCCCGGTTCGGAGGTCAGATCGAGCACAAGGTGTCTGAGATTCTTACGGAGAAGGGGCTTGCAGCGGATCCAAGGATCAACATCATCTCCTTCGACAAGACCGCGCTTGATCGGGCAGCGGAATTATTGCCGGATCTGGATCGCTGCCTGCTGCTCAATCCGCACCGTAGCTTTTCCGAGTTAGTCAGTGAGGCGGGGCAAACACCGACGATCCTTGGACCTGAGGTGAGCTGGGCGCGCCAGTACCCGGACGTCATTGGTTGGCAAGCGCTGAACACCTATGTGTGGACGGTCGATGATGTAGAAGACCTGCGTTGGTGCAGGGAAAACCAGGTTCCGTTTCTCGGCACGAATGATCCGGAAGTGGCGTTGCAGGTATTCTCTAACCAGTGAGATACGGAGCACTCTGAACGTGCTACTGTGTCGCTGACCATCGTTCATAGGTGCGCTGTTCGGAGAAGTTTAACAACGCTTATCCCGTCCGCTATGTGCCGTTCATGGCGGATTCACATGTGCCCCATAGATTAGCGACCTATGACAACTGCCATCCCAGCAGTGTCGGCGCGACCATCGGCAATAGAGTCTGAGCGACTTCCCAAAAGAAGACGCAACCGCGTTGACTGGCGGCAGGTCGGGCTTGCTGCCCTTCTGATTGCGCCTAATCTGCTTTTGCTCATCATTTTCACGTATCGTCCCCTGGTCGATAACATCCGGATTTCCTTCTTCGACTGGAACATTTCGTCTTCAGACATGACGTTCGTCGGGCTGGGGAACTACCGCCAATGGCTCTCGGCCCCGGAAACAGGAACCGTAGTGATGAACACTCTCGTGTTCACGGTGTGCGCCGTTGTGGGGTCGATGATCCTAGGGCTTGCTCTTGCGGTTCTGTTGGATCAGAAGCTCCATGGGCGTGCAGCGGTGCGTTCTATCGTTTTCGCACCGTACGTTGTATCGGGTGCGGCTATCGGTGTGGCCTTCCAGTTCATTTTCGATCCGAGCTATGGGCTCATTCAGTGGTTCTTGAACCTGGTCAACGTGCCTGTGCCGTCCTTTTACCAGAAACCGGGCTGGGCGCTTTTCATGATCACGGTGACATACATCTGGAAGAACACAGGGTACGTCTTCGTCATCTACCTGGCCGCGTTGCAGGGGCGTCGTTCCGACCTGGACGAGGCATCTGAGATCGATGGGACGCCGGCATGGCGCCACTTCTTCCGCGTCGTTATGCCGCAGATGCGTCCCATCACTTTCTTCCTGCTCATCACGGTTCTTCTGAGCTCCATGCAAGTCTTTGACGTCATCAACGTGATGACCGGCGGCGGCCCGTTCGGTTACGGCACATCCACCATGGTGTTCCAGGTCTATCAGGAAACCTTCGTTAACTCCCGCGCAGGGTATGGCGCAGCGGTCGCGACCATTATGTTCTTCGTTGTTTTGCTCATCACGGTGCTGCAGCTGTGGCTTCAGAAACGGCTGGAGAAGTAAACATGACCAATTCTCAAGCACTTACCGCGCCCACCCGGACTTCTCACATCCCACCGTCGCGGGGAGTTCCGCAACCGGTCCCGGGCAGCCAAGGCCGAGGCGAACCTGTGATCACCGACAAACAGCGTCGGCGCCTCGGAACCGAAGGAGTGGACAATGCGTCCACTACACAAAAGGTGATGGGGTACATCGGCCTGTTCTTTGCCGTGTGCCTGATCCTCGTACCGTTGTACTTCATCACCATCACCTCCTTGAAGTCCTATTCGGAGGTGTACTCGGATCCGATCACTTTCTGGCCGAGCTCGTGGGTACCGGGAAACTATTCGCACGTGTGGAACACGTCGGGGTTCGTCTATTACCTGCGTAATTCGATCTTCATCACGCTGATCCTCACCGTGGTGAAGATCGTGCTCGGGGTGGCCTCGGCATACGCGTTCGCGTTTCTTCGGTTCCCGCTCAAAAACCTGCTGTTCGTTCTGGTCATCGCGGCTCTGATGGTGCCCGGACAAATCACCATCATTTCCAACTACGCGCTCGTGGCAGCGATGGGGTGGCGCAATACGTACCTAGGCGTCATTCTCCCGCTATCCGGCGTGGCCTTTGGCTGCTTCCTGATGAAAAACCACTTCGAATCGTTACCGAAGGAAGTTCTAGAAGCGGCCGAAATGGACAACGCTGGGTTCCTGACCAAGCTATTCCGCGTGGTCTTACCCATGTCGTGGCCTACCCTTTCCGCTTTCGTGGTCATCACGATTGTCAACGAGTGGAACGAGTACCTCTGGCCCTTCCTCATTACGGACACCTCGGATGCGGCCACGCTGCCCATCGGTCTGACCCGCCTGCAAGAGGTGGAAGGCATGACCAACTGGGGCCCCGTTATGGCAGGCACAGTCCTCACCACTTTGCCCATGCTCATCGTTTTTCTGGTTATGCAGAAACCGATGATCAAAGGGCTCACCGCCGGGGCTGTAAAGGGCTAAAACCCGAGATAGCCTCCACTTCTTTTCCTCCCTACTAACCCTCACCACTTCAGATCCTGAAACGGAGAACTCATCATGAACAAGCGCATTAACTTCAAGCGCATGGCGGTTGCTGCGTCTACCGCTCTCGTGGCCTCTCTGACGCTGACCGCTTGTGCTGGCGGTTCCATGAACGAAGCCGGAAGCGACAAGTCCGGTGACGCGAACACGATCCAGTTCTGGTCGAACCACCCGGGTAGTTCGCGCGACCTTGAAGAAGAAATGATCAAGGAATTCGAAGAAGAAAACCCGGATCTCAAAGTCAAGCTCGTTGATGCTGGATCTTCCTACGAGGAAGTTGCTCAAAAGCTCAACGCGGCCCTGGCTGGCAACGACTTGCCTGATGTGTTCGTGGCCTCCGACATGACGTGGTTCAACTTCGCTCTCAATGGCTCATCAGAGAACCTTGATGAGCTGTGGGAAAAGGAAAACCTGAACCCGGATAGCTACGTCGATACCCTCCGCGAGGACTACAACTTCGACGGCAAGCACTACGGAGCCCCGTACTCTCGTTCCACGACGCTGATGTACTGGAACACCGACCAGCTCAAGGAAGCGGGTCTACCTACTGACCGCGGCCCCAAGGACTGGAAGGAATTCGCGGAGTGGGCTGACAAGCTCAAAGCGAAGACTGGCAAGCCGGCACTGACCATGGCATCTGGTGATGACTACCTGGATTGGTACTTCGAGGGAATGGCTTGGGCTTTCGGTGGCGGTTACTCGGATGACTGGGACCTGAAGTTCACTGACCCGAAGACGATCGAGGCAGCGAAGTTCCTCCAGGACCAGGTGAAGAAGGGCAACATCGAAATTGCGAAGGACCCGACCGTCTCGTTCGGCAACGGAAACGCATCCTCGTTTGTCGGTTCTACCGGTTCGCTTGGTGGTCTGACTGAGGCATCGGAAGTCCCATTCATTACGACCTACCTTCCGGGGCCGGGGCCGTCGGCTCCGACAGGCGGTGCTGGTCTCGCGATTCCGTCCAAGATTTCTGATGAACGGAAGTCTAACGCAATCAAGTTCATCGACTTTTTGACCAACACCGAAAACACCATCAAGTTCAGCCAGAAGACTGGTTACATGCCGGTGCGCAAAGATGCGCTGGATGATCCGAAGGAAAAGGAATTCCTGAAGGAGCACCCGAACGCTGAAACTTCGATTAAGCAGCTGACGGAGAACACCAAGCCGCAGGACAATGCCCGTGTGTTTGTTCCGGGCGGCGGGCAGCGCATCGGCGGCGCGTTGGACCGCATCACCCTCGGTGGGGAAGACGTCGACGAAGTGTTCAGCGGTGTCGAGAAAGAAACCCAGAGCACCATCGACTCGCAGATTGAACCGAAGCTGAAGTAAGGCAGTAAGACAGCAGGCGTCGGGCGCACCGGCGCGTATTCAATCACGTCTGCATGAAGTGCAGCGCGTAACGTTTGAAGGAGAGACCATGGCGACAGTTGAGTTGCGCCAAATTTCGCGAATCTACGACCCGAAGCGGCCACCGGCAGTAAACCGGATGCAGTTGGACATCGCTGACGGCGAGTTCCTCGTATTGGTCGGTCCGTCTGGTTGCGGAAAGTCCACGACGCTGCGCATGCTTGCTGGTTTGGAGCCCGTGGATGAAGGACAGGTCTTCATTGATGGGGAAGACGTAACTGAAAAGCGGGCTCGCCAACGCGACGTTGCCATGGTTTTCCAGTCTTATGCGCTGTATCCGAACATGACGGCCCGGCAGAATATGGCGTTCGCTCTTCAGAACGCGAAATTGGATAAGCACGTCATTAACGAGCGGGTACAGACCGCCGCGAAGATGCTCGAGCTAGAGGATCTTCTAGACAAGAAACCCTCGGCCATGTCTGGCGGCCAGCGTCAGCGCGTGGCGATGGGCCGTGCCATCGTGCGCGAGCCCAAGGTCTTCTTGATGGACGAGCCATTGTCCAACCTGGATGCCAAGCTGCGTGTGTCTACCCGTGCGCAGATTGCCGCCTTGCAGCGCAAGCTCAACACCACCACGGTTTACGTCACCCACGATCAGACCGAGGCGATGACTATGGGCGACCGGATCTGCGTACTTAACGATGGTGTCCTCCAGCAGGTTGATACCCCGGAGACCTTGTACAACAACCCAGGCAACACCTTCGTTGCGAGCTTCATTGGCTCGCCCGCGATGACGATTATTGAGGGCGTGCGCTTCGCCGACAGCGACGCGGTAATGGGGGCGAACCAGGGAATCAAGCTAGGTATGCCCCGCGAAGAGGCAGAGAAAGTCTCCGGTGACAACGTCATTGTGGGGATCCGGCCGGAGGGCTGGGAAGTGGTGTCAGCCGTAGAACCGCCGGAGGGGACGGCGGTTGAGCTCGAGGTTGTCATCGTTGAGCAACTCGGTGTCGAACAATATGCCTACTGCACACCAGTGGATGGTGTAGGCGCAGGGATCCATGTGCGCGGCCAGAACATCGCTGTTCGTGTGGACAAGCGCATCACGATCCAGCAAGGAGAACGAATTTGGGTTCGTCCGATTGCGGGGGAGCCGATTTTCTTCGAACCGGAAACGGAGATTAACTACAGCTATCTTGACTAGCTGGATTAAGCTAGCCAGCGACATGACCGGTTCCGCTGCCCACCTCGGTGGGAGCCCAGGGCCGGTCTTTGTGTACATAACTTAGGTTTACGCGTCCTCGTGGAAGTCCTCGTCGATGTCGCAACGCGTGAGCTCGAGGACTTTCTGGACGGCTACGCCGTAGGGGAGTATGAGCGACAGCGAGATAACAATGCCGTTGCGATCGCTAAAGAAATCGGCGAATCGCTTTCGTGTACGACGGTAAGCGCGCCATACTGAGTGGCATGCGTACTGTAAATGGAATTGTCTCCGTCACTGCCGCCTCCGTTCTGGCTCTGACAGGCGGCGTGGTTGCCCATGCTGAGCCTGCCCCGGCTCCGGCAGATGTGCCTGCTGCCGAGCAGCCGGCCCCGGATCTGGTGCCGGCGCACGATGGCCAGGGCTACGTCCCGGCGGAGGCCCCGGTTGTAGACGCGCCGGAGGCTGAGGTTCCGGAGGCAGACGCTGAGGCAGCGCCGGCTGCGATGGATCCGGAGCAGCAGGTACAGCTCCAGAAGGACTTGGCCGACGCGACGGTCGAGCACCTTACCCAGCAGGGCCACCACTTCGATGAGGACGCCCAGGCGATTGCTTCCGAGTGGGCACAGGAGGCCGCCACCGGCCAGGTTGAATTCGTCGGCGGCGTCGGCCAGGGCACCACGCACTTGGACGAGGGCATCGGCAACATCTACAAGCTCACCCCGCAGGAGGCCGAGGCACGCTACGAGTGGCTGCAGTCCCGCGAGGCGAACCCGTTCGATGATGGCCACGCCTTCGGCGTCGGTGCCTCGAGCGACGGTGAGTACTTCTACGTCGCGGAGTTCTTCGCCAACTAATCCAGCGTAGCTCAACCTAACAGAGGTTAGGAAACGAAAAGGCGGGCATGACGCCCGCCTTTTCGTGTGTCTGAGAGCCGTTCTTCTGGCAGTCCGCGAGTGTTGAACCCTTCCAAGCGCGAGATACTGGGATTTTCGCGGGTTTCTGCGACGATCTGCGGCGAAAATGGCCCACATCGCGCGCTGCGGGGTGTGGGCATCGGGCGGGCGAGCGCGGTTAGACTCGGGCGCATGATTTTCATCAACGTTCAGTTCCACGTAAAGCCCGAGTACGCCGACACCTTCCTCGACGAGATGGACTGGTTCACCCAGGCCTGCCGCGCCGAGGAGGGCAACCTCGACTTCAAGTGGTTCCGCGACCCGGAAGACAACCAGCGCTTCCTCCTGCTGGAGACCTACGCCGACGGCAAGGACGTCGACCACGTCCAGTCCGACCACTTCAAGCGCGCGTGCGAAGAATTCCCGAAGTACCTGCTCGAGACCCCGGACATCATCAACTTCCACATTGACGGAAAGACCGAGTGGGACAAGATGGCCGAGTTCGGCGTGGAGGACTAACCGCGAACGGGGCTAGCGCAGCAGAGCTACCCCCGGCAGGGATATCCCCCGCGGGGCTAGCCCAACCATTCCTCCAGCACCTGGATGACGCCCTGTTCAGTATTCGGCGGGGCGATGCGGTCGGCGATGTCTTTCAGCTTCTGGTGGCCGTTGTCCATCGCCACGGCGGTGCCGGCTGCCTGCAGTAGCTCGTAGTCGTTGAGGAAGTCGCCGAAGGCGGCGGTCTCCTCAATGGCAATGTCGAGCTTGTCCGCCAGGTGGCGCAGCGCGGCGCCCTTGTCTGCGCCCTCGGCCATCACGTCCACCCAAATCTGCCCGGAGACCGCGATGTTTAGCCCGGTGAGCTCGCGCTCGTAGACCGGCGCGACGTGCTCTTCGGTGCCATCGAAACACAACGTGGCCACCTTCGTGATGGTCTCACTGTCCGCCACCGCCGCAAGGTCATCGACCTCTTTGAGCGCGTGGTAGTAATTACCCATCTCTTTCCGCGCCGCATCCGACGGCCCCTGAGTGGTAAAGGCGCATTCCGGCGAGCACAACACGATGTCGTGCGGTGCCGAGATATTAGAGGCGGCAGTGAGGAGGCGGTGGACATCGTCAGGCGCGATCGGCGTGGTGTCGATGACTTCGCCGCGGTGGAAGACCACCGTGCCATTCTCGGCGATGAAGGTGGAGGGGACGGCGCCGTTCGTGTCCGCGGAGAACATATCCCGCAGCGTGGCCAGCTGCCGGCCCGAGGCCGGGGCAATGGCGATGTTGCGGTCCTGCGCCGCGGCAAGCAGGTCCCAGAACTTCTCTGGAATGTTGCCGTCGCCGTCGAGCAGGGTGCCGTCCATGTCGAGCGCAATAAGCCGCGGGCACTGAGCGGGGGAGCGATGCGCGTGATCACTGGTCATGGTGAAGCCGAAAAAGTCCTTTCGTGATGTGGAACACTTGGGTCTATGACTGCAGCAGACGAAAAGCCCGTTATCACTGACGTTCGAAACACTACCGGAGGCATCACCCTCAACCGCCCGCGTGCGCTCAACTCACTGAACCCGGAAATGGTCACCATCGTTGCGGACGCGTTGGACGCCTGGCGTGACGATGCCTCCGTCACCCAAATCCTCATCCACTCCGCAAGTGAGAAAGCCTTCTGCGCCGGCGGCGACGTCCGTTGGGCCCGCGACAAGGAATTGGCGGGCGAGTCCGCGGAGGCCGACGAGTTCTTCGCGGCCGAGTATGCGATGAACGAGCAGATCGCGAAGTACCCGAAGCCATTCGTGGCCGTGCTGGACGGCGTGGTCATGGGCGGTGGCGTGGGCATTAGCCTGCACGGCAGCCACCGCGTGGTCACCGACAAGGCATTTATGGCCATGCCGGAGATGAACATCGGCTTTGTCACCGACGTCGCCGCCGGGTTCGCCGCCCAGCGCGCGGTGGGCACCCGGGGCACGGCGTCGCCGGCCGTGGCGAAGTTCTGGGCCATCACCGGCTACCGCCAGTACGCCGCCGACATGCTGTGGACCGGCCTGGCTACCCACTACGTGGACGATGCTGAGGCCACCATCCGGGCCATCATCGACCGCGGGGTGGACGCCGCGCTTTACGATGCTGCCCCTGGCGATGCCTCGTCTTCTGACGCTCCGCTCGCTGCCCTCGCCCCCGTCATCGAAGAGACCTTCTCGCACGCCACCTGGCAGGACATCTCCGCGGCGGTGCGGGAGTGCGGCGACGAGGATTTCATCGCGCAGGTAGAAAAGCTCACCGCGCAGGCCGCGCCCGCTTCGCTGGTAGCCGCCGCCGAACTTTTGCGCGCGGAAGAGCAGATGGACGACGTGCGCGAGGCCCTGGATGCCGAGAAGCGGCTCGGCGAGTACATGCGGCGGCGCCGCGACTTCGCCGAGGGCGTGCGCGCGGTGTTGGTGGACAAGCGGCCGGATGCGGACTTCGACCCGTCACGTACCGATGCCGTCGACCCCAGCGAGTTCCGCGCCGCGCTAGGGGTGTAGCGGGCAGGCAGCCTGCGTGTGTCTCGCGACGCCAGCGTGTGGCGCTTACCTCTGAATTAATTCGAACCGATCGGTCTACTTGCGGCGAACCTGCACGTTCGCCGGCACGTCCCGCTTTGTGTCTTAGCTGGAATAATTCTAGGATGTAGATGTTTCATCAAGTGGAATGTGAAAATCATAAAGGTAGACCGATCGGTTCGCTCATGGGTGCGGACTATCGGCCACTTACTGGTTTATAGAAAGTGGGGACAATGTCCGCTCCAGAAACATCCGCCGCGCCCGCGCGCGGGCGGCAGCGCGAGGAGGCCGCGCCGAAGAAGTCCGGCCTTCCCGGCTGGGCCACCGGCTTCGGCGCCCAGGTTATCGCGGGTCTCATCATCGGCCTCGTCTTGGGCTTTGTCGCCCGCATGGACGGCTTTGACTGGCTGGCCACCGCCATGACCGGGATTGGCGATACCTACATTCAGCTCCTCAAGGTCATGATCCCGCCGCTGGTCTTTACTGCCGTGGTCACCTCCGTGGCCAACCTGCGCAAGGTCACCAACGCGGCCCGGCTGGCTATCTCCACGCTGGTGTGGTTCGCCATCACCGCGTTCTTCTCGGTGCTCGCCGGCGTCGTGGCCGCCGAGGTGCTCCGCCCGGGTGCTGGCACCAGCATCGATCCGTCGACGGCCGCCGCGCCGACCCACACCGGTTCTTGGATGGGCTTCTTGCAGTCCATTGTCCCGGCCAACATCATCGGTCTCACCGGTAAGTTCGACCCGGAAGAGCTGACCGTCGGCCTGACCTTCAACGTCCTGCAGATCTTGGTCATTTCCCTGGCCATCGGCGTCGCCGCGGTCAAGGCGGGCCGCGCGGCCGAGCCGTTCCTGCGGTTTACCGAGTCCTTCCTCAAGGTCATCCAGACCGTTCTGTGGTGGATCATCCGCTTGGCGCCGATTGGTACGGCGGCGCTCATCGGCAAGGCCGTGGCCACTTACGGTTGGGAAGCACTCGGCTCGCTGGGCAAGTTCGTGCTCGCCATCTACGTGGGCCTCGCACTGGTGCTGTTCGTCATCTACCCGCTGACCGCACTGTTCAACGGCATCCCGGTCGCCGGTTTCGCCCGCCGCGTGTGGCCGGTGTTCTCCCTGGGGTTTGTGTCCCGCTCCTCGATGGGCGTCATGCCGGTCACTCAGCGCGTGACCGAGAAGTCCATGGGTGTGCCGAAGGAGTACGCGTCCTTCTCCATCCCGCTGGGCGCGGCCACCAAGATGGACGGCTGCGCGTCGGTCTACCCGGCCGTTGCCGCTATCTTCGTCGCGCAGTTCTACGGCATTGAGCTGTCGTTTACGCAGTACCTGCTCATCGTGTTCGTCTCCGTCATTGGCTCCGCCGCCACGGCGGGCACCACCGGCGCGACGGTCATGCTCACACTGACGCTGTCCACGCTGGGCCTGCCGCTCGAGGGTGTGGGCCTGCTGCTGGCCACCGAGCCGATCATCGACATGGGCCGCACCGCGGTCAACGTCACCGGCCAGTCCCTGGTCGCCACCGTGGTAGCCAAGCGCGCCGGCATCCAAGACCAAGAGATGTGGGACCGGGCCGCCGGCGGCGTCAACGTTCTCGAGCCGTCGAAGCTGCGTGACGATGCCGAACGCGAAGCTACCGAACGCGAAGCTACCGACCGCGGAGCTGTCGACCGCGAGTCCGCCGACTCTGACCTCGTCTCCGCGCGCTAGGCATCGCGCCCTCCAAGCGCGCCCTACAACCCAAAAGCTCCCGACCTCGCCGAAACAATCTGGCGGGGGAGGGAGCTTTGTCCGTTTTGCGGTGAGCCCCTGCGATTCACACCGCGGGTGGGTCCGCTAACCGCGGTGTAAGGGGGCGTCGAGGGCTTCCTGGTAGGCATCGACAAGCGCGAGCGTCGACTCGCGCCACGAGAACTTTTCGGCCTCGGCGCGGGCGGCGCGGCCCATCGAAAAGCGGCGGTCCCGGTCGAGCAATATCTCCGTGAGCGCGTCGGCCCAGGCCTGGTCGTCGGCGTCCTCGTCGACGAGGAGGCCGGTCTCGCCGTCGTCGATGACGAACGGGATGCCGCCGGCGCGGGTGCCCACCACGGGCACGCCCGACGCGAACGACTCGAGGGCCACCAGGCCCAGCGTCTCGGTCGCTGACGGGAACGCGAACACGTCGCCGCTGGCGAACGCCGCTGCGAGCTCGTCGCCGGACAGGTACCCGGTAAACACGGCGTCCTCGCTCTGGTCCGCGAAGTCCTGCTGGATCTGCTCAAAGTGCGGGCCCGCGCCCACCAGCGCCAGGCGGGCTGCCGGGACCTCCTCGCGCACCAGCTGCATGACGTGGGCGAGCCGGTCGAGGTCCTTTTCTTTGGAAATGCGCCCGATGTAGGTCACCAGCGGCGCGTCCGGGTGGCCGCCGGTGAGGCGCTCGCGCATCTCGCGGGTGGCCTGGTCGGGGCGGTAGAGCGCGGTATCCACCGCCTTGGGCCACAGCTTCACGTTGGGGAATCCGAGCCCGCGCGCCTTGTCCACCATCGGCGCCGACGTGCACAGGTTCACCGACGCGCGCCCGTGCAGGTAGCCCAAAGCCTTCTCCGCAAGCGGGCGCACCCAGCCGATGCCCAACGCGTCGGTGTATTCCGGGATATTCGTGTGGAAGCTGCACACCAGCGGGTACGCGTCCCACTGGGCAAGCAAGACGCCATACGCGCTGGTCCAGATCGGGTTCACCGCGTGCACGACGTCCGGGTCGAACTCGCGCAGCTTCGCCACCATGCGCGGATCGGGCAGGCCCCACTTGATCTCCGGGTAGACGTTGAGTGACAGCGACGGGATCTTGTAGACCTCAAAGCCCGCGTACGTCTCCGGCGGGGTGCCGGGGGCGAAGATGAGCACCTCGTGGCCGAGCTCGGCAAGCTGGTCCAGGGTGCGCGTCACGCGGGTGACCACGCCGTCGATTTTGGGCAGGAAGACTTCGGTGAATAAGGCGATGCGCACGTGCGGGTACCTTTATTTCGCCTCGGAGTCCGGCACACCCGCCGCCTGGTTCTGCGTCCACAGCGACTGCGCCGGGATCTTGGAGCGGTCCGCGCGGTCGGCGTAGCGCTTGGCCACGTGCTCGACCTCCTGCAACAGGCCCTCGGACAGGGTGGTCGGCTCCAAGCCCAGATCCAGGAACGTCGTGTTCGACGCGTAGAGCTCGTTTTCCGCCGACTCCTTGCGCGGGTTGGGCACGTAGGCGACCTCGGCGCCGGAGAACTTCGCCACCATCTCCGCCAAGTCGCGCACGCGGTGCGTTTCGGTCATCTGGTTGAAGATCTTGACTCGGTCGCCGCGCTCCGGCGGGTTCTTGAGTGCGATTTCCACGCACTTGGCCATATCCGAGATGTGGATGAACGCGCGGGTCTGCCCGCCGGTGCCGTGCACGGTCAGCGGGTAGCCCACGCCGGCCTGCATCAGAAAGCGGTTGAGCACGGTGCCGTAGTCGCCGTCGTAGTCGAAGCGGTTGATGAGCCGCTCGTCCTTCGCGGTCTGCTCCGTGAACGTGCCCCACACGATGCCTTGGTGCAGGTCCGTGACCCGCAGCTCGTCGTTCTTGGCGTAGTAGGCGAACAGGTGCTGATCCAGCACCTTTGTCATGTGGTACACCGAGCCCGGGTTGGAGGGGTAGAGGATGGATTGCTCGATGCGCTCGCCCTTATCCGTCGGCACCTCGACGTCGAGGTAGCCCTCGGGGATTTCCATGCCGGCGGTGCCGTAGCCGTACACGCCCATCGTCCCTAAATGCACGACGTGGATGTCCTGGCCGGACTCAACAATCGCGGCGAGCAGGTTGTGGGTGGCGTTGACGTTGTTGTCCACCGTGTAGCGCTTGGTGCGCGAGGACTTCATCGAATACGGCGCGGCGCGCTGTTCGGCGAAGTGGATGACGGCGTCGGGGCGTTCATCGATAAGAAACTGCAGCAGCCCGTCGTAGTCCTGGGCGACATCGATGTTGCGGAACCCGATGGTCTTGCCGGTTAGTTCCTGCCACGCCGCAATGCGCTTTTCGATGCCCGCAATCGGCGTCAGCGACTCCGCTCCCAGCTCCTTATCGATGGCCCTGCGGCTGAGGTTATCCACGATAACCACGTCGTTTCCGTGATCGGATAAGTGGAGTGAAGCCGGCCAACCGCAAAAACCATCGCCGCCAAGAACCGCAACTTTCACTGAAGACAACCTTTCTAACCGCTTACTGTGACGACGCTGAGCGTCGAACCTCCCCTACACGGTACTCGGCCCGTCCGGCTCCCGCCGTATGAAATCGGTTAACGCGAGATGACATCTCACGGGCCGAGCCGGGTGCGGCGGTGCCGCAGGGGTGCCGCAGCCTCGGCGCCGGCGCTGACCTTCCTACCGAGAGATATGTCATAGACCGGAAATTTCCAGCTCATGAGGTTAAAAGGTAACGTTTTTCGTAGTAAAGCCAAGAACTTTTCAACTAATGGGCAGGAAGTGTGCGGGCAGTGTCGACATCGCCAAGCTCGAATGCCGTAAAAGCAACAACCCAAGGTTCCGGTTCCGGGGCCGGCGCCGACAACGACAGCGCGCCCGAGAAGCGCAAGAACAAGAAGACCGGCAAGATCGTCGCCTTCTTCCTGGCGTTCGCGGCGCTCGCGGCCGTTTTGTTCCTGCCGATGGACACCCTCGACCGCCCCGGCCAGATCGCGCTGGCGATGCTCGCCTTCGCCGTCATCATGTGGGTCTCCGAGGCGGTAACCTACCCGGTCAGCTCCGTGCTCATCCTGGGGCTTATTTCCCTGCTGCTCGGGTTTAGCCCCGACCCGGACAAACCGGGCGAGCTCATCGGCACCAGCGCGGCGTTGAAGACGGCGATGTCGGGCTTTTCGTCATCGGCAGTCGCGCTCGTGGCGGCCGCGCTCGCGCTGGCCACCGCCATGCAGGCGACCGGGCTGCACCAGCGGCTCGCGCTCTACGTGCTCAAGTTCGCCGGCGAGAAGACCTCGCGCATCGTCGTCGGCTCGATTGTCATCTCTATCATCCTGGCGTTTTTCGTACCGTCCGCCACGGCCCGCGCCGGCGCCGTCGTGCCCATCCTGCTCGGCATGGTCGCCGCCTTCGGCCTGTCGGTGAACTCGAAGCTGTCCGCACTGCTCATCATCACCGCGACGCAGGCGGTGTCCATCTGGAACGTCGGCATCAAGACCGCGGCCGCGCAGAACCTCGTCGCCGTCGGCTTCATCGAGGACCAAATGGGCCAAAGCGTGTCCTGGGGCCAGTGGTTCCTGTGGGCGGCGCCGTGGTCGGTGGTCATGTCCATCGCGCTGTATTTCATCATGCGCGCGGCCATCAAGCCGGAGGCCGAGTCCATCGCCGGCGGCCGCGAGCTGGTTAGCGAAAAGCTGCGCGAGATGGGCCCGATGAGCGGGGAGGAAAAGCGTCTGACCGCCATCGCGGTCGTGCTGCTCGCGTTCTGGGCTACCGAGGGCGTACTGCACCCGATCGACTCGTCGGTCATCACCATCGTCGCGGTCGGCTTCATGCTCCTGCCGGGCATTGGCGTGATGGACTGGAAGTACGCACAAAACCACATCAACTGGGGCACGCTCATCGTCTTCGCCGTGGGTATCTCGCTGGGGTCGTTCCTGCTCAACACCGGCGCGGCCGCGTGGCTGTCCGAAAAGACCTTCGGTGCGCTGGGGCTGGCTAGCTTGCCGATGCTCGCCACCATCGCCATCGTCGCCCTCTTCAACATCCTCATCCACCTGGGTTTTGCCTCGGCGACCTCGCTGGCGTCCGCGCTTATCCCGGTGTTTATCGCGCTGGCCAGCACCCTGGACGCGCCGAACGGCGGCATCGGTTTCGTCATCATCCAGCAGTTCGTCATCTGCTTCGGCTTCCTGCTGCCGGTCTCCGCGCCGCAGAACATGCTCGCCTACGGCACCGGTGCGTTCACCACGAAGCAGTTTTTGAAGACGGGCATTCCGCTCACCGTCGTGGGCTACCTTCTGGTGCTTGTGCTTTCCGCGACGTACTGGCACTGGATCGGCCTGGTGTAGCCGCGGCCTGGTGTAGGCGCGGTCTGGTCTAGGCTAAGGCGGCATGGCACTCAGCGCGGAACCCACGGACCCGGACTACGAGTCCGACGACGTTGCGTCCTACCGCACCGAGCTGGTCATGCGGTACGGGCCCGGGCAGATCCGCGCGCTGCCGCCGCGATCGCTGCAGCCGAACCCCCTGCGCGGGAGGAATAATCGGCTGCAATGGGCGAGCTGGTGGCACATCGTCAAGCGCGTCGTCTACGACTTCGGGTACGACGCGATGGTGGACAAGGCCGCCACGCTGACCTATTACACGGTCCTGTCGCTCGCGCCGACCATCGTGGCGGCGTATTCCATCGTCCTGCTGCTTCTGCCGCGGGGGAGCGCGGACGGCGTGGAGCTTATCGATGAGCTCATCGTCAACTACCTGCCGCCCTCCCTCCACGACGACGCCGGGGCCTTCGTGCACGCGATTGTGGGCACAAGCGCGGACAGCACCGTCGCGCTGGTGATTTCGATTCTGGTGTCGCTGATTTCGGCGTCGGCGTATGTGCGTGCGTTCTCCCGCAGCGCCAACGTCATGTACGGCCGGGCGGAAGGCCGCGGCATCGTGCGCACCTGGCTCGGCATGTGGGGCGTGACCGTGCTGTTGGTGGTGGGCGGCGTTGCGCTCATGCTCGCGGCGCTGCTGCGGGAATCCATCGTGTTGGGCGTGCTCGAGCCCATCGCGGAGCCGCTGCACATCACGGGCACGGTCGAGTACTTGACGTCGATTTTCCTGCCGGTGTGGCGGTGGGTGCGCTACCCGGTCATCGTGGTCATTGCCGTGGTGCTACTGGCGATGCTGTACTACCTCACCCCGAACGTTCGGCCGGGCAAGCTGCGGCTGCTCACCCTGGGCTCCACGTTCGCGCTTATCGTGTGCGGCCTCGTGTGGGGCGGGTTCAGCGTGTACCTCACCGTGGTGGGGGTCAGTAGCGCCTACGGCGCGTTCGGCACCGCGCTGGCCGTGCTCGTGGGCACGTGGCTGGGCAACTTGTGCCTGCTCATCGGCGTGAAAATCGACGCAGAAGTGTTGCGCGTCAAAGAAATCCAGGCCGGGTACGGCTCGGAGGAGTTCATCCATGCCGCGCCGAAGTCCGATGCCGCGGTGCGGGCCCGGCTGCGCCAGCTGCGGTCGCTGCGCAAGAGCGCGGCGGCGATTGAGAAGAGCTCGCCGCGCGTGGGCAGCGGGCGCGGGCACGCGAGCATGCGCGTGAAAGGCCAGCAGCCGGAGGACAACCCCGCGGCTGAGTAGGGCCGGCCCCGCCCCCGGTGCCGAGCGCCTTTTACGAGGTCGTTCGCAGCACTTTAAACGCGGTGCGCACTATCTCGCGGCCCTGTTCCGGATCGCGCGGCTCCGGCAGCTTGTAGTACTCGCTGATCGCCGCTGCGCCGACCGAGCTACAGGCGGCGAACAGGATCCGGGATTCCACCGGCGAATCCAGATGCGAGCGGCGCCCGAACTCCCGCACGAGCGGCTCCAACAGGCGCTCCATCTGCCGCGGCTCGTTTTGCGGCGGCCGTCCCATGCGCTTGACGCGGTCGGCCACCAGCAGCAGGGAAGACAGGGAGTGCAGGTGCGCGGTGGTGTCCTCGACGGCGTCGGAAAACAATTTCTCGGCGGCATCGACAGTCGAGTACTCGTCCGACAGCGCGGCCAAGTCATCGGCCGCGGCGCTAATCGATGTCTCCGTAAACACCAACAACGCCTCATGCAGGTCGGAGAAGTAGTTGTGGAAGGTGCGGGCGGAAATGCCCGCCTCATCCGCAACCCGGCTGACGGTCAGCTCGTCGACGCCGTCGTCGAGGATGATCCGCGCTGTCGAATCCGCGATCGCCTGCCGAGTGGCCTGCTTTTTGGTCTCGCGGAGACTAGCCATGGAACCAGTCGCCCCAGTTCCGGCCCCGGCCGCTCTTCGCGTCGCCGAACTCGTCGCGCAGCTTCTTCTCGCCGCGGCGCTTGAACTTGCTCAGCTTGTCGCTGAGGTCGTCGTCCTCGCGCAGGAGATCATCTAGGCGCTTGCGGCCGCGGCGGCTGCCGCGCAGCTTTTTCTCGAGGTACTCAGCACGATCGGCGCGGTCGCGCTCGGCGCGCACGTCCCGCGGCAGCAGGTGATCGAACTGCTTGTCGTTTTTACGGTTGCCCAGCGAGCCGCCGACAAACGCCGCAAGCGCGGCTGCGGCCGTGGTGCCGCCCAAGAGCCACACCACGCGGTTATCCAGGTTGCGGAAGAAACGCGAGATTGCCGAGCCCTTCCCGGCAGGGTGCGCGCCAGCCGCAGCGCCCGCGCCAGCAGCCGCGCCGCCACCGTGGTTGAGCGGGGAATCGGCATACGGGTAGGACGCGGTCTTGCCGGTGTGCAGCTGGTTGCCCGCCACCGACTTTTCGCCCTCGCGGACGTGGCCGCCGTCGTGTGTGGCCGGGGTGACGTCGATGTCTTCCGGATCGGTGGAGTGCTCGTCGGCGTGGGTGTCTACGTAACCGACCAGCTCCGCGTACCCGCGCGGCGTCTCGCGCGGGTCGGACTGCGTGTCGCCCGAGTGCGCCTGGTGAGTGCGCTGTGCGTCGGCGTGTTGCGCGTCGGCGGCCGAGTTGCTGACCGGGCGGCTCAAACCGTGAGAATCATCCATAGTTTCGTGTCCTGTCGTCGCATCGGTGCGGGCCATCGCCCCGCTGGTGTTTCCGGAGGCCGCCGCGAGCTGGGCATTCTCCCGCTGCAGGGCCTCGCCTTCGATGTCCATATTAGGCAGGAACTTATCCAGCCACCGCGGAATCCACCACGCCTTGCGGTCCAACAGGTACATCGTCGCCGGGATGATGGTCATGCGGACGACGAAGGCATCGAAAAGAACGCCCACGGCGAGTGCGAAGCCCATGGTCTTGATGAACGGCTCGTCCATCAACATGAACGCCGCGAAAACCGAGGTCATAATCAGCGCGGCGGCGGTGACCACCCGGGCGCCGTGCTTGAAACCGTTCGCGGTCGCATTGCCGGCGGTCTTGCCGCGGGAGACAAAGCCCTCGCGCATGCGGGTGACCAGGAAGACCTGGTAGTCCATCGCCAGGCCGAACGTCAGGCCGATGAGCATGATCGGCAGGAAGGACAGCAGCGGCTGCGGGTCGTCGATGATGCCGAACATGCCTTCCTGGAAGATGGCGACGGTGATGCCGAAGGCGGCGGCCATCGACAAGCCGAAGCCCAGCGCCGCGATGAGCGGCACCCAGATGGAACGGAAGACGAGCAGCAACACGATGAACGCGAGCCCCAGCACGATGGCCAGGTAGGGGACAAGCACGTCGGTGAGGCGCTCGGAGATGTCATCGAAAATCGGCGTGACGCCGGTGATGCCGAAGGTAGCGCCGGTCTCCGACTCGAAGTCCGCCTGGTAGTCGCGCAGGCGGTTAAGGGTGTCGGTGGTGGCCTCGTCGGTAGCGCCGGTGGTCGGGGTGATAAGCACCTGGGCGGCGTCCATGTTGTCCGTGGTCTGGACGATCTGGGCGTTGTCCACACCCTCGGTGTCGTTGAACTTCGCCAGCACGTCGCTGTAAGCCTGCATCCGGTCCTGCTCGGCCACGTCGGCGGTGTCCACGTAGGCGACCATCGGGGCGTTGCGGCCCGGGCCGAAGGCGTCGGCGGTCATTTCGTACGCGTCGCGTTGCGATGACCCGAGCTTCGCGGTGCCGTCGGTGGGCATCGCCAAGCTGAGCTTGCCGGCGGGGATGGCCAGCACGCCGAGCAGCACCACGCCGGCGATGAGGTTCAGCCACGGGTGGCGGCGGATCTGGCGGGCCCACTTCAGGCCCATGGTCGGCTTCTCGTCCTCCGGGTCTGGGACCTGTGGGCCCGGCACGCGGCCGGCGAAGATCTTGGTGCCCAAAAGCCCCAGCAGGGCCGGGATGAAGGTCAGCGACACCAGCACGGCGATGGCGACGGTCGCGGCGGCCGCAAGCGCCATCGTGGTGAGGAACGGGATGTTGATGATGGACAGCGCCGCCAGCGCGATGAGCACCGTCACGCCGGCAAACAGGACCGACGAGCCGGCAGTGCCCAGCGCCATGCCCATCGCGTGGGCGCGGGTCTTTTTGTCCATTGACTTGAGCGCGGCCGCCAACTCCTTCGGTGTCAGGTCGTTGAGGCCGGAGGAGGTGATGAGCTCGTTGCGGTAGCGGTTGACGATGAACAGCGCGTAGTCAATGCCCACCGCCAGGCCAATCATGGATGCGAGCATCGGGGTGACTTCCGAGATGCTGTCCGTGAACACGGTGCACAGCTGCACGCCGAGCAGGCCGATGGCCACGCCGATCACCGCGGAGATAAGTGGCATGCCCGCGGCGATGAGCGAGCCGAACGTGACGATGAGCACCACCGCCGCCACCGCCAGGCCGATGGTCTCGGAGGTCATGTCCATGTCCTGGCCGGCGGACTGGAAGGCGTTGCCGCTGTACTTGGCGGCGATGTGCGCGGCGCCGTTTTCGCCGGCGTCGTAGCGGTCGATGACGTCTGTGACCGCGTCTTTCGCGTCGGGGTCGATCTCCATGACCTCCGGCGCGTCGAACGTGACGGTGAAGGTGCCGGTGCGCTGGTCCTCGCTGAGCGGGGAGAGCGCCTTGAGGTCGGAGGCGATCTGCTCCTTCGGCGTGCCCTGCGCGGCTTTTTGCTCGCCGAGCTGCTTTTCCATGCCCTTAGCGGCGAGCACCGGGTTGACCATTTCGTCGCTGTCTTCGAGTGCGCCGGTTGCCCGCAGGTCATCGATCAGCGAGTCGACCTCGTTCATCACCTCCGGGTCGGTGAGCTTTTTGCCCTCCGGCGCCTGTACGAGCACGGTGCCGGTGGGCTCGCTCATGGCATCCGAGTCGTTGCCGAAGCGCTCGTTCATCTTGTCCTGGGTGACGGTGGAGTCCATCTCCGGCATGGTGAAGTTCGGGTTCGGCTCCTTGGCAAACCCGGCAGCCAGCCCGCCCATCGCGACGAGCAGGACGAGCCAGAAGGCTAGAAACGGCCAAACTTTTCTGTAAGACCAGCTGCCGATGCGGTACAGCAGTCGGGACATATAAGATTCCTTTCGCGGAATGAGCGGGGAGAAAAATACGAACGTTGCACACTCTATGCAAATTTGCGGGAACTGTGCAATTTCTTCGGCTGTGTTCGCGGGTTCGCTGCCGGGCCCGTGCGGGGGCGCCGGTTGCCGTAGTGGGCGTCGGCGGGCGGTAGGCTAAGCCGCATGCTCCACGCCGTGCTCTACGCGCTGGGCGATTCCGTCAACGCCCTGCTGATAGGAATCCTGGTGGCAATCGGCATCATGCTGCCGCGCGGGCGCTACCGGAAAATCGCGACGCTGGTCGTCATCGGCGACTGGCTCGGCGTCGTCGCGGCCGCGGCCGCCGTCCTGTTTTTCCTCCTCGGCGTGCGCGAGCGCATCCAGCACATTCTCGAATCTCCGGTCGCGGGCATCGTGCTCATCGTTGTCGGCATCGCGCTCGGCATCGGTGCGTGGCGTTCGCAGGGCAGCCCCAACGAACTAGTCCGGCGCCTCATGGAACCGTTGCAGCGCCCTTCGGCTACCACCGTGGGCATCGGCTTTGCGATGGGCGCCATCCAGTCCTTAACCTCCGTGCCCTTCTACTACGGCCTGCTGCACCTGGCCGCGACCGATCTCGCGCCCGCGACGCAGTACGTCGGGCTGGCGGTCTACGCCACGCTCGCGCTGTCGCTGCCGGTGGTGTGCGGGCTGTTTATCGCGGTTGTGCGCGCCCGCCCGGACAGCGCGGCCGGCCGCACCTTTGACGCCGCGCGCCGCAACTCCGCCCGCGTCGCACTGTGGGGCGGGCTGGCCGTCGCGGTCTTCCTGGTGATTATGGGCGGGGTGTCTCTTCTATAACCAGCCCGAGCCGCGCGGAGACTTCCACCTCCTGCGGGGCCGTGCCCAGCTTTGCGATGCCCACCCGTTCCTCACCGTCCACCGGAACCGCCCAGCCGTAGCGTGGATCGTGTACGGCGAGCGCCGCGCGCCAGGTGGGCACGAAGTACACGACCTCGCCGGCGGGTTTGCCCGCGCCCGCAGGACCGTGGAGGGCGGCGGACTCGTCGCGCGCGAGCGTTTCCTGCAGCGCGGCGGCCGCCTCTTGGTCGAGCACGACAATGACCATGCCCTCGGCCGTGGAGACCTGCAGCGTGCGCGCGGCGATGTCCACCGCGTGTTGTGGCGCCTGTCCGAGCTTGGGTTGGCGCCGAGACCGGCGCCGAGACCGCGTCCGGCCGCCCGTGTCGCCCGCGCTGTCGCTCCCGCTCCCGCCGGCGCCGCCCACAACCCGTTCGAGGAAATCCCGCAATCCCATGCCCGCCGAGCCTAGCCGAGTACTGTGGAGCCGCGATGATTGATGCACACCACATTGCACTCGTGCTCGAAGGCGGCGGGATGCGCAATTCGTATACGGCGCCGGGCATCGTCAAGCTGCTGGAACACGGCGTCGAATTCGGCTGGGTCGGCGGGGTCTCGGCGGGGGCGACGCACGCGCTCAACTACTTATCGCGCGATGCCGAGCGCGCCCGGGAGTGTTTCACCGACTTTGCCAACAACCCCAGCTTCGGCGGCGTCGGCTCGCTCGTGCGCGGGCGCGGATACTTCAACGCCGAGTACATCTACGAGCGCTCAGCGGATACGGACATGCCGTTCGACTACGAGGCGTTCCAGCAGCACCCGGCGGAGCTCAACCTGACCGCCACGCGCGCCGACACCGGCGAGAGTGTCTACTGGACGCGCGCCGACGTGCCGGACCTGCCGGGCCTGCTGGCGCGGGTGCGGGCATCGTCGACGCTTCCCGTCATCATGCCCATGCGGGTTATCGATGGCGTGCCGTTTGACGATGGCGCCCTAAGCGAACACGGCGGACTCCCTGTCGACCCAGCGCTCGAGGCGGGATACGACCGCGTGTTCTTCCTCGGTACGAAACCGCGCGACTACGTGCGCCCGGAGGTTCCGCGGCCGGGGCTGGTGCGCCGCGCCTTCCGCAAGAACCCGGCGGTAGCCGATGCGCTTATCGAACGCCCAGCGCGCTACAACGCCGTCAAAGACCGGCTGCTCGAGCTGGAAAAGGCCGGCAAGGCCTATCTGTTTTTCCCCGACGACATGCAGGTCACCTCCACCGAGCGCAACGTGGAAAAGCTGCACGCAAACTACGCGGCCGGAATGCGCCAGGTGGAACGGGAGTGGCCGGCGTGGGAGGAGTTTCTCCGCGCGTAGCCGCGGGCGCGTAGCCGCGGGCGCTAGACCGGCCGCGCTAGTCGGCGACGAGCGTGTCCATCGTCAGCTCGGGGTGTTCTTTCTCGATGAACTTGAGCTTCCACTTATCGCCAAACAGCGCGATGAGCTCGCCATCGGTGCGCGTGAAAATCTCCACGCCGCGCTGCCTGCCGAGCTCCGGCGCGGACTCGGCGTCGGTGCGCCGCGCGACGGAGTAGGGGATGGGCTCGGTGACCGTCTCAACGTTGTACTCGAGTTCCATGCGCGCCTGCATGACGTCGAACTGCATGGGGCCGACGGCGGCCATGACGGGGGCGGCATCGCCACGCGCGTCGTTGCGCAGGATCTGCACCACGCCCTCCGCGTCGAGCTGTTCGAGGCCCTTGCGGAACGCCTTGTACTTTCCCAACGACTTCGCGCGCAGGATGCGGAACGCCTCCGGCGCGAACTGCGGCATCGGCTTGAACTGGACCTTCTTGCCCTCGTAGATCGTGTCGCCCGGCGCGAGGGAGCCCGCGTTGACCAGACCGACGATGTCGCCGGGGTAGGCCTCCTCGACCGTGTCGCGCGTGCGGCCGAAGACGGTGAGCGCGTACTTGGTGGAAAAGCTGCGGCCCGATTGTGCGTGCGTGACCTGCATGCCGCGGCGGAACACGCCTGAGACCACACGCATAAATGCCAGCGTGTCGCGGTGCTTGCGGTCCATGCCGGCCTGCACCTTGAACACCACGCCGGAAAAGTCGTCGGCGACCGCGCGCGTTTCGTCCATTGCCTGCTGCGACGCCGCGAGCGCCCGCGGGTCGGAGTCGCGCTCCCGCGGCTGCGGGGCGATCGCGCACAGGGTGTCCAAGATCTGGTGCACGCCGAAGTTCAGCATCGCGGAGGCGAAGATCAGCGGCGAGGTCACGCACTGCTCGAACAGCTCCTGGTCGTGCAGCGCGCCGTCCGCGGCGAGTAGCTCGGCTTCCTCCTGCGCGGTCTCCCACGCCGCGCCCTCTTTCTCCGCCGCCGCGTCCGGGGCAAAGTGTTCCTCCGGCGCGATGGTCGAGCCGCCCGCGGTGCGCAAAAAGTGGATGTATTCGTCCGCCTCGCCGTCGTCGTTGACGTGCGCGAGGCCGCGGAAGTCACCCGCCTCGCCCACCGGCCAGTACAGAGGGGTGGGTTGGAGTTCGATTTCGTTGACGATTTCATCGACAAGCTCCAGCGCCTCCCGGCCGGCGCGGTCCCACTTGTTGATCACGGTGATGATCGGCAGCCCGCGGGACTTGCACACGCGGAACAGTTTCAGCGTCTGCGGCTCCAAGCCCTTGGCGGCGTCGATGAGCATGACCGCGGCGTCGACGGCGGTGAGCACGCGGTAGGTGTCCTCGGAAAAGTCCGCGTGGCCCGGGGTGTCCACGAGGTTGATCATGTACGGCGCGCCCGCGTGGCCCTCGGGGGCGTACTCGAACTGCAGCGCCGACGAGGCGACCGAGATGCCGCGCTCTTTTTCCATGTCCATCCAGTCGGACACCGTCGCCTTGCGGCCCGCTTTGCCGTGGACGGCGCCGGCCTCGTTGATGACGTGGGCGTGCAGCGCGAGCGCCTCGGTGAGCGTGGATTTACCGGCATCCGGGTGGGCGATGACGGCGAAGGTGCGGCGGCGGGAGGCTTCAGCGGCGACGGAACTCATGGTGGATAAGCTTAGCGGCCAGTCGCGGCGCCGCCGGAATCGGCGTGTATGATACGTCAACAAAGTGGCGCACTTGTCAGAAAGGTATGGAGAAAATGACCATTGGCATCATCGTTGGCAGCATCCGGCACGGCCGCGTGGGCACCCGCGTAGGCCAGTGGGTGGCCGAGCAGGTCGCGGACAGCGCGTTCGACTACGAACTGGTGGAGCTCGCCGACTGGGACATCCCGTTCGCCACCACCGAGGTCATCCCGGCCATGGCCGGCGGCACGTACGACGACCCGCGCGTGCAGGCCTGGGCCGACAAGGTGGCGGGCTTCGACGCGTTCGTCTTCGTCACCCCGGAGTACAACCGCAACGTGCCCGGCCCGTTCAAAAACGCCTTCGATTCGGTCGCGGAGTGGAAGGGCAAGCCGGTCACCTTCGTCGCCTACGGTTCCGGCGGCGGCCGCGCCGCGATTGCTGGCTGGCGCACCACCGTCACCGGGCTGCTGGCCATGGACCCGACCGCGTCTGACACCGCCCTGACCTTGGGGCGCGAGGGCGCCGTGCTTGACGATGCCGCCTCCCGCCAACTCCGCACCGCCATCGCCGAACTGGAGGGCAAGCTCTCGTAGACGGCCGGCGCGAGCTACTTACGTGCGGGCGTGAATGACGCTTTGCGCCTTGCCCAGCCCGTCGCGGGTGATAAGCCGCGCGCCCTCGGCGGCGGACTCGATCTGCTCGTCGAGCCCGGCTCCGGTGTCGATGCGGCTGAGCACCCAGTCCGGCACGCTCGTGCCCTTCGGCGGGCGGCCGATGCCGATGCGCACGCGCACAAAGTCCCGCGTGCCCAGGTGCTCGGTGAGCGACTTCAGCCCGTTGTGCCCGTTTTCGTTCCCGCCCGCCTTCAGCCGGACCTTGTGCGGCGGCAGGTCGAGTTCGTCGTGGATGGCAATCACGTGGTCCGGCGCCACCCCGAGCGCTTTTGCGAGCGGGCCAATCGCCTCGCCGGTGGTGTTCATGTAGGTGTCGGCGCGGACGGCGAGGATGTGGGCATCGTAAAGCGCGGCGTGGGCACGATGTCCCTTGACTGGCTGGAGGATGTCGCCGGTGGGCGCTAGGAGATCGTCGACCGCCATGTAGCCGACGTTGTGCCGCGTGCCCGCGTATTCCGGCTCCGGGTTGCCCAGGCCGACGATGAGCCAGTCGACGTCGAGCTCGCGCGGGTCAAGCGTGCGCGGGCGGCGGAACATGCGGGCAAAAAGCTTTTTGATAGCAGACACACAATCATCGTCTCACATACGCTGTGGCTCTATGAGCGCTGTTCTCGATTCCGTCGCCGCGTCCGTCCTCCCCGCGCCGATGGCCGGCGGGCCGACCACGCCCGCGCTGGTCCGCGCCGCCTGCGCCGCCTCGTCCTTTGGCACCCTCGCGTGGGGCACGTGCAGCGTCGAGGCCGCGCGCACGCAGGTCTTCCAGCTCGCCGCGGCGGGCTGCGAGCGCTTCGGGGTGAACCTGTTTCACCCGCAGACCCCGCTTGCCGATGCCGAGCTCACCACCGCCCGCGCCCTCGCCGCCGAGTTCGCGCCCGGGGACACTTGTGCAGCGCCCGATTACTCCTTCGGGTGGGACGCGAAGCTCCAGCTGGCGCTGTCCGCGGGCGCGTCGGTGGTGTGGTCGATGTTCGGCGCGTTCAGCCCCGCGGAGGTCACCCGCATTCACTCCGCGGGCGCCGAAGCCTGGACCACCGTCACCACCATCGACGAAGCGCAGTGCGCTGCGGCTGCGGGCGTGGACGTACTGTGCGTACAGGGGCCGGCGGCGGGCGGGCACCGCGGGACCTGGGACGTGCGTGCCGAACCCGACCCGCGGCCGCTTCCGCAGCTCGTGCGGGAGGTTGCCGCCGCAGTCCCCGGCGTTCCGCTGCTCGCTGCCGGTGGCGCGCGCACCAGTGCCGATGTCACCACGCTCCTCAACCTGCCGCACGTACGGAAGGTGGTGTGCGGCTCGCCGTTCCTGCTTGCCGAGGAGGCGGGGACGAGTCGGGACAATAGCCGAGCCATTGCCGCCTGTGGCGCTCACCACGCCGACGAGGGGCTCGGGGACCCGACGGTGACCACGCGGGCGTTTTCGGGGCGGTATGCCCGGGGCATCGCCACGCGCTTTACTGAAGAGCACCCGGACCTGCCCGCGGTTTACCCGCTGCTCAACCGCATCCTCGCGCCGCGGCGCAAGACTGGGGACCCCGATGTGGCGTACTGCCTGGTGGGCGCGCGGCCATCGCAGATCCGGCGCGGCAGCACCGCCGGCATCCTCTCCGCTCTCGAACCGCAGTGAGTCTGCGCTGCCGCGGAACGGGTGAAAGCGGACAAGGGATAAAGGACAACGAGAAAGCGGCAGCGGGCGGCGAGAATGCAGGCGGCTTCAGAAGGCGGTCAGCGCTGAACTAAGCCGCGCGCTGCTCGTGGAACTGCCCGGGCCAGGGCTGTCCGGTCCCGAGCCCGCGCCGCCGCCGGTGCCCAAGTGCGCATGCGCGTGGTCCGACGACGCGCCGAGTGGGAGGCAAGACTCTAACTCGTCAAGCGTGTAGAACCGCGAGCCCTCCGCAATCGGTTCGCACCCTGCATGGAACGGGATTTCCGCCTCGTTGTACAGCATGCGCACGATTGTCTCTCCGGCAGTGTTTTGGAACTCGTCCCACTGGATATTCGCGGCCATCGGTGAGACCGCATCACCCCGCCACGCCGAATTCGACCGATCCATCACCTCGTCTGCCGGAACCCCAGCCTCCGAACCTGGCAGCCGCAAAAGTGCTGCTAGCGGGATGATGGTCTCCGCATGGCCGAACCGGAAATCGGCCGCGACCGGCCCGCCGTTGGCGCGGTCGCGCATGCCGCGGAGGACATCGTCAAGCAATGGCTCGTAGTTGTCGTAGGACACCGTCTCCCCAGCAATGCCGGGGCCTTTTTCGTAGAAATCCTCCACGTCCAACAGCCACGCAAAGGTGGGCCC